>CAZKAO010000016.1:0-54476 GCA_964550745.1 uncultured Acetatifactor sp.
GGGGATGTAGCCTGTGCAAAGGATATCCGTCTGTATTATCCCAGGTCCTTTTTCCCAAGCAGGCTTGATCTGTATCAGAAACAAAAAATTGATAAAGAAAAGTCCCAGGAGTATTACTGTGGACGAGTGCTGTCGCTGCAGACAGTCCTGCAGATGCTCCAGACATTTGTATTGTATACAGTGTTGATTTATCGCTTTATGCAGGGCGGAATTGAGATCGGCTACTTTTCTCTGGCAGTTTCATCTATTGTAATTTTTATGGGAGCGGTAAAAAAGATTTCAGCAGACTGGAATCAGATCATAAAGAATGTTGTTTTCCTGGACTATCTGGAACGTTTTCGCAGCCTGCCTGAACGGTTTGACGGAGATAAAGAACTATCGGGAGAAATGTTGTGTGTAGAGTTCAAGGATGTCTGGTTTCGTTATCCTAGAGCAGAAAAGTATTCGCTGGAGGCTGTGAATGTGACCCTCAACAAGGGGGAAATTATGACTATCGTCGGGGAAAGCGGTTCCGGCAAGACAACGTTTGTAAAGCTGCTTCTGGGGCTATACAGACCAACCAAGGGTGAAATTCTGCTAAACGGCGTAAATATAGACAGGTATTCGGATGAAGAGTACAGGAAGATTTTTGCGCCTGTGTTTCAAGATTATCGGTTGTTTGCCTATACCATAAGGGAGAACCTTGTGTTTGACGGGGAGTATCACAAGGCGGAGGCGGAAGTGCTTCTGGCAGAGCTGGGTCTGGATAAAAAAATAGGCAGCCTGCCAGATGGAGTAGAGCAGTATGTGGGAAAAGGCTATGAGAAAAGCGGGGTGGATTTTTCAGGAGGTGAGAGTCAGAAGCTTGCCATTGCAAGGGCATTGCTGAAGGGCAGCGTCTGTGTGGTGCTGGACGAGCCTACGGCAGCGCTGGATCCCATTGCCGAAATGGAGCTTTACAGGCAGATTAACGGGCTGGCAGGGGAGAAGTCCTGCGTGTTTATCACGCATCGGCTGGCCGGTGTCCGTTTCAGCAGCCGGATATTGTATTTTGAAAATGGGCGTATTGCAGAACAGGGAAGCTGTCAGATGCTTTTGGAAAAGGAAGGGAAATTTTATGAATTTTATCAGTTACAGGCTCAGATGTATCTGAGCGAGAGCATGTAAAGACAATACCATACAAACCGAAAAGCGGAAATCAAAAAGTAAAAATTTTTCTGGTGTAAAGAAAAAATACTTGACAGGTCATAATAACTGTTGTATTATGGCAAAGGTGAGCGTCAGGCTTGCAGAGTTTACATCCATCGCGGGAACGAGGTAAGTCACATGGAGAAAATATATCAGCAGGCGCTTTTGTATGATTTCTATGGGGAATTGCTGACAGAGCACCAGCGCAGCGTCTATGAGGACGCCGTGTGCAACGATCTGTCGCTGGGGGAGATCGCCCAGGACAGAGGCATAAGCAGACAGGGTGTGCATGATCTGATCCGCCGCTGTGACAAGATTCTGCAGGAGTACGAGTCCAAGCTGCGTCTGGTGGAAAAGTTTATGAATGCCAGAGAAAAGGTGGCGAAAATCATTGACCTGACACAGGAGCCGGAGCAATGCGCGGACAGACTGCGGGAGATTCACTGCCTGGCAAGGGAATTGCAGCAGGAACTGTAAAAAAGACAAACGGAGGTTAGCATGGCATTTGAAAGTCTGACCGATAAACTTCAGAATGTGTTTAAGAACCTGCGGAGCAAGGGGCGTCTTACCGAGGAGGATGTGCGGAGCGCGCTGAAGGAAGTGAAGATGGCTCTGCTGGAGGCGGATGTCAACTTCAAGGTGGTAAAGCAGTTTGTCAAGGCGGTGGAGGAGAGAGCCATCGGGCAGGATGTGATGAACGGCCTGAATCCCGGACAGATGGTGATCAAGATCGTCAATGAAGAGATGATCTCCCTGATGGGCAGTGAGACTACAGAGATTGCCATGCAGCCGGGAAAAGCTATCACGGTCATTATGATGGCAGGTCTTCAGGGCGCAGGTAAGACTACGGCGACAGCCAAGATTGCAGGAAAACTTAAGCTGAAGGGCAAAAAATCCCTGCTTGTCGCCTGTGATATCTACAGGCCGGCGGCGATCGAACAGCTGCAGATCAATGGACAGAAGCAGGAAGTGGACGTCTTTTCCCTGGGGTGTGACCACAAGCCGGTGGAGATTGCCAGAGAGGCCATTGCCCATGCGGAGAAGAATGGACATAATGTAGTGATTCTGGATACGGCGGGCCGTCTCCATGTAGACGAGGAGATGATGCAGGAACTGCAGGAGATCAAAGAGCAGATAGCGGTGCATCAGACTTTGCTGGTGGTGGATGCCATGACCGGACAGGACGCCGTGAATGTGGCCAGAGAGTTTGATGAAAAGGTAGGCATCGACGGCGTGGTGCTGACCAAGATGGACGGTGATACCAGAGGCGGTGCGGCATTATCCATCAAGGCCGTCACAGGCAAGCCGATTCTGTATGTGGGTATGGGCGAAAAACTTTCTGATATGGAGCAGTTTTATCCCGACCGTATGGCCAGCCGGATTCTGGGCATGGGGGACGTACTGTCCCTGATTGATAAGGCGCAGGCCAATCTGGATCTGGACGAGGAGAAGGGCCGCGAGATGGCCGGCCGCATGAAGAAGGGTAAGTTCGACTTTGAGGACTACCTAGAGAGCATGAAGCAGATGCGGAAGCTGGGGGGACTCAGCAGTATCCTGAGCATGCTGCCCGGCATGGGTATCAAGGGCGCAGACATTGAGTCCATGGTGGATGAGAAGCAGCTGGCGCATATGGAAGCCATCGTGTTGTCCATGACTCTGGAGGAAAGGCATAATCCGAAGATACTGAATCCCAGAAGAAAGCACCGCATTGCCAGAGGAGCCGGTGTGGATATCAGCGTGGTGAACCGTTTTATCAAGCAGTTTGAACAGAGCCAGAAGATGATGAAGCAGTTTGGCGGCGGCAAAAGGCGCGGCATGATGGGAGGCTTTCCCGGCATGGGAGGCGGCAGATTTCCCTTTTAGGGCCGGCACATTATAACGAAGCAGATTTGTACTTTGATAGTTAACGACATTAGAAATCTGTTATGTTGTTTACTATAAGTACTTATCATAGAAAAATAACAAAAAAAGAATTATACGGAGGTAAAGAAAAATGGCAGTTAAAATCAGATTGAGAAGAATGGGACAGAAGAAGGCACCTTTCTATAGAATCATCGTGGCAGATTCCCGTTCTCCCAGAGACGGCAGATTCATTGAGGAGATCGGTACTTATGATCCTTCCACTGATCCCAGCACATTCAAGATTAACGAGGAACTGGCCAAGAAGTGGCTGGCTAATGGCGCTCAGCCGACAGAGGTAGTTGGCAAACTCTTCAAGATCGCGGGTATTGAGAAGTAATCACGATTTTTCGCTACTTAAAGTAAGGCATGTTAGTGCAGTATTACAGGATTCTCCTGTGATATGCGGGAAGAGGTAAATATGAAGGAATTAGTAGAAGTGATTGCTAAAGCCCTGGTAGAGCATCCGGAAGAGGTTGTGGTGACAGAGAAGACAGAGGGCAGAAATGTTGTGGTGGAGCTTCATGTGGCAGCATCCGATATGGGCAAGGTTATCGGTAAGCAGGGCAGAATCGCGAAAGCAATACGTTCTGTAGTTAAGGCAGCGTCTTCCAGGGAAAATAAGTTCGTGGATGTGGAAATCGTTTAGGTATCTGGCTTAAGGAACTAACTATCCGCTGCTGACAGGCAGAGATAAACTGGCGGAGCATGCATTTTTGTATGTTTCGCCATGTTTGTTTACTGCTATAAAACAGCATATTCCCGGAAAGCGCGCTGATCGATATCTGAACGCCAGAGCGGTCAGATATTGATCACTGTTGTGTGTGCTGGCAGGGAATATGCGGAACTATAAATAGAGAAGGAATTGTTTATGGAAGAGGTATTACAGATAGGGATAATTACATCCACTCATGGGGTGAGGGGAGAGGCAAAAGTATTTCCCACCACCGATGATGTGAAGCGGTTTAAAAAGCTGAAGGAGGTTCTTCTGGATAACGGGCGGGAGAAGATCACGCTGGAGATAGAAGGAGTCAAGTTCTTTAAACAGATGGCGATCCTGAAGTTTAAGGGAATTGATACCCTGGAGGACATGGCGAAGTACCGTCAGGCAGGATTGTATGTGACCCGTGAAAACGCGGTGAAGCTGGGCAGGGATGAATATTTTATTGCAGACCTGATCGGCATGGCGGTAGTGGATGAGGAAGAACAGCAGATCGGCAGGATAGAAGATGTGATGCAGACAGGAGCCAATGATGTGTATGTGATCCGGATGACGGACGGCAGGGAACTGCTGCTGCCCGCCATAAAGCAGTGCGTGTTGGATGTGGATATGCAGACGCAGCAGATGAAGGTGCATGTATTGGAGGGCCTTGTATAGGAAAATGCCTGTTTCAGAGGGCGGACGGGAGATGATATGAAATTCCATGTGTTGACGCTTTTTCCGGAGATGGTTGAGCAGGGATTGAATCAGAGTATTCTGGCCAGGGCCGCGGAGAAGGGGCAGATATCCTTTCATATGGTCAATATCCGGGATTATACGCAGGATAAGCATGGCAAGGTGGATGATTATCCCTACGGAGGCGGAGCCGGCATGCTGATGCAGGCGCAGCCGGTTTATGATGCCTATTTATCCGTGACAGAGGAGTCGGGCGGCAAAAAGCTCCGCACCATCTATGTGACGCCCCAGGGCAGATGCTTCAACCAGAGGCTTGCCAAAGAACTGGCCCAGGAGGAGGAACTGATCTTTCTGTGTGGGCATTATGAGGGGATTGATGAGCGTGTTCTGGAGGAGATTGTCACGGACTATATATCCATAGGGGATTATGTACTGACTGGCGGAGAACTGCCCGCCATGGTAATGATTGACGCCATAGCCAGACTGGTGCCCGGTGTGCTGCATAACGGGGAGTCGGCGGAGACGGAATCCTTTCATAATCACCTGTTGGAATATCCCCAGTATTCCCGGCCGGAGACATGGCATGGCAAGCCAGTGCCCGAGGTGCTTCTCTCTGGCAATCACAGAAATATAGAGGCATGGAGGCTGGAGAAGTCCGTGGAGCGCACCCGGGAGCGCAGACCAGATATGTATGAGAGGTATCAGGCAGAGCAGGAGCTTATCCGCTGCCTGAGCAGGAGAAAGCGCAAATATATTCATCTGATGGAACTGTTTTCCAGAGGAAAGGCATACACGGTGTATCAGCATGGGCAAAATATCCTGGTTAATGTAGAAAATACGCAGATATATGCATTGTATGCAGAGTCTCCCCGGGAGATGGAGCAGTTGCTAAAGCAGTGTGGGGCAGATCGTCTGTGGGGACAGGAATCCATGAAAATTTTAGTCTGTCAGGAGGCCGTCAGAGATTTTTTGGCAGAGCGATATGGTCTGGCTGTCGGCGGTGTCTGCCGTCAGGCCTGTTATACCCGCAGGGAATCTCTGCGGGTGCGGCACAGGGATATCCGCCCGTTGACCTTGGAGGATCTGGACCATGTGGCCGGACGGTATCAGGCGTGTGAGCGGGAATATCTGAGGCAGCGCCTTCTGTCGGGGGCAATGTACGGCGTCTATATGAGCGATGGGGAAATGTCACCAGCGGGTTTTATCGGCATTCACGAGGACGGCAGCATGGGAATGCTGTATGTGGATGAGATACACCGCAGACAGGGTCTGGCATCCTCTCTGGAGGGATGGCTGGTCAACTGGCATCTGAAACGGGGGGAGATTCCCTACTGCCGGGTAGAGGAGGGAAATTTGGCGGCCATGTGTCTTCAGGAAAAATTGGGCCTGTATCTGTGCGATGAACCCATGTGGTGGCTGGAGAAATAACAGGACTTTTACAAAAAAGTCTTGCATTATTTAGGATATTGTGGTAAAATCTTACCGTTGCGAAAATGAGATGGTCCTCTGTTACGAAATGTATTAAGAACATCAAGTATAGTCAGGAGGTTTATTATGAGTGATATTATCAAAGAGATTGAAGAGCAGCAGCTGAAGGCTGCCGTGGATGATTTTGCAGTCGGCGATACCGTTAAGGTATACGGCAAGATCAAAGAGGGCAACCGCGAGAGAATTCAGGTGTTTGAGGGTGTGGTTCTGAAGAGACAGGGCGGCAGCAGCCGGGAGACCTTTACTGTGAGAAAGACTTCCAACGGTATCGGTGTTGAGAAGACCTGGCCCGTGCATTCTCCCAATGTGGAAAAGATTGAGGTGGTCAGAAAAGGTAAGGTAAGACGTGCTAAACTGAACTACTTGAGAGACCGTGTGGGTAAGAAGGCTAAGGTAAAAGAGTTAGTAAGATAATCTGCCTGAATGGGACAATTACTTTTTTGTAGTTGTCCTTTTCTATTTCAGCAGAATGTGTTATAATAAATAAAATGCCTTACAGCTTTGGGAGGGATGGCTGTGCTGCGTAAAAAAGGCCTGAGCTTTTATAAACGGAAGAAAAAGATCAGCTCATCCGCTGTCAGGGAAATATTTATTGTATTGTTTGGCATGGCGGCGGCAGCGTTTATTGCTGTGGTACTGACTTTCTTTTTCGGCACATATACCAATATGGTGGGAATGTCCATGGAACCTGGCATGTATAACGGGCAGAGAGTGTATATCAACCGTTTCAGCTATCTGCTGTCAACTCCAAAGACCGGAGATGTAGTGGTATTTCTGCCCAACGGCAATACGAATACCCACTATTACATCAAACGGGTGGTGGCTGTGCCGGGGGATACGGTGCTGATCCGGGACGGTGTGCTTTATGTCAATGGTATAGCCAGCTCATGGGTGAATGTGAAGATTTTGGACCCCGGAATTGCTGAGGTGGAGCTTGTGCTGGAGCTGGATGAATATTTCTGCATGGGTGACAATCCCAGCAGCAGTGAGGACAGCAGATCCGCCAACATAGGACCGGTGAAGGAGCTGGATATTGTGGGAGAAGCATGGCTGCACCTGGGGAGCGAGGAGAACGGCATGGGCCTGGTGCGTTGACCGGCCTGCTCTGGATGGAAGGACTGTATAGAATATATGAATTATCAATGGTATCCGGGACATATGACCAAGGCTGTCCGGATGATGCAGGAGAATATAAAGTTGATCGACCTGGTTATTGAACTGGTAGACGCCCGCATCCCCTTAAGCAGCCGTAACCCTGATATGAACAAGCTGGCAGCGGGAAAGTTCCGGATTGTTCTGCTGAATAAGTCGGATTTGGCTGATCCGGTTTACAACAGACAGTGGATTCAGTATTTTGAAGAGCAAAACGCGCATGTTCTGGAGATCAATTCCAAGACGGGCAGTGGGGTGAAATCCATTCAGGGACTGGTCAATGTGGCCTGCAGGGAGAAGATCGAGAGGGATCGCAGACGTGGCATTGTAAATCGGCCGGTCCGAGCTATGGTGGTGGGTATCCCCAATGTGGGAAAGTCCACATTTATCAATTCCTTCGCGGGAAAGGCATGTACCAAGACCGGCAATAAGCCGGGGGTGACAAAAGGGAAACAGTGGATTCGCCTGAATAAGGGACTGGAACTGTTGGATACTCCGGGGATATTGTGGCCCAAATTTGAAGATCAGCAAGTGGGAATGAGACTGGCGTTTATCGGTTCCATGAATGACGAGGTGATCCTCATGGATGAACTGGCCTGTGACCTGATCGGCTGTCTGCAGCAGTTGTACCCGCAGGCTCTCGCCAGGCGCTACATTATAGAGGAGATGGGGACGCCGCCCCAGGTGTTGGCAAGAGTGGCGGAGAGCAGAGGCTGCTATGGCAAGGGGCAGACATTGGATTTGGAGAAGGCAGCTTCCATTCTGATGGAGGATTTTCGCAGCGGCAGACTGGGAAGAATGACGTTGGAGAGACCCTGATAAAATAGAAAAGTATTGCAGGCATACCATATATCCGGCCAGAACCGGAACAGGGTGTGCGGAAAGAGGACAATATGAAAAAATTTATGAAAGAAGTATTCAGTACAGGCCTGTATTTGTTGATTGTACTGTGTCTGACATATCTGGTAATTGCCTTTGTGGGGCAGAGAACGGAAGTGAACGGTGCAAGTATGGAACCGACATTAAGTGACCACGACAACCTGATTGTGGATAAGATTACATACAGGTTCCGGGATCCGGAGCGCTTTGATATTATTGTTTTCCCGTTCAAATATCGGGAAAAGACCTATTATATCAAGAGGATCATCGGTATGCCGGGAGAAACGGTGCAGATTGATGAGGAGGGCCGAATCTATATCAACGGCGAAGTGCTGTATGAGACATATGGCAGAGAGGTGATCCAGTCGGAAAAGATCGGTCTGGCCAGAGACCCGATCACACTGGGAGAGGACGAGTATTTTGTGTTGGGAGATAACCGTAACAACAGTACAGACAGCCGGGTGGCAGAGGTAGGCAATATCAAGAGGGATGACATTATCGGAAGAGCCTGGCTTCGGGTATGGCCTTTTGACAGTTTTGGTATTTTGAAGCATCAATAGTGCTGGCGGAGATGTGAAAAGCATGAGATCTGGCGATCCCGGAGGATTACCGGAACCTCAAATAAGGAGTTGAGATATGACGATCAGCATTGGAGAGGTAAAAGCAAGATTACAGGCAGCTTGTGAAAATGAGCTGCCTGCTTTTGTCGCACAGTATGAGGGAGATCCCAGGAGCGGCGTCCAGAAATGTGTGGAAGCGGCTCGCAAAAGGATCGCCGCGCTGGAGAAAGAGCGGGAGCGCATAGATAAATTGTGGGAATTTGAACGCAGATATGACACCTACACTCATATCTGCGGTATTGACGAGGTGGGAAGAGGTCCGTTGGCAGGGCCAGTGGTGGCGGGGGCGGTCATACTGCCCAAGAATTGTGATATCCTGTATATTAATGATTCCAAGCAACTGTCCGAAAAAAAGAGAGAAGAACTCTATAGCCTGATTATGGAAAAAGCCGTAGCCTGTGGGATAGGTTATGCATCTCCCCAGAGGATTGATGAGATCAATATACTGCAGGCCACCTACGAGGCCATGCGGGAGGCTGTCAGCAAGCTGGAGCCCCAGCCGGATCTGCTGCTGAATGATGCGGTCACGATTCCTCAGGTGTCTATCCGCCAGGTTCCCATCATCAAGGGGGATGCCAAAAGTATCTCCATCGGGGCGGCAAGTATTATTGCAAAGGTTACCCGGGACAGGCTGATGCGGGAATATGACCAAGTGTTCCCTGCGTATGATTTTGCGGGGAACAAGGGTTATGGCAGCGCCGCACATATAGAGGCGCTCAGGAAGTATGGACCTACGCCGATCCACAGAAAGAGTTTTATCCATAGCTTTGTGTAAGGTTATAAATCGGAAGTAGAAGTAAAAACGGAGAAAGGCGGCCGAGTTTATGTGGATTACGGATTTGCTGCAGGCGGGAAGACAGACGCAGGATGCGCAGATTACCCAGAACATACAGGCTTCCGGCAGAGAACAGCTGCCGGCTATGCTGCAGAAAGAGATACAGGCATTGACACCGGGGCAGATTCTCTCAGGGCGGATTCTGGAAAGGAGCGGGGAGGATTTAAAACTTCTGGTGAATTTTCAGGGCAGTGATATGGAACTGCAGGCCAGGCTGGAACAGAATATGACTCTGTCTATGGGCAAAAATATCCTGTTTCAGGTCAAAAATAACGGCACCGGTCTGTCCCTGAGTCCGCTTTTTGAAAACATGGGCATGGAGGCAAATGCTCAGAAAGCGGCCCAGATGGCGTCTTTGCCCGTAAATGATACTACCATGCAGCTCACGGGGCTGTTGATGAAGGAGGGTATGCCCATCGACAGAGAGGCTCTGCAGAATTTTTACCATGAGGCTACCACCTTTGCCGATGCGCAGATCATTGACATCATTGATCTGCACAAACTTGGACTTCCGGTGAATGCGGAGAATCTGGAACAGATGAGCTCCTACAAAAATATGACGCATCAGCTGATGGGAGGGATCAACGAACTCAGCCAACAGCTGCCGCAGCTGCTGATGGATATGTCCGCAGGGGGAATGGATCAGGCGGTGGGCAGATTGCTGGAAGCGCTGCTGCTCAATGAAGATGGAACTTCCGCTGTCGAGACCTTTTTCCAGACAGTCTCAGATACGGAGCAGACTGGCAGTTTGCCAGAGCAAACTGCGGGTTTGCCAGAGCAAACTGCGGGTTTGCCAGAGCAGACTGCGGGTTTGCCGGGGCAGGAGGAACAGGCAGTACTGATAGAGGAGAGGCAGGAGCAGGTCCAGACCGGGGGAAGGACGATTGTAATAACGGAGGAGGGTATTCAGACTGGAGAAGAGGCAGGAGAGACCCTTAAGTCCGCAGGAAATACCACAGAGACGGCAGGCCAGGGGGACGACAGGGCAGCAGTGAGCCAACTGGGTCGGGAGACGCCGGAGGCAGAGCAGGTCCGTCAGCCGGCCAACCCCAATCTGCTGCGCCAGGTGGCTCAGGCTTTGGCGCAGAATAGGCAGCTGCCGATCAGGGAACTGGTCAAGTCTCCCGAGTTTCAGCGGCAGCTGCAGGAGTATGTAAAACAGGAGTTGTCCGTGCGGCCACAGGATACCAGCAAGGAGAAGCTGGATCAGGTATATGGCAGACTGAGCAGGCAGCTGGGCGCTCTGTCAGAGGCTCTGGGAAATGCCGGACAGGAGAATAGCGTATTGGGAAAAACCGTTCAGAATCTGAATCAGAATCTGAACTTTCTGAATCAGTTAAACGATGCGTACTCTTATGTGCAGCTTCCGCTTAAGATGATGGATAATGACGCCCACGGAGAACTGTATGTGTATGCCAATCGACAGAAGAAACCTGTGCAGGAGGGAGAGATCAGCGCTCTGCTCCACCTGGATATGGCCAATCTCGGCCCCATGGATGTGTATGTTCAGCTGCGGGAGAACAATGTCAGCACACGGTTTTATCTGCCGGAGGAGGAGATGCTGGACTTTATAGCGGACCATATAGATATCCTGAACAGCCGTCTGGAAAAGCGGGGATATCACACGAGCTGTGCATTCCAGACCAGGGAAATGCAGGCGGGAAACACTGTGATGCAGGAACTGATCGAGGAGCAGAGCAACCGTCCGGCCTCTGCAGACTATTCTTTTGACGCATTCGCCTGATCAGACGGATGAATTTGGAGGAAATATAGATGGCGGAGAAGAATAAGCCTAAACAGGCGATAGCATTGGAGTACAATCCGGAGGAGGATGCGCCGAAAGTCATTGCCTCGGGACGGGGCAAGCTGGCGGAGCGGATTATAGAGAAAGCGCAGGAGAGTGATGTTCCCATACATCGGGACGACAAGCTGGCAGATACATTGTCGAGGCTGGAGATCGGGGATATGATACCTCCGGAACTCTACGAGGTGGTGGCAGAGATACTGATCTTTGTAGATTCCATGGATAAACTGAAACAAAAAGTCAGGAAATAAAAATGAATACACGGAAAGTAGGGAGAGATAAAGAAGAACTTGCGGCGGCCTATCTGGAAAAACAGGGTGTGTCCATACAGGAACGCAGTTACCGCTGCCGGAGCGGGGAGATTGATCTGATCGGTATAGATCAGGAATATCTGGTGTTCTTTGAGATAAAGTACAGACAAAATGCGGATATGGGACATCCTGAAGAGGCTGTGGATTTATCCAAGCAGCGCCGGATCTGCAGAGTGGCGGACTATTATCGTTGTACAAAGCATATTCCGCTGAATACTGCTGTCAGATATGATGTGGTCGCCATAGAGGGCGAACAGATCAGATGGGTCAGGAATGCCTTCCCCCATCATTACCGCCGGTGACAGGTATTTCAGCATGGACAACAAATTATATTTCTGAGAGGCATGTATGTATGGGTATAAATATGGAACAGATAGTCAGGGCGGCAAACAGGGAGCCGGTAATTTGTCAGAAAAAAGAGGGAGAAGTGGAATATCTGACATTTCCGCTGCTCTCTGCCCGGAGGGGAATCACACATGCTTTCTCCACCAGAAAAGGCGGTGTCAGCGAGGGCGTCTATGCCACCATGAGCCTGTCCTTCACCAGGGGAGATGATGAGCAAAAGGTACATGAGAACTATCGGCGCATGGCGGCGGCGTTGCACACGGATGTGTCCCATATGGTGTGTACCTTTCAGACACATACCACCAACATCCGCAGAGTGTATCAGGCAGATGGAGGAAAGGGTATTCTCTTTGACCGTGGCTATACGGATGTGGACGGTCTGGTGACAGACGATAGAAATCTGTGTCTGGTATGTTTTTTCGCGGACTGTGTGCCGCTATATTTTGTTGACGAAGAGCATGGCGCCATTGGTCTTGCTCACTCTGGCTGGCGAGGTACGGCGGCAGGTATGGGCAGATGTATGGTAGAGCGGATGCGGCAGGAATTCGGTACAAACCCGGGGCAGCTGACAGCCGCTGTAGGTCCGTCCATCTGTCAGGACTGCTATGAGGTCAGCGAGGAGGTGGCGGAGCAGTTCAGGCGGCTGGAAAGGGCCATTCCCGACAGCGCCGGGCTGTTGGCAGAGCTGACCGAACAGAGGGCCTATCCCCACAGCCAGATTCTGCGGCCTGGCAGAGCCGAGGGGAAATATCAGCTGGATCTCTGGCTTGCCAATCTGCTTATTTTGCGGGGAGCCGGAATTCCTCTCTCCCAGATACAGGTTACAGATGTATGTACCTGCTGTAACAGCGATTATCTGTTTTCACACCGGGTAAGCGGCGAAAAGAGGGGCAATATGGCGGCTTTTTTGATGATAGATTAGTTCTTATAAATAGATCAATGCCTATCTGGAGTTCAGACAGCGCGAAACTCCGGGTATGCGGAAAGAGGAATACATGGCAAATATTCTGGTTTGTGACGATGACAGAGAGATTGTGGACGCTATTGATATCTATCTGCGCAAGGAAGGATATCAGGTATATAAGGCATATGACGGGGAACAGGCCATAGAGCTACTCTCACGGGAGCAGATTCATCTGCTGATCATGGATGTGATGATGCCGAAGATGGATGGTATTGAGGCGACATTGAAGATTCGGGAGAACAACAGTATTCCGATTATCATTCTGTCGGCCAAATCGGAGGATGCGGATAAGATTCTGGGACTGAATATCGGGGCGGACGATTATGTAACCAAACCTTTCAATCCGCTGGAATTGATGGCGAGGGTAAAATCCAATCTGCGTCGTTATACCTCGCTGGGAAGTCTGAATCAGGAGAGTGTCCAGATCTACCGGGCAGGCGGCCTCGTCATTAATGACGAGACTAAGGAGGTTCGTGTGGATGAAGAGCTGGTAAGGCTGACACCCATTGAATATAATATTTTATTGCTTCTGATCAGGAATCAGGGCAAGGTATTTTCCATCAATCAGATATATGAAAATATCTGGAATGAGGATGCCATCGGCGCGGACAATACGGTGGCGGTACATATCCGTCACATACGGGAGAAGATAGAGATTAATCCCCGCGATCCCCGCTATTTGAAAGTGGTCTGGGGAGTGGGCTATAAGATTGAGAAGCAGGATGAGTGAGCAATAAGGGCAGTGGACATGTGAGAGGATCATGATGAAGAAAAACAGAGTGTTACGGCGGGTTGTACTGCATACCCTGCAGCATCTTGCAGCCATTGGCATGGCGGTGATGGTGGGTATCATTGCCGTCAATTCCAATATTGTAGTGGACAATATGTATGGTGATCAGATAGGCTACAAAGTTGGTCTGATGGATAATGCCGGGAATTTTGAGGATTCCCGGATATTTACCGATGTGTTCCGCAATGCCATCAATGATATTACCCGCCTGTCTGTTATTAAGGGACAGCTGGAGACCAATGGACATTTTGATGGAAGCCGAATCGTTGATGTAACCAAATTTGTCAATCGTATCTCTCAAAAGAGCGAATGTCCGGTCAGCGCAAGCTATCATCTGGATGAACTGATCCGCTGGGGAAAATACGGTCTGGAACTGCAGACAGTAACCTTTCAGAGTAAGCTGGACTTTATTGTCTATTTTGGCTATGAGAGCGTATTTGACAGTTATGGGTATGGGGAACAGCTGGAAAAGTTTGGCTTCACAGAGGAGGCGATTTCCCATATCCTTGCCTGGGATATAAAGAACAAGGCGGACAGGTCTGCAGACGAATCAGATGAGGATGCCGGGACAAATGATTTTACAATCACAGATTTTGATTTCATGGAACAGGAAGAGGCCTACGAGACAGCGAAACAGAGTATCGAAAATATCTGGGGCATTGATAACCTGTTTAACCGAATTGCCATGGAGATGGCGACGCAGGGTAAGGAGGTATATATTCTGAACCGGAGCGGCCAGGAGGTCATCAGCATGGAAATGCTGGTGCCCAGGTATAATACGATAACGGAGCAGTCCATTGCCGCCAGCTGTTCCAACTGGCCGGAGTACTGTATGCTGGAGGCCAATGTGATGGAGACTGTGGAGACGCTGGCGTACAATTATGCCCAGTATCAGAATCAGAATGATCTGTATGCCCAGGGCAAGACTAATCTGCAGTTCTTTATCAGCACTACAACCCAGGATGGGCAGGAGTACTATACCAATATGAGTGATGACTTTGCCGGGCTGACTGACAGCGAGAAGACGGAGTATTTCCGCAGACTCGGCAAGTATGTGGTATATTTTCCGGATTCCATGCGCCTGGAGTCCAATGCGGATATTACAGAGGACGAGATGTTTGACAATGTCAGCGACTATGAATATGCCTTCACAGAAAATACCAAGCTGTGGATTGGTGTAAATACGGATTTCCCGATTCAGCGGGATCAGTTTTATCTGGCCATGGATACCTATAACAGCATCATTCCTCACATGTGGCTGATTCTGATATTTGGCGGTGCATTTCTGCTGATCTGGCTGGGAATTGGCGGCTATATCAGCTACACTACCGGCAAGACGGAGGAAGAGGGAAAGACAGTTTCAAGGATATATGTATTTGACCGGCTGCCCACGGAGATTTTTCTGGTGCTTATGCTTCTGGCGGGGCTGGGTTTGTGGCTGCTTCTGGGGTTGGTCTATAACAACATATATGACACAATATTTTATCGCAGCAGCCGGGCGACAATGCTGCAGCTGACGACAGCCAAACAGTATATACTTGTTATGATCAGCAGCTTGGGGCTGCTGTCCAGTCTGTTTATCGGCCTGTTCTGGTACAGTCTGATAAGGCGGCTGCAGTGCAGCACCCTGTGGAAAAACAGTATTTTTTACCGTATTTGCAGAGTGATATACAGGGGGATCAGAATGATGCTGGAGAACCACAGCGCAGTGATCCGGACGCTGATGCCATACAACATCTTTCTGTTGGCAAATTTACTCTGTGTGCTGGCAGTATATGAGCTTCGGAATGCAACAAGGGAACTACAGCTGATACCTATATTGATCATCGTTATCCTGGATGGCTGCGTAGGAATTTATATATTCCGCAGAAGTGCGGAGCGCAGTGAGATTATCGGCGGGATCTCCCGAATCAGGGGAGGAGATATAGGGTATGTGCTGGACAGCGAGAGGCTGCACGGCGACAATAAGGAGCTGGCGGCGTCGGTAAACAATATGGGCGACGGTATCCGCAAGGCGGTGGCCACCAGTATGAAGGATGAGAGGATGCAGGCAGATCTGATTACCAATGTGTCCCACGACATCAAGACGCCGCTGACATCCATCATCAACTATGTGGATCTGCTGAAGCAGGAAAATATCACCCAGGAACCTGTATGCAGCTATATAACAGTGCTGGATTCCAAGGCACAGAGGCTGAAGCAGTTGACAGATGATCTGTTAGAGGCATCCAGGATATCCTCCGGCAATATCACGTTGGACAACAGCAGGCTGGACCTGATGGAACTGGTTCGTCAGTCTGTAGGAGAATTTTCGGAAAAACTGGAGGCGCGCAGGCTGCAGGTCATGATCACGGAGCCTGGCGGTCCGGCGTATATATATGCGGACAGTCGACGCATGTGGAGGATAGTGGAAAATCTGTTTAACAATGTCTGCAAATATGCCATGGAGGGAACCCGCATCTATGTGGATCTTGAAAAAAAGGATGAAAAGATTACACTGTCCATGAAAAATATTTCGGAGACAGCATTGAATTTTGACCCGGATGAGCTTACAGAGCGCTTTGTCAGAGGAGATGTGTCCCGCAGCAGCGAGGGCAGCGGTCTGGGGTTGTCCATTGCCAAAAATCTGACGGAACTGCAGAAAGGTGAATTTCAGATTGTGCTTGACGGGGATCTGTTTAAAATTCTGCTGCGTTTTCAGGAATACAGGGAGCCGGAGGAGAGTGCGGGCAAGGTGCAGGAGCTTTCCGGCGAGTGACGTAAGCAGACAGCACAGTCAAAGCGGAATTTGATGTAGTATCCGTTTTGACTGTGCTGTTTGTTGGTTCCATCGGATCAATCGTCCAGGGAAAAGTTACGACGGCTATTGTAGGCTTCTACGATGCTGTGTATTTTTTCTGTGGTAGTCATGGTATTGGTCAGGGATACGTCATGGTTCATAAAGTCAATGATGGACGCCAGGAACTTGCTCATATCCGCCTCCACAAAATAAGGTCTGCCGTAGATCTCCGGAGGGAGATAGGTCAGGTTGGTGGTGATGACTTTGTCAAAATAGCCCTGTTCATAAGCATGGTCAAAGGACTTCAAACCATCTGTGAAGAGGCCGAAGGTACAACAGATGTATACCCTGCGGGCATTCATTTTCTTCAGTTGTTTGGCTGTGTCCAGCATACTTTCACCGGAGGAGATGATATCATCGATGATAATGATATCCTTGCCGTCAATATTATCCCCCAGAAATTCATGTGCCACAATAGGATTCTTGCCGTTTTTAATGGTAGAATAGTCTCTGCGCTTATAAAACATGCCTGTATCTACTCCCAAAACAGTGGCGAAATAGATGGCCCGGTCCAGGGCGCCCTCGTCAGGACTGATGACCAGCAGATGTTCCTTGTCAACCAGCAGATCCTCCTCCGCATCCAGCAGCGCTTTCAGAAACTGGTAGGGTGGCTGGAAATTGTCAAAACCACTCAAGGGAGTGGAATTCTGTACACGGGGATCGTGGGCGTCAAAGGTTACGAAATTGTCTACCCCCATGTTCCGCAGTTCCTTCAGCGCATAGGCGCAGTCCAGGGATTCTCGACCACTTCTCTTGTGTTGTCTTCCCTCGTACATAAAGGGCATGATCACATTGATGCGGCGGGCTTTTCCGGCGCAGGCGGCAATGACTCTCTTGAGATCCTGATAGTGGTCATCGGGAGACATATGATTGCGGTATCCGTTCATATCGTAGGTAATGCTGTGGTTGCACACATCCACCAGCAGAAACAGATCCTTGCCTCGGATGGATTCATGAAATACACCCTTGGCCTCTCCTGTGCCAAAGCGGGGACAGTCGGCCAGAATGAGGAAGCTGTTTTCAATATAGCCATGGAAGGCAGGGTCATTTTTGACTTTTTCATTGTTGATGCTGCGGCGGAATTCCACCAGATAATCGTTGATTCTGCGCCCCATTCTCTCTGCGGAGGGCAGAGCGATCAGCTTTAATGGGGCCACAGGCATTGCGTTTACAAGCTCTCGTAAGTTGGGCATAGACTTCCTCCAAATATGTGAAAAGTGGTGTCAATACTTAATTTATAACATTTAAGGTAGTGACACGTCAAGAATTTTCTAGTAAACTGGAGATAAAGTTGGAGTGGGGGTACTTGGCATGGAACGCTTCAGACGGATAATCATTCCTGTTCGGATGCGCTCTCGCTCGGATGAACAGCGTAGCAGTGCTAGGCTCGAGCCGAATGTATTCGGCAAAGCCTCGCAGGGGTTGTTTGCAACCCCCGCACTGACGTGTTCATACGGTCCTCCCAGGAACAATTATCCATCTGAAGCTGGTTGCTGGCATATACCTTATACATAGCGCGCTCTCGCTCCCTGGGAAAGCGTAGCAGTGTAGTGACACAGACATGGCCTTGTGTTATGCGGGGTAGAAGTGAGTTGGGAACCGACGCTTCAAATAGGCAACAACATAGGCAGTGGTAAGTCTTATAGTGAGTTTTTATAATACATGGGAGTGAAAATATATGAAAAAGGAAAAAGGACATATTGTCAGCAGGGTTCTGCCGGGGAGTATTGCGCAGGAGCTGGAGATTGAGCCGGGGGACAGGCTGCTGGCGATAGACAATACGGAGATTGAGGATATTTTTGACTATCAGTTCTTGATCCAGGATACTTATATTGAGGTGGTGATCGAGAAGCCGGACGGAGAGCAGTGGCTTCTGGAGGTGGACAAGGAATTTGACGAGGATCTGGGGATCGAGTTTGAGAATGGGCTGATGGATGAGTACCGCAGCTGTCATAATAAGTGTATATTCTGCTTTATTGACCAGATGCCGAAGGGGATGCGGGATACACTGTATTTTAAGGATGATGATTCCAGGCTGTCTTTTCTGCAGGGCAATTATGTGACGCTGACCAATATGTCGGAGCATGATATCGACAGAATTATCCGGTATCATTTATCTCCCATAAATATTTCTTTCCAGACGATGAATCCGGAGCTTCGCTGTAAGATGCTGAGCAACCGCTTTGCGGGGGAGGCCCTGAAAAAAGTGGACAGGCTCTACGAGGCGGGGATTACGATGAACGGGCAGATTGTACTGTGCAAGGGGGTGAATGACGGAGCGGAGCTGGAATACAGCATATCCGAGCTGACCAGGTATCTGCCGCATCTGGAGAGCGTATCCGTGGTGCCGGTGGGATTGTCCAGATACAGGGAGGGATTGTATCCGTTAGAGCCTTTTACGAGAGATGACGCCAGGGAGGTGTTGCGTACCATACACAGATGGCAGGAAGAGATGTATGACAGGCATGGCGTACATTTTGTCCATGCCAGCGATGAGTGGTATATTCTGGCAGGGGAGGAACTACCGGAAGAGGAGCGCTATGACGGTTATCTGCAGTTGGAAAACGGCGTGGGTATGACCAGGCTGCTTTTGAGCGAATTCTCCCAGGGGCGGGAGCAGTTGCGCCGGGAGAGGCAGCTTCCGGATCTGACGGTGCAGGAGGAGCTATCCATTGCCACCGGCAGGCTGGCCTATCCCTATATCCGGCAGATGGCGGAGGAACTGACGGAAGATTTTCCGGGGCTGAAAATTCACGTCTATGCTATCCGCAATGATTTCTTTGGGGAGCTGATCACGGTATCCGGGCTGTTGACCGGACAGGACATCCTGGCCCAACTGCGGGAGGAGCCTCTGGGAGGCCGTCTGCTCCTGCCGCAGAATGTGCTTCGCAGCGGTGAGACGGTATTTTTGGATGATTTGACGGTGGCAGATCTGGAAAAGGCTTTACAAGTGGAGATAAATATTGTAAAATCAAGCGGATGTGATTTTATTGATGCCGTGTTGGGTAAGGGCAGGCTGTGAGGAAAACGGAGGAAGCTGTGAAGTGGAAAATAGAAAAAGAAAACCCATCGTTGCAGTGGTTGGAAGACCCAATGTGGGCAAATCAACCCTGTTTAATGCGCTGGCCGGTGAAAATATATCTATTGTGAAGGATACTCCGGGTATTACCCGAGACCGGATCTATGCGGATGTGACATGGCTGGACCGGAATTTTACCCTGATTGACACCGGCGGCATTGAGCCGGACAGCAGGGATATCATATTGTCCCAGATGCGGGAGCAGGCGCAGATCGCCATGGATACGGCGGATGTGATCATTTTTCTGGTGGATGTGCGCCAGGGCTTGCAGGATGCGGACGCCAAGGTGGCGGACATGCTGCGCCGCTGCCACAAGTCGGTGGTGCTGGTGGTCAACAAGGTGGACAGCTTTGAAAAATATATGGCGGACGTGTATGAGTTCTATAACCTCGGCATAGGTGATCCCCATGCCATTTCCGCGGCCAACAAGCTGGGGCTGGGGGATATGCTGGAGGAGGTGGTATCTCATTTCCCGGAACAGGACGGGGAGGAGGAAGAGGACGACCGCACCAGAGTGGCCATCGTGGGGAAACCCAATGTGGGCAAGTCCTCCATTATCAATAAGCTGTTGGGAGAGAACCGGCTGATTGTGTCGGATATCGCCGGGACAACCAGGGATGCGGTGGATACGGAGATCGCCTACGGTGATCGGGAATATGTGTTTATTGACACGGCGGGACTTCGCCGCAAGAACAAGATCAAGGAAGAGCTGGAGCGGTATATGATTATCCGCACCGTGGGAGCGGTGGAGCGGGCGGATGTGGTGGTACTGGTGATCGACGCTCTGGAGGGCGTCACGGAACAGGACGCCAAGATTGCCGGAATCGCCCACGACAGGGGCAAGGCTGTGATCATTGCGGTGAACAAATGGGACGCCCTGGAAAAGGACGATAAGACTATCTACCGCTTCACGGAAAAAGTGCGTAATACCCTGTCCTTTATGCAGTATGCGGAGCTGGTGTTTATCTCTGCCAAAACCGGGCAACGGCTGCCCAAGCTCTTTGAGACCATTGACATGGTCAGCGAGAACCACGCTATGCGGGTGGCAACGGGTGTGCTCAATGAGATCATGGCGGAGGCGGTAGCCATGCAGCAGCCTCCCTCGGACAAGGGCAAGCGGCTGCGTCTGTACTATATCACCCAGGTGTCGGTAAAGCCTCCCACCTTTGTGATTTTTGTCAACGATAAGGAACTGATGCATTTCTCCTATACCAGATATATTGAAAACCAGATTCGGGAGACCTTTGGATTCAAGGGCACCCCGCTTCGGTTTATCATCAGGGAACGAAAGGATAAGGAATCATGATACGGATTGTGTGTTTACTCATCGGCTATGTTTTTGGTTTGTTTCAGACCGGGTATTTTTACGGAAAAGCACACGGCATTGATATCCGGGAACATGGCAGCGGCAACTCCGGCACCACCAACACGCTGCGGGTGCTGGGCACGAAGGCGGGGCTTATCGTCTTTGCCGGGGACTGTCTGAAATGTATGGCGGCGGTATGGCTGGTAAGACTTCTATTTGGCGGAAGCCATCACAATATTATCTATCTGCTCTGTCTGTACACGGGAGCGGGAGCCATCCTGGGACACAATTATCCTTTTTACATGAATTTTAAAGGAGGGAAAGGGATTGCGGCCACAGCAGGAATGGTGCTTTCCTTTCATCCCTGGTTTGTGGTGACGGGTGTGGTGATGTTTTTTGCCACCTTTTTTACCACCCACTATGTGTCGCTGGGTTCTCTGCTGGTGTACACGCTGCTGATGATCCAGCTGGTGGTCAGCGGGCAGATGGGACTGTTTACAGAGATGACGCAGGGGCAGCTGATCGAGATGTATGTACTCTTTGGCTGTATGACAGCGCTGGCTTTTTGGAAGCACCGGGAAAATATCGTGCGTCTGATTCATGGCACGGAGCGTAAGACTTACCTGACCAAGAAAAACAAGGTGGAGGATGGCAGTGGGCATGAGGCCGGGCATCCCGACAAAGCGGATTGAAAGAATTGAACCCTAATTAGAAAGGAGTATCAGCTATGGCAAAGATAACGGTAGTTGGCGGAGGCAGCTGGGGGATCGCCCTGGCGGTGTTGCTTCATAAAAACGGGCATCAGATTACGGTCTGGTCTGCTTTGGAGTCGGAGATTGAGATGCTGCGCACCCGGCATGAGCACAAGATGCTGCCGGGAGTGAAGCTGGCAGAAGACATCCGTTTTACCTTGGATGAGAGGGAAGCGGTGGAGGGGGCCGACCTGCTGGTGATGGCAGTGGCAAGCAGCTTTACCCGCAGGACGGCGGCGAGGCTGTGTCCCTATGTGACAGAGGGCCAGATGATTGTCAATGTGGCCAAAGGTATTGAGGAGCATACGCTGATGACTCAGGCTCAGATCACGGAGCAGGAGATTCCACAGGCCCAGGTGGCGGTACTGTCGGGCCCCTCACACGCAGAGGAAGTGGGCAGGGGGATTCCCACCACCATCGTGGTAGGAGCCAGAAAGCGTTCCACTGCGGAATATATTCAGAATCTGTTCATGAACGAGGTGTTCCGGGTCTACACCAGCCCGGATGTGCTGGGCATTGAACTGGGAGGCTCCCTGAAAAATGTGGTGGCGCTGGCTGCCGGCATAGCGGACGGTCTGGGGTATGGAGACAACACCAAGGCGGCGCTGATCACTCGGGGCATCACGGAGATCGCCCGGCTGGGAACGGCCATGGGCGGACGTTTCGAGACCTTCTGCGGACTCACCGGCATTGGGGACCTGATCGTGACCTGTGCCAGCATGCACTCCCGCAACCGTCGGGCGGGTATTCTGATGGGTCAGGGCAAGACTATGACTGAGGCCATGGAGGAGGTACAGATGGTGGTGGAGGGCGTGTACAGCGCCAAGGCCGCCATGGAGCTGGCCAAGAAGTACGACGTGCAGCTGCCCATTATCGAGCAGGTCAATGCTATTCTCTTTGAGAATAAGCCTGCGGATGTGGCGGTGCGGGAGCTGATGCTGCGGGATAGGAAGATCGAGGTGTCGGACGCGCTGTGGGAGGAAGAGTAGGAGAGAGGTATTTGAAGGCGGCGAAAAATTTCTTGAACATTTGGACGCCTTGTGTTATACTGCAAATAACAAGAGACATTTGCGTCAACAAATGTCTCCCGATGAGAACTACCGATAGATGGTTAGTCCAAAATATGTTTAGCTAAGATAGCCGCACATCAGTTTAGGGACTTGGGCGGCTATTTTTGTGTCTGATTACTTCCTATTGCATATCCGAGTCCAAATGCAGTCAGGGCTAAGGCTAAAACTGCAATCAGACCTTCCATCGTCAACATTGGCAATCCCTCCTTTTAATAGTTTCCTGAAAATTCAGGTTCTCTATGTAATCGGAGGTCACAGTCCTCCGCAGAAGGACTAACCGCCTACCGTGAATGGCAGCACCCATAGACATAGAATATCACACACGATAGGGATATGCAATATTTTTGTGACAAAATAGATACTATTTTACAGCATCCATAATCTCCGCAGCCATCTTGGGCTTGTTCATGGTGTAGATATGGATGCCGTCCACACCATTCTGCTGCAGGTCGATGATCTGGCGGACGGCGTAGTCGATTCCTGCCTTGCGCATATCCTCAGGAGAATCCCCGTACCGGGCGATCATATCGGAAAAAGCCTTGGGGATCGTGGCGCCGGAGAGGGAGATGCTGGTGCCTAACTGGCTGGCTTTGGTTACAGGCATAATTCCCGCGTGGATGGGCAGGGTGATTCCCTTGCGCCGGGCCTTTTCCAGAAATTCATAAAAGTAGTCATTGTCAAAAAACATCTGGCTGATCAGATCTTCAGCGCCCACATCCTGCTTTAATTTCAGATAACCTAAGTCGGACTGCATGCTGAAGCACTCATAATGCTTTTCCGGATAACAGGCGGCAGCAATGTGCAGCTCAGGCTCCAATTTCTTTATGTAGGCGATCATATCGCTGGCATGCTCAAAGTCCCGGGAGGCAAACTGCTCGTCCGTCATGTCCTTGGGCCGATCTCCTCTGAGGGCCAGGATATGAGTTACCCCGGCGGCCTTAAGGGAGTCCAGCACCTCCCGCAGCGCCTCTTTTTTGCTGCCCACACAGGTGAGATGGGCGAGAGCGGGGAGCTTTAACTGGTTCTGTATGTAGGAGGCGATCTCTACGGTTTTCCCTGAATTGCTGCCACCGGCGCCGTAGGTCACACTGATGAAAGCGGGATCCAAGGCTCCCAGCTTATCCAGAGTGGCAAAAGCGGCGTCAAATTCGCCGTCCTTCTTGGGGGGAAACACTTCAAAGGAGATGGGGATGGATTTTTTATCTGTTGTTCTATTCATGTTGTTCAAACCTTTCTGATCGAGAATTTCACATTTTATGGTAATATACTTGCTTTTCCATAGGGAATATCGTAACATATTAGTAGGTATTTTTCAAGTCATATAGTTTTGGCGCCCTTTTTTAAAAATGTTCTTTCGGGGGAAAACGAATGGAGTTACAAGCTTATCCCGCACTTTTACGGGAAAAATATCAGAAAATCATGGAGAAGTTCACCTATATGGGCAAAGAACCGGAGGCAAAGGAGCGTCTGCGGTATTTGTTTCATAATCAAAGAATATCTGTCCCCTCTGTGTCCCCGGAGCCGGGAGACTGGAACACCTGGACGATGGAGTGCATTCAAAATGCGGACTGGCCCGGATTGTGCCGGGTGATCAACCAACGAATCAAAGGGCCCATGATGCCCGTCATCTATGGTGGATACAACTATGAAAGGAATGTCCACTGTATGTTGGAGTGCTTTGTCTGCGGGAATATTCAGGCTATGGAGCGTATCCTGCCCCTGGAGCTTGCCCAGGTGAAGAACTGCAACTATCCATTCTTTCCCGTTGCCGCCCATCTGCTCATTGGGCTGTGGTACAAGGATGAGGCTGTGCTGGAATGGGCCGTCCCCGAAGCGGAGCGTTTTTTGGAGCGGAAGAAGTCTACCCTGCTGGAAAAGGCTATGGTCTCTTTCCTGCTGGATTTGGTGAGCGGCGATATGGCTAAGGGCAGCGAGGATCTGCTGGCGGTATGCAAAGGCTATTCCAGAGACCAGAAATGTGTATTGGGTGTGCGCCCTTTCTGCACGCTGGCCCATGGGCTTTACTGTCTGGCTCAGCTCATGCTGCCAAAGGATGTTTTTCAGACCCTCAAAATGCCGGAATACAAGAATTTTCTCTCTGAATTCGGCCAGTGGAGGCGGGAGCATCCCAACCCGGATCTGTCCCTTTGGTTCCGCTATCCGGAGGACATGGCGCTGTTCAACGGCATCTATGAGGCGCCTCCGGCCAGACTGATCCTTTGGCCGCCAGCTCCGGACGATAAGAAACAGGAGTGGTCTGCCCATGGCGTCAAGTGGGTGGACAATTATGTGGACGAGCTTTGGGAGTTGGGGATTGGCCAAGAATAGCCCCCATATCTCCAATTTTGTAGAATTTTAAAAGATAGGAGAACAAAATTAATGAGTGAAAACACGAACCAATTTCAGGGAACCAAGGAATATGTGGCCAGTGAGGAGCTGATGGCCAGCGTGAATATCGCTATGGCGCTGCAAAAGCCCCTGCTGATCAAGGGGGAGCCGGGCACGGGCAAGACCATGCTGGCGGAGGCGGTGGCCAAGGCGCTGGGCAAGCGGCTGATTATCTGGAACATCAAGTCCACCACCAAGGCTCAGGACGGTCTCTATGTGTATGACACCATACAGCGTCTGTACGACGGACAGTTCGGCGTGGAGGGCGTGGATGATATCGCCCGGTATATCAAGTTGGGCAAGCTGGGGGAGGCTTTTGACAGCGAGGAGCAGGTGGTGCTGCTGATTGATGAGATCGACAAGGCGGACCTGGAGTTCCCCAACGATCTGCTGTGGGAGCTGGATCAGATGGAGTTTTATATCAATGAGACCAAGCGCACGGTGAAGGCCAAACACCGCCCTATCGTGATCATCACCTCCAATGCGGAGAAGGAGCTGCCGGACGCTTTCCTGCGCCGCTGTATTTTCCACTATATTGATTTCCCCTCCCAGGAGCTGATGGAGGAGATCGTGCGGGTGCATTTCCCGGATGTGGAGGAGCATCTGCTGAAAAACGCCATGGAGGTCTTTTACAATATCCGCACCATCCGGGACATCCGCAAAAAACCCAGCACCTCGGAGCTGATCGACTGGGTCAACGCCCTGCAGATCGGCGGCATCAGCGCAGACCAGATCCGCAGCGCCCTGCCCTTTATCGGCGTGGTGGTCAAGAAGGATGAGGATCTGGAGCTGGTGCGCCACGGTGGCAATCTGTAGTAGCGGAGGAAATAGCTGATGTTCATAAAATTCTTTGACGCCCTTCGGGCCAAGGGACTCCATGTGACTCTGGGGGAGTGGCTGACACTGCAGGAGGCGTTGGACAAGGGGCTGTGCGGCAGTTCTCTGACGCAGTTTTACTATGTGGCAAGGATGATCTTGGTCAAAAGTGAGACGGATTTTGACAAATACGATATGGCCTTTGAGGAATGCTTCAAGGCGGCCCAGAAGGAGACCGAGGTGGGAGCCCAGATGCTCCGCTGGCTGGACAAGTCCGACATGATGGAGCTGGCCCATGAGGAGGCCCGCAATCACCTGAATCAGGTGGAGGAGATCCATGTGGACAAGGAGCAGGTGGAGGAGACCTTCAAGCAGCGTCTGAAAGATCAGAACGAGGAGCACAACGGGGGCAGCTTTTGGATCGGCACCATGGGAAAAACCTCTTTCGGCAATATGGGCGGCAATGTGGGCGGCGTCCGGGTGGGCGGCAAGACTGGATATCAGTCTGCCTTCGCCGTAGTGGGCGCTCGCAAGTATCGGGATTTCCGGGACGACAGAGTGTTGGACAACAGGCAGTTCCAGCTGGCTTTTCGCAGACTGCGTCAGTTTTCCAGCAGACTGGATATCCCTGAGACGGAGCTGGATATCGACGGCACGGTGGACAAGACCTGTAACAATGGCGGCTGTCTGCAGATCGTCATGAAAAAGCCCCGCAAAAACGCGGTGAAGCTGTTGCTCCTGATGGATTCCGGTGGGACCATGATCCCCTTCAGCAGCCTGCTCAACGATCTGTTCCAGGCGGTGCACAAGTCCAACCACTACAAGGATGTGAAGACCTATTATTTTCACAACTGCATTTACAGTAAGCTGTACAAGACCCCGGAGTGCGAGAACGGGGACTGGGTGGACACGGAGTGGATGTTCCGCAACCTGGGCAGCGACTACAAGGTGATTATTGTGGGAGACGCAGCCATGGCGCCGGAGGAGCTGTACTCCACCAGCGGCAACTACCGGGGCCCCAACGGGGGACTGTCCGGCTATGAATGGCTTCAGTTGGTGAAGCGCAAGTATAAGAAAGTGGTCTGGCTCAATCCCAAGATGGCCCCCGGACATGCCCCCTGGAGGGAGGCGGAGACGGCGGTAAAGCAGCTTTTTCCCATGTACAAGCTGACGGTGGACGGGCTGAACCGGGCCATGGTCACGCTGATGGCAAACAAATAGGCTTCAAAGGCCGCCCCAATGGGGCGGCTTTTTTGACGGCATCTTAAACAAATCTTAAACAAACCTTAAACGGATATGCCTTGTCCTATTTTGAACGGATTTATATAATAGATATTAATATCAATACATATACAGAGGGGCATATCCAATGAAAAAATTCATCAGAGTAAAATATTTTGGCGCTTTGACGCTGCTTTTTGCGTTTCTCGCGGGCTGCGGTGCCGCGGGGGCATCCGAACCAACGGCGGAATCTCCAAGCCCTGCCCCCAGGCAGGAAGAGGCGGTGGTTTATAATCTGTTGGAGGAAAAATGGGCAGAAAGAGCGGACACAGATATGGAGACGCTTTCCTGGAATGTGGCGGACTGTCTGGAGGTATCCCAGCCGGATATTTGGAGCGCGAATTATTTTTCTTCTCATAGCGCTGTGGAAGGCTCCTGCTACTATGTGCTGCATGATCTGTCCACAGAGCAGGAGGACGGATTCGTCCATGCCCTCTACTGGACGGTCACGGATGTGGTCAGCAGGGAATCTGCCATGGAGCAGTGGGAGCTGCAGGCCGCCTCTCAGGCCGGGGAGGAAGCAGGAGCGCTGCTGGAGGCATTTGAGGACAACCGGGCCTGGATAACCGGGATGGATGTGTCTGGGGGTAAGATATACCTGTTTTTCCAGCAGAGTGAAGACCAGGAGATCATACACTATTATAAGGCCCAAATGGACGGGGAAGGCCATATAGAAGAACTGCTGGATCTGCTGCCCGCCATGCGTGAGGGCCAGCTCCTGACTCAGGAAAATATGTGGCCGTCGGGAGGCCGCTGTGACAGCGCAGGAAGGTGTTATATAGGCGACGGCGTCATGAGCCGTATCGCCGTCATTGACCAGGAGGGTGAACTGTTGGCCGTTTTGGAGGCGCAGGAAGAGATGCTTTCCTATATCGGAAAACTGCCGGAGGGCAGCCCGCTGTATGCCTGTGAGAATTTCGAGGAGAAGAGGATGGTCATCCTGACCTATGACGGACAGGGGCAAAAGGAGCTTTACCGAGGAGAATATGATATGCTGCGGCAATGTCTGGTAAGCCCGGGCGGTGATCTTATCTATGGCAAGAATGGCAGGCTGCTGCGATGGAATGTTGTGGAGGGGACCTGTGAGAGCCTGTATGATGGCAAAAATTTAAACTTTTTGAATTGTGACGGCATACTGGAGGGAGCGGAAGGGGAAGTATTTGCCGTGTTCCGGCAGGAGGACGGGACGTTTCTCTATGGGCTGACAGACCGGGAGATAGAGACAGTGGTGATTCGGCTGGAGCTGCTGACCTGGGGAGAGGACTATATAGAGACCTGTGCCTCGGAATATACCAGGCGGCATCCGGGCGTGGTCATTGAGATCTTGGAGCGTCAGGAGGATACGGAGCTACAGCTGAGCCGCACTATGGCCCAGATCTCCCAGGGGGAGGGACCGGAGCTTGTTCTGGTGCGCAGGCAGCAGCTGCAGGCATTGCAGAAGGGGGACGCACTGGCCGAGTTGTCGGAGGTGCTGCCTGCCGACGAGCAGGAGCAGATTTTCCCGGGCGTTCTGGCAAACGGCAGAGTAGGCGAAGGGTTGTATGGCATAACCAGCGGCGCCACGTTTTCCACGCTGCTGGTATCTGATCAAGAGTGGCAGGGGGCAACGTGGTCTCTCGAGGATGTCATGGGGATTCTGGAGGAGCGGGAGAGGGCGGGAAATCCGGTGAAGCAATTTTCGGATGTTTCCTATAAAGGCGAACAGGCCTCTGTTACACTCTATGAGCTGGTGCTGGCCAATATAGGCCACTGTTCTCTGGTGGATCTGCAGGCTGGAAAATGCTATTTTGATACGGAGGAGTTTTGCCGGGTGCTGGAATTCTGCAAAAAGTGCGAAGAGACAATGCAGGACAGTCCCAGTTATACAGATGAGGAGATGGCGCAGCGGCTTAGGGAGGGAGAAATCCTGACCTGTAGGCTGGAGGGGAACCTGATGAATTTCAGCCGGACCTTTGCCCGGTTGGGAGAAGGTGTCCACCCGGTGGGGTATCCAACCGACGGCGGGTCCGGGAGCCTTGTGATGACGTATGTCGGCTGTGTGGCAGTGAACATTCACGCAGGGCATCGGGAGATTGTGGATGATTTTCTGCGTTTCTTGATGGATTATAAATCTCAGCGGCAATACAGTCACAGCTGGGTGCGGATGGATGTGCTTCGGGACTGCGTGGAGGAGTGTGTGGAGACTTTTGGTTATTCAACTCCAGTGCCTGTTTTCAGGATGGGAAATCGGTCTGTGATTGTGCTGGAAGGGAAAAAGGATGGTACGTCTTATCTGACGGAGTTTCTGGAGATGGCAGGGGACAGCGTCCTCTATGAGACGGAGCTGGACGTGATCCGCAATATAGTGCAGGAGGAGGCAGACGTCTGCTTTGCGGGAGACAGAGGACCGGAGGAGACGGCGCGGATCATCCAGAGTCGGGTGCAGATGTATCTGAATGAGTCCAAATGAAAAATTTCAAGGGGATATTTCTGATGAGAAATGCAAAAAAAGTGATGCTTATGTATCTGCTTGCGGCTGTTTTGCTCTGTGGCTGCGGCGGGGAGGAACCGGGAAACCGGGGAGATGCCACAGAGGGGCAGGATGCCTATATGGAAACGGAGAATTCCGGCGGGATAGAACAGGTGGAATCCGAGGGGAACCTGTTCTTCGGGGATATGCTGCTCGAGGAGGAGCCCTGGCGGGATAACACGTTGGACGACTATACGGCGGCCTTACACCTTCCTCTGGTACCACAGCGGTTTGAAGGTGAATTTGGGATATGGGCATACGCTTTGGGAGATACCTGCGGCGCCGTATATAAAAAGCATCATTTTCTCGGTTCGGCGGAGGATAGCTGGGAGGAACTCAAAATCGTTACGGATCAGGGAGATGAAAACTCTGTCAGGCTGGCATTTAAGGAAAATGTTGTAAATCAGGCATGGGGGATGGGCAGTATCCTCGGGAGCGATCATTTTATGATGCTGGATATGGAGACTTCGGAGGATTCCCAGTGGAAGTACTGGCTTTTTGAAATAGATGAGGATCAGCAGATCGTGAGGACGGTCAATCTGGAATTCCTTGCCGGAGACGGTGAGGAGGCGCCCGACAAGATTATGGTTGACCGGGAGGGTAATATTCATTTTACCACCAGCTATTTGAACTATGCCACGGAGGAGAGAACGGCTGAACACAGAAATTATTACTTTATTGCGGATTCGGACGGAGAACTTTTGGCAAAGTATGACTATACCGGCGTTGCCATCAGGCTGGTTGCCCTGTATGACGGCAGGGTTGCTCTGTGGTCACAGTCTGTGGACAGCGAAGGCCAGAGGATCGGCTGCCGTCTGGAATGTGCGGATATTGGGGCCGGGAAGATGGCTGCGCTGGTGGAACTGGACCGGAATGCGCCAAAGGTATTTCTAAACGGGGCCTATTTTACACTGTGGGATGAAAAGACCCTGTTGTATGCGGACAGCAAGGGACTTCACTTTGCGGATTTGTCCGGGAATTCCACAGGGGATGTCTATATCTGGGTCAATCATGGAATAAGTTTCTCTGAGATAGAGCAGCTGCGGGTTTTGGAGGACGGATGTATCAGTCTGATCTATTCTGACTCTCAGAGGGACGGTAACCTTTTGTTCTTAAAGCCTGCCGAAGAACAGGTGGAGGTGCAGCAGATCGTCCTCGCGGTAAGTTCCTATATGAGAGATGTTTACTATCCGGCGGTGGTGGAGTTTAACAAAAAATATCCGGCCTATCATATTGCGATTAAGACAGACTATGACGAGACGCGGCTCCTGACAGAGCTGACGGCGGGAAAGGGACCGGTGCTGGTGGATACCGGGCTGACAGGCTTTGAAGACTATGAAAAGTTCTGGACGCCTCTGGAGGGGCTTTTTGACGGAGAGAAATGGGAGGATGTTTTGATCCCTCAGGCCATGGAGCTTGGGAAAATCGATGGAACCCTGTACGGAGTTGTCAGTAATTTTGAACTGAAAACGGTGGTGATTGCGGGGAACGAGCCGACAGACTGGGATTACGAGGGTTTTTTGGACGGGATCGAGGGCGATCCTTCCATCGAGTCAATTTGTAACGGTCAAAATTATGTCGGGTCTTTTATGCACAATTTCCTGATCCATGGGATGGAGGATAATTATTTGCTGGATGCGGAGAGCGGCGCCACTTACTTTGACAGTGACGGGTTCCGCAGGGCGCTGCGGCTGGGGATGGCCTACTGCGATGCGAATGCATATGTTGAGGCCGGGACGCCGCTGCTTGAGGAGGGAAAGGTATTCTGCAATGAAATACGCATCACACGGCCGGAACTGGTAGACCTGTACCGTATCTGTTATGGGAGGGACGCCAACTATATCGGCTATCCATCCAAGGATGGTTCCGCGCAGTATGTTGACAGCAACTGTCTGCTTGCCATCAGGGCAACCGCGTCGGACGAGGAAAAGAAGATAGCGGGAGTCTTTCTGCAGATACTGCTCTCCCGGGAGGAGCAACTGGAGGGCGCAAAGGACCCCAATTTCTGGCTGAGTGTTCGCAGGGACGTGTTGGAGGAGCAGATAAGTCAGGTGAATGAGATGTCCATGCCCACTATCTATGGGTTTGATTGGATAACCCTTGGGGAGGACTATGACAGAGAATACGACGCCTGGCTTTTGGACAAGCTGCTGGAAAATGCCCGGCCCGAGAGACATTTTCCCAAGGAACTCAACGCCATACTGATGGAGGAGTTGGAGGAATATATGGCCGGGGCCATCATGGAGGATGTATTGATTGAACGTCTGACCAAGCGTGTGGGACTTTATCTGGCGGAACGTAATTAGGGAGGAGGACTACCAGCCATGAAAAAATATTTTTCAGTCTTGCTGGCATTCCTGGTGTTGACGATTCTTTCCGGCTGTGGCCAGCCGGGGGATGTGGCGCCTCTGCCGGAGTCAGAGACGGAGAGAGAGGACGCGCAGTGGAAGACGGAGGGCTTTGCTGCGCCGGGAAAGCTGGAGAACGAACAGGTTTTCTGGACAGAGCAGTACCTGCCCTGGGAGCATAAGAGTACAAATTTGGCCGACGGGTCAGAGGAACTGATCCACTGGGACTATGGCGTATGTGGGGAGTTGTTCTGGCACTTTGGCGAAGAGCGGGGAGCCGATGGAATGGGGGTCCGTGGCCCCCAGGCGGAATATGTTCTGGAGATTTATGACACGGTGAGTGGGGAATGTACGGTGAATCGATTTACCCCGGGAGAACTGGGGCTGAAAGTCGGCCTGGGTTACCTGGAGAGCATGGATATGCTGGATGGGGAGCATTATGTATTTAGGTGGGTGGACTATGAGCAGGACGGAGATGGCATGTACTGCCAGACCGTGGACAGGATGGTCTATACGGATCTTGGAGGCGATCTTCAGATTGCGGATATCAGGGAGAGCTGTCTGGAAAAGGATATCCGTCAGGAGGCGTACACAAAGCAGTGCGCGTTGCAGTCTCTCAACTGGTGCTGCGATGGGAAGGGTAATATCTGTGTGATAGATTACAAGGAGGATGGCAGCCGGGGGTTCTATCTGTTTGACCAAAGCGGGGAGCTGCTGCTGGAATATGAGGGAACCCCAAAACAGAATTTTGTGGATCCACTGCGCACCCCGGACGGGGAGTTGATCCTGCCTGTCTATGACGAGACGGAGAAATGCTATGAATTCCTGTGGGCGGACGCGGCGGAGGGGGAGCTGCGCTCCATGGCCCGGGTGAAGACTTCTTTTCCCTACATCGGTCAGATGTACGGCATGCTGGGAGATGATATCTATTACAGATCGTGGGCGATGTCAGAGGAAGGGATCATAAAGTGGAACATTAAGAGCGGCAGGAGAGTACAAGTGTTTGATTTCCAGACAGCCGGATTGGATACGAGCTACCGGACCATGCTGGCGCTGCGGGAGGGGCAGACACCCGTTCTGCGCCTGACGAAATACAAGGATGGGAAACCAAGGGAATGGATTGCGGCATTGGCACAGCAGAGACCGGCATCCGATGGAGCTATCCGGGTGGCCAATCTCGCCGGATCCGATTACGGTTCTTACCTGGCGGAATGCGCTGTGCTGGCCTCCATGGATACGCCGGATTTTCGCTATGAATACGAGGATGCCTCCGCCCAGGAGGTCCGGGACAGGATATTGATCGAGCTTTCGCAGGGCAAGGGTCCGGATCTGTTGTTCGTGTCGCTTGAGGATATGCGTATGCTGGAGGAGAAGGGGCTGCTGTTGGATATAGGGCAGCTGATCTCCGGGGAGCTTTGGGAGGAACTTCTGCCCGGAGCCATGGAGATCGGAACCGTTGGCGACAGGTTCCTGGGGATGCCAATGGAGGTCACGGCGCAGACCCTGGCGGTGGCCGCAGACACCTGGCCGGAGGATACCTGGAGGCTGGAGGATGTGATTGACCTAATGGATGAGGGGAAATTGACAGGCGCAATCCGTTCCCCCTATGTGGGCATGAACAATTATGCAGAACCATCTCTCACGGTACTCACACTTGTAGGGTACAGCCTGGGGGACTCCTTTTTGATTGATTGGGAAAAAAGAGAGAGTCATTTTGATGATGAGAGGTTTATTCGTCTGTTGGAACTTACCAGTACAGATATGAGCGGCGCTTGTCAGGATACAGATACCTGGCTGAATGGGGGGAAGGATTTTCTATGGGGGTATTTTTCATTCACAGCCGATTTTCTTAATTTTTTTGCTCACATGGAGGAGGAAGGCGGCCGGATTGTGGGGTATCCCACAGAGGGCGCCTGCGGGAGTTATCTGACGGCGAACGGCGTACTGGTGGTGAACGCCAACATAGTGCATAAGGAGGCGGCGGCCTATTATCTGGAGACCCTGTTGGGGGATGAAGTGCAGTTGAAAATAAGCATGAAAGGTCTGAGTGTCCGCAAACTGTCTCCGGAAAACTATATAGTGGAGGAGGAAGACGGCAGACTTGTGTACCTGGGGGGATGGAATGCGTCGGAGATGCCGGTATTTCAGGACGGCACCACATCCATACACCGCGCAAAGACCTTTCTGGAAAACTGTGCGGGGGCGCCGCCCCGCGATGGCCAGATCATCTGGATTATTGCGGAGGAGCTCAGCGCCATGTACGCGGAGAATAAGTCTCCTCAAACCGCTGCGGATATCATCAACAGCCGTGTCCAGCTCTATCTGGATGAGAGAAACTAAAAAAGGACAGGAGCATCGTCTCAGGACGGTGCTTTTGCTCGTTTTTTGAAAGATAAATTTATATGTAACGAATGCCTTATAAATCGGATATATGTATGAAAAGACCTTGAACGTGTCCGGTTTTACGGGACGAGGAGGAAAGGGTATGGAGCAGCTCTACCAGGAAAATGCCAAAATTGTATATCACTATCTGCTATCCCTGTGCCATGACAGTCCTTTGGCGGAGGATCTGACCCAGGAGACCTTTCTCAGGGCTTATCAGTCTCTGGAACGGTACGATGGCAACTGTAAGATTTCCACATGGCTATGTCAGATCGCCAAACATCTCTATTATCAGTACCTTTCCAAACGCAAGCGTGAGGTCGTTACCCAGCCGGACGAAGAGATTATCGCAGACACTCCGCCGCCTGAGGAGACGGTTCTGTACAGACTGGAGCTGATGGATATCCTGAAGGAGATGCAAAAACTTCCCGGTCAGATGAGGGAGGTGATTTATCTGAGAGTCGCCGCGGACCTGTCCTTTCGGGAGATCGGTGAGATTCTGGGAAGAAGTGAAAATTGGGCAAGGGTAAATTTCTATCGTGGCAAGGAAATGCTGATCAAGGCCGCAAGGGCGGCAGAATGGGAGGATAAGCATGGGTAAAATGAATTGTGAGATCATCAGGGATTTGATGCCCTCTTATGTGGACGGCATCTGTTCGCAAAGCTCCAGGGAGGCGGTGGAAGAGCATGTGGAGGAATGTGTGGAATGCAGAGCCAGTCTGGAGACGCTTAGGCGCACTGTGATTGGGGGAAACAAGATCAATCAGAGCGAGCTGGACCACATGAAAAAAGTCAAACAGCACTTTATAAGAAAGAGTGTTCTCATTGTGGGTGTTCTGGCTCTGGTGCAGCTGCTTGTCGGAGACACCTTTTATAGTTTTGACCTGTGGTATCGTGAAGGTCTGTACTATGTGATGTTTCCTCTCATAGCGCTGGGGCTTTATGCTCTGTTATCGGATTATCATGTGAAATCTGCGATGAACAGGCGGAAAGTATGTCTTGGAGTGGTGAGCGCATTGGGCATTCCCTATTGCGCCTCTCTGGCGGCCATGGTATGCAGAGCAACTTGGACTAATATGGGGCCGTTTGGAATGGAGATATCGCGGATGGGGCCTTTTATAGATCGCCAGCTGATGGGAATTATTATTGTGGAATTATTGATATTTGCCTGTTTTGTGGCAGATTCCATAAAGAGAGAGCGTGCGCTTAGTAGTCTGCATATTGTAAGCCTTTTGGGAGTTTTCCTGTGTATGGTGCTGCGCGAGACTCTGCGTAACATGTCCGCTCCTGCGGCTTTTCAGGGAGCGATTATACAGTCGATGACTTTTGTTGCTCTGGAAGGGGTGGTCATTGCCGGACTGGAGTTAGGGATGAACAGGTTCTTTTCCCGAAAGGAGATAGCAGAATTGAAAAACTATTGACATCCCCATTTTTTTCAGCTATAATAAGCCCAAGTTTTAAATAAGCGTTAATGCGATGAAGAGAAAGAGTACTGTCAATCCACTTTGTACAGAGAGCGGCCGGTCGGTGAGAGGCGCACAGAGCCTGGCGGGAATACATCTCGGAGCAGCAAACCCAAATGCATGGAATTTTCTGTGTAGAGTAGGCTTTGACGGCAGGCCCCGATATCGGCCGTGAGTATTGATGGATACTCTCTGAGCCATAGAGCGTGAGCTTTATGGGAAAAAAGGTGGTAACACGAGTGCTGGCCTCGTCCTTTTGTGGGACGGGGCTTTTTTTGTGTAATAAACAGGCCATATCCTCTGCAATGCCAGAAAAACAGGATTTATCGATCCGCAAATAGGGAGGCAGATTATGAGCATTTATGAATTATTAGAACAAAGAGGATATGTATATCAATGCACTAACCTCGATGCAGTAAAAAAAATATTGGATTCGGATGTTCCAACTACATTTTATTTGGGAATTGATCCAACAGCTGACAGTCTTCATATTGGTCACTTTTTTGCGCTTATGATGTTTAGATATTTGCAGGATGCGGGGCATAAGGGGATTCTTGTTATAGGTGGTGCTACAGCATTAATTGGAGATCCCAGTGGGAAGAGTGATATGAGAAAAATGCTCACAAAGGAGCAGGTTACTCATAACCTTGAAGAAGTAAAAACTCTTGCTGGTCGTTTTGTGAAAACAGATGGTGATAATCCAGCTATAATATTAAACAATGCAGATTGGTTTAATGGATATGACTATGTTGATTTTATGAGAGATATTGGTGTTCATTTTAATATTAACACAATGTTATCTGCGGATGCGTATGCAAACAGACTTAAAGAAGGCGGATTAACATTTTTGGAAATGGGATATATGTTAATGCAAGCCTATGATTTTGAGTTCTTGAATAACAAATATGGCTGCAAGTTGCAGATTGGCGGCAGCGATCAGTGGGGAAATGTCGTTGCTGGTACGGGCCTGCATAGGAAACGCAACTTTTTGTCTACTGAAGATAATACAGAAGATGAAATTTATGGTTTGACTTGTCCTTTGCTTCTTACAAAAGAAGGAAAGAAGATGGGGAAAACAGAATCTGGTACGTTGTGGGTTGCCAGGGATAAGACAACACCATTTGATTTTTATCAATATTTTTATAATGTTGATGATGCCGATGTAGAAATGTTACTCAAATTATTTACCAGGGTAGAACTGGATGAAATCAATAGGCTGTGTTCAACAGATATTATTGCTGCAAAGAGATTGATGGCATATGAGATAACTAAATTAGTTCATGGCGAAGAAGAAGCAGATAATGTAATGGAAGTAGTAAAATCACTTTTTGGAAAGGCAAAAGATAATGGACAGAATGCACCGGAAAGTGATTATGAAATTGTTGGAGATGAGATTTCTGTTTTAGATTTATTTGTAAATGCAGGACTGGTAAATACAAAAAGTGAGATTAGAAGATTGATTCTTCAAAATGGAGCTTCTGTTGATGGAGTTAAGTGCAGCTCAATTGATGATGTTGTTACCAGGACAGAAGGGAAAGATTTCGTTTTATTGCAAAAAGGTAAAAAAATATTTCTTAAAGTTAGGTTTGCAAATGGTACACATTAACAGCTTAAAGGAATTTCCTGCGAACTGTTTTTATTAAGGAGGAGAAAAAAATGACAGTATTTGACGAATTGAAAGCAAGAGGGCTGCTGGCCCAGCTGACGGACGAGGAGGAGATCAAGGAGCTGATCAACAACGGTAAGGCGACCTTCTATATCGGCTTTGATCCCACTGCCGACAGTCTCCATGTGGGACATTTTATGGCGCTGTGCCTGATGAAACGCCTGCAGATGGCGGGCAACCGTCCCATCGCCCTGATCGGCGGCGGCACGGGTATGATCGGAGACCCTTCCGGCAGAAGTGATCTGCGCACCATGATGACCACGGAGCAGATCGACCACAACTGTGAGTGTTTCAAAAAACAGATGAGCCGTTTTATCGAGTTCGGCGAAGGCAAAGCCATGATGGTGAACAATGCGGACTGGCTCAGAGACCTGAACTACATTGAATTTATCCGGGATATCGGTGTGCATTTCTCCGTAAACCGCATGCTGACCGCAGAGTGCTACAAGCAACGCATGGAAAAGGGACTCAGTTTCCTGGAGTTTAACTACATGATTATGCAGAGCTACGATTTTCTGTGCCTGTACGAGAAGTACGGCTGTAATATGCAGTTTGGCGGCGACGATCAGTGGAGCAATATGCTGGGCGGCACAGAGCTGATCCGACGCAAGTTGGGCAAGGACGCCTACGCCATGACCATCACTCTGCTGCTGAATTCCGAAGGCAAGAAGATGGGCAAGACCCAGAAGGGGGCAGTGTGGCTTGATCCGGAAAAGACCTCTCCCTTTGAGTTCTACCAGTACTGGAGGAATGTGGCGGATGCGGATGTGATGAACTGTATGCGGATGCTGACTTTCCTGCCCCTGGAGGAGATTGAGGCCATGGACGGCTGGGAGGGCAGCAAGCTCAACGAGGCCAAGGAGATTCTGGCCTATCATCTGACTGAGCTGGTACACGGCACGGAGGAGGCCCAGAAGGCCCAGGAGAGCGCCAGAGCACTGTTCAGCGCGGGCAACGCCGAGAATATGCCCACCTACGAACTGCAGGATGCCGATTTTAGGGACGGCACTATCGACATAGTGGGTGTGGTGGCTGCGGCAGGACTGACTGCCTCACGCTCCGAGGCGAGACGTGCGGTGGAGCAGGGCGGCGTCACGGTGGACGGCGAGAAAGTGACGGATATCAAGACTGTGTACACCAAGGCAGATTTTGCCGGCGAGGGCAAGGTCGTTAAGCGCGGTAAGAAGAGTTTTAAGAGGGTAATTGCTGGTGAATAAGGCATATAAGTGGACTATAAACGCCTGTTTTATTGGGTATATTATACAGGCCATTGTGAACAATTTTGTGCCGCTGCTCTTTCTGACTTTCCAGAGCAGCTATGGCATTCCTCTGTCCCGGATCACGCTGTTGATCACGGTCAATTTTGCCGTACAGCTCACGGTGGATCTGGTCTCCGTTACCTTTGTGGACCGGATCGGCTACCGTGCCTCCATGCTGATTGCCCATGGCATGTCGGCGCTGGGGCTGGCAGGGCTGACCATCCTGCCCCGGATATTGCCAAGCGCCTATGCAGGACTGCTGATCTCAGTGGTGTGCTACGCTGTGGGCGGCGGCCTGCTGGAGGTGCTGGTCAGTCCGGTGATGGAGTCTTGCCCCACGGACAACAAGGAGAAGGCTATGAGTATGCTTCACTCCTTTTACTGCTGGGGACAGGTGGGAGTAGTGCTGTTTTCCACTCTGTTTTTTCGGATATTTGGCATTGATAGATGGTGGATTCTGGCTCTGCTGTGGGCGATTGTTCCCATTGCCAACGGCACATTGTTTTCTAGGGTCCCCATAGCCCCGCTGATAGCGGACGGGGAGAAGGGCATGACGGTCAGAGAATTGTTTGGAATGCGGGCGTTCTGGCTGCTCATGCTGATGATGGTCTGCGCTGGAGCCAGCGAGCTGTCCGTCAGCCAGTGGGCGTCCACCTTTGCGGAAAAGGGACTGGGTATCAGCAAGACCTTAGGGGATCTGATGGGACCTATGTTCTTTGCGCTGTTGATGGGCTGTGCCAGGGCGTTTTATGGAAAATATGGGGAGAAAGTGGAGCTGGATCGTTTTATGACAGGCAGTGCGCTGCTCTGTGTGATTTCCTATCTGTGCATTTCTCTGGTGCCCGTCCCCTGGATCGGACTGTTGGGCTGCGGGCTGTGCGGCCTGTCCGTGGGCATCATGTGGCCGGGAACCTTTAGCAAGGCTACCGCATCCATCAAAAGGGGAGGCACCGCCATGTTTGCGCTGCTGGCTCTGGGCGGGGATATCGGCTGCTCCGGGGGGCCTACGCTGGTGGGCTTGGTGTCGGGAGCCTTCGGTGACAACCTGCACAGGGGAGTACTGGCAGGCGCGATTTTCCCTGTGGTGCTATTGGCAGTGTTACTTATGATGAAACGAAAAGAAACGGCGGCTTGATTTCAGGAGGGAGAGCAAAAATGCCAAATATTAAGAAAGTAAAGCGGTTATTAAATGGGATAGATAAGCTGTCAGGAAATAAAGTGAGCGACATCTGCGAGAGGAAAGGATTTCCGGAAGAAAACGAATTGAGAACATTACAGGAGCAAATAAAGGAGATCTGTCAGCGGGAGGATATCAAGGCAGAATTAGACGAACTGAAAGCACAGCTGGATGAAGAGAGGGATATTTGTCAGAGCATAGATACGCCGGTGTGTATCGAATGGAAAGAGGATATAACAAAATATTTTGTGAGACAGATCGACATCTGGCTCAAATATTTTGCAAAGCGGGATAAGATTGAGGAAATAAAGCTATTTATTGCGGATTGTTCGTCATATATAGGTATGGAGCTGCTGATAAACGGTATCTGGGATCAACTCTGTTTTTCGAATTACGAGTGGCAGGTTAAGTATCTGGAGCATGCCGATTGGAAGATACGAGACGATGTGAAGGGGAGCGCTTTTCTGGATGAAGTGTGGATCGGGTTTTGCGATGAGGCAGACGATGAAGAAAAGAGCCGGATGATAAGTTATATTGTCCTGGAACTGCAGGAGAGGTACGGCTGTAAGGTGACGGCCGTCCGTGAGAAGATTCAATTAAAAGAGTAGAGAAAGCAGATTTGGCTGGCCAAGCACCGGTTACTTTCTGAAATACAAGTGCATATGGAAGCATGGATGAGGACCTTCCCGCATATACATATACCAGTATAGGCGGGAGGTTCTTTATATGGAAAATCATACAATGAATACTTATGACCTCTATCATGATATACAGCAGCGGACCGGTGGGGAGATCTACATCGGTGTGCTGGGGCCTGTGCGCACGGGAAAATCCACGTTTATCAAACGGTTTATGGATGTGATGGTTCTGCCCTACATGGAGGACGAACACGCAAAGACCCGTGCCATGGACGAATTGCCCCAGAGCGCCGGAGGACGCACCATCACCACCACGGAGCCTAAATTTATTCCCAAGGAGGCTGCCCATGTGGTGTTAAATGACGATGTGGAGGTGGATGTACGGCTGATTGACTGCGTGGGCTACATGGTGGACGGCGCAGCGGGACACATGGAGGAGAATGCGGAGCGGATGGTGAAAACACCCTGGTTCGACAATGAGATTCCCTTTACCAAGGCGGCGGAGATCGGTACGGATAAGGTTATGAACGATCATTCTACCATCGGTCTGGTGATCACCACCGATGGCAGTTTCGGGGAGCTTTCCAGGGAGAACTTTCTGCCAGCGGAGGAGAAGACCATCACCGCTCTGAAAAAAATACATAAACCTTTTCTGGTGCTTTTAAACAGTCAGAAACCCTACTCGGAGGAGACCAGGACATTGGCGGAGCAGATGCAGGAAAAATATGGAATCGCCGTCCTGCCAGTAAACTGCGAGCAGCTGAAAAAAGAGGATATACATAAAATTCTGGAGAATGTACTGTATGAGTTCCCCATATCGGTGATTGAGTTCTATATGCCCAAGTGGGTGGAAATGCTGCCCCAGGACAATCGGATGAAACAGGAGCTGATTGACAGGGTGAAAGGAATCATGAAGGAGTACACCACCCTGCGGGACTGCTTAGAGCATCCCATCGCTATCGACAGCCAGTATGTGAAACGCACCAAAGTGGATCAGATTTCCTTAAGCGACGGCTGTGTGCGCATCCAGCTTGAGGCAGACGACGCTTATTACTACGAGATGCTGACGGAGATGGTGGGGGAGGATATAGAGGATGAATACCAACTGCTCTCCAAGCTTCAGGAATTTTCCAGGATGAAATCGGAGTATGCCAAGGTGCTTCAGGCCGTGAACATGGTGCGGATGAAGGGGTACGGGGTGGTGATGCCCATGAAGGAGGAGATCGTCCTAAACCAGCCGGAGGTGATACGTCACGGCAACAAGTACGGGGTAAAGATCAAGGCTGTAAGTCCCTCCATCCATATGATCAAGGCCAATATCGAGACAGAGATCGCCCCCATCGTGGGCACTCAGGAGCAGGCCGAGGATCTGATCCAGTATATCAACAACACGGACCATGAGGGTGAGGGAATCTGGGAGACCAATATTTTCGGAAAATCCGTGGAGCAGCTGGTAAATGACGGAATCGCTACTAAGATCGCCTCCATCGGCGACGAATGTCAGGTAAAATTGCAGGATACCATGCAGAAAATTGTCAATGACAGTAACGGAGGCATGATCTGTATTATCATTTAAATAGGCCGGGGGCTGTATAGGACAGTCCCCGGTTTTGCAACCTGTGGTTGCAAAAATTCCAAGAAAAATTGGTAGATAAATATCAGGCGGGCAGATATAATAGAGATAAATCCGCGGAACCAAGCAAAGAGGAGAAAAATATGGTTTATGATGTAAAGAGTGATAAGACGGCGGTTTTGGTGATCGATGTCCAGAAGGAGTATTTCGATAAAGAATGCGTCCTATATACACCGAATGCTGAGTTTGTAAAAGACAATATCATCCATATTGTCCGGGCGGCGAGGGATAACGATGTAAAATGTTTCTTTATCCAGCACTATTATAATGCGGATGGCAGTAACATGGGAAGGATGGGGGATTTTGATCCCAGACCTGTCTTTATGGAAGGCACAAGAGGCGTTGAATTTATTGAAGAGCTTTTGCCGAGGGAAACAGATGTTATCGTAAGGAAGAGCCGATATAACAGTTTTGTGGGTACTGGACTGAAGGAAACATTGGACCGGGCCGGGATTGACACAGTGGTCATAACAGGCCTTATGACAAATTATTGCTGTCTGAGCACAGCGTATTATGCGCACGACATGGATTATAAAACGATTTATGTCCAGGATGCGGTATCAGGGCCGGATCTACCGGATACAGGTTATGGGGAGATATCGCAGGAGCAGTTAAAAAATATGGTGGCGACAACGCTTTTAGGAGGGATATCGGATGTTGTAAGTACAGAAGAAATCATTGTGGAAATCTGCAGACAGATTTAAGGAGGAGAAAACTATGAGTATCGGCAACAGAATACAAAAACTGCGAATCGACAATGGCCTTACCCAAGAGCAGCTGGCTGAAAAACTCGCCGTATCCAGGCAGTCCATATCTAAGTGGGAAATGGATCAGTCGTTGCCGGAGATTGACAAGGTGGTGCAGATGAGTAAATTGTTCTCTGTGGGAACGGATGACATCCTGCTGGAGACGGATGACGTAAAAAAACTTCGGCCCCAGGAAGTGCATCTTGGTTCCGTATACCTGATCGCAAGGGATTTTGAAGCCTCCATTGTATTCTATGAAAAGCTGCTGTCCATGACGGTGTCTACCAGGAACTGCGGTAATAGATTCGCGGAATTCTTTTTTGACAACAAGTGCTTGGCTATCATGAATGAGGACAACCTTCCGGGGCATCACTATGTGGACGGCGACCACAAGTTTGTACTGAATTTCTGGGTGGAGGACTTGGAAAGGGAATACCGGCGTCTGAGGGAATTGGGCATAGGCAGAATGACTGAGATCAAAAAAGTCCACGAGGGCTACTATCATTTTGACATATATGATCCGGATCAGAATGTATGCGAGATCACTGGTGGGTATGAGGAACTAAAAAGGGAGGACGTGCAATGAATACAATATGTCAGAGCTGCAGTATGATGATGAGAGAAGAGGATTACGGGCACAATGCCGACGGGAGCAGAAACACCGACTATTGCAAATACTGCTTTCCCAATGGTAATTTCGGAAAAGATGAAACCATGGAGGAAATGATAGAGAGCTGTATTCCGTTTTGGGTGGAAGACGGGGAGTGTAAGACCCCGGAGGAAGCCAGAGAGCGAATGAGGAAGCTATTTCCGACACTGAAGAGATGGAAGAATGAGGGACGACCGCAATAAGCGGCCGTCCCAAACTTTTTATCAGATGGAATTGCTTTTTTGGAATAAATTGGGTATAATGTGCGTGTAGGGCAGAGTCAAGTTCATGCATAAGCAGATGCCGAGCTCGCTCGAGCAGCTGTTTATGCATGAATTTGACGAGCGAAGCGACTGGCAAAGCCCAAAGGGATTTGCCAGCTCTGCCCGTGGCCATCGCATCAAGCCGATGCAAAAGCATAAGCCGAGCGAAGCGACTGGCAAAGCCCAAGGGGATTTGCCAGCTCTGCCCGTAGCCCTTGCAACAAGCCCATGAAAAAGCAGTTGTCGAGCGCAACTGCCAAAAAGGAGAACGCCATGCAATCCACCATCTACGAAAAACTGAAAAAATGCGAATCCTGCATTCGCCGGATCACCGATTTTACACCCAAGGTGGCCATCGTCCTCGGCTCCGGCCTGGGCGATTACGCTGATACCATCAGAGTTGTAGCCCAGGTGCCCTATGGAGACATCGAGGGCTTTCCCGTGTCCACTGTGCCGGGACACGATGGGCGGTTCATTTTTGGATATGTTGGCGATGTGCCTGTGGTGTGCATGAAGGGCAGGGTACACTATTACGAGGGTTATTCCATCAGCGATGTGGTGCTTCCCATGCGGCTGATGAAATTACTGGGTGCGGAGATACTCTTTCTGACCAACGCCTCCGGCGGTGTGAATACCTCTTTCCACGCCGGGGATCTGATGCTGATTACCGATCACATCTCCTGTTTTGCCCCCAATCCGCTGATCGGACCCAACATAGAGGAGCTGGGAACCCGGTTCCCGGATATGACTCATGTGTATGACAGCGATTTGCAGGAGATCATAAAGGTGGCGGCCAGAGATCAGCATATTTTCCTTCAGCAGGGCGTGTATGCCCAGCTCACAGGGCCGTCCTTTGAGACCCCGGCGGAGATCCGCATGCTGCGGACGCTGGGCTGTGACGCCGTAGGCATGAGTACGGCGGTGGAGGCTGTGGCGGCGGCGCATATGGGCATGAGAATCTGTGGAATCTCCTGTGTGTGTAATCTGGCGGCAGGCATGACTGCCAATCCCCTGACGCATCAGGAGGTACAGGAGGCGGCAGATAAGGCGGCACCTGTGTTTAAGAGTCTGGTGACGGAATCCGTCAAACGCTTTGGACAGATATAGTCCGCAGATTCTGTGCAAAGTGTGAGTGTGAGAAGGGGTAGTCATGGATAGACAGAAGCAGGACAGGGAACTGATACAGGCGGCCATGGAGGCCAGGGAACGGGCATATGCCCCCTACTCAGGATATCTGGTGGGTGCGGCTCTACTGACTGACGAGGGTGAGATATACCAGGGCTGCAATATTGAGAATGCTTCCTATGGGGCAACCAACTGTGCCGAGCGGACAGCCTTTTTCAAGGCGGTCAGCGAGGGGAAGAGAACGTTTTCCGCCATTGCTGTCGTGGGCGGCAGCCGGGAGCATGAACAGGGAGAGATCTTTCCCGATATGGCTTATCCCTGCGGCGTCTGCAGGCAGGTCATGCGGGAGTTCTGTGGGCCGGATTTTCGGATTCTGGTAGGCAGAAGTACGGCAGACTATGAGGAATACACATTGGAGGAATTGCTGCCCAGGAGCTTTGGTCCTGAGTGGAAGAGCAGGGACATATGAAAGGAGACGATTATAGATAACAGTGAGTAAGAAGGGGAAAATAAAAGTATGAATTTGAGATTATATAATGCCAGAATTCTGACCATGGAACCAAACAGGGATATTTTTCTGGGAGAGGTCTGGGTTAAGAATGAGAAGATCGTCTATGTGGCAGATCAGGAAGAGATCGAGAAGGAATGGCGGGGTGAAGGAGTTCCCCGTATCTCCTGGGACTATGAGATTGACTGTGAGGAGAATCTGCTGATGCCGGGCTTTAAGGATGCGCACACCCATTCGGCAATGACCTTTCTGCGGTCTGCTTCGGATGATGTGCCTCTGCAGGACTGGCTTCAGAACAAGGTATTTCCCATGGAGAAGAAACTGACGGATCAGGATATCTATCAGATGACCCGTCTGGCCATACTGGAATACCTGACCAGTGGTATCACCTCGATTTTTGATATGTATCTGAAACCGGATATGACGGCGAAAGCCTGCCTGGATATGGGTATGCGCTGTGTGCTGGTAAGCGGACTGAATGATTTTACCTCATCCATCAGCCAGGTGGAGGAAGAGTATATGCACTGGAATCGCAAGAATCCGCTGATCAGTTATCAGCTGGGTTTTCATGCGGAATACACCTGCGACAGGGCGCTGATGGTACAGCTGTCCGGGCTGGCGCACCGGCACAGGGCTCCTGTGTTCACCCACATGTCCGAGACTATGGATGAGGTACAGGAGTGTAAGAAAAAGTATGGTATGACGCCGGCGTTTTTTCTGGATTCTCTGGGAATGTTTGACTTTGGCGGGGGAGGATACCACTGTGTTCATATGACAGATGACGATATGGATGTCTTCCGCAGACGGCGGATGTATGCGATCACTAATCCGGCTTCCAATGCCAAGCTGGCCAGCGGCATAGCGCCCATCATGGATTTTGTCAGGAGACAGATTCCGGTGGCTATCGGTACTGATGGTGCCGCCAGCAACAATGCGCTGGATATGTTCAGGGAGATGTTCTTGGTGTCCGGCCTGTCCAAGCTGCGGGAGATGGATGCCGCCAGTCTGGATGCCAGGGAGGTTCTAAAGATGGCCACGGTGAATGGAGCCAAGGCCATGCGCCTTGGCAGGGCGGATGTGCTGGCCAAGGGCAAGCTGGCAGACATGATTTTGCTGGATCTGCAACAGCCCAATATGCAGCCCATCCACAATATCCCGAAGAATGTGGTCTACAGCGGCAGTAAGGCCAATGTGAAGATGACCATGATAAATGGCAAGATCCTGTATAAGGACGGCAGATTCAATGTGGGGGACAAGCCCGAAAATATCTATAACGCCTGCAATGCCATTGTACAAAGGTTGCTATCTGAGTAAATGCTCAGATATCGATAGATACTATTAACCACTATAAAAGCTGCAAAAGCGGCAGAAATGAGAGGGAAAAATGTTAGAAAAGTTCTTCAAACTCAAGGAGAATAACACCAATGTCAAGACCGAGGTCATGGCGGGTATCACTACCTTTATGACCATGGCGTATATATTGGCTGTTAATCCCAACATCCTTTCCGCAACCGGAATGGACAGGCAGGCAATTTTGCTTGCAACTGCGCTGGCTTCCTTTTTGGGAACCGTGCTGATGGCGTTTCTTGCCAATTATCCTTTTGCGCTGGCACCCGGCATGGGACTGAATGCGTATTTTGCCTACACGGTTGTCATCACATACGGATACTCCTGGCAGATCGCCCTGCTGGCCGTATTTATTGAGGGTCTGATTTTTATCGTGCTGTCTGTCACCAATGTGCGCGAAGCCATCTTCAATGCCATTCCCATGACACTGAAGTCCGCTGTGAGCGCCGGAATCGGTCTGTTTATCGCCTTTATCGGTCTGCAGAACGCGAAAATCGTGGTGAATAATGATTCCACGCTGGTTACTTATCAGAATTTCAAGGAGAATTTCAGTTCCGTCGGCATGGGCGCTTTGCTGGCGCTGATCGGCGTGCTGATCACGGCTTTCCTGCTGATCAAGAAGGTAAAGGGCGGCATTCTGTTCGGTATCCTGATCACCTGGGTGCTGGGAATCATCTGCGAGCTGACACATCTGTATGTGCCCAATGCTGATCTGGGTATGTATCCCGTGATTCCTTCCGATTTTGTGTCCTTTGACTTCTCGCCTTTGGGCAACACCTTTGGACAGGTGTTCAAGGCAGATTTCAGCACAGTCAAGGTGCTGGATATGGTAGTTATCGTGTTCGCGTTCCTGTTTGTGGATATCTTTGATACCCTGGGAACTCTGATCGGCGTATCCTCCAAGGCCAACATGCTGGACAAGGACGGCAAGCTGCCCAGAATCAAGGGCGCTCTGCTGGCAGACGCTATCGCAACCTCCGCCGGCGCTGTGCTGGGTACTTCCACCACCACCACCTATGTGGAGAGCGCTTCGGGTGTGACCGAGGGCGGAAGAACCGGTCTGACCGCAGTGGTGACAGGTCTGTTCTTCCTGCTGGCTATTGTGTTCTCCCCACTGTTTTTGACGATTCCTTCCTTTGCCACCGCACCGGCTCTGATCATCGTGGGCTTCTACATGATCGGCTCCGTGGCCAGGATCAGCTGGGACAATATGCTGGAAGCCATTCCCGCATTCCTGTGCATTATTTCCATGCCCCTGATGTACAGCATCTCCGAGGGCATTGCCATAGGCGTGATCTCTTGGACTATCCTGCATCTGTGCACTGGTAAGACCAAGGGAAAAGTAAGTATTTTGATGTATGTATTGACGGTTCTCTTTATCCTGAAATATGTATTCCTGTAAGAGACAGAACAATGCGGGGCAGGCGCTTTCGCCTGCCCTGTCTGTTTCGGGGAATTGCAGGCTATTTTGATATGGGAGACGAACATGGAATATTTGATCTTCTGGGGAGCCATGGCACTGATCCTGCTGTTTCTGGCAGGACAGGGCGTTCTGGCTGACCGCCGTGAAAAGAAACGTTTTGAGAAAAAACTGTATGAGAGCTATGGGAAGCGGCCTGACAAAGAGTACAAGGTGGAGCGTTTTCTGCGGATTCCGGGCTATTATGAGCATCATAGAAGACCGGGTCAGATCGATGATATCACTTGGGATGACCTGTCCATGGATCAGGTATTTGTGCGTCTGAACTACACGATTTCCTCCAGCGGGGAGGAGGTGCTGTATGATATGCTGCGTACTCCAGACAGATCAGAGCAGGAATTACAGTATTTTGACAACATTGTCACTTATTTTATGGAGAATTCCGGGCAGAGAGTTGCCTTCCAGAAGATTATGGGCAATCTGGGGAATACCGGCAAGTTTTCCCTGTATGACTATCTGGAATATCTGCATACGCTGGGAGACCGGTCCAGTACCAGGGATATCATTGCCAATCTGCTGTATCTTCCGGCGCTGCTTTTGATGTACTTTCATCTGCCTATGGGAGTGGCGGCCATTATGGGGCTGATGGTGTATAATATCTACACCTATATGGAGGTGAAGCGGCAGATTGAACCCTATATCACCAGTCTGGCCTATATCACCCGGCTGCTGATAGCGGCGCAGGAGACAGTCGGACTGAAGCTCCAGGTATGTGAGCGGGAAAATGAGAAGCTCTTGCAGGGAAAAAAGGCGCTGAACAAGTCCCAGCGAGGGTCTTTCTGGGTATTTTCCAAGGCGGGCAACACCACGGGGGGCAGTCCGTTGGACATTCTGCTGGACTATGTGCGCATGGCGTTTCATGTGGATCTGATTTTTTTTAACCGGATGCTGCGGGAGATCGGCATCCATGAGGAGGAGATCGACCAGATCATCACCAATCTGGGTTATCTGGAGTCGGCGGTAAGCATCGCCATGTACCGGGGGAGTCTGGAGGCGGAGGGAGCGTCTTGGTGCAGGCCCTGCCTGCGGGGAGATGTGCTGTCCGCGGAGCAGCTCTATCATCCGCTGATCGACAATCCGGTGAAAAACAGCATAACTGCTGGAAGGGGCGTATTGCTGACGGGTTCCAACGCCTCCGGCAAGTCCACCTTTTTAAAGACAGTGGCGCTGGGAGCCCTGATGGCCCAGACCCTGAATATGGTTCCGGCGGATGCCTACAGCGCTCCCAGGTTCCGCATATATTCCTCCATGTCTCTGCGGGATGATCTGGAGAGCGGGGAGAGCTATTACATCGTGGAGATCAAGTCCTTAAAGCGCATCCTGGATGCCATGAAGGAGGACAGTGACTGTCCGGTGCTGTGTTTTGTGGATGAGGTGCTCCGGGGTACCAACACGGTGGAGCGGATTGCGGCGGCCACTCAGATTCTGCTGAGCCTGACAGGGGAGAATATCCTGTGCTTTGCCGCCACCCATGATATTGAACTGACAGAGCTGTTGTCCGGACAGTATGACAACTATCACTTTGAGGAAGAGATCCGGGACGGCGATATTCTTTTTAACTATACTCTGCGTGAGGGCAGGGCGGGCAGCCGCAACGCCATCCGTCTGCTGGAGATCATGGGCTATGACCAGTCCATCATACGGAGGGCTCAGGAACAGGCAGAGAATTTCCTGCAGCAGGGAATCTGGAAACTGTCTTGACGGGAGCCGCCAAATATTGATATAATACTCATTGCAATGACTATAATCGGGAGGCAATCATTATGACCGCATTTTTGAATTCCTTTTTATCCTATTTACTGCTCATGCTGGTGATCGTGGCGGTGGCAGGAGTGGCGACCTTTATCGGTATCACCCTGCGCAAGAGAAAGAATCAGCAGCAGCCCGATGCCGTGGCGGAGCAGGCAGATGGGGAATAAATCGATTACCACGATACTGTGGGATGTAGACGGAACACTGTTGGATTTTGACTATTCCATGAGGTGTTCCCTGCGCAAGTGCTTTCGCACTATCGGACAGCCAATTACGGAGGAGATGATTCAATGCTACAGTCGGATCAATGACGGCTACTGGAAACGGCTGGAGCGGGGAGAGATCACCAAGGCGGAGCTGCTTGCGGGCAGATTCCGGGATTTTTTTGGCGAGTACGGTCTGACAGGGATTGACGAGAAAGCTTTTCTGAAGGAATTTCAGGAGGGACTAGGCAACAATTACGCCTTTGTGGACGATGCGCTGACGTTGGTGAAATCCCTGCAGGGGCAGTATCGGCAGTATGTGGTGACCAACGGCGTGACAGCCACCCAGATGAACAAGCTGAAGCTGTCGGGGCTTTTTGAGGTGATGGACGGGATATTCATCTCGGAGACTATCGGCTGTGCCAAGCCCCACCGGGCTTTTTTCGATCACTGTCTGAAACAGCTGGAGGAGAAGGACCCGCACAGAATACTGATCGTTGGGGATTCCATGACCAGCGATATTTTGGGCGGCATACAGGCGGGGATAAAGACCTGTTGGTACAATCCTGGGGAAAAGCCCCATACATATGATTATAGGGCGGATTATGAAATAACTGTTCTGCAACAGCTTTATGAGGTGTTGGGGATATACAGATAGCCTGGCCAGGGGAGTATCTTGGCCAGGCTTGTTTTGAGACAATTGTGAAACTCCGTTTTGGGTAACAGGGGATGAGTAATATAGACAAATAAGGGCGACTTGCCACCGAAAGTAAGGAGGTTCGTATGGCCAGAGCATCGGGACAGAAATTAAAATTGCTGTATCTGGTAAAGATATTGACAGAGGAGACGGACGAGGCCCATGTCCTCAGCACACAGGAGCTGATTGACCGGCTGGAGGAGCAGGGAATCCACAGCGAACGCAAGAGCATCTATGACGATATCAGCTGTCTGCAGCAGTTTGGATACGATATTCTGCAGCGGCAGAGCAGGCAGGGCGGCGGATATTATATGGCTGGAAGGGACTTTGAGCTGGCGGAACTTAAGCTCCTGGTGGACGCGGTCCAGTCGTCAAGATTTATCACTCCCAAAAAGTCCAGAGAACTCATCGGCAAGCTGGAGAAGCTGGCCAGCCGCCACGATGCGGGGAAGCTGCGGCGTCAGGTTCATGTGGTGGGCCGTATCAAGACGGAAAACGAGGGAATCTATTACTGCATTGACGCTTTGCACCGGGCCATCCAGGACAACTGCCAGATCACTTTTCAGTATCTGGAGTGGAATGGACAAAAGCGCCTGGTGCCCCGCAGGAAGGGGCAGCTCTATAGGGTCAGTCCCTGGGCGCTGATCTGGCGGGAGGAAAATTACTATCTGCTGGCCTGGGATGATAGCGCCGACATGATGAAGCATTACCGGGTGGATAAAATGGCGCAGGTGGAAGAACTCCCGGAAAAAAGACAGGGGCAGGAGCAGTTTGAAAAGCTGGATCTGGCAGTTTATGCGGATAAAACCTTTGGCATGTTCGGCGGAGAGGAAGAGACGGTGCAGCTGGAAGTGCCGGAGAATATGATCGGCGTAGTGTTGGACCGCTTTGGCAGGGAGATTGTGCTGCGCAGCGAGCGGGAGGGATATCTGAGAGCCAGAGTGAATGTGGTGGTCAGCGACCAGTTTTTCGGCTGGCTGGCAGGGCTGCACGGACAGATCCGCATCCTGAGCCCAGAACGGGTGAAAGCGCAGTTCTGCGCAAGGCTGCAGGAGATATTGGAGCAATACTGAAAAAATACCAAAATTTGGTAATCTTTTTTGGCTATATTTCTTCAGATCGTTCGTTGACAAGTGGTATAAATATACTTATACTAGTAATTGGACACTAAATATAGACGCACAGAGACAGTTGCGCCACCATATATGGTGTGCCATGAGAAATGTATGCTGAGGAAAGGGATGGAGAGCATGAGTAATATTACGGAAACAGAGACAAAGAACGCAGAGGACTATGGCATTATCTACCAGCCGGAGAAGACGGTGTATGTTATCAAAAAGGATGGAAGCAAAGAGGCTTTCAACGTACAGAAAGTGATTGATGCCGTAGGAAAGAGCGCATACCGTGCCTTGACCAAGTTTACCGACGAGGAGAAACGCCATATCTGCCAGTATGTGATCGACAAGGTGGACGAGCTGGATCAGGCAGAGATTCCCATTCCCATCATGCATAATATTGTGGAGAGCGCTTTGGAGCAGGTCAAACCTGTGGTGGCGAAGAGTTATCGGGACTACCGCAATTATAAGCAGGATTTTGTGCGGATGCTGGACGATGTGTACAAGAAGAGCCAGTCCATCATGTATGTGGGCGACAAGGAGAACGCCAACACGGATTCGGCGCTGGTGTCCACCAAGAGAAGTCTGATATTCAATCAGCTGAACAAAGAGCTGTATCAGAAGTTTTTTATGACCACCGAGGAGATTCAGGCATGCCGCGATGGCTATATCTATGTTCATGATATGTCCGCCCGCCGGGATACGATGAACTGCTGTCTTTTTGATGTGGAGAATGTGCTGCGGGGCGGTTTTGAGATGGGGAATGTGTGGTATAACGAGCCCAAGACGCTGGATGTGGCTTTTGACGTTATCGGAGATATCGTGCTTAGCGCTGCCAGCCAGCAGTACGGCGGCTTTACCGTTCCCAGCGTGGATCTGATCCTGGAGCCCTATGCGGAGAAGTCCTATCAGAAATGTCTGGCAAAGTATGCCCGTCTGGGGATAGACCCGGACACTGCGGAGGCGGAGGCCTATGCGGATGTGGTGAGAGAGTTTGAACAGGGCTTTCAGGGATGGGAGTACAAGTTTAACACTGTGGGCAGCAGCCGGGGAGACTATCCCTTTATCACGGTGACTGCAGGCACGGGCACAGGGCGTTTTGCCAAGCTGGCAACGATCTCCATGCTGAATGTGCGCAGAAAGGGACAGGGCAAGAAGGAGTGCAAGAAGCCTGTGCTGTTCCCCAAGATCGTGTTCCTCTTTGACGAGAACCTGCACGGCCCGGGCAAGCCTCTGGAGGATGTGTTTGAGGCCGGTGTACAATGCTCCGCCAAGACCATGTACCCCGACTGGCTGAGTCTGACCGGCAAGGGTTATGTTGCAAGCATCTACAAGCAGTATGGCAAGATTATATCTCCCATGGGATGCAGGGCTTTCCTGTCCCCCTGGTATGTAAAAGGCGGCATGCATCCGGCGGATGACACAGACGAGCCGGTGTTTGTGGGACGGTTCAATATCGGCGCCATATCCCTGCATCTGCCTATGATTCTGGCCAAGGCAAGGAAGGAGAGCCGGGATTTCTATGAGGTGCTGGATTACTACCTGAATCTGATCCGCCAGCTTCATATCCGCACCTATGCGTATCTGGGGGAGATGCGTGCGTCCACCAATCCTCTGGCATACTGCGAGGGAGGATTTTTAGGCGGACATCTGAAGCTGTCAGACAAGATTAAGCCCCTGTTGAAAGCGGCAACCGCCAGCTTTGGTATCACGGCCCTGAACGAGCTGCAGGAGCTCTACAATGGCAAGAGCCTGGTGGAGGACGGCGCCTTTGCGCTGGAGGTTATGGAATATATTAATGCTCAGGTGGCGCAGTTCAAGGAGGAGGACGGCAACCTGTATGCCATCTACGGCACGCCTGCGGAGAATCTCTGCGGCGTACAGGTCAAGCAGTTCCGCAAGAAATACGGTATTGTGGAGGGAGTGTCCGACAGGGAGTATGTGAGCAACAGCTTCCACTGTCATGTGTCGGAGGAAATCACCCCCATTGAAAAACAGGACATGGAGGACCGCTTCTGGAATCTGTGTAACGGCGGCAAGATCCAGTATGTGAAATATCCGATTGATTATAATACAGAAGCAATTAAGACCTTAATATACCGCGCTATGGATATGGGCTTTTACGAGGGAGTTAATCTGTCTCTGGCCTACTGCGATGATTGCGGCCATCAGGAGCTGGAGATGGATGTCTGCCCCAAATGCGGCAGCCGTAATCTGACCAAGATTGACCGTATGAACGGTTATCTGTCGTATTCCAGAGTTCACGGGGATACCAGATTAAACGAGGCGAAGATGGCAGAGATTGCGGAAAGGAAGTCCATGTAATATGCGTTAT
>CAZKAO010000017.1:0-54249 GCA_964550745.1 uncultured Acetatifactor sp.
GGACAACAGAGAACTTGCTGGACTCTAAAAAATAGGTTGTTTTAACTCCTAAGCGGAAGATCGGGTGTTCGAGTCACCTCACCAACGCTGGAATGCCGTAACTTTGTGGAGTTGCGGCATTTTTCGTTATCTTATAGAAAAGAAGCCGGGTCAGACTATTTGCAATATGTAGATAATTCTGCTAAAATGAAAATATCATTTTAGGAAAGAAAAGGTGGGATTGTATGAAGCAAAAACTGGACAGGACGTTGGGAATGTATTCTTCACTTATGATCAGCATCGGAACGATGATAGGTTCTGCTATCTTTGTTCTGGCGGGTACGAGTTATGCCACAGCCGGTCCGGGGGCTTCGCTGGCTATCTTTCTGGCGGGTATTGCGGCTGTCTTTACGGGTCTGTCCTTTGCGGAGCTGGTAACAGTGGTTCCAAAGGCGGGCGGTGGTTATGTCTATGTGAAAGAAGCCACGGGTAATAATATTATCGGTTTTATCTGCGGATGGGGATTCTGGCTGGGCTATGCCATGTCCTGCGGTCTGTTTGCCCTGGGCTTTGGAAATTTTATCAACTATATTTTCCCCTTTATCCCACAGATGGCGGCAGCTTATCTGCTGGTGGTATATGTGATGTTTACCAATATCAAAGGCACAAAAAGCTCCGGCACCCTGCAGAATGTTATTACGACTGTTCTGGTAGCGTTACTTCTTTTCTATGTGGTAGTGGGCGTGTTTCATATGGATATAGGCAATCAGAAGCCCTTTACGCCCCATGGAATGTCCGGGGTATTTAACGCTATGGGATTTCTATATATGACTTATATCGGATATGGCTTAATCACTACAGCCAGCGAGGAGGTTATTGAACCGGAAAAGACGATTCCGAAAGCGATCCTGATCTCCATAGCTGCAGTTATTTTTATCAAAACCACGGTATTTTTTGTGGGATGCGGAATTTTGCCGTGGACACAGCTTTTGCCGGAGGTGACCAGCACACCGCTGATTGATACCGCAGTACATATGGGAGGCGCTGTCGGAGGATATCTTTTTGCCTTTGCGGGAATATTGGCTACCTTGTCTTCCATCAATACGGCTGTCATGGCGTCCTCCCGGACTTCTTTTGCCATGGCGAGGGATCAGCGCCTGCCAAGCCTGTTTAAGGCAATCAACAAAACCACAAAGACACCGATTTTCTCCATTGTTGTATCCTCCGTAATTGTTGTGATTGCCGTGTCAATCCGGGATCTGGAGCATATTTCTACCGTGACCAGTATCTTTTCCCTGACCGGATACAGCCTTGTCAATGTCGCTCTGATAATTTTCCGCAGGAAAAAGCCGGAACTTGAGCGAAAATTCCGGGTTCCTCTTTTTCCTCTTACACCAATACTTGGAATAGGGCTGAATCTGTTCCTGATCTTCAATCTTGCCATATCTGACCGGCCCGCACTGATTATTGCCGTCTCTGTGATTGGAGTCGGGGTATTGTATTATTACCTCATTATGCCCAGACTGAAATATGCCTCCAAGGGTATCTCCATCATGGATATCCCGGAGATTAAAGAGCATAAAAAGGATAACAGAGAAAATGAAATCATCATTCCTGTTTCCAATCCTCACACGGCAGACGGTCTGCTGAACTTCGGCAGGAAGATTGCCCTTGCGGAGCAAAGTACAACGGTAGTTCCGGTGAAGGTCAATGTCTTTCCCGACAATCTGCTGACAATCGCGGACTATGATATGATGATGCAGACCATGAGTTCACAGGATGAGATTGTCCAGAAGTTAAAGGCATACGAGGATGAGCCTTTTATGAGGCCTGTCCTGATCAATTCCAGAGAAGTATTTCATGCGATTATGTCAGTGATAAGAAAGGAGAAAAATCCTTTGGTAATCATGGGCTGGCATGGTGCAGGCCTGGTAAAATATATGCATGGCGATATCACATATCGAATGCTCCAGGAAGCCCCGGCAGATGTGGGAGTCCTGCGGATGCATAGCCAGGAGACGGAATATAAAAAGATTCTGTTTCCTTATGGAGGCGGCAGATACTCCAAGATGACAGCGAAGGTGGTCAACCGAATCGCCAATGCATACGGCGCGGAGATCACGCTTCTAAATGTGGTGGACCGGGACGAGGATATTGAGGAGACGAGGGAATATCTGAAGACATCGGCGGCCAAATTTGACCGGCCGACGGAGATCCAGGTATGCAGCGGCGCTTTGGTTGATAAAGTAGTTGAACACTCGGAAAGCTATGACCTGGTAATCATGGGCGCCTCTTTGGATTGGGGAATCCAGGAGGTGGTCACCGGATTTCGGACCGACAGGATTATGGAGCAGGCGAAGTGTTCCGTATTGATCATTAAGAGCTATGACCTGTTTTTACAGAAAAAGAAAGTGCGAGGATTGATTCATAAAACGAGGAAGGTAATTCATCAGTAAGAAACGGAGGACAAACTTATGATGCGCGATCCGCAGAAAACCATCGGCAACTTAATTGACAAACAAAAAGTTTCTTTTATCGCCTCGATCTCCGAGGATGGCTTTCCCAACATGAAAGCCATGCTTTCGCCTCGCAAGAGGGAAGGGATAAAAGAATTCTGGTTCTCCACCAACACATCCTCCATGAGAGTGGCGCAGTATCGGAAGAATCCCAACGCCAGCATCTATTTTTGTGATAAACGCTTTTTTAGAGGCGTCATGCTGGTAGGGACCATGGAAGTGCTGGAGGACGAGGAGAGCAAGCAGATGATCTGGCAGCATGGAGATACCATGTACTATCCCAAAGGGGTGACAGACCCCGACTACTGCGTGCTGAAATTCACGGCGCAAAAGGGGCGATATTATGCTAATTTTCACTCGGAATCCTTTGTGATAGAATAAGGGTAAGGCGTCCATGGATAAATTGTCTAAGGGCGCCTCTGATTTTTTATGCCTAAATTTCCCTACCCATGAAAAGTAATCAACCATAGGTTGAATAGTATTAAAGATTATTCGCTTGTGCATATTGACTATATTTGCTATTATATCTTCAGGAAGCTTCCCAATCATTGAAAAGAGGATTGCTATATGAATGAAAATATTGGAACGACTATACAACAACTGCGTTGTCGGCACAAGATTGGGCAAGGAGATCTGGCAAAAACATTGGGGGTATCTGCGCAGGCAGTGAGTAAGTGGGAGACGGGTAAGGCAAACCCGGATTTGTACCTGCTGCCTAAGTTGGCGGAGTATTTCGGTGTATCTATAGACAGCTTATTTGCAGGTGTTCAAGATACACAGGAGCTGTCCAAGGAAGTTGCAGAGCAGCTGGAGGTTAATAATTATGGTTGGACAGAGCTTACCAAGAGTAACTGGCAGGGGACACTTTTGCCAAATTACGGTCCTTACACGCCGACAGAGGATCAACTGCATCTGCTGGGGGATGTGCGGGGCAAGGCGGTGTTGGAAATCTGCTGTGGGTGTGGGGAATCTTTGCTATGGCTGAAAGAACAGGGGGCCGGAGAACTATGGGGATTGGATATATCAGCTGAACGTATCGATAAAGCGGAAAAGCTGCTGGCAAATTCTGATTGGAAAGGAAAATTGTTCACTTCACCTATGGAGATAGACCCGGGTATTCCACATCGTTATTTTGATCTGGTATTCTCCATTTATGGGCTGGGTTGGACTACGGACCCGGATAAGACGATTAAGCTTATAGGCGAGTATCTCAAACCTGGCGGACGGATAATTTTCTCATGGGATAATCCGTTAATGCAGTGCATAGACGCTGTGGATGGTCGTTACATTCTCAGCCGTTCTTATGTGGATGAGCGGGATATCGATATACAGAAAAGAGATTCTCGTCTGCGTCTGCACAACTGGAAGCTGTCAACCTACCTAAATTGCCTTTCAAATCATGGTTTTCATATTGAACAGGTGGTAGAGGAATCTGCTTATGACCCGAAAGAGGCCGATATTTTCCGGGAAGGAAAATATTACTCGGCGGGGTTGGCGAGACTGATCAATAATGCAGTCATTATAAAGGCACGGAAACGATAAAAGCAGTTCGTTGTGATTGAATAGAGGAAATATGAAAGAGAAAAAATTATCTTTTGCAAAAACGATAGAGAATGACTGGTATGCCCTGAAGCTGGGATTTTCCATCAGTAAAAGCCTGGTAATCAACTCATTTTTTATGAGGTTGGCAGGCTACTTTGAGTGGGTGTTTTTTGACGCGATTTTTCTGAGGGAGATTGTAGGCGCACTGGATGAGAACAAGGGCTTTAATGAGATATTTGTCTTTATTGCGGTCTGTGGTATAATTTTTGGCCTTATCAATCTGTATACCAACTATGCGGACAATGTGATCCTTCCGCTGCAGACTACCAGACTATACGGGGGTATCTACCGTAAACTGTATGCGAAGGCGCGAAATGTAGAACTGAAATGTTACGAGGATTCGGATTTCTACAATCGCTACACGATGGCGATGGATGGAGCGGAGGCGAAGGTCAGCGCCATTATCACAAGCTTTTGGGGAGTTCTAGTGGGAGTGGTGGCAACTGCGGCAGTGTTTGTGTTTATGTACCAGATCGATCACTTTGCGGTGCTCTTTATCATCTGTCCGCTGACCGGCAATTTTCTGTTTGGAAACTTGAGGAACAAGTTTGAGTTCAAACGATATCAGGAGCAGGCGCCCAATGACAAGGTGCTGAATTATGTCAATCGGACAATGTATCTGCCGGACTATGCAAAAGAGGTACGGCTTTTCCAAATTTTTCGTCTCCTCAAAAAGCAGTACCATGACGCAACGCAGAAAAATGTAAAAGTGGCCGTGAAATATGCGTTTGCCACCGCAAGTCTGAACTTTTGGAGGTGCACATTTACCTTCACGGTAATCTTTGAGGGAGTGCTCTTCTATGCCATTTATCGGCATCTGGTGACAGGTTCCATCTCCCTGGCGCAGCTCACGGTTATGAGCAGCCTTATGGTCGCCATGACCTGGATTTTGATTCGTCTTTTTGAAGATATCATGGCCATTATGAAAAACGGTCTGTTCATAAACAATCTCAGGGGTTTTTTGGAATACAAGGAGAAGATTCCCGAGGATCAGAAGGGGATTCTGCCGGAGAAAGAGTTTGAGAGTCTTGTGTTCGACAACGTATGCTTTTCTTATAAGGATGAGGAGACCATCAAGAATCTTTCCTTTGAACTGAATAAGGGTGAGATCGTGGCGCTGGTGGGGCATAACGGCGCTGGAAAAACCACGATCGTCAAGCTGCTGCTGAGACTGTATGATCCCACCTCCGGCGTGATCCGGGTAAACGGAAGGGATATCCGGGAATACGATCTTCATGCCTACCGGGAAATGTTTGCCGCTACCTTTCAGGATTTCAGCATTATGGGAATGACCATCAAGGAGAATGTTCTGATGGGCAGGCACTATGAGAACGAGGACGAGCTGGTGGAGCGATCCCTAAAAAGAGCGGGAGTCTTTGAAAAGGTGCAGAGCCTTCCCAAGGGAATCCACACCATGATGACAAAGGAATTTGAGGAGGACGGGGCGGTATTGTCCGGGGGAGAGAATCAAAAGCTGGCGGTGGCCAGAACCTTTGCGAAGGATTCGCCGGTGAAAATATTTGATGAACCGTCCAGCGCTCTTGATCCCATTGCGGAGTATGAGCTGTTTCAAAATATTATGAGGGAGGGCAGGGATCACACCATGCTCTTTATTTCCCATCGTCTGTCCTCTGTAAAGAGCTGTGACAAGGTTTTCATGCTGGAGAACGGCACACTGATTGAAGAAGGCTCCCACCGGCAGCTAATGGAGCTTGGCGGCAGCTATGCGCAGATGTATAAAAAGCAGGCCATGAATTATCTGGCTCTGGATGAGGAAGGGGAGGTGGAGCTGTGAAACAGGAGAAAGATCAAGTGAAGCAGACCGCGGCGCAGGTCTGGAAAAACAACTGGTTTTTAATAAAGCTCTGTCTGGCGGCCTCGCCCGGATATGTGATCTTTGCGGTACTGGATTCCGTGCGCAATCAGGTGTCCATCTTCTTTGAGCACACCTATGGAATCGGCTATGTACTGGAGGCGGCAGAATTTCATTATCCTTTCCGCCAGGTGGCGACGTTTCTTCTGATCCTGTTTGGCGGAGTTACGCTGGGAATGGTGTTTACGGCGATCGTGTGGGATTATATACTGGAGAAGGAGCGCCCCAAGATGCGGGAGAAGATAAAGCTCCTGTTCTATGAGAAGGCGAAGGAGCTGGATCTGGAGTGCTACGACAATCCGGATTACTACAATGAGCTGGTTTTGGTGCTTGCGGAGGTGGACAATCAAATTGACAGGTGTGTCACGTTTTTGCAGAACACGGCGTCTGGAATCGCGGTCTTCATCTCTACGGGAATCTACTTTTTTATGAAGGATAAGACATCCATCCCGTTCGCAGTGGTGTCCTTTGTGATGGCGTTTGCCTTTAATCAGCTGTTCAATAAGCTGACGTTTAAGATTAGAATCGCCCGAAATCCCCATGAGAGGAAGAGGGAGTATGTGAAAAGAGTGTTTTATCTGAGCGATTATGCCAAGGAGCTCAGGCTGAATCCGGAGGTCTCCGGCGTATTGTTCGACCAGTTCGAGGAGGCAAACGAGGAAGTCTATCAGGTGGAAAAGAGGAATGCGAACCGCAGATTTTTCTTAAGCTTTATGAGAAGGTATGTGAGCAACAGCTTTTTCAGCGATGTGCTCTACATCTCCTATCTGGTGTTTCAGGCGACTGTCCGGAAGGCGTTGTCGTTCAGCAGCGTGGCGATTCTGTATAATTCCTTTGGACGGTTGAAGCGCGGCATGAGTATTTTCACAGACGTTTATCCCTTTGCCTGTGAGACGAGTCTGTATGTCCAGAAACTCCGGGATTTTCTGGACTATGAGCCAAAGATTGTCTCGGAGAAAGGTCTGCTCCCGGCTGAGGGGGCCAAGGAGATCGAGCTGCAGGGGGTTTCCTTTGCCTATCGCAAGGAGGATGGGAATCTCCTGAAAGATATTTCCCTGCATATCAGACCGGGGCAGAAGATTGCGCTGGTCGGATACAACGGCGCCGGAAAGACCACGCTGGTAAAGCTCCTGATGCGGCTGTATGATGTGGGAGAGGGCAGGATTCTTGCGGACGGAGTGGACATCCGGGATTATCAGGTAGAAAAATACCGGGAATCCATCGGCACGGTTTTTCAGGATTTTAAGATTTTTGCAGGAAATGTGAGAGAAAACGTGCTGATGAACGTTGGGGAGCACTGCGAGGAAGAACCGATTCGGCAGGCGCTTTCGGAGAGCGGTCTTTGGCAGAGAGTTCAGGGGATGGAGGATGGTCTGGATACCCAGTTGACTACGGAGATCATGGAGAAGGGTGTGAATCTGTCCGGCGGTGAAAGTCAAAAACTTGCCATAGCCAGAGTTTTTTACCAGAAGGCGGGACTGATGATTTTGGATGAGCCCTCCAGCGCGCTGGACCCCATTGCGGAATACCAGCTGAATCATGCCATGCTGACGGCGACGAAGGACAAGACAGTGATCTTTATTTCGCACAGGCTGTCCACCACGCGGCTTGCGGATTATATTATTATGCTGGAGAAGGGCCGGATTGCCGAGCAGGGAACGCACGAGGAGCTGCTTCAAATGGACGGAAGGTACGCGCAGATGTGGCGCGTGCAGGCCGGAGCCTATATTGATGTGTAGAGTGGGGATTTTTATACGACCCAAAATACAAGCCGTACGTTTTCCTCGTTTTCAATTCCCCACTCTCTCTTGACATCCTCCATCTCCTGTATAATCCAGAGGTAATTGAGGTTGTAATAGTCCTCCCGCTCTATGAGCACCATACCCTCGCGCTCATAGGGCGGGGTGTCCACATGTACGGAATAAAATTTGCCGTATTGCTCCTGCTCAGCCGCTGTAAGTTGTTCCCATTTCCTGTATTCGTCTGCGTCCACCCACTTTTTCAGTTTCATGATTCGAGAATAAGGGCTGTCCTTTAATTCCTTTAAGGTATAGTATGAGACAGCATCGGAATCCTCCAGAGCGTCAAGATCCCTCTCCGGGATGGTTGACGGGTTGATATCCTTCGGCAGTCCCCGGCAGGGGGCAATGGGGGGATAGGAATTGTGATCATAGCCCCGGGCGCCTGCCAGAATATAGAACAATTCGTAATCGCGGGGATCGTCCCAGTCTTTCAGGGGTACGGGCCGCCACAGTTTTTGGCCCTGCTCCTCTGTATACACTTCGCAAAAAGTCCAGATATCTGCTCCCAAAACATTTTCCTCCCTCTGTGCAAGGATTTATGGTGAATTGAGTAAAATGCTCTGCATTTAACTCTACTGAACAGAATATGCGCTAAAGCGCATGAGATTATGGTATAATGAGTAAAATGCTCCGCATTTAACTCTATCGATTGAAGTGTGCGCTGAAGCGCACGGAATCATGGTATATTAATTATAGCAGAGGATACAAAATAAGTAAAGAATCCAATACACAGGGTATTTTCAACACTCGCTAACCATGTAATAATATAGTTACAAAATCATTTCCGAGAGATTGGGAGGAACGGAACATGATCTTAAGTGCAAGCAGGAGAACAGACCTGCCAAATTACTATGCCGAGTGGTTTATAGACAGAATTAAAGCGGGCTATTGCTGCGTGCAAAATCCCATGAATCCCCACCAGATCAGCAGAATCGATTTATCACCCCAGGTGGTGGACTGCATTGTGTTCTGGACCAAAAATCCGACGAACATGATTCCGCATCTGGAAAAGCTGCGGGACTATACCTATTATTTTCAGTTCACGCTCACAGGGTATGGCAGGGATATTGAGTCGAATCTGCCGGAAAAGAGAAAAGAGCTGATTCCCACATTTCAGGAACTTTCAAAACGGATAGGAAAGGAGAGGGTCATATGGCGCTATGATCCCATTTTCCTAAATGAAAAATACACGGCAGACTACCACCGGAAATCCTTTGAAGAGATTGCGGACAGGCTGGCCGGTCACACGGAGCGGGTGGTGATCAGCTTTGTGGATATGTATGCAAAAATCAGAAAAAATGCGGCGAAGTATGCCATTGGGGAAATGTCCCAGAGCGAGATGACAGGACTGGCGGCAGAGATGGCCCGGATAGCCGCGGACCATGACTTGCGGATTGAGAGCTGTGCGGAGCAGATTGATCTTGGAGCTTTGGGAATCCGTCACGGCAGCTGCATAGACCAAAGCTTGATCGAGAGACTGTTGGGGTGTAGTCTTGTTGGGGGAAAGGACAAGAACCAGAGGAAGGAATGCGGCTGTTTTGAGAGCGTGGATATAGGAGCCTACAACACCTGTTTAAACGGCTGTAAATATTGTTACGCCAATTTCAGCGACGCGAAAGTGGAGGAAAATATAAAAAAGTGCCGTGTAGATTCCCCGCTGCTGTGCGGAGACATCGGTCCGGAGGACAGGGTTACGGACAGGGCGGTGAAGTCCCTCCGTGGCGGTCTCGCTTAAGATTGACAATATCAGGAAAGAAAGACAGAGGGAGAAAGCCATGCACTACAATTTAGCGGAGTTAGCTCTTATGACAGGATATTCTACACGCTCCCTGCGGACATTTTACAGGCAGGGGCTCTTGACTGGTACGATGAAGGCCGGAAAATATTCCTTTTCGGAGGAGGATGTGGAACACTTTATTACGCAGCCCTTTATAATGTCCGGCATAAAGACCAAGACAAGAATGCATATACAACATTTTTTGGAGGAGGAGCATACACAGAAGCCGGCAACCTGTCTGATTCATGACGAGCCGGGCAGGGAACGGGCAGAGCAGTTGAATAATATCTTAATGGAATACATTAACCGGGAGCAACCGGAAGAATTTACCTATACCTATCTTTTTGATGACCAAAAAAATGTGGCGCGGTTTATTTTCATCGGTTCGGTAAAAGAGGTGGCCGCCGTCCTGGAGAGGATAGGGTAGGAAAAAGTCGAAGAATTTCAAATTGATTGTCTCCTTTCTGCAGTTTAACCTAAACATATAAAATGTTAAACAGAAAGGAGCAGGAAATGCGTCAGTTATATGAAAAAGTAAATGTTTTGTTACAGCTTGTGCCCTATGAGGATATATGTCCAGGATTCCGGCGCTGCAGCTATGCAATTTATAATTCCAGTCAGGTCTGGCTGGCAGATAAATTGATTCCATGGGACAACCGCTTTGTGGGAAATACTGCTATAGAATTTGAAGGAGAGTTTATTGCTATTTATCAGGTAGAGAACCCAGGGAAAACGGATGCGGAGATTCTTGCGGCTGGCCTGGTGCACGAGATGTTTCACGCATATCAAATGAGGAGCGGAGAAGATCATTGGCCAGACGATTTTAAACTGCTGGCTTATCCTGAAAATATCGAGAATTATCGGCTGAAGTATGCGGAGAATCAGTTATTGGCGGATGCTTATGGCGAAACCGGAAGCCGGAAAGCTGGAATGCTGGCAGCTTTTCGGGCAATACGGGAGCAGCGCAGAAAGCTGGCGGGGGAATATCTGAAGCAGGAGCTTCTGACAGAGCATATAGAAGGGCGTGCAGAGTATGCCGGGTGCAGGGCGCTGCAGTTTATCAATCCTCATAAGTTTCAGGAGAGGATGAGACGTTATTTGTGCGCTCTGAGAAATATGGATCAGGCTTTTTTTGACATTCGGCAGCAGGCATATATTACAGGGGCAGTGTACAACCTGGCTTGCGTAGACTGTGGGGAAGAAGAGCCTTTACAGACAGAGCTTCGGCATTATCAGCAGGTCCGGGCAGAGCGGATAAAGGCTTTCCTGGCGAAAAAAACTGTCAGAAAAAAGGAGGAATGTCTGATCTGCGGGTATGATCCCATGAATATGATATTGTGCGGCAGGCAATTGCTATGTACCCATTTTGTCGTGTTGAAATTCGGAGAGAATATGCGGTTTTTGGATGGTCCTGTGCTACTGAAGTTGAAGAAAAGCGCCGGGCGGGAGGTGGAAGAATACTGGGTATTGCCGCAGGGAGAAGAATGAAATGACCGTTACAGCATATCGGAAAGGGGATGGTATAGATTTGGCAGGTATGGTATAATGAGTAAAATGCTAATTTGGGCAGAAAGGCATGATACCATGAGATATTATATCGCAGACTTGCATTTCTACCATGCGGCCATGAATGAACGCATGGATCGCCGGGGATTTGCCGACGTGGAAGAGATGAACGAGTATATGATGAATAAATGGAACCAAAAAGTCAGGAAGAATGACGAGGTGGTTATCATAGGGGATCTGTCTTGGGGGAATGCGGAGGAGACCAGCCAACTCACCAGGCGGTTAAATGGCAAGCTGTTCCTGATTCAGGGCAACCATGACCAATTCGTGTCCAAAACTACTATGGATATGAGACGCTTTGAATGGGTAAAACCTTATGAGGAGATGTATGACAACAAGCGCAAGGTGATACTCTGTCATTACCCCATCATCTGTTACAATGGGCAGTACCGCCTGGATGAAGAGGGCAATCCCAGAACCTATATGCTCTACGGGCATGTCCATGACACCCAGGATCAGCGGCTTGTGGAGCAATTCCAGGAGATCACCAGGGCCACCGTCACAACGGACGCCCAGGGCAATACAAGGCCTATTCCATGCAATATGATCAATTGCTTTTGCAAGTACTCTGACTATGAGCCGCTGACACTGGACGAGTGGATCGCCTGTGACGAAAAGCGGCGGGCAGCAATGGTTCAGTCTGGATAAAAAATATAAACAGCAGAACTTTAACGAGGAGGAAAATGATATGTCAAAGACGGATTATCCAGCGGGAAGACTGGAGCAGATTGATTTTGTTGTGATTTTTACCCGATATCAGGGAAAATGGGTCTATTCCTGGCACAGGCACAGGGGGAGTTTTGAGCATCCCGGAGGTCATGTGGAGTCATATGAGACAGCTATGGAAGCGGCAAAGAGGGAATTGTATGAGGAGACAGGAATTACCGATGCCAGGCTGTTGCCGCTCTGGGATTACGAGTATGTGTGGGAGAACGGTCAGGGAAGCAACACCGGGCGAGTCTATTATGCGGAGGTAAACTCCCTGGGCAAATTGCCGGAGAGCGAGATGGAGCGCATAGAACTGTTTGACTTGGTTCCGGAAAATTATACCTATGACAGGGCCGAAGAAATGCGGGACCTGGAGACCGTGGATAGGATGCTACGGGCCTATGAGGGGCTTTTCTGAGTCTTCAATAATACGGAAAAAGATATTTAGTCTATGAGCGCATCCATGATCAACGACTTTATATTACAGGTATAATGACAAACAGGAAATAAGGTGCTATAGTGGTCATAGATGAAAAACAGGGCAAACAGAACAGGCCCGGAAAGGAAAAGCCATGAAAAATCCCGTATATTATCTGCATAATGAACATTATTATGAGACACTGCACATGGAAGAAAACGAGCAGGGTCAGATTTCCATGCACTCATATGGGATAGGAAAAGGCGAAAAGCTGTGGAATATTTGAAAGCCAAATGCAGACCGGGCTTTCAGAGACAGGACATAGATTTCCGTACCGCTTATCTTGTATGAGATAGGCGGTATTTTTGTTGGGTCCTCTAGTCTAAAGGTTAGGACACCGGCCTTTCAAGCCGGAAATGCAGGGTTCAAGTCCCGTGGGGATCATTACGGCTCCTTGGTCTAAAGGTCAGGACGTCGGCCTCTCAAGCCGGAGATGTCGGGTTCAAGTCCCGCAGGAGCTACTGTGGCCATAGGACAGTGGTAGTCCGGCAGATTGTGGCTCTGCTTACGGGGGTTCGATTCCCCCTGGTCACCCCAAGGACGGGTATGCCTAGCGGCGAGGGCAGCGGACTGTAAATCCGTCACAGAGAAACACCGCAGGTTCGAGTCCTGCCCCGTCCACTCTCTATGATTGCAACAAAGGAGTAAGATGCCTGTCAGCGATAGAGTGGGAGAAAAAGGCCCCACAGCAGAAATACAGAATATCTGCTGTGGGGTTATCTTTTTGCGTAAGTCAGATATTTTACAGCTTGTGTACCCGCAGGGCGCGGATGGCATTCAGCACGGCGATCACGGTGACGCCCACGTCCGCGAAGATTGCCAGCCACATATTGGCATAGCCCACTGCGCCCAGAAGGAGGCAGATGAATTTTACCGCCAGGGCAAAGACAATGTTCTGGTAGACGATGGAAAGGCATTTTCGGGAAATCTTGATGCCCTTGGCGATCTTCAAGGGATCATCGTCCATCAGCACCACATCAGCAGCCTCGATGGCGGCATCGGAACCCATGGCGCCCATGGCAATACCGATATCTGCCCGGCCCAGAACCGGCGCATCGTTGATTCCATCGCCCACAAAGACCAGTTTGGCTTTGGGAGCTTTGTCTGCCAGAAGCTTCTCTACCTGCTCCACTTTATCGCCGGGCAGCAGTTCGCTATGTACCTCATCCACACCCAGATCAGCGGCAACCTTTTCCGCAACGGCTTTGGCATCTCCGGTCAGCATGATGGTTTTGTTTACGCCCGCTTTTTTCAGTGCGGCGATGGCCGCTTTTGCATTGGGCTTCTCCACATCAGAGATCACAATATGTCCGGCGTAGCTGCCGTCAATAGCAATATGAATGACGGTTCCCACACTATGACAGTCCGTATAGGCCACGCCCTGTTGCTTCATCAGTTTGGTATTGCCCACCGCCACTTCTGTGCCGTCTACCTTGGCAATAAGTCCCTCGCCGCTGATCTCCCGGATATCCGTCACCCGGCTGCGGTCAATCTCTTTGCCATAGGCCCGCTGCAGACTCTTGCTGATGGGATGGGAGGAGGAGCATTCCGCCAGAGCCGCATATTCCAGCAGCCGGGCGTCCTCCATCTCATTGTGGTGGATACCACTGACCTCAAACACGCCCTGGGTCAGAGTGCCGGTCTTGTCAAAGACCACTACTCTGGCCTGGGACAGGATTTCCATATAGTTGGAACCCTTGATCAGTATACCCTCCTTGCTGGCGCCGCCAATGCCTGCAAAGAAACTTAAGGGAACGCTGACTACCAGCGCGCAGGGACAGCTGATAACCAGGAAAGTCAGTGCGCTGTATATCCAGTTCTCCCATCCTGCGGCATGGCCCATGAGCAGATTAAAAATCGGGGGCAGCAGGGCCAGCAGCAGAGCGGCAATACACACCGCGGGAGTATATATCTTGGCAAAGCGGGAGATAAAATTCTCCGAGCGGGACTTGCGGGAACTGGATTCCTCCACAAGCTCCAAGATCTTAGACACGGTGGATTCCCCGAATTCCCTGGTGGTCTGGATTTTTAATACACCGGTCATATTGATACAGCCGCTGATCACCTCGTCCCCCACATGGGCCTCCCGGGGCAGGCTCTCGCCAGTGAGGGCGCTGGTGTTCAAGTCGGAATTACCCTCTAAGATGATTCCATCAATGGGAACTTTTTCACCCGGCTGTACCACGATCACACTGCCGATCGTCACCTCGTCCGGGTCCACCTGCTCCAGCTTACCGTCCTGTTCTATATTGGCGTAATCAGGCCGGATATCCATCAGAGCGCTGATATTTCGGCGGCTCTTTCCCACCGCATAGCTCTGGAAAAATTCACCCACCTGGTAAAAGAGCATGACGGCGATGGCCTCATTGTAATCGCCGCTTTTCGTATAAACCGCCAGGGCAATAGCGCCGATGGTAGCAACGGTCATCAGAAAATTCTCATCGCACACCCGGCCGTTAAGAATCCCTTTTCCCGCTTTTTTCAGGATGTCATATCCGATAATCAGGTAGACTGCCAGGTACAACGCCATTCGCAGCAGCTCTGTGACAGGCAAAAAGTGCAGAATAATCAACATTATGGTTGAAACAATGATGCGGGCCAGCATCTTTTTTTGCTTCTTATTCATAGTTACCTCTTTCCCGCATATCACAGGTTCCACCTGTGATATTGCACCAATCAGTATCTGGATGTGTAACATCCAAACTTACTTTCGCTTAAAGTTCAATCTCACAGTCCGGCTCTACTTTCTTGCAGGCTTTCAAAACTGCCTTCATGACTGCTTTCGGGTCCTGGCCCTCCTCAAATTCCACGTTCATCTTCTGCGTCATAAAATTCACAGTAGCAGCGGCCACGCCTGCGGTCTTGCGGGCGGCATCCTCCATCAGATTAGCACAGTTTGCGCAGTCAACCTCAATCTTATAAGTTTTTTTCATAATAATGTCTCCTTTCTGGATCAATAATTAATTTAATGATTAAACAGTTGTTTAATTGTATGTCTGTAGTATAATATAGGCGAAAAGAAAAGTCAATAAGAATTTTTTTAGTCGGAAGTGAAAAACATCTGCAAAGGCTCTACATTTTCAACTTTATTCCATACCCCCGTGTATATTGAAAAATACAGGCCCCCGGGTCTGATTCCCTGAGGGACAATCCCGCTGAAGAAATCATATCCATCATCCATGTCCTGCTGCCCGCTATACACATACCGCCCGCTGTAGGTCTGACCCTGCTCATCATAGACTGTCAGCAGCACATTCGTACCGTACCAGCTTTCATATGCGGCAAGGATCAGCTTCTTCCCATCGAAGAGACATACCTGCTCTCTGGGAAAAGGACTGTCGGAGTACTTCTCCACATTTTTCGGAAATACACTGCTGCACCACAGCCGATATTGCCCGTTTTCCCTGGCAATAAAGGCAAAGCGGTTATCCTCCCAGGTCATCAAGACTCCCCCATCCACCAATAACATCTGGCAAAAAGAAGACGGGCTGATTGTGGATGAATTGTCCTGGCTTACAGGAATCTGCTGCATCAGAATCGGTATTTTGTCCTCCAGCTGATAGACAAGCAGATGGTAGTCCTCCTTCTCTCTGACAGCCAGGTACAATATTTCCTCCTCACTATCCACCAGCATCTGCAAAGGAACTGCATTACCAGGATAATCACACAGCCTCTTCACCTGTGTCAGATCTATATGCAAAAATGGTTCCTGCACCCAGTAAGGAAAGTAAAAAATCCCCATGTTCTGGCCTCTATCCGCCCATTCTCCCGTCTTTGCATTTTCAAGACAATAGGTAAAATAAAGCCCCTCTCCCTTATCGTCAGCAGCAACATCGACAATGGAAACCTGTTCATCGTTCTTAATTAAGCGCACAGCAGTAGTGGAAGGATTCAATTCCACGGTTACTTTCATCTGATCCTCTGCTGCCGAGATATGAAAAAAGTCTCTCAGATAATTGCAGGCTTTAAAATAATCGCCTTCATATTGTACAGAATACCACTCTATATCAAGAGACAGCGGAAAACTGGGGCTATAGTCAGCAATCCGAAGTATCTCCGCATATTTTTCTCCTCTTTCCGCTCGTTCTGCTGCCTCATTGATTATCTCAGAATAGACAGTATCCTCCCAACCCATAGTTCCAGAGGATGTTGTATCCGTTGCAAAGACAGCATCTATTTCTATGCGCAGACTGGCGTCAACCCTTCCTTCCGGTGCGCTCCAGTAAACAGGGTGAGAAGAAAAGGAAAAACGGCTCTCTGCTTCCTTTCCGCTGCCAATGGTATATTCTGTATCCCAGAGCAGCTGTTTTCCCCAATGTGAGGGTATTTTCAAGGTAACTCCCGCAGCCTCCGCCGGATTCCCCGACAGGACTTCTTCGCTTATATGAATTTTTTCTTTTCCACTATCCACCGCAATCAGTGCAGCAGGAAGGGAAAATACTGTCAGCCCCATAACAAACAGTGACAAGAGCAAACTTTTTTTCATATTACCTCCAATATTTATCCTTCACCGCCTGTCAGTTCCTCCAACGCTTTATTGACCCTGTCCGAACGGTATCCATAGGTTTCCTTTACATAGTCCATCAGCGTCCTGCCCTGCTCCTCCAGCTCCAGGGTGGTCACATCTCCCACAATCCGGCCGCTCCGCAGAAGAACGGCCCGCCCTACAAACCGATCCACCTCCTCAATCAGGTGAGTGGACAACAGAATCGTCTCCTGAGGCTCCAGGATTCCCAGCAGAACCTTATAGAAGTCTTCCCTGTTAAAGACATCATTGCCTGCAAACGGCTCATCCATCAAAATATAGTTCGCTCCCTGGCATAGAGCCATGATTACCTCAAACTGATTTTTCTGCCCGGTGGAATAGCTTTTCAGAGCGGTCCTCATAGGCAGCTCAAAGAAATCCATCAGGGCCTCAAACCTTTTGTTCCGGAATGTTCCGAAATGCATCTGGTAAAATTCCCTGTGGGACAGGGGTGTAAGGTTTGGAAAAAAGGAATGCTCGCAGGTGGCAAAGGAAAGTCTGCCAATATTCTCCCGGGTAATTTTTTTCCCGTCCAGAGTGATCCTTCCCTCATAGGACTGAAGCCCTAATATACTTTTCAGCAGGGTGGTCTTTCCCGCTCCATTTTCCCCGAATATTCCCACAATTTCGCCTGGCCCCACTGTCAGATCTACGCCGCGCAGGGCCTCCACACCGCCAAGCTTACCGTAATACATTTTTCGCAGCGATTTTATTTCCAGCATATTTTCCTCTCCTTCCGTTCTGTAGCCTCAACTGGTTTATGGCAGACACTCCGCGGGAATCACCAGCAAATATATCCCGTAATACAACAGATAAAGGACTGCCACGGCCGCCGCACCAATCCCCAGTCCCAGGAGAGGCCCTTTCACACAGCTTTTGAACAACACGCCCCGCTGGGGAAGTCTGCGCATCAGATAAATGCTTTTCGTCTCCCGGCGATAGTAAAAATAGTGGTATATCATCATGGCGGTCAGAAACAGAACAAACGGAACATAAAGCCCCCAATGTCCCGTCACCAGATGCCCAAAGGAAGCCGCCACCGCATTCTCTCTCAAAACCTGCCCGTGTTTTTCATACTTATACAATGCCTCTACGGCACGATACAGATTCCCAAAAAACGAAAGGCTCAGCCCCGCGCCGATTCCCAGCAGAAGCAGCGCACTGTTCCGTTCCTGTTCATATTCATATCCCGGAGGAAAATATTTTTCCGGATTCCATATACCATCCTGTATCCTGCGCACGCCTCTCACGCCCCTTCTTTTTTGTCCGTCTGTTAAAAGTGTCCTGCTTCTCCTCTTTGTGCCTTCCGCACCTGCCATATATTGGCAGCAATTACCACTATATACGTTAAGCAGCAGATCAGGTCTATCATATTTACTCTCATAGAACTCACAAACCAGTTTGCAGTCAGAGAAAGCAGAGCAAACAGCGCTATATAATTTTTCTTTTTGTTTCTTGCTGCCTCCGTGCCAAAGGCCAACAGCAAAAGCAGGTTGCGCACCCACTTTCCAATCTCCGCCATGGGCAGCAGGCAATGCAGGAAGTTAATGCGGTAAAATGCCAGGAACAGGCGCTGAGGCGAGGCATATATCTCCCCCATCTCCCTTCCATATCCTCCCACCAGCCAGATTGCAAGCCAGATCTGCGCCGTAAAAAGCATTATGATACAAACCATATTATAGGCTGTCTTTATCATAAAAATCCTGCTGCCGGATAACCGCAGCCGCAGCATGGCTGCACTGCTTTTGGCATCCAGCCGCCCCTGCGTCCATGCCAGAACAAAACACACCAGCCACAGTGCCGTCACAAAAACTACGGAAAGATGGCTGTTCTCTACAGCGCTCTTCAATGTATATCCGGCGCCGGTCCTCAGACATCTGTAAAACAACAGTACTTCCGCCAGTGCCATTACCACCAGCACGGCAAGGACTTTGTAAATGCTGCATCTGGCCAGCAATGCCCACAGAGACAATATGGGTTTTCCGTTATTTCTCCTTTTTTCCTCTGTCATTCCATATCCTCCCAACCCAACTGCTGTTCCGGCACGCAGGTTTACTTCTGTCTGCATATCATGGGCCGTGTCATGATACTGTCTGTTTCCATATATCCTCTGCCAATGTAAATGCTTCCTCCCTGGGAATCCCCAGCTGTTTCATGGCGGTTACCCAGGCTATTGTATCCTCCATCAGCAGCTCCCTGCGGATGCGTTCCACCGTCTCCGCATCCACATGCGTGTAGCTTTTGGCACCGGAACGGGAGACGATGATTCCCTCCTCTTCCAGCATATGATAGGCCTTCTGTATCGTGTTGGGATTCACCCCCAGAAGCGCAGACAGCGCCCTTCTGGAAGGAACCTCCTCCTGGTCTCCTATGGTTCCTGCGGCAATCCCCCGCTTTATATACCGGATTATCTGCAAATATATTGGGTAATTATCTCCAAGTACAAAATATTCAAACGATATCATTTCTCACACCCAGCCGTATTAGTCATGTAATACAGTTCCTTGACTGTATTATACGGTTAATACGGTTAAGTGTCAATCCTTTTATTTTTGTAAGCAATAAGCCAAGTATCAAAGCAAAAGACAAGATTGACAGGCATAAGAAGCAGCCTATATAATAATATCAGACATGCAATTATCGTTTTATAAATCTTTTCTGTGGGAAGTATTTTGAGAACCTATACAGAAAATGGCAGTAAGAACCTGTCACGAAATAACTTATGCATCTGACGTGCCTAAATTTCCATATACTTCGTGGTACAGAAAAGCAAAAGTGAATAAATCAAACAGAAAGCAGGAGGTATTTTATGCAGTATAGGAGACTGGGAAAAACAGGTTTGATGGTAAGCGAGATTGGTTTTGGCGGAGAGTGGCTGGAGCGGATGGACCTGGAGGGCTGCAAAGCCATTTTCAAAGCTTGCCAGGAACAGGGAATTAACATTTTGGACTGTTGGATGTCCGAGCCTAATGTGAGATCGGCCATCGGAGAATGCATCAAAGGCAGCCGGGATAAGTGGTATATCCAGGGCCACATCGGTTCCACCTGGCAGGGAGGCCAGTATGTACGAACCCGTGATATCCCCAAGGTAAAGGAGGCCTTTGAAGATCTGCTGAGCAGATTGCAGACAGACTACATAGACCTGGGAATGATCCACTATGTGGATTCAGAGAAAGAGTGGGACGAGATTGTAAGCGGACCTTTCCTGGACTATGTACATGAGTTGAAAGAAAAGGGAATCATAAAACATATTGGCTTAAGTTCCCACAACCCCGAGATTGCCAAAAAAGCGGTGCTGTCCGGTGAGATTGAGATGCTTCTGTTTTCCATTAATCCCGCCTTTGACCTGATGCCGCCCACGGAGAATCTGGACGATTATTTTGCGGAGCAGTATGACGCATCCCTGGCGGGCATGGACCCGGTACGCGCAGAATTGTATAGACTGTGTGAACAGCAGGATGTAGGGATCACAGTGATGAAAGGCTATGCGGGTGGGCGTCTTTTCAATGAACAGGCATCGCCCTTTGGCGTGGCGTTTACTCCTGTCCAGTGCATACACTATGCTTTGACAAGACCGGCGGTGGCCAGCATTATGGCGGGCTTTTCAGAGCCGCAGCATGTAGCGGACGCGGTAGCCTATGAGACGGCTACGGAGGAGGAAAAAGATTACGCCAGCGTGTTGGCCAGCGCGCCGCACCATGCCTACAGCCAGAAGTGTATGTACTGCAATCACTGCAAACCCTGTCCGATGGATATTGACATTGCCATGGTAAACAAACTGTATGATCTGGCGGTCATGCAGCCGGAAGTGCCTGCCTCCGTGAAAGCACATTATATGGCGCTGGAAAAAAATGCCTCCGACTGCATTGGCTGCGGCAGCTGCGAGACCAGATGCCCCTTTGCCGTGGGTATTGTGGAGAGGATGGAAAAAGCAAGGGAGTTGTTTGCAGGGCAAGGCGATAACGCCTGAAAAGGACATAGACGGAGATTTACTTGTAGAAAGGAAGTATCTGTAGATGGAAAAATTTGTGCTTCCTCACCATCATGGCGAGGGACAGACAGAAGAATATTTACGGGAGCAGCTTGGCAGGCCGGAGACTTTCCAAAATGTGGCCGATACGTTCCGGCTGCTGGATGATACCAGCAGGGTGCGCATCTTTTGGCTGCTGTGTCATTGTGAGGAGTGTGTGATCAATATATCCGCTATGGTGGATATGACAAGCCCCGCTGTATCCCACCATCTGCGGCAGCTGAAGGCCAGCGGCCTGATCGTCAGCCGCCGGGAGGGCAAGGAGGTCTATTACAAGGCGGCGGATACGGAGGAGAGCAGGCTGCTGCATGAGGCCATCGAGCAGATCATGGAGATTTCGTGTCCTGCGAGATAGCCAGATTATTGTTGAACAAAATGTGTTTATGATGGGAGGCGGCTAAAATGACGGACAAATTAAGGGATTATCTTGAGAATCAAGGCTGGAAGATTGAAATGGATCAGAGGACTAAAAGTGTCCCTCCGGATGAGATAAATAACAGATATAAAAATATTGCCCCTCATTGGTATGACTTTATAGAAGGGTTGAATGCCCTTGTGAGCAAGGATGAAACCACCTGGTTTTTATGCTGTAAGGATTTTTATGAGCAGAGCGAGAATGCGTTTCAGTGGAATGAATGGGAGCGAATCAGCCTCGAAAGCGCGGAAGATGATGAGGAGTGGAAAAAAGAAATCATTGCGTTTTGGGATATTCATTTCCCCATTGTAATGTCTGTGAAAGACGGCTATTCCTATTATGCAATGTCAATGGAAAACGGTGCGATTGTGTATGGATGTGAGCCCGAGTTTGAGGAATGCGAGACGGTTGCAGATTCCTTTGATGATTTTGTGAAGAAGGTTGTTGATGGGGAAATAAAGCTGTAGATGTTGTTAAGAGTCTTTTTGTATAATGCGGAGATGGTGCGGGGTTGTGCCTTGGTTTGTTTGTGTGGAGTGGTAAATGCCAATAAACCGCATTAAATGGGGATTTTTTGAAATTAATTTTTAGCAGGTTTCAGTCGTTTTGGTCGAAATTCGGTGGACGAGTTATACTAAAGTTGAACTTGAAAAATATTATTTTGTTCAAAGGAGTAAAAGTATATATTTTAAAATGATAAGTTATAGTAAACGACTTTTAAATTTTTACTTGGCACGCTATGCTAATTGTTTTTGCGATTTGGGATTCTGAGTGAAGTAAACATAATAATATTGTTTATTATAAAAGTAAAAAATAGTATAAGGTAAATTTATTTGGTAGTTATACATAGGGAGTGCTTATGGGACAACAATATGAAATCGATACCTATATAAATGAATATAATTTAGTTACAAATAAGATTACTTCACTAAGCATGAAATTTTCAAATGGGAGCTATGTGATTTCGATTAGTTTGGTTGTTGGTGTCGCATCAATTAATATGTCCGCGGACTCTCTTTTTAAAAATGGTATTTTTATCGTCTTACCAATAGTGATTTTGCTTTATTTGTATAATCATATCAGATATATGGTTTTGCAATTTAAATTAAGTGGCTATGCAAGGGCTTTAGAAAAGAAAATAAATAAAAAATTGGGAGATAATATATTGTTGTGGGAAAATAGTATTGCCAGAGATAATAAACAAAATAGTATTGAAGGTATTTTTTGTGGTGTTATTTATTTAGGTATATTTTTTCTTATATTTTATGGGGCATATTATAATTTAGCAATTGTTTTTTACGGAAATCGGAATATTTGGCCTGTATTATATTTGATAATCTCATGTGTATATTATTATTTGACAGTTTTTATTATTTTTTTCATCATTTTTTATATCAATCAGCATGATAAAACGTATAAGAAAGCGATTTCAATTTATAATGAGTCTATTAGCTTAGATGAAAACAATAATATAATTTCTTATAATGTAATTATTGAAGAGGAAAAAAAGATTCTTCTGTAAAAATGAGAATAAATATCGATAAATCAGCTATAAGGTCAAGTAAAAAATTAAATAAAAAGGAGACTATGAGGAGTTCAAAAAAGATGTGTTCTTTGAAAATATTATTAATGGTACTATTTCTTCTTTCAATACCAGTTTCTTTGTTACCTCTAATGTTTTTGTCAAATTATAGCGTATATTCTATTGAAAAAACATATGACCACATTGTAGTCCTTGGCAACAAGTCTCCTGGAAACGGACTATCGGAGGATATGAAATGTCGTTTAGATTGTTTATTGAAATATATTGATGATTCTACTAATTCAACGATTATTGTTTCAGGGGGAGATGGCGAGGCAAATAAAATGAAGGAATATTTGCTAAATCAAGGAATTCCTGATGATTTAATAGTTTTAGAAGAATATTCAAAAGATACTTATGAAAACCTTGAAAATACGCGCTCTTTGGTTACAGGAAATGTTCTGGTTATAACAAGTGATTACCATGTGTTTCGAACTAAATTACTTTGTAATAAATTGAATTTAGATTGGGATATTTTGCCTGCAAAATCTGAGAGCACTATAATTTTCAAAGCATATAAAGAGTGTGCGATTGTTTATTGGGAATTATTAGGTATGAAAATAGTTATTCCATTGATGGTAAATGTCATAATTATTTTTACTTTGTTTAGAAGCTATAAATGTAGAGACGATCAAAATAGCATGTCAAAGTAAAGTTTTTAAAGTCGTTTACTATAGTAGGTATTTCGGAGTAATGAAAGTTCGTATTGTAAGGTTTTCATGTTTGTTAAGTCTTGTGTAATTTTGAATCAAGAATTCGTAATTTGCTACCAGGGGGCGGGAATATCCTTTTGAATATTCCCGCACTGCTTGTTGGGACCCCAGATTTGTGAAACATGCCTTGTAGCGTGGCTTGGGCTTGCGATGAAGGTTAGATTTTCCGCAATGCTGTCTGAAAAATTCATTCGATTGACTTTGTCATTGCGTACTGTTATATCGAGCAGTAAAAGAAGGCGGGTTGAATGAACTGATGGTGCAGAAGGCTGTCACAAAATATAGGCTCTCTCAAAACAGCGGCGTCCCGTACACCACGGTCTGCGATATATGCAACGGGAAGACAAAGATTGAAAACTGTTCCGCAAAGACAGTCTATGAAATTGCAGAAGCGCTTGGGGTGTCTATGGAATCCTTGCTGGATTTTTCTTCCGAAGAACGGTGCAGCTTTGAACTTTATAAAAGCAGTGTGTGCCATCGTGTAAAGGAAATGGGCGATATCATAGATACGCTGGAGCAGGATGATATTAGGGTATACTACCAACGGGGGGGTATCGGGAATGTCTGCATTTATTGGCAATGCTGGACTATATCAGCCGGATAAACAGTGTTCCGGTCTGTACTGAGTATGACAATCTGCGCTACTGTAAATTAAAGGAGCCGCTTTACCCCTCCGGCATATTGACAGCGGCCCTTGTCTCCGGCAGTGATGCACCGAAAACAAAAGCACTGCAGGAGGCAATCCCTGAGTTTTTGAGATTTAACATTGTGGAGAGCGAGGTGCGGAATGTCGTCTGAGGGAACAGGTGTATTTACAAAAGAGAATCATGATACACTGCTGAAGGAACTTGCAAAGGAACAATTCTAAGGATATGCTGGTTCAGTTTGGAAAAAAGTATCCCGGTGTCACTATACAGTCCAATGTGAATGAAATACTTGCGTCCCTGAAAGCAAAGAAGCAGTCCATTACAGGACAGCTTCGGGAATCAAGGGAACAACAGGGGATGCCATCGGGGAGTATAGAACCATCAGAAAATAAAGGGCTGTCAGCGGATAATGCTCCTGAATACCAACCGAAAAAAGGCGAAAAGTCGCATCACTGATTGCGTGGCAAATCTCTACCTCTGGTAGACTCCTTCCCCCTTGTATGCTTGGCTCAAATAACATATAGTATTATCAGCAGGCAAGGAGGAATTTTATGAGAGACTATAGTTTTGGTAACTTTCTGCACGAGCTGAGAGTGCGGCGTGGCCTGTCGCAGTTCCAGCTTGGTATGCTCGTTGGTGTGTCCAACAAAGCTGTTTCAAAATGGGAAAACGGATCGGCAAAGCCCCAGAGCCGTATCCTTTATAAATTGGGCGAAGTTCTTGGAGTTACTGTTGACGAGCTTTTGGCTTGCAAATACCGTTCTACGGAAAATAAGAATATTAAAGGAGTATTTGCAATGAAAAAAGCATTATGGAATAAGGCCGATGAGACATTGATAAGCCTCTATGGAGGCGTACCACCCATGGAAGCTGTGAACAGATATTACAGCGAATATGCGGAGCTGAAGAATACGGATCAAATCCTCTATTTTGATTTCTTAAGCAGAATGGCTGGTCTGGCAGAGCGCAGCGGAGGGCATATGCAGATAAACGGTGGTATCGGCGCTTCTTTTGTGGCATTTGTTTTGGGAGCCTCAGAAATCAATCCTTTAAGGCCTCATTACTACTGCCCTGACTGTCATAAAATACAGTTTGTAGACGGCGTACTCTGCGGATGGGACCTTCCCGTTAAAAAATGTTCCTGCGGCAGGGAACTGATAAGAGATGGTCACAATCTTCCGTTTGAAACATTACGGCCTATCATCTCTCGGGCTGCTCATTATGATATTTCCGTATCACAGAATCTGTATCAGGCAGCAGAGGAAATGATATCCGCATGTTTTCAGGCAAATAAGTTAGTAATTCTGACAAGGGAGAATCCGGACGTCAGGACCTACATCGTCCCTGATGTGGAGCTTCCTGGTCTGGCAGACGGGCAGGAACTTTCCTTTGAGGAAAATTATGACAGGTTCAAACAGTATCCGGCCATCACTTTGATACGAAATGAGGAGTTGGACGCCTGGGGGCAGCTTGAGGAAGAAACAGGTACTCCTTTTAAACAGGTACCCTTTACAGATAAAAAGGTTATCGACGCATTTCTGGACGGCAACACAGAGGGGATTCCGGAATTCAGAACGGATTTTCCCAGAAACATGATAGCGGAATCTGCCCCTGTGTCTATCAGCGATCTCATACAGATTCCCGGATTATGTCATGGTACAGGCGTATGGGAGGGGAATGGACAGGCGCTGGTGAAATCAGGGATGCCCATAGGTCGGCTGATAGCCTACCGGGACGATGTTTTCCACTATATTCAGGAAAAAATGAAGCTCGAAAGCAGCTCTGGAACAGGGTATGCCTTCCAGATCATGGAGGATGTGCGGCGAGGAGTGTACCTTCAAAACGGTATGCCTTCGGAAATCAAACATCAGCTTCTGGAGCTCAGCATACAGGAATGGCTCATAGAGTCTTTGGGAAAGATTCGGTATCTGTTTCCGAAAGCCCATGGTATACTGCATGTAAAACATGCCATGATTTTAATGTGGTATAAAATCTATTATTCGGAAGCCTTCAAAAAATTAGTTTACGAGGGAATCTAACCTTACCTTTTCGGCTTCATTTTGCATAAATGACAAAGACATTTTGGATAGTTTCCACAAATTATCAGATTTTATACTTGCTTTCATGGATGTGTAGTGATAAAAAATATTTATCAGCAGATATTAAAAGAAAGTTGGGAGGGAATTACATGAACAGATGGTCATTGAAAACTCTCAGGTGGATGCGGGATATCATCATTATAGCTGGTATAGCAGGCGGGCTGATGTTATGGCTGGGTGTTCCCTCGATAATCCAAAATAATAGGCTTGTACATGCAGGAAATGGGCAGTATGGTTTTAAGCTGGGATTGCTTATCCTTCTTATTATTCCTCTTTTTGCACTGCTTCCTGGTAATGAGTATAGTGAGATCCATACGGATGATGAGACGGAGCGTACAAAAGTGGTAGAAGAGATGAAAAGGACGACTCTCAATAGACAGGTATGTATTGCCATAGGTTGCTCTATTGTTCTATTGGGTTCGATGCTCGCAGCAATATTGTTTTGTTGATAAAGGAAAAATGAGGAAGAGCGAAGCGTTTATGCTTTCGCTCTTCCGGTAGTTATCCTTTCTTTACAGGAATCCAGAGTTCACAGAACAGACCCTCTTCCCCTCTTTCAAAGTAAATCTCAAAATCGGTATCATCAGTCTGCGTATATCCTGTCTGCGGTAAAAATTCTTTGTAAAACTTGCTCCACGTCTCGCTGATACAATCGCCATCCGATCCAAAACATTTAAAAACGGCATAATCCATTGGCGTTATCTCCCAGAGGCAGTAGCCATCGGTTAAAAGACCGTCCAGCCCGGAGATATCGGTTTCCTCATCGATGATCACGCCGATTCCGTAATTAAAATGTGTCTCATTTTTGGCGGCGGGACTGCACAATCCGTACAGATCCCGCTTTCCCTCCGGGCGAAGTAGCCGGATACACTCTACAAGATTTTTTCCGTAGCACTCCTCCCAGAAATCCGGAACGCTGTGATCATTGTCATCATTAATGATCTCGTTGGGGAACGCCTTGACCATGGCAATAAACTTTTGCGCGCCCCGGCTCTCGATTCTGTAATTCATAATGCTGCCACCTTCCATTGTTATTTTGATTACAAGGGGATTGAACAGATGGATCTCCATGCCCTTACGCTTTGCCTGTTTTGGGGTTATCCCATGAAAGCGGGAAAAAGCCTTGGAAAAGCTCTCCGGCGTATCATAGCCATACTTGTAAGCGGCGTCAATCACGGAGATATCCGTTGACTGCAACTCCTGCCCGGCCAACGAAAGGCGCCTATTTCGGATATACTCGTTGGCTGTCATGCCCGCCATGAAGCTGAATGTCCGATGAAAATCATAGCTTGACATGTATATGCTTTTCGCCACATCTTCATAGTTTATGTCCTCAAGAAGATGTTTTTCCATATAGTATATGGCCTGCTGTAAAAGCTGTATGGATTTCATATGCTCCTCCCTTGTGGTTTTAATATATAGAATTTCAGACGGAAAATCCTGTCCTTGTTTGCGCAGATCTGTCCATTTATATTAATTATTTTTGTGCGCATCCTTATCTGGAAGAGTTGAATGTACGCATTTTACTTATTATACCACGGTATCATTGCAGATTGTAAAAAATCATTGTTGTTTTATTAACTGTCTGTGCTATAGTAGGTATAGGAAATTTGTCAGGGGGCACATATGAAGAAAAATATTTTCCTTTGTCTTGTTCTTTTATTATTTATCGTTGGCTGTGGCAGGATGGGAGAGGAGGGACATGCTCCCATAATCACCTATTCCGTTCAGGAAATCTCAATACCGGAACCGGATGAGGATCTCGCGGAGGGAGCTGGTTATATTATAGAGGATGACTATAAGCTGGTATCGGAAACCCTATATCGCCTGGTGACAGTGTTCCGGGAAGGGGAGGGAAAAGTCCAGTGGTATTTGCAGACATTATCCGAACCCTACACAGTATGGAAAACGGTACGCCTGGAGACATCGCCGGATCTGGGGGGCAGAGAAGTAACTGTTAAGCAGCGGGGAATAACAGAGAATGGTGATGTATACTTCATCTATACCGACAATGAGGAAAAAGAACTCATCTTTGTCTTGCAGAATGGTATATGGCTGGAAATGGATGCATTGCCGGTTCGGGATATAGGGGAAAATATCTATACAGCGGATAATCAGGCACTGTATCGACAGGAGGGAGGGCAGCAGGAGAAGCTTCTGTCCTGGTCTTCATATGGTATATCGTTGAGTGATACGCCGGTGCTTTGGGTTAAATCAGAAAATTATATGCTTGTGTCAGGTGCTACGAGGGACAGACGCAGATTGTTAAAGGTGGAAAGCGGAGCGGAAGGTCAGGAGGAAGAGAAACAACAGATTATCCTGGTGGCATATCTGACTCCGTCTCTGCAAAAATCCATAGTGGAATTCAACAAACAGAGCGATGACTACGAGGTAGTGGCCAGGGACTGTTACCAGGAATCCTTTGAAGATTTGCAGCAGCGTTTTCAGGCAGAGATGATTACGGGAGACGGGCCGGATTTGATTCACAATCTGTTTGTCTCCGTATATCCCTATGCGAAGAGCGGTTATCTGGAACCCTTGGATGGCTGGCTGCCGGAGAATAGGCTTCTGCCCCAGGCGGTGGATTCCGGCAGGGTAGAAGGACACTGTTATATTGCCCCCTATGAATTTTCTCTGCAATCCCTTATAACGACAAAGGCGGTTGCAGGAGAGCATACCCAGTGGACTCTGGAAGAGATGATGGAGATTATGTCAAAGCAGTCCGACAGAGCTTTTTATCATGGAGCGGACGGCGCCAGTGTGCTATATTGCATGATCTGTATGGATGAGGAGAATACGGCTTTTGTGGATTGGAAGCAAGGGGTCTGTCATTTTGAGACAGATGAATTTGTATCACTTTTGGAATATTCTAAGGCATGGGCAGATAAACGGGATGGTCAGGATACTTTTTATGAGGGAGAAGAACTTAGAAATGGTCAGGTGCTGTTAGATCAGCTTTGGCGCATGCCTAATTCATTGAAAGACTATTTTGATAATCTTGATAAATTAGGAGGGTCCTGTGTTTACATCGGTTATCCTGTAGAAAATGGGAATGGCAGCTTTATTGAGGGATGGGGATTTGCCATCAACCGTTCTTCCTCGTGCAAGGAGGGGGCCAAAGCCTTTTTGGAATATCTGATGTCTCCGGAAAGACAATGGGAGCAATGGGAACAGACAGGCACCTTGCCCGTGGATAAAGAATTGCTTGATCAGGTGATGGTTGAAACGGCCAAAGCTTTTTCTGATAACCAGGAGATGTCCTCTCAGGATAATGCCTATGGCGAAACGGAGATCCAGTATTATCATCAAGTGCTTTTAAACAGTAAGGCGCAGGGTAATCGGTATGAGGCAATTCGGGATATTGTGTTTGAAGAAACTGGCAGCTACTATGAGGGAAACCGAGATCCCTGGGAGGTGGCCAGGGTGCTGCAGAGCAGGGTACAGTTGTATCTGGATGAGCAGAATTAAATATTCGCAACTATGCCTCGTAAACAGACTATGATAAACCATTTATTTTCAAGGGCTAATGTGTTATAATTTGCTATATGATTTCTTTCCCTCAAGTGGGTCCCATGGAACCAATTTGCAGCAAAAAGTACCGGTCTGATATAAGGACATGAATAATATGCATGTTATAAGATATTCTATAGCGATTGTATTAGGCTTGTTGGGGTTGATTATAATTATTACCCATTGGCTTGCAATTCTTCGATATATAAAAAATAAGAACGTACATTTCTCTCTCGCTCCATTTTTGGGGGGTGTTTCTCTTTGTATATCATTTGCGATTATACCTGGCAATTCTTATAGATGGCTTTGTTGGATAGCATTGTTAGCAGATCCGGGTTGTTTGCCAATGGCTATAGGTGCCTTGATATATACTATAAAGCACAAGAAAAAATAATGGGCAGATGCGCCCGCTTTTCATTCCCATATCATTTTTTCTCCGATTCGTAAAAAGTTGTTGTTGTTTTTTTACTGTCTGTGCTATAGTAAATATAGGAAAAGCACCCACTCCAAAGTGGATGCACCCAAGCTGGTTGAATGTCCTTACGGACACCGCCTATCCTGTGGGTCAGACAGGATAGGCATTTTTATTTCTTCTTACTGTTTCTCTTATCGAGAAAGGTCAGAAACGCAAAAAATCCCTCTTGACATATAAGACCACATATTGTAGTCTATTTGTAGACCACAGCATGTGGTCTATTTGAGACTGACAAAAAACAACGATCAGCGGCCGAAATATGCGGGCCGTCGGCAGCAGGGAGGATTAATTTATGACAGAGATTCAATTGGGGGTTATCGAGGCACGCTATGCGGACATGATCTGGGAGCATGAGCCGGTGAAGTCATCGGAGCTGGTAAAGCTCACGGCGGTGGAGTTTAACTGGAAACGTACCACGGCGCACAATGTACTGCGGCGGCTCTGTGACAAGGGCCTGTTTCAGAATCAGGACGGAATAGTCACTTCCCTGATTTCCCGCCAGGAATTCTATTCCATGCAGAGCAGGAAATTTGTGGAGGACACCTTTGATGGTTCGCTTCCGGCTTTTCTGGCTGCCTTTATCCAACAGGGCGCCCTGACGCCGGAGGAGACGGCAGAGATTCGGAAAATGATTGATGACGCGGAGGAATCCTGATGATGGACAAAGGGTTGGTAGATACCATTTTTATACAGCTTTTTAATATGAGTGTCGCTGCAGGGTGGCTGATCCTGGCAGTGATTGCGCTGCGCCTTTTTATGCGGAAAGCGCCCAGATGGATATGCTGCGTCCTGTGGGCGATAGTGGCGGTGCGCCTGGTTTGCCCCGTTTCCCTGGAAAGTGTATTCAGTCTGGTGCCCAGTGCGGAGACGATAAGCTTTGAGGGCGAGATAATGTCTGAGATTACCAGCGGAGTCCCTCTTGTGGATGACACACTGAATCCCATGATTGAAAATACGATCAGTGGGTCTGTGGATCGCCCTGTCCGGGATGTGATGACACCGTCGACATCCCCTCTTATAAAATGGACTCACACTGCAGGTATTGTGTGGGCGGCAGGGTTTGTGGCGCTGCTGACTGCAGCAATTCTGGGGTATCTGCGGATGCGCAGGACGCTTCGGGAGGCTGTGCTGTGGCAGGACAATATCTGGTTCTGTGATCAAGTGAAGTCGCCTTTTATCCTGGGGATTTTCAGACCTGGAATCTATCTGCCCTCGGATATAGGACAGGAACAGATGGATTATGTGCTGGCCCACGAGAGGGCACACCTGAAGAGAAAGGATCATCTCTGGAAAGCCCTGGGCTATCTGCTGCTGGCAGTGTACTGGTTCCACCCGCTGGTATGGGTGGCGTTTATCCTGCTGTGCCGGGATATCGAGGTGGCCTGCGATGAAAAAGTAATTCGGAATCTGGATATGGGCGAAAGAAAAGCCTATTCCCGGGCGCTGTTGTCCTGCAGCCAGCAGCGGAGAATGGTGATAGCCTATCCGCTGGCTTTTGGGGAAGTGGGAGTGAAGGAGAGAGTGCGGTCGGTGCTGCGCTACAAAAAGCCTGCGTTCTGGGCAGCAGGTGCGGCGATTGCTGTCTGCGCAGTCGTGGCAGTGTGTTTTTTGACAAACCCGGAGCAGCCCGAAGATGGCACCTTATTACCTCCAGAAGACTTGGATGAATCGGGGACAGATTATGTTCTGCCGGAAACAGAGATTGCGAGTAGACCGGGAACAGACACCAGCGATGGATTTTGGGAAGGGGATATAAACTCGCCGGGAACGGATAATCATGTCCTGCCGGAAACAGAGATTGTGAACAAGCCGGAAGCGGAAGAGGAAACCGGGTCCGGGACAGACGAGAGCGACCCGGAGGCGGAAGACACAGACAGTCCTGAAACGCAGGCCCCGGACAGCATGGAAACACAGACCCCCGACAGCTCCGAGCCGCAGAGCACAGCCGAACCTGAGCCCGAATATATAGCCAGGCCGGGGATAAACACCGGTTACCCGGGATACGATGCATTGATTGCAGAGGTGCAGGATATGTGGCTGGATTATGATTACTACCCGGATGGCTACCCGGATAAGATGGAGTATCATTTCTGCAAAGAGTTTTACATGATGCGAGGATATCAGCCCGAATGTCTGGGATATCTCCTGCGGGATCTTGACGGAAACGGTGTGGAGGAGCTGATTTTTGGCGAGAATGGCAACGACGCATGGAATGGAGTTGTGTATGATCTCTATACCATTGTGGACGGAAATGTAGTTCATGTATTTTCTGGAGGGTCGCGATGCCGATATCTCTTCTGCGAGAACGGCTGTATAGCCAATGAAGGCTCCAGCAGCGCGTTTGAATCCGAGTATGCTTATTATACATACAGAGGAACGGAGCTGACACTGGTTGAGGCTGTGATATTTTATTTTGGAAAGATCTTCTATTCCACGGAGTATCCATATTATCTTGAGGAGTACCCATCAGAAATATATCAGGAGATTACCGAGGAGGAGGCTGAGGAGATCACGGAAAAATATGTCTATGAGGTCCCACAGTTTACTTCCTTTGTAGTGCCATTGCCATAGCATGATGGTATATGTGGTAGTGGGCTTCTATCCCTGCTCCTGACTGGCTTTGGTCCCTTAGGGCAGATGAGGTATTGAAGTCTGGAAATATTGATGATATGATGTTTATCACAGTGGTACAATAAAGTTTTAGAGAGAGTTCTATAACGCCTATTTTAACTATGTGCGATTCGAGGCGGTTATAGGAAAACATGGCGATGAGCCGGAAAAGAGATCCGTACCACGGAGGCATTCGGAAATGGTTTACAGAATTGCGATATGTGATGATGAACAGAAACAGATAGAGGATGTGGAGGCCATACTTTCGAAGTGGGGCAGCCTAAGGGGCCATGTGTGCCAGATATGTACTTTTCCCTCCGGGGAAGCCTTTCTCTTTGCATATGAGGAGGACAAGACATATGATATTCTGTTATTGGATGTGAAAATGAGGGATATTTCGGGAATTGACCTTGCCCGGCGTATCCGTCAGGAGGACGACAGGGCGGAGATCGTCTTTTTGACCTCCTATTTTGAATTTGCCGGGGAGGGGTATGATGTGGATGCCCTGCACTACCTGCTCAAGCCGATCTCTGAAGAGAAGCTGATGCAGGTTCTGGACAAGGCGGCGGAAAAGCTGGCGGAGCAGCCGCCCCATGTGGTCATTGCCTGTGAGGGAAGCACGATCAAGCTGTATGAGGCTCAGATCCTGTATGTGGAGTCCTTTCTTCATTATATCTCCATACACACAATGGAGGGGGAGTATAAAATTAAGGAAAATATCTCCTCTTTTGAAGAGAAACTCAGCAATGCCTTTTTCCGTACCCACCGCTCTTATCTGGTATCGCTGCCTCATATTACCAGGATTTCCCGAACCTCTGTGACGCTGGAGGGGGAGATTGAGCTTCCCCTGGCCAGAGGAAAATATGACGAGATCAACCGGGCGTATATTTCATATATGTAAAAACAGGATTATGCATGGATAGCGTTGTCGACTGTGGGTAGATAATTTGCCCTGTGAGGACAAGAAAATGAGAAAGAAAACTTATTTAAAGCTGGCGGAGTATCAGACGGAGCAGTCCCGGAAGCACCTGGGAGAGGTGCAGGGCATCTACCGGGAAATGAGGGGTTACAAGCACGATTTCCATCATCACCTGCAGACGCTGAAGGGGCAGCTGGAGGTCGGGGAGACGGAGCGGGCGCTGGCCTATATCGCTCAGCTGGATGAACAGCTGATGAATGTGGACACGATTTTAAAGACCGGGAACGTGGCCTTAGATGCCATTTTGTCGGCCAAGATCGCCCAGGCCAGGTCCCAGGGCATTGCGGTTACAATAACGGCGTCCGTCCCGGATAAGCTGCTGCTCACAGATCTGGAACTGAGCATCGTGGTGGGCAATCTGCTGGACAATGCCATTGAAGCCTGTGCCGCGGCAAAGGGAGAGCGGTTTATCCGCATTTTCATGAAGATGAAGGGTAAGATGCTCTATTTTTCCATGATGAATTCCGCCGGGAGCAAGGAAGCCAGGAAAGGCTCCCTGTTTCTTTCTCACAAGGAGGGGTTTCACGGCTTTGGGCTGCGCCGGGCGGAGGCGATTCTCACAGAGCACGGGGGCTGGTGTAAATACAACAGCGAGGACGGCGCATTTACCTCGGAGTTCCTGGTGCCTGCCCTGGAATAAAATACAACAAATGATTGGACTATCTGCAATTCGTGCACAGGCCGGAGCGTTTCGTGTACGGATTGTTTTTTTGCAAAACACACATGATAATATGAGTCATCATGGAACTCAAAAAAGGAGACAGAATTGTGAAATTAAAACTTTTGAAAAAGGGCGTCAAGCCCTACCGCAGTGTGTTTAGCAATGCCATCTGGAGCTTTAAGGGCATGTTTGAGGGCGCACCTATGCTCTTTGTGCAGATGGCGCTGCAGGTGCCTCTCAATATTTTCCTTGCCTATGGGGCGGTATATCTGCCCTCTTTGGTAGTGGGGGAGGTTACCAGGGGAGAGAGTCTGGCCCACGGGGCTTGGCGCATGGGTCTGCTATTGCTGCTGATGCTTGTGGCAGATGTTCTTATACTGTTTCTGACCGCTCTGTCCCAGTCTGGCCTTAGAAGATATCGGTTTCAAAAGGGAGCGGAGCTGAAGAGGAAATCCATGGATTGCTTTTACCAGATCTATGAGAAAAAAGAAAACAGGGACTTGCAGGACAGGGCAGGATGGGCACTCAATCAGTGGAACGGCGCGCTGCCCATCTGCGATCTGCCCAGGAGAAGTCTGAAGCTGGTGGAAAACATAGGCTGTTACTGTCTGTTCGGGTCCGTGATTTCTTATGTCAGCCCCTGGCTGGTGCCGATTCTGACCATAGCCCCTCTGGTCAACTGGTTCTGTGCCCGCCTATTCCGCAAGTGGGAGTATGCAAACAGGGGAAAATGGGCGGACATTGACCGCAGGCTTGAATATGTGCAGCGCATGCCCTCGGATTTTGAGGCGGCAAAAGACATTCGGATCTACGGGTTGGCAGGGTGGTTTAGGGAGACATACCGGGGACTTGCCCGTGAACGCCTGGCCTGGGAGAAGAGACTGACCTGGGGGGAGTTCCTGTCCCGGATTGCGGATCTGATGGTGATTCTGCTGCGGGATGGAGCTGCGTATGCCCTGCTGATCTATATGACTCTTGCGGGGGAAATAACCGTGGACGGGTTTGTGTTGTATTTTTCCGCCATTTCCATGTTCGCCTCTTTTGTGGGAAACATCATGGACGAGTGGAACGGAATGCATACTTCCAGCCTGAATATATGCGATTTCCGCCAGTATCTGGATCTGCCGGAGCAGGAGAGCATGGCGCAGTCCGAGCAGGATGATATGGCGCAGGCGGCTATAGAAAAGCACTTGGAGGGTGCGCCGGAAATTTCCTTTGAGCATGTGTCCTTCCGCTATGAGGGGGCCAGTGAGAATACCCTTAAGGACATTCATTTTACGATAAAACCGGGCGAAAAGGTTGCGTTGGTGGGCCTCAATGGGGCTGGTAAGTCCACTTTGGTGAAGCTCCTGTGCGGCTTGTACCGGCCAACCCAGGGGGAGATCCGGATTAACGGGATACCCGCGGGTCAGTTTGCCTGCAGGGACTATTATCGCCTGTTTTCTCCGGTATTTCAGGAGGTAAGGACTGCGTTTTTCTCCCTTGCGGAGACTGTGGCCGGGGAAGTCGGTGACACGCTGGACTTAAAAAGGGCGGAAAAGTGCATGAGGCTGGCGGGCCTGGGGGAGAAGATCGATGCGCTGCCCCAGGGAATCCATACCAGGCTGGATAAGCAGGTCAATCAGGATGGCACCGAGTTGTCGGGGGGCCAGCTGCAAAAGCTGATGCTGGCCAGGGCACTGTACAAGGACGCTCCCATCCTGGTGCTGGACGAGCCCACGGCGGCGCTGGACCCCATTGCGGAAAATCAGATTTATCTGCAGTACAACAGTATGTCCAACGAAAAGACCTCTCTGTTCATCTCCCACAGACTGGCATCTACTCAGTTCTGTGACAGGATTCTGTACCTGAAGGAGGGGAGGATTACCGAGGAGGGAACCCATGAGCAGCTCCTTGAGTTGGGCGGCGAGTACAATGATTTATACCAGATACAGAGCTGCTGGTACAAAGAAGAAGTATGAGACTGTGAGAAGAATGTCGCACAGCGGCAATATGGAGGAAAAAGTGATGAAATTATCAGAACATATACAGCTCGCTAAAAGGTCTGTGGGACTGCTTTTTTCCCTGAGCAAGGCCCATATCATATGCAGGACGCTGGCCAGCGTTATAGGCGCAATTCTGCCCTATGTGCCCATTTATTTCTCTGCCCGGCTGCTGGACCGGCTGTATGAGGGCAGCGGAACCGATGTACTGGCCCTTTATGTGCTGCTCACGGTAGGAATCGTGTTCCTGCTCAGTCTGCTTTACACCTGGCTGTCCTCACGGCGCCGCATGGCAGGAAGCGAGATGTACCGGAACGAGAACTGGAAATATTCGGAGAAAGCCATGCAGATGGCATATGAGTCCATCGAGGACCGGGATGTGGCCATACTCTGCAACAGAATTCAGAAGGAGATGCAGACGGGGTATAATATTTATCAGCTGTTTAACTGTGTGGAGCAGATAACCGGCAATGTGACAAAAATAGGAATATCCCTGGGGTTGACAGCGTCCTTTTTTATGCTGAAAGCTATTTCTCTGCCTGCGAAAGCAGCTTTGGTGGGCGGTCTGGCTCTTACAATCCTGTGCAAAATTGTGACAACGAAGAGGGTAGCGGAGCTTGATAACCGCTACTATGGAGAATGCGTTCATTGGAATATGGTAGGCGAAAAGTTTAATGAGTATCTGGACGACTATCACAGTGGCAAGGACATCCGAATCTATGGCATGGCGGAGGGGCTGTTGGCGTATGACATGGCTTGGAACAGGGAAAATTGCCGGAAGGACTACAGAAAAAACATGGGGCAGGCAAGAGCCCGGCTTGCCAGTGTGGTCATGAGCCGTATGCTGCAATTTGGAGTTTATCTGCTGCTCTTATCCACCGCCCTGGGCGGGGGCGTCAGCGTGGGTTCCATCGCCAAATATGTGTCCTGCATTATGCTGCTGCTGGATGCAGCCTCCGAACTGGTATACAATCTGCAGACAGCCCTTGTGAACCAGGAGTACATGAAGCGCTTCTTTTCCTATTTTGACATTCCCAACCACATGTATCAGGGGTCACTCACGGTGGAAAAACGGGATGACAATGATTACAATGTGGAGTTTCGGGATGTGTCCTTCCGATATCCCCATACCCAGGAGTATGCCCTGCGCCATGTGAACCTGAAATTCAGGGTGGGGGAGAAGCTGGCCGTGGTGGGCATGAACGGCAGCGGCAAGACCACATTTATCAAGCTGATGTGCCGCCTGTATGATCCCACGGAGGGAGAGATCCTGCTCAACGGCGTCAATATCAAAAAGTATAACTATGACGAGTATATGTCTATTTTTTCCGTGGTCTTCCAGGATTTCCGGTTGTTTTCCTTTACGCTGGGGCAAAATGTGGCAGCAGGCACGGATTATGATCCGGCTCGTGTCAGACAGTGTCTGGACCAGGCGGGATTCGGGGAGCGGCTGAAGAGCATGGACAGAGGGCTGGACACCTACTTATATAAGGACTGCGAAGAGAATGGTGTGGAGATCTCGGGCGGCGAGGCACAAAAAATAGCGCTTGCCCGCGCGCTTTATAAGGATGCGCCCTTTGTGATTCTGGATGAGCCAACGGCGGCGCTGGACCCCATTTCCGAGTATGAGGTATTCAGCAGATTTAACGAGATTGCCAGAGATAAGACGGCCATCTACATCAGCCATAGGCTGGCCTCCTGCCGTTTTTGCGACAAGATAGCAGTGTTTGACCGGGGGCAGGTGGTGCAGACCGGCAGCCACGGCGAGCTGCTATCCCAGGAGGACGGCAGATATTATGAACTCTGGCATGCCCAGGCGCAGTATTATACTAATGAGTGTTGAGATTTTCCATTTTCTACACACCACAGGCTGTATAATCGGACAACCTACAGTGTGCAGAAAGGAAAATCTAATGGTTCCACTTGACTTTTTATGCGCATAATGCGTATAATATAGATATAGGGAGGCTAAAGTATGAGATTCCGGGAAATCGAGAAAATAATTATAGCGGATGGGTGGGAATATAAAAACGCAAAAGGTTCGCATTGCCAGTATACTCACCCGTTAAAGCCGGGCAAAGTCACAATTCCCAACCATCCCGGAGATATTGCGCCACAAATAATCAAACAAATTCTCAAACAGGCCGGATTATAAAGCCCGGATACTGTTTCCAATGAAGGAGGTTTATTATGAAATTAACTTATCCTGCTTGCTTTTACCCCGATAATGAGAGAGAGGGAGCTTATGCAGTTGTAGTTCCTGATCTTCCTGGATGTGTAAGTGGCGGCGATACATTAGCAGAAGCTATTCTTATGGGTATGGATGCCGCTTCCGGCTGGGTACTTGATGAACTGGAAGACGGTAAGGCGGCTCCCATTCCAAGTCCATTAGAAAGTATCATTCCCGAGCCTGGCGGTTTTGTGAGTATTCTGGTTTTGGATATAGACGCATATGCGGAAAAATATGGTGAGAAAGCAATAAGAAAAAATCTTACTATTCCCGCTTGGCTCAATACTTTTGCAGAGAAAAACCATGTCAACTTTTCTCAGGTGCTTCAGGATTCCTTGACCGCCATCTATCAGCAAACACAAAATGCTTAATCAAATGCCCCGGCTATTAGCTTTGGGGCATTTGTGTTGTTGACTTATAACTCCAAACAACTATTTATAAAAAGAAATATAAAATATTGTGTAACATAATGGAGATTTATCCGTCCAATCTATGAAGTCACGGAAAAGAGGTGATGATACGTGGAGAGGGAAGCGTTTGAGAAACTGTATGAGACGTACTACATGCGGGTTTACTCTTATGTTATGACACTTGCCGGAAAACAGCATATGGCGGAGGAGATCACGCAGGAGGCATTTTACAAGGCTTTTACCGCAAAAAGCTCGTTTCGCGGGGAATCAAACGAGGTGACATGGCTATGCGCCATCGCCAGAAATCTCTTTCTAGATGAAATGCGCCGACAGTCAAAAAGCGCGGAGGCTGATCTCGATGCGAATGCGGACAGCGGAATCAACATTGAGAGTGAAGTGGAGGACAGGGATGCATCCTACCGGATTCACCAGGCCCTGCAGGAATTGGAGGAGCCCTACCGCAGAGTGTTTGAACTGCGGATATTCGGCGAGCTGTCCTTCCGGGAGATCGGCGATATCTGTGAAAAGACAGAAAACTGGGCCAGAGTCACATATCATCGGGCAAAACTGAAACTGCAAAACAGTATATTTCCATAGGAAATATGCGGAATTTTAAATAAAAGGGGTGAGTGTTTATGAAACTGAATTGTAATGTAATCCGTGATCTGCTTCCGCTCTATGCGGACCAGATCTGTAGTGAAGAGAGCAGGGAGCTTGTGGAAGAGCATCTTGCGGAGTGCGAGGACTGTTCGACGCTCCTGCGGCAAATGCACAATAGAGAGCTTGAGACTCATCTGAAAGTAGAGGCAGAGGACGTGCTCCGCCATCAGGCCAGCCTTTTTAAGCGGAAATCCGCCGTGGTGGGCGGTGTCATTGCCGGAATATTCATGATTCCGATACTGGTATGCCTGATTGTCAATCTGGCAACCGGGGCGGCGCTGGACTGGTTCTTTATTGTCCTGGCCTCGCTGATCACGGCAGCATCTCTGATTGTGATACCGTTGGTGATGCCGGATAATAAGTTGCTTTGGACGCTAGGTACGTTTACAGCCAGTCTGCTTTTGCTTTTGGGAGTCATCTGCATTTACACGCATGGAAAATGGTTTTTCATGGTGGCGACATCCGTTTTGCTGGGATTTTCCGTGTGTTTTCTTCCCTTTGCGGTTCATACCAAGCCGCTTAGAGCGCTGCTTGGCAATCAAAAAGCGCTGACTGTGATGGTATCGGCCACGCTGTTTTTCGGGCTGATGATGCTCAGCATCGGACTCTACACGAAATCATCTGCATTCTGGAAGATCGCGCCCGTTATCTCGCTGCCGATTCTGGTGTTTGTCTGGGTTCTGTTTTTGCTGATCCGGTACGCAAAATTAAGCGGTCTGCTTAAAGCAGGAATATGTACAATAGGTGTAGGCATTTTCAGCTTTTTTGCGGATTATTTTATGAATAGCTGGATTGGCAACAGGATACAGCTGCCTGTTTTCAGACCGTTTGTCTGGAAAGTCAGCACGATTGATGGCAATGTGAAGTGGCTGCTTCTGCTGGGCTGCACCCTCGTAGGGATTGTTCTGATTGCTTTCGGAATTGTCAGAGGCGGAAAGAGGAAGGGGTAGGAGAAGACTATTTGTCTTCTCCCCATTCTTCAAGGTTAATCTCTCTGTCCTTAAAATAATATTTCCTGTCGTGTTCACCCACCTCACGCATAACCCTGCAGGGATTTCCTACGGCAACCACGTTTGACGGAATATCTTTGGTCACAACGCTTCCTGCGCCAATCACCACATTATCGCCAATGGTTACGCCGGGCATAATGATAGCGCCTGCGCCAATCCAGCAGTTTACGCCAATATGTACAGGCATATTATACTGGAGTCCTTTTTGGCGCAGCTGTGGTAAAATTGGATGTCCTGCTGTTGCAATCGTTACATTCGGACCAAGCATAGTATAATCCCCAATATAAATATGGGTATCATCCACGCAGGTCAGATTATAATTAACATACACATACTTGCCCAAATGACAATGATGACCGCCGAAATTGGCATAAAAAGGCGCTTCAATATACACTCCCTCACCGCAGTCACCCAGCATCTTCTTTAAAAGCTCTGCCCTTTTTTCTCCCTCTGAGGGTCTGGTCTGATTGTAGTCATACAGTAAATCCTGATAAACTCGCTGTTCCTTCGTAATCTCTGTTCCGTCCGGAAAGTAAAGCTCTCCTGTGTGCAATCTTGTTTTCATGTCACTCATTTTGAAAACCTCCTTGCGTAATGCTTTTGCATCTGTCATGCTATGTTTCCTTAAAATCCGATCTTCATTGACTGCCCCTCCACATAGACGCCCTGGGAGAGCGTTAAGGGCAGCTTCTGTTCCGCGCTATAGCCCAATGTCTCCCCATCGTGCAGAACTGCACCCTGCTGCACGATATAAGATGAAATATTCAGCATTAATTCATAGACCTCTGAGGGTGACTGGCTGCTGCCGATCACTTCCAGCTCTTCCTTTCCAAAGGAACGAAGACCATTGGTCCAGCTGTTGATGCCCTTTTCATCCTGATACAATCCCACAAATATCAAGTTGGTTAGAGGAAATCCTCCATCCTTCATGACCATTGCGGACTGGATATAGTCCTCCGGCAGCCATACCGTGCCGCAGTCATAAATCCCCAGAGCGTTGGAGGCCTTTAGACAGGAGGAAACAATTTTGACATAAAGCTCTCCTGCCTTCAGCCATTCGGAATCCTTTCCCAATACAGCCACCAGCAGATGAGCATTGAGACTCTTGGCGGCGGCAACCGATTTTTCTCTGGTCATAAAATTACTGTTGGCCCAATACTCCGCCTCGCCATTCGGAACCTTAGCTTCCATTAAGCCAACTGTAGCCATCATGCCATTTTCATAGAAAACAATGGTTACTCCTTCCTCTCTTGGATTCTCAGAATCCTCCGGGCATTCGATCCCCCAATCTTCTTTGAGAACCCTGCGGAACTCCTCCACATCAAACTCCGGCGTAGATAACAGTACAAATCCCACAAAATCTCCGCTGCGTCTATTTGTGTTCTGATCCCCATCCTTCTGTTCGGCGGCCCGCTCCATCCAATACTGACGGACTTTCTCAACCATTGCCACACATTTTTCCTCTGCGGTGGACGGATCATAAGGCTCCATTTCACTGTAAATATGGCCGCAGTGCCCCAGGCTGTCTCCCTCATAGCCTCCGCAGACGGCTACCTTCCATGAACCGAATAAGGTTTTCTTAAACTTAAAAATGTAGTAATGCAGGTCATGCAAATCAAACTCCCCCGCAATCTCAAGCCTTGCAGGTTTTCTTCCAAGCTCCTTGGGATGAGAAAGCCATTCCTCCATTACCGCTGTCGCTACTTCTCTCTGTGAATTCATTTGTTTTTCCTCCCCATAGCCTCGGTTTACTGCCCTAATCTTATCACATATTTCCGCTTTACTCAAGGTGTGTTGCGGTAAGATAGCGGCTTGTTAAAAAATGTTCGGTATGATAGAATGTTTTTGCGGGTGTTGCGTCAGGAGTGATCAATAAAAACAGGAGGACACGGTCATGGCATTTACGCTGGAGATTAAGCAGAAGAAATTATTTGGAAAGACGGTTCTGGACGTTCCATCACTGGCGCAGGCCTGTGGGTTCCGGTATGGCTCCGACAATGATTTTCATATCCTGCAGGAGGGGCAGGAGAACCGGGGGACAGCCATTTTCTACAATCCGGGCCGTATCGGCCGGGGAATCTTTTTTGACGGGTCAAAGGGCAGCGAGGGTTTCTATACGGTGAGCTATAATATTCCCGCTACCAGGGCGGAGATAGCGGATTTTACCAGACTTGTGCAGGAGATAGAGCAGCGGTTGGGCAAGGTGGAGATGTATTGTCCGGAGGAGGGGAAGCTTTTCACTTGCAAGGAACTGGAACAGGGGATTGACAGGTTCGCCAGATTCAGCTTAATGAAGCTTAATGAATTTTGTGGGAACAAGGAATATAAGAATTACATATTTACTTTGGCGATGTGGCCCTACACTTTGCCAGCGGATAAGGTGGCGGCATGGGAAGTATGTGCAGACCTTTCGGACTTTGAACAGACCATTCACGATATTCAATCTATGGATGTGTATTATGCCAAGCCGCGGCTGCTGCAGAAGAGCGCCACAGAGGAGATAGGGGCCTTTTACGCGCTCACGGAGGGCTGCGAGAGCGTTTTTCCTGTCCGTGGGGACGGATTCTTGAATTTGAGCGGGATCAAGATATCGGAGTGCTTTGTGCAGTTCGTGCTTTACAGCGAACAGCGTGTGCTGGACGGCCTGTTCCCCTATGACCATTTTATGGAGGAATTGCAAAAATATGGCATCCGGCCCTTTGATGGGGATCATGTGCTGATCCCGCCCATGAGCAAGGCGCAGTTGGAGGAACTGGCGGCCAGGCTGCGATAGGAATGTTGTAGAAAAAAAGAGTATGTATGTTAAGATAATTATGTAATTCGTTTGTACAGACGGAGATTGTAAACGGTCGGACTATGTTTGAGAGGACGTCGGTTGCGGAACATCCGGCGGGAGGGAGATTTTATGAGGAACAGAGGTATCATAATAGCGGCTTTAGCGCTTGTTCTTTTGTTGACGGGCTGCGGAAAGACCGGCAGGCTGGACGAGGGGGACTGTGCCTGTGTGGTCAGACTGGAGAGCATACCGTCAGAGTTTCGGATGCTGGGGGACAATGTTCAGGAGTTACTATATATAGAAGTGGTTCTGCAAAATATCACGACAGAGAAGAAATATGAATTTACGCTGAATATGGAGAACAATTTCCAGCAGGAGGCATTTCTCTATCCGGGCGTGTACAAGGTGAGCGGCTGCTCCGAGTCTCCCTATTTTATAAATATGGATACGGCGACAAGGCAGCAGGATCTGGAAGTAGGCCGGGACAAGGACAACGAGATCACGGTCTATATCGAGAATCCAGAGGAGTTTGCGGATATGGTATGGAATATGCAGCCCATCCGTGAGGTGACGCAGATAGACAAATTCTCCCGGCAGATCCAGTGGAAGGGTCAGATGATAGATCTGGAGAAGATCATGGATTATGTGGAATTCAGCAGCGATGAGACCGTCAAGGGTTATGAGCAGATCATTCTGTTCAATTCCGACGACTGCGTCAGAGTGACTTTACAGAACCAGACGGCGCAGGAAGTGTCCTGGCAGGAATGCAAGCTGATCAAGGTTCAGTTCGTGAGACCCAATGCCATCTTTGCACAAGGTGTTAAAGTGGGAATGCCGGTGAAAGAGATAGCCCATGCACAGGAGGGATTGTACGGTACACCGGATTCCCTGACAGGTTCCATTTTTTTTGCATTAGGTACGGACAGAGTCGGAATAGTTTATTATGATGCGGCCTCAGGCGACAGGCTCACATTGGAGAGCAATTCCGGGGGAGAGTATATCTACAGTATTTCATACGAATTCGCAGCGTATGAGTAGTATGGGGGTGTGTCATGAGAAAGGTTCTGAAGATAATAAAAATCAATATACTTGCAATACTTGCATTTCCGCTGCTGGTGTTGGCGACAGCTGCCAAGCTGGCGGCAAAGGCGATGGAAAAGACCATCACGATCATCGGCGCTATCCTGATTCTGCTTGGAATTGCCGGAATATTAGAAATATGCAAGAATCCGTCGGGATTTTTTAGCGGATTTTTCATCGTTATCCTTTGTCTGATTCTGGGAGGTATCTTTACTGCTATTGCTATATTGGTTTTGAGAATAGCATCCAGCATAATTATGGCGGTGGTGGCCATAATTATCGCTTTGGCAAACTTTGTTTATGAGTTGGTTTATGCCGGGTATGCGGCGCTTTATCATATATGTAAGTCAGATTATGCAGAGATCTGTCAGGGCAGCAATGGTTTTGTCAACGGGCTGTGCTGTATCTTCTTTACACTGCTTCGCTTTGTCAACCATATGATTATCCTGTTTGTCACTCATGCGATCAAGATTCTGGTGATTGCCAGCGTAGTTATTGTGATCGGTTCCCTTATCATGTGCAATCAGGTTATTCAGGAGAGTATGGGCATTAATCTGCTGGCGTACTTAAAGCTGTTTTCTACATATCCTATCGTCTATGGCTGTACGATATATGTGGCTTCAATGATTGCCATCGTGGTGATCCTGGTATCGCTGGGCTTGGAGTGGAACGAATGGGGCAGCGAGATGGAGTTGTCTACCTCGGATTATGAGGGCTATATGAACAGTATTATGGAGGGAAGCGGGGATATCGGACAGGAGAATATTCAGGGGATACATGAGCTGGACGAGAAACGGCTGGAAAAATGTGTACGCTATCAGGATATTCTGCGCCAACATACCATGGAAATCGGGACGTTTGCCAAGAGAATACAGCCTATCGTGGAAAAGAGCGACAATTATATCCTGCGTTCCAACTGGAACGAGTATTTTCCTAAATTGCAGGAGGTTGTCGACCTGTATTGTAAATTTGAAAACGAGATCCCTGTGGAGGAGTTTGAGAAGCTCATGCCCAGAATTGATGAACTGGAGGAGTTGAAAAAGTCGATTGAAAAGCAGGCGTCTAAGGCGGAAGCAGTGCAGAAAAGCAGTGCAGCGGCGGGCGGCGGCTTCTTTGCGGGCTGTAATACGCAGGAAAAACTGGAAAAGAGATACCGGGCTCTGTGCAAGACGTATCATCCGGATTCTGAGGCCGGGGATGAGGCTACGTTTAAGCTGATGACGGAGGAGTATGAGAAACTGAAAGCGCAGATGAACGGGTAGGCATAGATATGCTTCGGATGATGCTTGTGTCCTGGAATTGTTAATTGGGGAGGGAATAATCGGTGCAGCGGATATTTGTGGTGGAGGATGATGAAGAGATAGCCAGGAACCTGGTGCGCCTCCTATGCTCAGAGGGTTTTGGGGTGATCCATGCCCCTACTCAACGCCAGGCCCTTGCCATGCTGGCACAGGAACAGTATGATCTGGCGCTGGTGGACATATCTCTGCCCGACGGCAACGGTTTTACGGTATGCACGGAGATCAAGCAGGTCCGGGATGTGCCGGTTATTTTTCTGACGGCCTTTGGGGATGAGGCCAGTGTGGTGACAGGGCTGAATATGGGAGCGGACGATTATATTATCAAGCCTTTCCGCATACGGGAACTGATCGCCAGAATTAGGGTGGCGTTACGAAAGGCTCGGCCGACGTTGTCTGTTATGAAAGTGGGAGGGCTGACGGTGGATATGGCAGGCAGCATTGTGAAAAAGGAGGGCAGGGAGATACCGCTCTCCGCGCTGGAGTATCGTCTGCTGCTGGTATTTTGCAACAATCCCAGGGGCGTTATTACCAGGGAGCGACTGTTAGACGAATTGTGGGATACCGCAGGGGAGTTTGTCACGGACAATGCGCTGACTGTGTATGTGAAATGTCTGAGGGAAAAGATAGAGGATGATCCCTCTAATCCCCGGATTATTTTGACGGTCCGTGGCACGGGATACCGCTTGGGAGAAAGCCCCGCCGCCCAATAAAAGAATTTATCATATCTGTTTATGAAACGCTGCCTTAAAGGCGGCGTTTTTGATTTTATGCCCACAAACAATTCGCCGGGTGCAGCGCTTTGTATTCAAATGGAAAAGTGACGGATCTCTCACCAAAAAATCATATAAATGTAAGCCATATGTCACGGAAATGTAAGCTAGAAGGTTTAGTATATAAGTATCATTAAGAAGCAACATGGCTTAAGAGGTAAGTAAAATGTACAGATATGTGCAGAGATGGATTTCTCATATGAAAAAAATGGAAAACAAAAACAAATGCCGTAAGATTTTAAAAAAGGGCGTAATTGTGGTTAACGGGACTTTGTTGTGTGTTTTGATTGTTCCTTTCTGCGTGCTGTTTGTGATAATTGATGTAGTCTGGCTGCTGACGGACGAAGTCATTAAGAAGATAGATTCATTTTAGCTGAAGTGGGAGAGGGGAGTTGACATGCAGAAGAAGAAAAAGCGCTTTATCAACAATATGTGTATGGTCCTGTTGGTTGTTTTTTTGGCAGTGTATTTAGGGACAGGAGCTTTTTTCTGTATAAAAGGATATGGGATGTACTGGAGAGTGATCCACGAAAAGCCTCTGGCGCAGCGGGTTGAGGAGGTCAGGAACTCGGAGGACTTTACAGCATATTCCGAAATGTCCTCGTTCTATATCAATGCCACGCTTGCCGCGGAGGATCACAGGTTCAAATGGCACTTTGGAATCGATCCCATCGCTATCGGCCGGGCATTGTGGACGGATATAAAGGCCGGTTCCTTTGTGGAAGGCGGCAGTACCATCACCCAGCAGCTTGCCAAGAATCTGCTCTTTACGCAGGAAAAAAGAGTGGAGAGGAAGATTGCCGAGATGATCGCCGCCCTGAGAATAGAATCCAAGTACACGAAGCAGGAGATATTTGAGTTATATGTAAATACGGCATATTTTGGCAGCGGCCACTATGGGATCTACCAGGCATCTATGGGATACTTTGGCAAAGAGCCTTCGAAGCTGACGGATTATGAGGCCGCCATATTGGCGGGCGTCCTGAATGCGCCCTCCGCTTATTCCCCGGACAACCATAAGGATCTGGCGCAGCAGCGGGCCAATCAGGTACTGAATAAGATGGTAAAGTATAAGATCATCACCCGGGAGGAGGCGGACGCAATCAAAGCGGATTAATTATTCTAAAAATAATAGGGGCCTGTTCCGAATGTAAGTGAATGACATTTCATGTGACTTATGCTACAATGAATTTTATGATGTAGCATTTCTTTTGATGTCCGGAATGGAAGTGAGATGATTGGTTTAGAGCAGGAGAGTTTCCATGTATAACTATTTTTATATCAAAACAGACTGTCTAACGAACACATGGGACACGGCAGAGCTTATGCGTTATATACGTCAATATGACATTTTCACAGAGAGGCTTCAGGGGGATTTTTTCAGCCAAACCCCCTTTATTTCGGTTTCACTTATGAGAGTAAAAAACATTCACAGTTGGAGCAGCAATGATTTTGATCCCAGTGGAACTAACTATATCTCCATTATTACAACAGAAACCTCTTGTGATCATCCTCTTATAAAAGAATTTCTTAAGGATGTAGAAGAATTTCTGGGCTTTAAAATTTGTCAGGAGGAGGCATAAGCAGATAGGGGATGCAGGACATTTATCAGTGTGTTGGCAGGGCGGACGCAGAACTCTTAATTGGAGAATTTGGTATATGATGCAATATAGAATTTTACAGGAAAAAGATATAGAAAGGGAATTGTTTCGGAATTTTGTCCGGCATCAGAACGTCACCAAATGCTGGCGGAAGGTGGAAGGGGCGTGGGTGATAAAGGATGCGCCCTTTGTGGATGATTGGACGGAAGCGGATTACCAGATACTGGTTTCCTGCCTGAAGAATACTGTTGTCACGGGCGGTTTTGTGTATGGGGCATTTTGCGACGGTATGCTGAAAGGCTTCGTCTCCGTGGAGTCGGGGCTGTTTGGCGCGAAGCAGGATTACATGGACTTGTCCAGCATTCATATATCAGAAGATATGCGTGGACAGGGCATCGGTAGACAACTGTTTCTGGCGGCCAAAGACTGGGCCAGGGGCAAGGGTGCAGGAAAACTGTACATATCCGCCCACTCTGCTATCGAAAGCCAGGCTTTTTACAAGGCTATGGGCTGTGTGGAGGCTCTGGAATATCAACAGGAGCATGTGGAAAAGGAGCCTTTTGACTGTCAGCTGGAGTGCAGGCTGTAAAGGAGGGGTAAGGCCATGTCGTCGGTTCTGGATGAAAGTTTGATTTACGAAATTCTTTCTGTGGTGGAGGAGATTCCGCCGGGGAAGGTGGCGTCCTACGGCCAGATTGCCCGGCTGATTGGCCGGGATAACAATGCCCGGTTGGTGGGAAAGGTATTGAGCCAAGCAGACGGCTATGGCGATTATCCCTGCCACCGGGTGGTAAACCATGCAGGGCGGCTGGCTCCCCATTTTTGGGAGCAGAAAGATTTGCTGCTGGCGGAGGAAGTCAAGTTCAAGGATGATACCCATGTGGATATGAAATCATGCCAGTGGGATTGTTAAACGAGGAGGGAAAATTATGGTAAGAATCATTGCGGACAGTACCTGTGATTTGTCACAGGATCTTTTGGAAAAATATGGGGTGGCGATTTTGCCGCTTCATATCCTGCTGGGGGAGGACGAGTACGAGGACGGACGTAATATCCGGCCGGAAGAGATTTTCCGCTGGTCTGATGAGCATGGCACCACGCCAAGAACCTCCGCACCCTCTATGGAGAGTGCGGTGAAGCTGTTTCAGGAGGTCGGCGGGGATGGTGAGGAGATGATCTGTTTTTCCATCTCCGGCCAAATGTCTACTTCCAACAATGTGATGAAGCTGGCGGCGGAAGAGGCAGGGCTTGCGGAGCGGGTGACAGTGATAGATTCCGAGAACCTGTCCACCGGCATTGGCCTGTTGGTGGTGGAGGCGGCAATCATGGCCCAGGCGGGCCGCAGCGCAAAGGAGATTGCGGACAGAATGGAGGTTCTTAAACCCATGGTGCGTGCCAGCTTTGTGGTGGACACGCTGGTATATCTGCACAGAGGGGGCAGATGCAGCGGCCTGGCGGCAATGCTGGGCAGCACATTGCGCCTGCATCCCCAGATCGTGGTGGAAAACGGCAAGATGCACAGCAACAAGAAGTATCGAGGAAGTTTGGAAAAGGTCTTAGCGGCATATGCCAGGGATCTGGAGCCGGTGATGCGCAAGGCCAAAAGGGACAGAGTGTTTATCACCCACTCCGGCTGTGCCCCGGAGACAGTGGAGATGGTTCGCTCTTATTTAAAGGAACTGGAAATATTTGAGGAGATTCTGGAAACCCGGGCAGGGGGTGTTATTTCCAGCCACTGCGGCCCGGGTACGCTGGGTATTTTGTTTATAGAAAATGGAGATGTGTGATGCCCTCCAGTATAACTAAAGCTGCAGTGACAGAAGAGACGATAAACCATATGGAACGGAAAAAATCCAGACAGTCCCTGTGTCCAGAGAGATGCTTATATGATTGCCTATGTTATGGCAAAGTCTTCATAACAACAGTGTGCTCAGTGAAATAGGATTTTTATGTTTAATTAAAAATTTGCCATTCCTATCTGGCACAGATTATGACCGGGCGGGAATGGCAAATTTAAATAAATAAGACAAAAATGGTGCAGAGGACATAGAAATTATCGTTCTACAGAAAATACTTCCCCGGGAGTAATCCCATTCTCATTAAAAGAATCCACCCGGACATAATAATGCTCCACATTCGTCATGAGGGCACGAATTTCCAGCTCAGTCCTGGCAAACACCCGGTAGCTGTGATACAGCTTATCCGGCCTGTGGCCCCACAGCACCTCGTAGCCTGTGGCATCTCCCTGCCAACTCACCTGCATGGTCATGCCGTCTGTGCGGAGGGCCTTGACCTGTGCGGCCTGGCTGGGGGCGCTGCCCTGACCTCGGCCGAATATCCGCAGGCCGCTGATGCAGGCGGCGGCATCGTAGGCGGTGTCGGTTACTGTCAGGCGAATATATCTGGCACTGACGCCCTCCGGCTTTACCATCAGGTCATGGGGAAGATCTGTGTCTGCATTTCGTTTGTCCTCCAGTATAAACCAGCTTTCATCATCGTCGCTGGCCTCCAGCAGCCAGCCTGTTTTAAAGGGGCGTTCCTCAATATAACGGCCTCGGCCCGTCTCGCCCACCAGCGATGCCCCCTGGGGAAGCTGAGACACCAGCCCCATATCATCGGCGAAATTAATCTGTACGGCGTTGACAGTACAGCTTTCTCCCAAATCCACATGCAGCCAGGGCTCTGCATCCCCGGTAGCAGCCTGCCACCAGGTCTGAATATTCTCGTCCACCGCATTGGCGGCGGGCTTTCCCTGACTGCTTGCAGTGACTTCCTTGCCATAGTTTAAGAGCATCCATTCCGGTGCGGCCCAGGGGTCCTGTCTGTCTCCTGTGACGCTCCGTGGCCAATCCCCATACCGTTGGTTGCAGAACAGTTCCCCGTCCTCATCAAATCCTGCGGGCCAGATTCCCACACGGCGCTCAAACTCATGATTGACAGAAATCCGCATGGTGCTGGTATGCCACCAGTTGCCCGCAAGGTCCTCCATGGTGGAGCCATGGCCCGCGCCGGGGCAGAAGCCGCCGGGGGAATAGGAATAGGGGTTGTTTTGGCAGATGGTGAAAGGCCCCAGGGGGCTATCACTCACATACACGCCGTCGTTGTACACATTGAACTGTGCGCCAGGGCAGGCATATTGCAGATAATACCGTCCCTCATGCTTGGTCATCCATGCCCCCTCAATATAGGGATTGTCGGAGAGGGCCGCTTTAAGCATGGGGCGGTACTGCTCCGGGGTGGCCTCGATGACCGGGGTGACATCCGTGATGTCCGCCGCATCGCAGCCCATGGTCTTTGCCATCTGTTCCTTTAGAATCTGTATGATATGGCTCCCATTGGGATCGTAGTGGTGATCCTCACCGGTGCGCTCGTAGCCGTATTCCGTCTTATGATTCTCAATCAGCGCCACAGGCTCCCCGAGTTTTCGCATGGTGGCGGGGTCCAGTTCCACTCCCCAGATCGGCGTCATATTGCTGCAGCCCCAATAGAAATACATCCTGCCGTCATCGTCCAGAAACAAATTGGGGTCCCAGAAGTCGAAAGTGCCGGGAATGCGCTCAAACACGCCGCCTTCCGGGTCCTTGGTACGGTAAAAGTCACAGACTTCTCCCCTGCGGCTGGCACAGAAGTACATCCAATCCTCCACGGCACGCACATCGGGGGCATAGTCATACACCGGAAGCCCCTCAAGAGGACATTGCATCCAGTTCACCATGTCCTGACTCACCAGAAAGCCCCGGGTCATGCTGGGGAAGATGTAATATTTTCCCTTGAACAGGATCATGGAGGGATCGGCGGCTTCACGGTTCAGGGAAAAGCCTTCGCCCTTTTGATTGAACTGATATTGATAGGTAAAATTTATTGGATTACAAAAATACTGTTTCATAGTGCCCCTTTCTACTTAAATATCATTGGATCTTCTGTTCCGCTTTCTCTGTAGGTTATTATTGACAAAATCCGCCCAACACGGCAAGGCTGGGCTTGGGGCTGCGCTGCTGAGTGCTGCGGTCCACGGCAATCAGTCCAAAAGTCATGGAAAAGCCTTTCTGCCATTCAAAATTGTCAAGCAGACTCCAGTACATATAGCCTTTTATAGGAATGCCGTCGGCGATGCAGGCGTTCACGCCGGACAGAGCCGTCTCAATAAAGGCCGCACGGCGGCTGTCGTCGGCGGTGGCAATGCCGTTTTCCGTCACCATCAGGTCACCCTTGAAATCCTTTGCCACCCTGCGGATCACATGCTCCAGAGCCTGGGGGTAAAACTCATAATCCATCTGGGTCAGCTCCGCACCCTCCGGGGTGGGTAAGGAGCCCTCCGCACCGATTCGCGTGCGGGTATAGTTCTGCACCCCCAGAAAGTCATCCTCCTCTATGGCAGGCAGATAATGGGTAAACTCCTCCGCCCATTCTTTCCCGGCATTCTCCTCGCCGCCGGGCTGGGCCTGAATATCGTGCAGACTTAAGGTCAGTCCTACCTGGACATGGGGCGCAGCTTCCCGGATCACAGCTCTGGCCGCTCGGTGGGCCTCCATGACAATCTCGTCTCCGTGGGCTGTGCGGGGGCTGGTAAAGCATTCGGTCTTGGCAACGCCGAAGATTTCCATGCGTTCCTTCTCGGCGGCCTGCTGGTTGGCCATCATTTTCTCCAGATTCAGTCCCATCTGCACCGTGCCGTCCGTCTTATCGCCGCCGGTTTTGCCAGCCTGCATTTTTGCCATCATCTGCTGCATATAACGCTTGGCGATGGCGGCGACCTGTATTCCCATATTGGCCTCATTAATGGTGCAGACATAGCGAAGTTCGCCGCCCAGCTGCTCCATCACATAGCGGGTATAGCGGGCAAAATAACCGGGGGTCTCGTCCGATTCCCACCCACCCTTGGAAATCAGCCACTTTGGACTGGTGAAGTGAAGCAGAGTCACAATGGGCTCAATGCCATTTTCCCTGCAGCAGCGAATCACTTTCCGATAGTGGTCGATCTGTGTCTCGTCAAAACAGCCCTCCTGTGGCTCAACCCGCGCCCATTCAATGGAAAAACGGTAGGCATTCAGCCCGGCATCGGCCATCAGACGGATATCTTCGCCGTACCGGTTATAGTGGTCCACCGCGTCGCCGCTGGGCTCCAAAAAATCCGTATGTACCATATGCTCCTGCGCCCAATAGTCGCTGTGGATATTGCCTCCCTCCACCTGGTGAGCGGCGGTGGCCGCGCCAATTAGAAAATCTTTTTCAAATGTCATGGGAAATGCCTCCTTTTTTGGTATTTTCATATTTCTATACTCACTAACGATTAGATTTTCCTTTCCGCACAGTGCATGTTGCCCGGTTATGCGACATGTGCTGTGCGGAAATTGGAAAATTTTAACGTTAGTCAGTATAATACTCTGTGATATTCTGATTTTAAGATATCGGAACGAATAATGGAAAATAAAAAATAGTGATTCTGTATAATAATTCGTGTACTGACAAAAATACAACGATTTTTTATACATTAAAAAAGATTTTTATCCATCCTTGTCAAACCAGGCAAGATATAATCAAGTAATAGATGATGGAGCTGTGAAAAAAGTCTTTCCTGCACATCGGAGAGCAACGATTTTATGCGATGTTTCGTTGTTTACGCGCTGGGATTACCAATTCTCTTCACAGCCCCTATATAAGGAACTCGGAAACTGCAATGTCCATATCAGGAATGATTACCTGTCTGGAGTGTTCCCTGCTGTCAAAGCATTGCCAGGGCATTGCAAATCTCAAAAAAGGAGGCCACATTATGTCCAAGAAACCCACTGCCAGCGAAATCGACGGCGTTCAGTACCGCCGCGCAAAACTTTGGCAAATCATCCTGTATGCCTGCAACGGACTGGTAGGCATGAGCGTCTATT
>CAZKAO010000018.1:0-51997 GCA_964550745.1 uncultured Acetatifactor sp.
CGGCGATCATGTCTTTTTGTAATTGTTCAAACTGCATTGCTTAGTCCTCTCTTTCTTCCGACTGATATCGGAGTTTTTCGTTAAACTTATTGTACCATGATTTCATACGCTCCAGCGTATACTCCGTTCAAAGGAGTTAAATACGGAGCATTTTATTCACTATACCATAATTATAGACAACAGGCTATCTACTATAAGGCTAATTTTTTGTCTGACGCGTGAGCGCCACTCTACTTTTAAATCCTAAATCTTCTAAAATCTTGTTGTAAAACGTTCCAGTGCTTTTGCACTTATAATAGAATTAAACATACTTTCTACATTTTTAACAGATGTTAAATATGAAATAGTTAAAGACATACGTTTCCTCCTCTTTGTACCTAAAATACCCTCTTTCATCCTACTGTTTATCCATGCCTAATTTGGGAAAACTATTCAACCTTACCGTTTCCAATGTCTGCAACTGCTGTATCGCTAACTGACGAAGCAATTCCATTCGTTCTTTTTGATTCTTCCTCTGACTAATCAAAACAGCATTATAACTTTCCAAATTTGCAAGCACTAATAATTGATTCAATGTTGCCTCATCTCGCATATTTCCTTTTACATCTGGATTTTCATCTTTCCATTGCTTTGCTGTTTTTCCAAATAAAACAACATTCAACATATCTGCTTCGTTAGCGTATGTATAGGCAATCTGCACAGGTGTCAATTCTGGCGGAACTAAATTTTCTTGAATTGCATCCGTATGTATCCTATAATTCAACTTAGAAATTTCTCTATTCAAATTCCAGTTCAAAGATATTCGACTATTCTCATCCGTCTTTAATCTCCTGTAATCCTTCATAATATATAAATGGAATTCTGGAGAAATCCAAGTTGCAAAGGACATCGCAATATCACTATGAGCATATGTTCCACCATAACGTCCTGCTTTTGAAACAATTCCGATTGCTCCTGTAGCTTCTATCCACTTCTTTGGTGACATTGTAAATGCATTCGCTCCTGCTTATTTTCTAAACCCCTCGAATTCGAGGGGTTTAAAATCTGGGTTATGAAGTCTTTCCCACAATCCCAAAAATTCTATCACATCTCGATTCCTCATCCAATTTTGTATAACCGCTGCCGGATCATCACTTTTATATCGGGCTATATCTGTCAATGAAATAAATTCGTTTTCAAAGTCCTGTGTATAAATCCCAATATCGATTCCATTTGCATGGATTGTATCCTTAATTATTTTCCCCATTGTTCCTCCTGTAATCATATTACAAACTTCTCAAACATCTTAGTCACTGCTCTCTTTAGGAAAATTCTGCCAAGCAATCATGTTTCTCTTCCCACAAAATTCGGAAGTATCATTCTCACAGATAGGCTTCATCGTCCGCACAATCGCTGTGCATTTTGTCAGGTTCTTATCGCTCAATGCTCTGTTTTACATTTCATCACATTCATTACGAAACCGATTGGGAACAGGCATATCTTGGAGCCCCTCATTCATTACTTCTTTAGCGATTTTAGATATGCAATTATGATATTCAAGAAAATATACTTTCTATATCATTTTAAAATGTCTCAATGCCTGTATAATAGTCCGTTCTTTTTCTGGCGAACATTGTGGCTGCTTAGAGTTCTCGGATTTCAGAAGATTATAGTTTACCCCTCAATAATTCCACATTTGTGTTTTACCTGTGTAATATGCAAATTGCAGACTTTCAATCTAGTATGCTCCAATACATAATCCTTGATTTCCTCACAGGTTACTTTGCTCTCCGCAGCCGCCAAATCAAGCTCGTCCATCTACTGCTCTGCTTCGATATGTTGGTCTGCATGTACTTTCGCCAACAGACACACCGTCTCCACATTCGCCGTCCAAGGGAACTGGTCCACCGCCACAGCCCTCTCCACCCGATACCCGCCGTCCAGAAACATCTCCAGGTCCCTAGCCAGGCTGGTGGGCTTGCAGGAGATATACACGATCCGCTCCACGCCATAACTAATAATCTTGGGCAGAGCCTTGGGATGGATGCCATCACGGGGCGGGTCCAGAATGATCATATCCGGCTTTTCCGCCAGCTCGTCCAGCACCTTCAGCACATCCCCGGCGATAAACTCGCAGTTTTCCAGGCCGTTTAACGCCGCATTCTCCCGGGCAGCCTCCACGGCCTCCTCCACAATCTCCACACCGATGACCCGCTCTGCTGCCGGCGCCATCAGCTGGGCGATCGTGCCGGTGCCGCTGTACAGATCATAAAGCAGCTTTCCCTGGCCGTACTCCCCCACATACTCCCTGGCCGTCTCGTACAGCACTTCAGCGCTGTATGTATTCGTCTGAAAAAAAGAAAATGTGGAGATCTTAAACCGCAGTCCCAGCAGCTCCTCATAGATATAGTCCCTGCCATACAGAATCTCCGTGTGGTCGCTCTGTACCACATCCGCCAGGGAATCGTTGGTGATATGTAAAATACCGGTCAAAACTCCGGCCAGTTCCCCACGCTCCTGCACTTCCAGCAAGCTCGTCCTGAAGCCCTCCACCAGCTCCCGAATCTCCTCCTCATCTCCCGGCTGCCCGCAGACTCCGCCCACCGGCGCCTGGGAGGAGGTCACCAGCGCCACCAGAATTTCCCCTGTCCTGGCGGCTTTCCTCACCAGCAGATGGCGCAGAAAACCCTCATGCCGCATCTTGTGGTGAAAGCCAGTGCCCCTGGCCTGAAAGTAAGCCAGCACCGCCTGTAGGATCACCCGGTAGTCTCCGTCCACAATCCTGCAGTCCTTCACATGCACCACATCATACATGCTGCCGCGCCTGTGCATCCCCAGGGACAGCGGGCCGTCCTTTACCTCGTCCCCAAAAGAAAACTCCATCTTGTTCCGATACCCATAGGGCTGCGGGCTTCCCTTGATGCCCTCAAAACGCCAGGGCTCCTGCTGCCTCACCAGCGCCCGCTCCAGAAGCTCTTTCACTTGCTGCCCCTTGATCCGCAGCTGCTCCTCATAGGGCAGTGACAGATAGGTGCATCCTCCGCACATGCCAAAATGGGAACACGGTTCGCCAGTCTCCAGAGGGGATGATTCTATCACCTCTAAAAGCCTGGCTTCCGCCTTCCCATGTCTCACCTTATTTACGAGGAATGAAATCTTCTGTCCGGGCAGGCTGTTCTTCACGATGCAGGTCTCCTCTCCAGCTCTGACAATGCCCTTGGCCGGAAACTCCACACGCTCCACAATCCCTGTATACACCTGTCCCTTTTTCATATGGTCAGTTCTCTCCCTCGTCCTCGAAGATATCCTCTTCCTCGTCGTCCTCATCCTCGAACTCGTCTTCAAAATCGTCTTCAAAGTCCTCCAGATAAGTGGGCGTAAAGTAGCGATACACCGCATAGGCGATGGCTGCCACAGCGGCAATGGCGCCGATTATGGCCAGAATCCATATCAGTGTATTGCCCTTCTTGTCTTCTTCCTTCTTGCAGCCCAGCAGCTCGGTCAGTTTCTTTAAATCTGTTAAATTCATATCGCAGTCATCCTTTCTGAATATACTGTTAAATATAGAATACCACAAATGCAATCAATTTACTACACTTTTTTTAGTTTTGCAAAGGATGCATACATGATTTTCTGTCCTGCCTGGTCAAAAACCACCGTGACCTTATAGTCCCGGGGTTCTCTGGCGATCTGTGTCACTGTGCCCTCGCCGTATTTCATGTGGCGCACCCGATCTCCCTCCTGATATTCCAGTTCACCCAGCGTCTCCATGCTGTCTCCCTTAGTGATTCCGGCAATCTTGTTCAGGCTTCCGATCCCCTGGGCGATATAGGGCTTGGTGTCCCTGGGCGTCGTTCTGGGGCGCAGGATGGCCTTGGGCCGGAAATCTCTGGTCTCTGCCGTATCGCCCCCATAGACGCCCATCGCCCTGACTCCGGGCACCGTGTTGTCCAGCAGTCCCGCCGGGATCTCCTGCACAAACCGGCTCACGGGATTGTACTGGGTCTCTCCCCGCACCATACGGCTGCGGGCATAGGTCAGCGTCAGCTGCTCCTGCGCCCTGGTGATGCCCACATAGGCCAGTCTGCGCTCCTCCTCCAGATCCCCCGGATCGTCTGAGTTAATACATATATAGCTGGGAAATAATCCATCCTCCATGCCTGCCAGATACACATAAGGGAATTCCAGTCCCTTGGCGCTGTGCAGCGTCATCAGCAGGATGCGGTCGCTGCCGTTCTCCAGGCTGTCTATATCCGCCACCAGCGCAATCTCCTCCAGAAACTCGCTCAAGGATATCTCATCGTGAGTCTGCTCATAGAATAAGGCCCTGTTCAAAAATTCCTCCACATTCTCCATGCGGTCATTGGAATCCTCATCGTCAATATCCTGCAGATATTCTTCATACTTAATAGTATCCATGATCTCATGAATCATATCCACCACGCCATAATACTTCGCCTTGGACTTAAATACCTGAATCATCTTGACAAATGGCTCCAGCTTGGCGGCCGCCCTGCCCAGGCTGGTGATCTGATCCAGCTGCTCCAGAGCCTGGTAGAACGTGATCCCCCGCATATCCGCATAACTCTGCACCTTGTCCAGCGTGGCATTCCCGATGCCCCGTTTGGGCACGTTGATAATCCTTTTTACCGCCAGATCGTCTCTGCCGTTGTCGATGGTCTTCAGATAGGCCAGTATGTCCTTGATCTCCCTGCGGGCGTAGAAATTGATACCTCCCACTACATTGTAGGGCATGCCGTCCACCACCAGCCGTTCCTCCAACATACGCGACTGGGCGTTGGTGCGGTAGAGGATGGCACAGTCGCCGTAGCGGATCTCCCCTTTTCTCACCCTGGCGGCAATATCATCGGAGATATACTCCGCCTCCTCATAGCCATTGTCAAACTGGCGGAAATGAATTCTGCTGCCCTTCTCCCTCGCCGTCCACAGGGTCTTGTCCTTGCGCCCCCTGTTGTTGCGGATCACGGCGTTGGCCGTATCCAGAATATTGCCGGTGGAGCGGTAATTCTGCTCCAGCTTGATGACCTTTGCCTCAGGGTACACCTTCTCATAGTCCAGAATATTGCGGATATTGGCGCCCCGAAACTTGTAGATGGACTGGTCGTCATCGCCCACCACGCAGAGATTGTGGTATTTGTCCGCCAGCAGCCGTATCAGCTCAAACTGCGCCGTGTTGGTGTCCTGGTACTCGTCCACCATGATATAGCGGAACCGCTCCTGATACTGATTCAGGACCTCCGGACAGCTCTTTAACAGTTCCACTGTCAATACCAGCAGATCGTCAAAATCCAGGGCGTTGCTCTTTTTCAGTTCCCTCTGATATTCCTTGTACGCGCCTGCGATCTTTTTCTTTGTATAATCCCCCATGGCCTGCAGTTCATACTCTGTGGGCGAGATCAGTTCATTCTTGGCAGAGGAGATCGCCGACAGCACCGCCCGCTCCTTCAGCTGCTTGGGGTCGATCATCTGCTTTTTGCACACATCCTTGATGATGGACTTCTGGTCGTCCGTATCGTAGATGGTAAAATGATTGTCGTACCCCAGCTTATCAATATATCTGCGCAGGATACGCACACAGGTGGAGTGGAAAGTGGACACCCACACCTGGTCTGCGCCGAAGCCCACAATATTGTCCACCCGCTCCCGCATCTCCCCGGCGGCCTTGTTGGTAAATGTGATGGCCAGGATGTTCCAGGGATTGACCCCCATCTCGTCAATCAGATAGGCAATCCGATGGGTCAGCACTCTGGTCTTGCCGGAGCCTGCCCCCGCCAGCAGCAGCAGAGGCCCCTCCGTGGTCATGACCGCTTCCTTTTGTTCTTTATTCAAAGTGTCGTATATACTCATTATCTCCTCAATTCCTATATATTCCCGATTATTTTTCCACCTGTTTCACATCCGTAAAATTCCACGCCTTGATATTCAGCTCCACCACCGGGCTGTCACAATAGGCGCAGGTCTTGGCGCCAAGGGACGGCAGCGGTGCGCCGCAGTTGGGACACACCATAGCCAGGCCCATATCCGAGAGATTCTCCACTTGTTCCAGATCCTGGATATAGCTGACCTCCACATTGTACTTGGCCTGCTCCAGCCGGTCCTTGCGCCCCTTGATTACCGCCGCCCCCCGCTCCTGATAGTGGACATGCTCCGCCGCCGTCTGAAACACGATGCTGCAGCGCCCCTTGTCCTTGCGGTACTTATAGATCTCTGTCCTATGCACCTTGATTCGTTCATAATGCTCCCTGATCCCGCTGTTGCGCAGCATCCCGATGCGCATATCCAGCTTTTCCCGCAGTTCCTGCGTTCCCTCCGTCAGCAGATGGCTGTTGTCTCCATCGATGCCGCGCAGATAGGAAGTCAGCACATTCTGCGCACGACTCTTCATCTCCTCCAGGTGAAATTCCGGGAAATCTCTCATAATACTGGGAAGATACAGTCCGGTGGCGGAGGATACAGACTTAGGAGTGGCAGCATACTCCATCTCCATCTTCTGCACGCCCTCCCGCACATTGTCCGTGCCAAAGATCAGCCTGCTGTAACTCCTAACTGTCCTGCTGATTTTGCGGCAGGCGAGCCAGATCACCCCCGCCAGGGCAAGCAGCAGCACCAACACAATAATAATCCCTATTATCTTACTGTTCATCCTCTTTCCCCCACATAGTGCGGATTATGCCGCACTGCTTCTCCGCCATACCGCAAAAGCGCCGGCGCAGCCGGGAGGCTTCGCCAGCGCTTATCTGTCCCGAAGTTCTTCTCACACCAGGATTCTATGACACGATATCGCCATCATCAAATATATCTCCGCACTCCGGGCAGAACTTGGGCGGATGCGCAGGATCTTCCGGCTCCCAGCCGCACTTGTCACACTTGTAAAGAGGAGCACCCATGGGCTTTTTGCCGCCGCATTCCGAACAGAACCTGCCCTGGTTCACTGCGCCGCAGCCGCAGGTCCATCCTGCATCGTCCGGTTTCTTATTGCCGCACTCCTCACAGAACTTACCGGTATTGCCCGCCTTACCGCAGCTGCAGGTCCATCCCAGAATCGGCGCCTGCATACGGGGAGCTTCCTTTGCCGGAGCCTGCTGCACAGGCTGCTGTACCGGCTGCTGCTGTTGCTGCTGGGCTCCCATGGCATACAGGGCATTGGCGTCAAAGCCTCCTGCCTGAGTTGCCATATTCATACCGGCAAAAGCCATCATGGGACCGGTAGCGGTGTTGGAAGCAGCCGCTTTCATAGCCTCCGCCTGCGCTCCCACCAGAGTAGCAGCCGCCATATTGGCATTGCGCATCACAGCGGTCTTCTGCAGATCCTTGATCATCTTCTCATCGTCATCCGGGATCTTCACGCTGTTAAAGCCGATGGAGACGATCTCGATACCGCGCAGATTGCTCCACTTCTCACTCAGCACCTCATTCAGTGCCTCCGCCATCTTCTCTGTGTTGCCGGCCAGCTCATAATAGCGGATGCCCATAGCGGAAATCTTGGCCAGAGCAGGCTGCAGCGCCGTCAGGAACTCTGTCTTCAGAGTGGCAAGCAGCTCGGACTTGTTGTAGTCCTGAGTCACGTTACCGCACACATTCTTATAGAACAGCAGAGGATCAGAAATCTTGAAAGAATACTGACCGTTACATTTCACGGAGGTATCTACGTCCAGGCCGATATTGCTGTCCACCACCCGGAAAGGAATCGGGCTGGCGGTGCCGAACAGATTGTTCATGATCTCCTTGATATTGAAGAAGTACACTCTCTGATCCTTGCCGGTACTGCCGCCGAAGGAAAAACGCCTGCCGATATTCTTAAATGTATTTACCACATTTTCACCCAGATTACCATAGAACAAACTGGGCTCGGTGGAAGTGTCATACACAAACTCCCCTGCGTCCGCACAGAACTCCACGATCTCGCCCTGATCCACGATGATCATGCACTGCCCCTCGTTGACAGCGACGATGGAACCGTTGGTGATAATGTTGTCCACTCCCTTATTGCCGTTCTTGTTGGTAACACGGATCTTGCCCTTGGTCACCAGAACGTCATTGGGAAGAGAATCACAATAGAAAAACTCTCTCCACTGATCTGCCAACATGGTGCTAATAGTGTCTTTTGCTGCTTTGATCAAACCCATATGTAACTCCTCCTATTTTTTGTTCCGCATCCGCCCTCCCAGTACCAGGTCAAACGCTGTTATTAGTTCACGGGTAAAAAGCCTACATTTATTTTATCAGATTTCAAAAAATTCCTCAACTGATTTGTGAAATATTTTTCTTTACAAAATACAGGGAATCCTATACACTGAAATCAGTTTCTTTTACACCCGTGTATATTATATAGTTTATATTAGTGAGGGAAAAAACACAATGAGCAAAAAAGCCACAAAAGCAGCTGATAACATGTATTATCTCGCACGTTGCGAGGCCGCAGAGGGCAATGACGACTTTTCCAGCCGGGAAAAGACCGCAGAGATCATCGGCATAGACCGCACCCGTCTGGCGCGCATTGAGCTGGGCACCATCGCTCCCTACCCGGAGGAGGTCAAAGCCATGGCCGAAGCATACAATACTCCTGAGCTGTGCAACTCCTACTGCGCCAAGGAATGTCCCATCGGCATGGGCAATGTCCACGAGGTGACTATCGACGACTTTGACCGGCTGGCGCTGAAGGTACTGGGTTCCCTGAAGGATATAGACGGACTTCGGGCCTCCCTGATCGCCATATCCGAGGACGGATATATCGACGAATCCGAAAGGCCCGCTTTTCAGCATATATTGGATTCTCTGGAGAAGATCAGCACCAATGCCATGGCGCTGCGTCTCTGGGCGGAGAAAAATATCCGTCTGAAATAATCCAGCGGTTATTTTGCCGCCTTCTCCGCGAAGACCGTGGTCACCAGATCCTCGTAAGGGACTCTCTCCTGCAGCACCTTGGAATCCTGCAGGATATTCTGGAGCAGGTCAAAGGAGTCCTTTTCAAAGATCAAATTGTCTTTCCAGGTATCCTGGTCATAATATCTGGCCACGATGGTCACCAGGGCTTTTTTGTCGGTCTCAGCAAACTGAGGAGCAATCACCTCCGCAATTTCTTCCGGACTGTGTGACTGCACATAATCCATACCCTTCTGCAGAGCGTTGGTGAAAGCCTGTATCGTGGCGCCGTTCTTATCAATATAACTCTTTTTGGCGCTGAACGCCGTATAAGGCACATAGCCGGAATCCTCCCCCAGGGAAGCAACCACATAGCCGTCGCCTTTCTGTTCCAGGAGGGTGGCGTGAGGCTCAAACTCCACGGTAAAGGCAGCGCTGCCGCCAGAAAAAGCCGCCGCCGTGGAACCGAAGTCTATGCTCTGGTCAATCTGCACATCCACCGCCGGATCTATATTGTTTTTGCGCAGGATATACTCAAACACCATCTGGGGCATACCGCCCGCCCTGCCGCCAAGCACATCCTTTCCCTTCAGCATATCCCAGCTAAAATCGTCAATGGGTTCTCTGGACACCAGGAAATTGCCCGCCCGCTGGGTCAGCTGGGCGAAATTCACCACATAGTCGTCCGTTCCGCCCACATAGGTATAGATGGTGGATTCGCTGCCCATAAAACCGATATCCGCATCGCCGGTCAGCACAGCTGTCATGGTCTTGTCAGCGCCAAAACCGGTCACCAGCGTCACATCCAGTCCCTCCTCCTCAAAATACCCCTCTTCAATCGCCACATACATGGGGGCATAAAAGATGGAATGCGCCACCTCATTCAATGTAATCTCCGTCAGCTTCCCGCCGCTTCCCGCTGGCTTTTCCGAACTGCCGCAGCCAGCCAGAGCGCCGACTGCCAATACGGCCGCCAGGGATACGACTATCCCTTTCTTACTCCATTTTTTCATATGCTGCCATATCCTCCCTTTTCCAAATGACTGATGCTTTATGTTATGTGCGCGGGCGGGAAAGAGTGACAAATTTTTTCTTTACATTGTACAAAAATATGTGTATGATGAGCTTATTATTAGATCCTTAATAATAGGTGATTGCGAAACGTTCCCTACAAGTGACGGGACTAGTCAATATAGACAAAAACGGGCTCCGATGCAGTGGCAAGTCGCCCTTATTTTGTCTATATTGCCCATTCCCTGTATCTCAAAAGGGAGTTTCGCAATCGCCTAAGATACTTAACAAGTCGGAAAGGAACACAAGATATGTCCAAAATACAAAAGACAGTTGAATACATACTGGGCAGCCTGCTGGCGGTGCTTGCAGCCAACTATATGCTGCCGGGCGGACTGCCCAGCTTTCTCAAGGCCCTGGCGCCCTGGCTGTTTCTTTTGCTGAACCTCTATCCCGCCCTGCCCCTGAACCGCCCTGGCAGCTATCGGCTGGGCGTCTGCAACCGCGGCTGTAATTTGTTGATTATCTTTGCCGCAAGTACACTGATCAACGTGCCAGTCGCCATTCTGGGCATGGGCGGGCTTCTGCCTGGCATGGTGCCTTTGACACAGGAAAGTATCCGTTTCTGGCTCCTGCACTGCCTATTTCTGTTCGGCGCAGAATTTATTCTTTTCTGGAACGGAATGCTTCGAGTATATCTGTCCTCCCAGCAGCTGGGAATCCGGCTGCGGGTCATCGGCGTTATCTGCGGCTTAATCCCCATCGCCAACTTGGTCGTGCTCTTCTGGATCATCCGCACCGCAACAGACGAGGTGCGCTTTGAGAATCAGAAGCTGCTGACGGACCAGACCCGCTGTCAACAGCAGCTCTGCGCCACCAGATACCCGATCCTGATGGTTCACGGAGTATTTTTCCGGGATTTCTGCTATTTCAACTATTGGGGCCGGATTCCCCAGGCTCTGGAAGCTAACGGAGCCAAAGTATATTACGGCAATCACCAGTCCGCCGCGCCGGTTGCTGTCAGCAGCCGGGAGATCGCCGACCGGATTCTCGCCGTTGTCCGGGAAACCGGATGTGAGAAGGTCAATGTCATCGCTCATTCCAAGGGCGGTCTGGATACCAGGGCAGCACTGCAGATTCCCGGCATTGCCGAGCATGTGGCCTCCCTGACCACGGTGAATACTCCCCACCGGGGCTGTGAATTTGCCGATTATCTGCTGACTAAGATTCCGCAGACGCAGCAGCAGACAGTGGCGTCTGCCTATAATGCCGCGCTGAAAAAGCTGGGGGACCCCAGCCCTGACTTCCTGGGCGCAGTCACCAACCTGACCGCCTCCTTCTGCCGCCAGTTCAACGAGGAGACCCCGGATGTGCCGGATGTGTATTACCAGAGTGTGGGATCGCGCCTTTCCAGGGCCAGCGGCGGCCGCTTCCCGCTGAACTTTACCCATGTACTCTGCCAGCATTTCGATGGCCCCAATGACGGCCTAGTGGGGGAACGCTCTTTCCCCTGGGGAACTGACTATCAGTTTCTCACCGTCTCCGGCGTCAGGGGCATATCCCACGGGGACATGATCGACCTAAACCGTGAAAACACCCCCGGCTTTGATGTTCGGGAGTTCTATGTACAACTGGTTCACAACCTGAAAAAACGCGGCTTCTGATTACTCAGAGCCGCATTTTTCTATCTCTTTATTTTTCATTTCGACAGATACTCTCCCTGTATTATACCCACTTTTCAAATTCCGCAATGGGTACCGGCTTGGAGAATACATACCCCTGCGCCTTATCATAGCCGTAATCCCTCAGAAACTCAATCTGCTGCTGGGTCTCTACCCCTTCAAAGATAATATCCTTGCCGGCAGCTCTCACCAACTGGCCTATCCGATGGATATACTGCTGTTCCTGGTCCGTCTCATAGTGATCTATAAAGCTCTTGTCAACCTTGACAATATCCACATTGGCATCGATCAACATACCCAGAGAGGAATACCCGATACCAAAATCGTCCATGGCAATCTTCAGGCCGTGTTCCCGCAACTGTGCCATCTGCTGAAACATACCCATTTTATTGCCGGAGATGCAGCTCTCTGTCACCTCAATCTCAATATATTCCGGCTCCATTTCATACTCGCGCAGCATTCCGATCACCCGGTCGCAAAAATGCTGATCCCGAAAATGTACACGCGAGAAATTCACGGATATGGGCACCCGTTTCCTGCCCTCCTGCTTCCACCGTTTTAAGCATTCCAGCACCTGCCGCAGTACGCAAAAGTCTACATTTACTATGTATCCCACTTCCTCCAGCACAGGGATAAACTGGTCAGGATACTTCATACTGCCATCCGCATTGTGCCATCTGACCAGCGCCTCCGCACCGATCACCTCTCCTGTATTCATGGAGAACTTGGGCTGCAGATAGGCTTCTACATCCCCCCTGTCTATGGCATCATTGATGCTCGCCACCACCTTGATCTTCTCAGCCCTGACCTGACGAAGGTGATCCGTATATACCATCACATGATTCAGGTAGTCGTCCATGATTGTCTTTCTCGCATGGTTGGCGGCGTCAATCATGGTAAAAATCTCTGCCTTCGGATTATCTATGTAGTACATGCCCGCCCGCACCTGCAGATTCCCCATGGGATATCTGTGATGCAGATAATCGGAGAAACGGCTCACCGAATGGCGCACCTGATTCTCCATGACATCCTTGTTATCGCCAGAGACGAGAACCACAAAGCGATCCGCATACACCCTGCCGCAGATACAGCGCTTTGCATTCATATACCTCAGCCACCTGGACATATCCTTCAGCAGCTGGTCTCCCTCCTCGTAGCCGAAATTCTCATTGAGATACGCAAAATTACTGATATCCATATATACCATGGCATAGGTCTGACTGCTGTCACACTGATACAGGGCACGGCGTACTTCCTTTAAAAAGGCTCCATAGTGATACAGGCCCGTCAGCTCGTCCCTGCGCAGAGCCTCAATATGTTCCTGATTCTGCCGGTTCTGCGACCGCAGCGCCACAAAGGAACCGATGACTTCACTGAGCCGGATCAGGGTATTCAGTTCCCGCTCCGGAACCTGTTCCACCGCCTTCCGCCTGTTGCAGTTCACATAGCCTATAGGATGTCCATTGCTGTATAGCAGCAGATTGATAAAGCTGCCGATCTGCTTATCGCGGAAAAAGGCTTTATCCCTCTGAGAAAAGCTCTTCTTCTCCACATCACAGGTCAGATTGATTCCGTCCTTATCAAAGCCGGAGAAAAAGTCGTCCCATGTGTCCATGGTGTGAAGTTCCTCCGGATGCTTCAGCACCCCTTCATCCCGCCGCCACCTATTGGTCGCCATAACGCTGTTGTCACCGATAAACTCCGACAATATTACCTCGTCATAGTCATAATGCCGACCGATCTGTTTGATCAGCATATCCAGTCCGGTATCCAGATCCGATGTGCCCGAAAGCAGGCTCGCTGCAAGGGAGACAAAATCACTGTCATATGTAGGCAGCTTGATCTCTGACAATTCCTTATCCGCACAGATGACCTCATCCGCCATGTTCTCCTCATACACCACGCAAGGAACCTGGCTGCGCAGACCGTACGCCGCCGCCTTGCGGGCGCAGATCAGGGCTTCACTGAATTCACCCCCTGCCGGCATATGGCAGATTCCCATCGTTACCTTGCACCGCAGCTTTTCCCTGCGGCCAAAATAGCAGTTTTGCAGCTTCTCCTGCACCAGGCGTCCATGCTCCTCCAACTCCTGTGCATCGTCCCACTGCACAAATGCCATCAGGGCATTCTCGTCGCGGCACAATACCACATTATCAAGCAACTCAAAATAGCGCCGCAAAAGAATCGCCTGATTCTCCAGCACCGCCATAGCAAAAGAAAAACCATATTCATCCGTCAACTGTGCAATATTGCCAATATAAAGCAGAACCACATGATAGACACCCTGGGGATTCTTCTCTATCAACTCATTGATCTGTTCTTCTGCAGCAGCAAAAGTATAAAGAGATGTCAGCGCATCCACATCTTCCCCTTTTCTGCCCCGATGGCTATCGTACCCATCGATTGAATCTATTCTGCTGTCCATTTGTCTCTGCCTGCTCATCGTTCTCTCCATTATCCGATATTCAAAACGGATAATCTTTTCTGTATTGTATTATATGCTTTCCGCACAAATCTGTCAACTAAATGGTCCTATTTTACTATATTTTTGTGGTATTTGCATTACATATTTTATGTATGTCTCAAAAGTCATTGTGTAAAAAGATATTTCTCTGTTCTTTATTCTCCAATTACTTTGTGACATTCTGCTGCAAATATGCTATACTTTTACTAAGAGACAACGCCGTCTGTCAGGACAGACGACGGACACAGACAGGAGGAATCTCTTATGGCAGGCACTATTACCCATCTGGTCATTGCAGACCGGCTGCTGGACCCACTGAATATACAGAACCCCGCCCTGTTCTACTGCGGCAATTTGGCCCCTGATGCCATCATGGCAAGAACAGACTACCGCCGCGAGATGAAACGGCATACTCACTTCAAAGATAATATCCGCTTAAGCGATCTCCATCTGCCGGAATGCTACAGGCAATACCGCAGCGCCTTCAGGAGGTTCACAGAGCGCTGTCTGCACCCGGGCAGCCCGGACTATGAGCTGTATCTGGGCTATGTGACCCATATTCTGGCGGATGAAGTATTTATCCTGACCCTGCGGGACGCTCATGTCAAAAGACTGGCGGACGAGGGCAGACCGCCGGATGATACATCCTACTTTACCGCCTTCGGCCGGGATGTGGACTTAAACGACTGGCGGCTGGTCCGGGAATATGTCTTTAGGTATCCCATGCCCGATATTCTGCTCACAGAGCAGGATTATGAGATACAGGACTACATTACCTGTCAGGAGCTGCAGGACAGCAAGGCATTTATCATCCAAAAAAATTTCCTGACCCCCCACAGTGAATGCGCTCCCAGCGTTTTTTCCTTCGCAGAAAATCAGGAATTCATCGAAAATGCGTGCCGCTACATCCAGAAAGCGATCAGCGACCTGATCTGATAATACAGAGCGGGGTTGGCGCTCTGTATAGAGTCCTCACTGTGGGCAAAGATCCGCAGAAAGACAAATACCAGTGTCACCCCGCAGGCAGCAGTCACAAGCCGCAGCAGCGGCTCTCTCTTCTGCCGCTCGCAGCACGCCAGTATTGTGATAACGCTGCCCGTCATGGCGATCCAGACAAAATCTCCAAAATATCTGGTCAAAAGTCCTGCCATCTGCGTGTCCACCACTACCAGCGCCACTGTCAGCAGCTGGCTGGCCACCACCATATGATAGCAGCACCGGTCCGCAAACATCTTTCTTTTTCCCAGTCCGTATACCCCAAAACACAACACTGGAAAGAGCCACAATACGCCGCCCACCATCATCTCCGACAGCGTCAGGCCCTGATATGCCGTCTCCACCTGAAAATCCTGCAGAAAGGGAAAAATACTGCCGATCCGCACCGGCTGCAGCAGGTAACAAAAAATCCCCAGTCCGCATCTGCCCCAGACCCAGCCCCGGTGAGTCATATCGTTGGTGGTCAGATTATAGTTGGCGCCAAAATCCCAGACAGAGCCGAAGCGGGCCGCATTGTACCACATGATTCCCGCCGCCACCGCCGCAAATGGCAGACACAGCGCCAGAGTCTGTCCCTCCCTTTTTCTGGCAAAGAACTTTCTCTCACGCAAGGCCGCCCTGCCAAACAGTATCGGGCCCATCAGCATGATCAGCAGCATCTGGGGCCTGCATCCGGCAATCAGGGCAATACACAGTGATCCCGCGCCCAGCCTCCAGGCGCTGTATTCCTCCCCCTTTCGGGCGGAAATCCAGAAACCCAGCCCCCACACGCCGCAGACAACACCTGTCAGTATGGGCACCATATACAGATCCGGCTTATACACCGCATAGCCCAGACCGGAGGCCGCACCCATGGTTATGGTGAGCAGCAGATACAGGATATAGGGCGTCCCGTGAAACCATCTGCGTATGATCTGCCACAGCAGAAAGGCAATTCCCACCATCAGCAGTCCCCCCAGCACAAAGACCAGATTCACCTGGGGCAGATGCCTGCCGGTGAGTACATAATAAGGCAGATAGAACAGCAGCACAGGCACAATACCGAAATACACATAATAGTGTCCGTTATAATATGCCTGATCCCACTTAAAATCCCCATATCCCAGCCCCGCCGCCGCTCTCGCCGCCGGATCATAGGGATTGTCCAGTCCCTCAGGCATGGCTGCCGCCCCCACATCCACATGCCCCTCCAGCAGTGCCTCCGTCAGCCGATAGTACTGCTGATGATGCTCCATATACTCCGGCCACGCCAACGCTCCGGTGTTCCAGCGGAGCATATATCCGAAAAATAAGAGCTGTATGCCAATACATGCGGCAGTGGCAAACCACTGACGCTTTGAGGACAGATCCGTCCGTATTCCATAGCAGCTGCTTTTAGGCCGCAGCAGATACAGACAGCACAGCCCTGCCGCCAGCACCAGATACCGCTGCCAGGAAAAAAACAGAGGAACTGTACTATTCAGCGCCACAGCATTTGCCGTCACAGTCCCCTGCACCCCTCTGACAGTCACTCTCAGTCTCTGCACATCGCCGCTGAAATGCAGTCTCAGATACTGGCTGCGAGGCACGTCTCCCCGCACTGTGCGGGCAGGTGCCCACAGATAGGAAGAATTGGCCTCGTCCACCGCCGCCACCACAATCTCAGCCTGCTGCCCCGGTTCAAGACAGAATGACAGATATGCCACCGGCTCGTGGATATCCAAGAACTCTATCACTGCCTCCGACGCATTTATCTCAAGACGACCGACAGCATCCTCTATGGGCCTGTACAGCAGTGATTCCCAGTGTTTGTAATTCAACACAAAGATCTCACACAGCAGTGCCGCCAGGCAGATCACCGCCAGGACAGCCCTCATGCCCGCCCTGCGAAAATATCCCGTCAGTTTGCCTGTCTTCTTTTTTTCCACCAGCATATGCCCCAAGCCCCCAGTGTCAATAATGTGATCCCCTCCGCCATACGAAAATACCAGAATCCCCTGTAGCGCAGCTCCACCCGGCTGCTTCCCGTCTGCAGACAGATCCGCACCACATGGTTGTTCCCCTCGACCGTCTCCAGTTTACGCCCCAGTCCGTCCTTCGCCTCATATCCGGCGTAATACAACAGAGGAACCTCCACCCAATCCCCTGCGCAGACATTCTCCAGCTGCAGGCTGATCCGGGTTCCCTGCTTCTGGCAGCCTGTCAGTCCGGCGCTGCCCCAAGTGACATAGCGCCCCGGCGTCAGCCGCTGCGGGTCCGTCCCCCAGGGATAGTATTCACTGTCAAATCCTGCGCTGGCATAGGTGTCCACAGCTCTTCCGACCTTCAATACGGGAGTCAGCTCTGTGGTGTACGCCGTTCCCCACCGGATGAAAGCCAGACTGCACAGAACCAGCAGGGCACAGGCTGTCGCTTTCCATTCCTGCCTTCTGCGCTGTGCGAGGATTCCCGCCGCCGCTATGCAGAGCATGGGTGAGACAAGGCTCAAGAATCTCCAGGGCATTCGCACCGTCCCGCAGAAAGTGTTAATGAGCCCGACTCGCTGCAGGATCTGCCAGGGAAACAGTGTACTTGCCATAAACAGCAGTACCAGGCCCGTTCCCGTCAGAAAGCCGTAAAATCTTTTTCTGCCGCTCTTCTCCTTTCCGCCGAGAAGGAAGAATATGACACAGACCGCCAGAGCCACAGTGCCCCCCACTCCCAGCGACAGCGACATATTCTCTCCGATTCCATAGTCCAGCAGCTGGGAGTAGCCGAAGCTGGTGTTGAAGACGTTAAAAAACTCCGCAGGGAAAACAGCATTCTGAAAAAACTCCGTATTTTCCGGAATGTGCTTAATCGTCAGGTCTGTTCCCAGATAATATGTCAGAAAGGGCGCAAGATACCACAAATTCAAAAGAACGGTGAGCGCACCGGCGCGGACGAATCCCAGAAAACGCTGTCTGTGCAGAAATTCCCTGTGATAGACCGCCGCTGCCGCCAATATGGTAAATGCCGCAAAAATCGTGCTGATAATATGAGACTGAAAGATACCGCTGCACCCCAGAGCCAACACCCACCATTTCCGGTAATCCCCTGCCAGCAGCAGATACAGACCATACAGAAGTACAGGGAAAAAGACCATGGCAAGCGCCTCTCCAATGGCCGCCCGGTAGTACAGATTCATAATCCGCCAGGTTGACAGAGTATACAGGACAGACGCCAGCAGCCCCGCATACCGGGAGCGGGTAATTCCCTTTGCGCAGGTATACATGATCCATGCCGTCAGGGCGTTAATCCCCGCAAGAAAAGTATTGTACGCCATGACCGGGGATGCTCCCATGAGCCGCAGAAACGCCGGAAAATACAGAAAAAGCTCCGGATATACACTGGAGGAGATATATCCATAGCCGTGATTGTGCGTGGGATGCAGCCTGACGGGAAACTGCCCTGCCTGCAGGCCGTCCTTGATCCCCTCTATTCGATAAAGATGGAAATTCAGATCATGTCCAAATCCCACGGCGGGGACAAAGAGGGGATAGCTGGCCATCACTGTCACCCCCAGCAGAACACAGAATACAACCGCTCTGTCCCCCTTTTCCTGTCTCAAAAGAAGCATCAGGCACAGCGTAAACGCCGCAATGCCCAGACTCAGCCAGAGCCAGTCCGTGTAGATTATGCCGCCCTTTACCCGGCATACCTCCACATGCGTCAGAGTTCCCTCCCACTCGCCGCAGAGAATCAGATCACTCTCATCCTGCTTAAGCACGACCTCCAGCGGCTCCTGCGCCAGTCCTGTTCCCAGGAGCGTGCCGTCTCCACTGCGAAGCTCCACCGAACCCTCTCCGTGGATCAGCACCTCAAAGCTACCCTTCGGCAGAGTCAGATGGGGACTATAACTGCGCCACTCCTGTCCGGCCTGCACATTCTCGGCCACCAGGTCGATCTGCAGACTCTGACTGCCATATGTATTCATCAACAGCAGTATCAGCAATGCCAGAGATATCAGCAATGCCGGTTTCAATCCCTTTTTCATCTTCCGGTCCCCTACACTCCGGCGTCCATCTCAATATTAATCACTTCCACGATTCTGGCAGGATCTGTATTGATGATCAGTTCCCGGGGAAAATCCACCTCCCTGATCAGCTGATCCGCCTGTGCAAAATCCCCTATGGATGAACAGATATGGCTGTCCGTCCCCAGAATCACATTGGCTTCATACCGTATACATGTTTTCAGCAGAGTGAGGATATTCTCCCTTGCCCCCTGTCTGGCCGCCAGAGGATGCAGAGAAGAGTTATTCACCTCCAGCGCCACATGAAGCCGGGATGCCGCCCTGACCAGTTCCTCATAATCCATGGGATAGCGGGAGTCATCGGGGTGTCCAAGAATCTTTACCCGCGGATTCTCCATGGCATGTACCGCCGCCTGTGTGTTCTCCCTGGCGGAGCCCGGCGTCATGGTCAGAGTATGCATACTGGCAATACAGTAATCCATCCGTGACAGGGTAAATTCATCCAGATCCAGATGTCCCTCATAATCCGTGATATTGGCCTCTATCCCGCAGAACAGACGCAGCCCGCCGTACTCTCTCGGTATAATCTTATAATTTTGAAAATATATAGGCTGTGGGCCCCCCTTCATTCCGGGGCCATGCTCACTGAGTCCCAGATACTTTAACCCTTTTGCCTTCGCCGCTGTTATATTTTCCTGCAGAGTACTGTACGCATGACCGCTGGCTATGGTATGAGTATGCATATCCATTACATAATTCATTCCTTCTTCTCCCTCTTTTCCTTTTTGTTCGGTGTGTTTTTTTCAGCCAGATCATCCACTATTTTCTCGATCATCAGCTTTTTCACATACACGTCAAAACTAAGCAGACAGATAAAGGAAAACTTCTGCAAAAATTCCTGATCCTCCGTTGGCGCTTCCCGAAAGGTCTGTTCGGCCTTGGCATAGTTGCGCCGCACATCCTCCTTCAGCAGTTCCACCTCTTCCTTCTCCATGGCAAAGACCTCGCGATATACAGACTCCAGGTCAAAATCCTTCCCGCCGCCGAAATACTTGTCGGTAATAGGCTTTAACAGTGCCTGAATATCGTTAATGGACATTACGCCCTTAAAGTAATAGATAAAGATCAGCACCAGCACATGCTCCTTGGAATACTTCTTTCGGATTGGCGGCGGCAGCAGATCATTCTTGGCGTAATTGTTGATCATCGTCTTGGTCAGCACCTTGTCACCATCGGGATTGCGGGTGGTAGTCCGCAGCCTGCTGTCCATAAAGGTGGTCACCTGATCCATGTACAGATCTATATTCGGAATATCCTCCGGGCGGACATACTCAATCCTGCCAAGACTCTCTATAATGCTGTTTAACAGATTTTCCGTATTGATTGTCATCTCTACCTCCACATGTGAATTGGGACCCTTCCCTGTCTCATTATTTTTTATTATATAGTATTAAAAACTACATGACAACCTTTTTCTCAAAATTCTCATCTTTACTTTACAACTTTAATATGATAAAATGGTCTGTGTAAAAATGTACCGCATCTGCTCGTGCAGATGCGGAATGAAAACAGAAAGGCCTGGCACTGACTATGAATAAAAAAATTAAGTCTGAAGCAGTTGACCGATTGTTTGAGGCGGTTCTCTGTCTGCAGAGCAAAGAGGAATGCTACACCTTCTTTGAGGATCTCTGTACAGTGAACGAACTTCTGTCCCTGTCGCAGCGTTTTGAGGTTGCCGCCATGCTGGACGACCATAAGACCTACCTGGAGATTGCGGAAAAGACAGGGGCCTCCACCGCCACCATCAGCAGGGTAAACCGCTCCCTGAACTATGGCAATGACGGTTACGATATGGTATTTAAAAGGATGTCCTCCTCAGACGATCAGTAGGCACATCTCATTAAAAAGGGCAGACGGCATTATCCGCCATCTGCCCTTTATCATTTTTATTCCTCTGCTCCCTGGCCGCCGCTCTCGATATCTTTCATCAGCGCGTTGTCATTCTGCCAGGCATTGCTCTCCGCCTGTACTTCCCTCAGTGCCTCCTGCAGAGCCGCCTTTGCGGAACGCCTGCCCTCTTTGACAGCTTTCTTTACCGCCGGGTTCTTCCTGTGAGGTGTATCCTGGTTCATATCGCATCTTCCCTGGAATACAGCGTTCTCGTCGATCACGATGACAGTGGTGGTAATATCCCCGATGACCTTGGCGGTAACAGTGAGCTCCACCTTGCTCTGCGCCGTGATATTGCCTACAACTTCGCCGCCAATGATAGCCGCGCCGGCCTCAATATTGCCGTCCACGCGGGCGTCCGCACCCATGATCAAGGTCCCCGCCACAAAGACATCTCCCTGAATCTCTCCGTCTATACGGGCGCTCTGGCTCACGGTAAAATCTCCATTGACCACACAACCCTTGCCCAGAATTGTTGTTATCACTGTGTTATCCTTTTTTCCTGACATACATGCCTCCCATTCTGCCGCTTAAGCGGACTTATTCATATCCTGAAAATCACACTAACCGCTGAGCTCAATCATCTGCATGGGATTGATAAACACCCCATCCATCTGAATCTGAAATCTCAGCTTGGTGTTGTCGCTGCCTATGACGAATAATGTGCTCTTCTGAACCACAGTATCACCGGTTTTCACCAGGCATTCCCCCTTATTACAGTAAATAGTCAGATAGCCGTTGCCATGATCCACCGTCACCCGGTTTCCATAGTCTGGGTCCTCCTCCACCGCAGTCACTACTCCGCCTGCCGCGGCCACCACAGTAGTTCCCTCCGTGCCGTTTAGAATGCAGGCGGGTTCTCCCTCCGTGATCTCCTCTATTGATGCGGAGCCTGTCATTGGATACAGACTTGGCGTACTCTGCTGTATCATCTGTTCCTTCAGCATATTTTCAGCTTCCGTCTTCTGGTTCACCGTGTCACTTAAAATATCAATCTTGCTGTTTAGCGCTATGATCTCACTCTCCAGATTCAGCCTTTGTGCCTCCGCAGCCTCCAACTCCTCCTGCAGCTGCCGGTTGAGTTCCTGTACCTCCATAATCTTTTTATTGGCGCTATCCCTCACCTGAACCTTATACTGCTCCTCATAGAGAATGCTGCCCAACACATATCCAATACCCACACACAATACGACCACCAGTATCCAGACTACATACTGGTTTAAACGGATCTGACGGGGCCCTGTGTCCACCGCATCCGAAGCTACGATCACCACACGGTTTGTCTTCCGTTTATGCCTTCTGGTCTTCATCTAAGTCTATCACCTCCAATGAATAAAATATATTTTACCACACTCAATTCATTTCCTCAACAAAAATTAATATTTTTGTAACATTTTACTCATATTTACCGGATTCAAACTGAAAATACTATATTTTTTCTGTAAAAAACTAATAAAAAAGACTTTACATTTCCAAAGTCCTGTGCTATCCTATAACTGTTGCAATAGTGTAACATACAATTTTTTGGAGGTATCTACAATGAACAAAGGTACAGTAAAGTGGTTTAACAACCAAAAGGGTTATGGTTTCATCTCTGATGAGTCCGGCAACGATGTATTTGTACACTACTCTGGACTGAACATGGAAGGCTTCAAGTCTCTTGAAGAGGGCCAGGCAGTTGAGTTCGAAGTTGTGAACGGCGAGAAGGGACCTCAGGCTGTAAACGTAACCAAGTTATAAGAAGTATTGTATCATCTATAATCAGTAACACGATGTACCTGTTCTTAATATAATGCTACATTGTTTTATGAATAGCAATATCGTTTTATGGGATTAGAGAGAGTGAGCTGACAGTATCTGTCAGCTCTTTTCTTTGCATATCTCCAGCACTCTTTCCCACTGCATATCTCCCCCAAACAGATCCAGGGCGCTGCCGATGGTCACATGAAGACGATCCCTGCCCAGCTTTTTGAGAAGCCGCAGATCCTCATAGCTATGTACTCCCCCGGCATAGGTGACGGGAATCCCATCCCAGCTGCCCAGCATAGCGGCCAGCTCCTGCTCTATGCCCCCGGCCTTACCCTCCACATCCACGGCATGAATCAGAAATTCACTGCAGCTGGCAGCCAGACGGTCCAACAGCTGCTCGGTCAGCACTTCCTCCGTTGCTCTCTGCCACCTGTTCGTTACAATCCGGTATTGCCCGTCCATCCTGCGGCAGCTTAAGTCCAACACCAGCCGCTCCTTTCCCACAGATGCCGTCAGTTCCTCCAGCCGCTCATAATCCACCCGTCCGTCATGAAATACATAAGACGTCACGATGACCTGGCTGGCTCCGGCGTCCAGATACTCCCATGCATTGCCCGTATGGATGCCGCCGCCCACCTGCAGGCCTCCGGGATAAGAGCGCAGCGCCGCTAAGGCCTGTTGCCGGGTAGCCTCATAGTACTCGCTGTCTGCCCCGTTCAGCAGGATAATATGCCCGCCCCGTATGCCCGCTTTCCTGTAAAGCCCGGCGTAGAAAGCCGCATCCTGCTCTGATACAAAATTTTCCAGGGCGCTGTCTCCCTTATCCTTTAGACTGCCGCCCACGATCTGCTTTACTTTTCCGTTATGAATATCAATACACGGTCGAAATTCCATATTTTTCTTTCCTCTTTTCGTCAGTCCTTTAAAAAGACAGCTTTTTTTCAGTCTCAGATTTTTGTATAAATAATTTTCAGATACACATAATATATGCAGAGCCAAAATAATCATTCAAAGTAAGCTCAGATGATCCGAAAAATCGTTTACCAATACGCATTCGTGCAATATGCGGAAAGGAGTTATTATGATGAAAATGCGCAATAAAGGTAAAAAACTCATTGTAATAGGAGTGCTGGCGGCCTATATGTGTATGGCCATGGCCTGCACTAACACCACAAACAACAACACTTCCAGTGACATGGCCGGAAACCAGACTAGCGGAGAAAGCAACGCTGGAACCGCGGCCAACAACAATACCGGGAACAACAACACTGGCGGCAGCGTCGCTGACAACAAAGGCAACGGCAACAATACCGGCGGCATCGCCAGCAACACAGGCAACAGCAGCAATACCGGCACTACCGCTAATAACACAGGTAACAGCAGCTCTACCGGCACTACCACTAACAACACAGGTAATAGCAGCAATACCGGCACTACCGCTGGCAGCAGCACAAACGGCACTACAGGAGGCTCTACTGTAGGCAATGGCAGCACAGCCGGCAACATTGGCAATACAATAGATAATGCTGCAGACAATGCGGGCAATGTTGTAGGCGGCCTCGTCGGTGAAGTGACTAAAGACGTATCCGATATTGTAGACAATATGACCGGAGACAACACGGGCGATGTCTCTGATCCCGCCATGGGAAACAACAGTTCTAACACCACCAAGGACACCAAAAGCTCTACAACAGGCACTACCAGGTAGATTTATCCTACCAGTCAAAAGGCCACAGGTATTACAGCCTGTGGCCCTTTTTTCTTCTTTTATGTCTGCGCATTGATAACATGGCTCATATCATACATTCCTGCCTGCTTTCCCGCCAGGAACTTACCTGCCTGCACCGCTCCCTTGGCAAACACTGCCTTGGAATAGGCGCTGTGGGAGAAAGTGATCACCTCGTCCTCCCCGGCAAAGATCACATCATGGTCGCCCACGATAGTGCCTCCCCGAACTGCGCTGATGCCGATCTCCTTCTTATCCCGCTTTTCCCTTCTCTGGCTTCTGTCGTAGACATACTCATAGACATCTCTGCATTGGGCATTGATGGAGTCTGCCAGGGCCAGAGCCGTGCCGCTGGGCGCATCCACCTTCTGGTTGTGATGCTTCTCCACGATCTCAATGTCATATCCTGCCGGGGCAAGCACAGAGGCCGCCTCCTTTAACATTTTCAGCAGCAGATTGATTCCCAGAGACATATTGGCGGACTTGAGAATGGCCACCTTGCGGGATGTCTCCTCCACCTTTTCAAGCTGCTGCGGGCTGAGCCCCGTGGTACACAGCACACAGGGAAGCCCGTGAGATGCACAGTAATTCAGCATCTTATCCACCGCCGGAGCCGCCGAAAAATCAATCAGGGCATCTGCCTCCACATCACATTTGTCAATATCCGTAAACACCGGGTAAGGGTTGTGCCCATCATCCCGCACATCAATCCCGGCCACCAGCTCCGCCTCCGGGTCCTGCGCCACAATATTGCTGATCACCTGGCCCATCTTGCCGTTGCAGCCATGCATAATTAAACGAATCATTTCATCCTCCGCCTTTCCCTTATTCCAAAATACCATACTCCCGCATGGCCTTCTCCAGTCGGGCAGTGGTTGCCTCCTCCATCTCGGTCAGGGGAAGACGCAGAGTGCCTGCGCCCATGCCCATCAGATTCAAAGCCTTCTTCACAGGGATGGGATTCACCTCGCAGAACAGAGCGCCGCACAGATCCATGGCCTCCAGCTGCATCCGGCTGCTTCCCTCCACATCTCCCGCAAAGAATTTGGCGCAGATCTCATGAGTCTGGCGGGGAGCCACATTGGCCAGCACGGAGATCACTCCCTTGCCGCCCAGAGACAGGATGGGCACGATCTGGTTGTCATTGCCGGAATAGATATCCACTTTTCCCTTGGCCAGAGCCGCCAGCTGGGCGATCTGAACAATATTGTCACTGGCCTCCTTCACACCCACAATGTTCTCACAGTCCTGGCACAGGCGTACAACGGTCGGCGGCAGGATGTTGCAGCCGGTGCGGCTGGGCACATTGTACAGCAGAATGGGTATCTTCACGGAATCCGCCACCGTCTTAAAATGGGTATACAAGCCGTTTTGTGTGGCTTTGTTATAGTAAGGGGACACCAGCAGCAGACCGTCTGCGCCCAGCTTTTCCGCCTCCTGGGACAGATACACCGCCGTCTCCGTACAGTTGGAGCCGGTTCCCGCAATCACGGGGACTCTGCCCTTCACCACCTCTACACAGTGGCGGATCACATCCAGATGCTCCTCATGACTCATGGTGGACGCCTCCCCGGTGGTGCCACATACGATGATAGCGTCCGTGCCGCCCCCTATCTGGAACTCCACCAGCTCTGTAAATTTCTCGTAGTTTATGCTCCCGTCCTCACACATCGGGGTTACGATCGCCACTCCTGATCCTGTAAATATTGCCATACTTTCTCCTCCATTCCGCTGCATCCGCAGCTCCACATACGCTGTCTGCACAAAAAAAATGTCGACACACATGCGCCGACGAATCATATCACGAAATGCTTCCTGATATTACACGATAGCGCCCCATCCAGTTACACAGATGACAGTCATACAATTATTCACTGTATGCCCAAGGTTCCAGCTTACAGCACACTGACCCTTTCGGCGCATGTTCCTTTCCTCCTCCTTCACCTGTGCCTGTCACATCCAAAAGAGTACTCATAAAATACGCAACCTCTATCTTATTTTTAATATCATAGCATTGACTTATAGCTTTGTCAATGAAAAAAAGTGTTTTGTTTCACGGTTCTTGTTTTACGGTTTCGATCCTGGAGACCTCATCTGCCAGGATACAGATCTCATCGCTCAGGCTGATTCCTGTCAGAATCACATCCGTCTCGTGACGGCACTCCAACAGCTCCTTCAGATCCTCTACTGTGATAATCTCCCTGTCCACCAGCCCCAGCACCTCATCCAGAATCAGGAGATCGCACTCCGCCACAGACAAAACCTTTTTGGCATACCCCAGCCCGTTGCGGATATTGACGCTCTCCTCCCTCTTTTTGTCCTCTGTAAGCTCCATGTAATTTTCATCCGACTTTTCAAAATGGAAGAGCTTGATCTCCGGCTCCATGCGTCGGATAAAGGGGCTGTCAGCCAGTCCCTTGCCCTTCAGAAACTGGATGATCACGACAGTTTTTCCCTCCGCTGCCGCCTGCATTGCCCTGCCCCATGCCGCAGGAGATTTACCTCTTCCATCACCTGTATATATGTAGATGCTTCCTCTTTTCATATCAGTCCTCATGTATACCACAGCTCACCTGCGATATTATCCTTGTTCGTCTAATCTGCCTGCACGATCTGCTCTGCTTCCTCCCCGACCAGTTCCATCTTGCTGACGGAAACCTCAAATGCCACCCTCTTTTCCACATGCTCCTCGTCCAGTTTCTTCATATATTCCCTGCTCTGGATGCGGCCCCAGATGGCACAGCGCTCGCCCACATGGAAGCTGCTGGCATAGCGGGCATTGCGTCCCCAGCAGATGCAGGGGATATAGTCCGACTTGCCGTAAGGACGGTTCACCGCCAGCAGAACATCGGCGATCTCCCTGCCCAGAGGAGTCTTGCGGTAGATGGGTTCCTTGCAAATATAGCCATCCAGATAGATCTGATTAGTCTTGGAGCTTTCCTCGATCTCCTCCACAAAATCGATTTCTCTGGCAAAAACAGACAATACCAGACGGTTTTTGCGCTCCTCATGCCGGTTATAGGAGCGGAACTGTCCGTTTACGCAGATATTTTTCCCCTTATAATCTGCATTCACATCAATCAGTCTCTCCGAAACCATCAGCGGGATAATATCATAACTCTCGCTGAGTCTCTGTACTTTTACGTCAACCATGTAGAATCCTTCCCCAAAGATCTCATGGCTGTAGGCAAAATCACTGATGATTTCCCCCATCACTGTCACCTGATTGTTTTCAATTACCTTATCTGTCATTTTGTGTTCTCCCTTCTTACACATTAAGAATTTGTCCGGCGCACTTCGCCTGTAATGTAATATATTTATACCGCATTTTCCAGAATTTGAGAAGCCCTTTTCAACAAAAAATTTCGACAATCTTTTATTGCACCTCTATTCAATTAGTGATATACTGTAACAGTTTGAGATATATTATAAACTCTGCGACACAATGACAATCGATTTATATACTGACTAACGTTAAGATTTTTAGGTTTCCGCGCAGCACATGTCGCATAATCGGGCAACATGCGTTGTGCGGAAAGGAAAATCTAATCGTTAGTGAGTATAATATATGGAGAGGAAGATTATATGAGACAGAAAAGAGAAGACATACGGAATTTGGCCATCATCGCCCATGTAGATCACGGCAAGACCACTTTGGTGGACGAGCTGCTGAAGCAGAGCGGCGTATTCCGGGCGGGCCAGGAGGTTGCCGAGCGGATCATGGATTCCAACGACATAGAGCGCGAGCGGGGTATTACCATCCTGTCCAAGAACACAGCCGTCACCTATAAAGGCACCAAGATCAATATTATCGACACCCCGGGCCATGCGGACTTTGGCGGCGAGGTGGAACGAGTACTGAAAATGGTGAACGGCGTCATCCTGGTGGTGGACGCTTTCGAGGGGGCCATGCCCCAGACCAAGTTTGTACTGCGCAAGGCGCTGGAGTTAAAACTGCCCGTCATCGTCTGCATCAACAAGATTGACCGGCCCGAGGCAAGACCTGACGAGGTCATCGATGAGGTGCTGGAGCTGTTCCTGGAACTGGATGCGGATGACGCTCAGCTGGACTGCCCCTTTGTGTTCGCCTCCGCCAAGTCCGGCATCGCCTCTCTGGATGTGGCGCAGCCCGGCACGGACATGACGCCGCTGTTTGAGACCATTCTGGACTATATTCCCGCCCCTGAGGGCGATCCCGACGCCGGAACCCAGGTGCTGATCAGCACCATCGACTACAACGAGTATGTGGGACGCATCGGCGTGGGCAAGGTGGACAACGGCATCATCCGGGTGAATCAGGAGGTGGTGATCGTCAATCACCACGAGCCGGACAAGCAGACGAAGGTTAAGGTCAGCAAGCTCTATGAGTTTGACGGTCTGAACAAGGTGGAGGTAAAGGAGGCCGGTATCGGCTCCATCGTGGCCATCTCCGGCATCGCTGACATTCATATCGGAGATACACTGTGTTCCCCCGAGGCCATAGCGCCCATCCCCTTCCAGAAGATCAGCGAACCCACCATCGCCATGCATTTCATGGTCAACGACTCCCCTCTGGCAGGTTTGGAAGGTAAATTTGTGACCAGCCGCCACATCCGGGACCGGCTGTTCCGTGAGCTGAACACGGACGTGTCCCTGCGGGTGGAGGAGACAGATTCCACGGACGCCTTCAAGGTGTCGGGCCGGGGCGAGCTGCACCTGTCCGTATTGATTGAAAATATGCGCCGGGAGGGCTTTGAGTTCGCCGTCAGCAAGGCTGAAGTGCTGTACAAGACAGATGAGGCCGGACATAAGCTGGAGCCTATGGAGCTGGCCTATATTGACGTGCCAAACGAATTTGCCGGAGCGGTCATCGAAAAACTGGGACAGAGAAAGGGCGAGCTGCGGAACATGGGCTCCATCACCGGCGGCACATACACCCGGCTGGAGTTCTCCATTCCCTCCAGAGGCCTTATCGGCTACCGCGGCGAGTTTCTAACCGACACCAAGGGCAACGGCATCCTGAACACCGTATTTGACGGCTACGGCCCCTACAAGGGAGATATCGCCTACCGGGGGCAGGGTTCTTTGATCGCCTTTGAGGCTGGGGAATCCATCACCTACGGCCTGTACAACGCCCAGGAGCGGGGCATCCTGTTCATCGGCCCCGGCGAGAAGGTATACAGCGGCATGGTGGTGGGACAGACCGGAAAAAGCGAGGATATCGAGATCAATGTCTGCAAGAAAAAACAGCTGACCAACACCCGCTCCTCCAGCGCGGACGAGGCTCTGCGGCTGACTCCTCCCAAGATCATGAGCCTGGAGCAGGCTCTGGACTTTATCGACACCGATGAGCTGCTGGAGATCACACCCTCGAAACTGAGGATACGAAAAAAGATTCTGGACCCTACACTGCGTAAAAGGGCGAATATAAAAAAATAGAGAAATAGTATAAGGCTTTGGAGATTATGCTTCTATAATCTCCAAAGCCTTGTTACTGTCCTGTTCTTTCCCAGGCATTGCCGCGAACCGGTTCTCCTTTTCTCTTTCTACTTTTCTCGCCGGGGTCTATACAGAAAAATTTCATTTTTATACCCTCATAAAGCTGCCTTCACCTCATTTTTTGGCTAAAACCGACTGCCATGGGTCTATGCAAAAAAAAATCCAAATGTACCCCTTCTCGAGCCTCCATCGTGGGTACAAAAAGGCAGCTTTTTTACATAGACCCTGAACGAAACAGGCGGGATTTATCCGCCTGTTTGAAACAATGTTATAGACTCGAAATCTGCCGCCGGATCAATCCTCATACTTAAAATAGTCAAAATCCGCACTCTTGCGGCAGCCGCAGCCGCCGTTGTTGGCGTATATGCCCACCAGCGTGCCAGTGTGACGCTTGGGATCATCGGGAACGCCCTCGTCGCAGAGGTAGATACAGTTCTCCAGCACCCCCACGCTCTGCCAGTTCCGACCGTCATAGCTGTAATAAAAGCTGCGGGTCAGCTTTTCCACTACCACCTTCAGATGGACGGGGACCGCCTTGATATCCGGTATCTCCGCCACCAGCTCCTCCCCGTGGTTTCGGTTGATCACCAGCTGAAGTTTTCGGCCTCCCTCCCAGCACAGGGCACACCGGGCATAAGTAGCCGTGCTGTAATAACAGGTCAGCCCCGCCTGCTCCCCGTCATGGTCTGGGTAATATTCCAGCTTGGTCTCCGCCGTGTAGGACAGCTCCTGCTCCCGACGCAGCAGCGTATTCTTGGAACGAATCTCGTTAAGCTGTCCGTCCCTGGTCCATATGCGGAAATATCCGGGCCGCTCTGTCAGGGACCAGGAACCGTTGTCGGGATTGCGCACAAATTCCCACTCCAGATTCAGCTTTTCCTCGTTGAAATCGTCAAACAGATTGCGCTCAAAGACGCACTCCGGCAGATCCGGCGCCGTCTGCTCCAGACTGGGGCCTTTTCCCCCGTTGATGGTCAGCCAGCCGTCCTGGGTCCACTGCACTGGGTCCAGAGCGGATTCCCTGCCCACTGTGGTGTAGCGCCCCTCGTTGGGCCTGCCACAGAGATAGTAACACCACCACTGCCCGTTCTGATCCTGCACCAGCTTGCCATGACCCGCCCGCTGGATGGGAGCCTGAGGGTCCGTCTGCCGCATCACCGGGTTGTAGGGAGAATTCTCGTATGGCCCGTACATGTTTTTGCTGCGGGCCATATTGATGCCATGCCCATAACCAGTGCCCCCCTCCGCCACCATGGCGTAGTAGTAGCCGTCCTTTTTCAGCAGGTGCGGGCCTTCGGAGCAGCGCTCCCCCGTGCCGTCCCAGGCCGTCCGCATCTCTCCCGCCACCTGCAGGCTGTCAGCGCTCAGCGGCACGGCCTGGGCTGCTTTGGCGATAATCATGTACCTGCTGCCGTCCTCGTCCACAAAATGAGAGGGGTCGATATCGTCCACCTCCAGGCAGACGGGCTTGCTGTAAGGCCCCTCCGGTCTGTCAGCCACCATCACCAGCTGCCTGCGCATCACATTGTTGTCCCGCTTTCCGTCCGCATTGAGACGCAATGTGGCAAAGATATAGAATTTGCCATCCACATAGGAGATATCCGGCGCCCATATCCCATGGGAATCCTTGATATCGCTGATATCCAGCCACTCCGAATTGCTGATGGCGTGTCCGATGATATGCCAGTGTACCATATCCCTGGAGTGGGATATGGGGATTGCGGGAAAATACTGAAAACTGGAATTGACCATGTAATAGTCGTCCCCCACCCGAATCACCGACGGATCGGGAAAAAATCCTCTCTGTACCGGATTATGGTATACTCTCTGTTCGCCCATAAGTCCCCCTTATTTCCGCTCTGCAGCATTGCAGACTCTGATAGCCGTCAGTCAGGCAGGATACTGTACTGCATCCACTCGTAGAGAAGTTTCGTCCCCTCCGCGATCTCCGGCGGCAGCAGCGCTCTGGCCACCAGTTTCAGCTCCTCTGATTCCTCGTCAATCCGCTTCAGGTGGGCATAATCGCCGTCTATGCTGACCACCTGATACTGAAATGTGTTCATACCCGGCCCTCCTCCCATACTCTGCAGCGCAGGTACGCCGTCACGAACACCGCCGAGGAATTCCAGTAAATGGTCATCTCGTTCAGGGAATAGCACTCCTCCCGGTCCAGATAGCATTTCATGGGCGGCGTGCCCTTGGGAATCATCCGGCAAGCCAGCTCATCCCCCGGCTTGCCGTTGGGGCCTCCGGCCACCCAGCCCGCCATGGGGTCGTCGATACCGTCCGCCGCTGTGGTGCGCAGATGGGGATGTCTGTAGGCGTGCTCCCCGAAACCTGTCACAAAGCTGTAGCCTGTTATATTTTTGCCCAGCAGATAGTCAATCTGGGCCTGGATTACCTCCTCATAGCGGGCGATACGCACCGCCTCTCTCTCCTGTGTTTCCAGCACTTTACAGGCCAGCGCCAGCAGGATACCCCTGTTAGTCACCACCATATTGCTGCCCCAGCAGAAATCTCCGGCTCCCATAGCCATGCCGAACGCATTCCGCTCTCCCAGCTCCGCCAGCCGGTCCGCCTCCGCCAGCACCGCCTCGCGGAACCTCTGCAGAATATCCTCCCCCACTGTCTTTTTGGGGCCGGCGTCCGTCAGAATCGCCATGGCGGCAAAGCCCGCCACATCCGTCCAGCCAAAATCTGTCACCTCCAGGCCGGTGTCCAGAATCCGGCGCAGTTCATCCACATACTCCCGGGTATCCTCTCTCAGCCAGGCCGCCAGACACATCATCTCTGCCGCCGCCCACAGGCGCTCGTCCGCATCCGTGGTGTCCCCGTAATCCCCGGTATTGCTGCCCTCCGGATTGGTAAACAGCAGCGGCTCCGGGTGCTCCATCAGCCACTTCCAAGCCCGCCTTGCCGCCGCCTCCAGCTGCAGCGAGAACTCTTTCTCCTCCCGCCCGGACGCGGACGACCCCCTATATACTCTGGCCGCCAGCGCCATGCAGGCGCAGAAATCCGCCACCGCCAGAGAGGAGACCGGATAGGCGTAAAAAGGGTCCTGATCCTCCTCGGGCATAATGAAATCCGCATGTCTCCAGGCTGTCAGCTTGTGATATACACCGCCGTCCTCCCGCTGCATTTTCAGCATCCACTCCAGCTCGTAGCGGCACTCGTTCAACACATCGGGCAATCCGTTGCCGCTCTCAGGGATATTCAACGGTTCCCTGAAGGCCATAGTATACAGCCAATAGGCGTACAACAGATGTCCGATGGTGACTGCCGCAGGCGTGATATAACGCCCGTAATCTCCCGCGTCATGCCAGCCGCCCCGGGCCTCAATGCGGTGCTCAGGCTCCCCATAAATCTGGCAGTCTGCCATATGGCAGGCCGCATGAATATAGGGCCCCGCATACTTTTCCTCCAAAGCACAGCCGCAGCGCTGGAAATACAGAGCCTTGATCATGGCGTTATGCACTCCCGCCAACACGTCCTTTCCGATCTCAAAGGTATCACTGCGCTCCCCTGCTCCATTCTCCAGATAATACTTTCCCGCTGTCTGCACACTGCCAAAATCCAGAGGATATAAAACCTCCCCGCACAGAGGGTCTTGCACGGCGTCTCCCGCCTGCCCCTGCCAGATTACCTCACCCGCGGTATTTTTTAACATATAACCGCCCGGCTGGGATGCCACTGCCTTCTTATTGGCGGCATTCGCCTCATATCCCACCTGATTGACCATAATAGCCATATTGTGATCCTCCTGTTTTTATATTACATCTTTTTCCCAGTATAGCAAAAAAGAACGTGTTTGGAAAGACTTTCATGTATCAAAACGGTAATACACCCCATCTGCGTCCACGGCGGTAAAATTATCCTCCCCGTCCGTGGAAATGCTCACGATATTACCCAGGGCAAGCCGCTCAAACACAAGGGTTTTCAGCTCCATATCTTCTATGGTTTCAACCGATGGCTGCTTTCCCGGATTCGGATTGCCCTTGACAAAACAGGATACATCCTCAACCCCGCAGGTCTCATAGCGGCTCACAAATACGCTGCCGTCATCGGTGAGGAACAGGGTACTTTCCGCCCCCGATTCCATGGCTGCAATGCGGGGTGTGGGAGTTTCCCCATCCATATTCAAAATTTCTCCTATATCTATTTGGACAAATCTGCCAACGCAGCTCTCCTGGGCGCTTTCCGGATCAATTAACGCTCTCTCATCGTCATGGTATTTGATCCTGTCACTGTCCCAGTACCAGAGTGATCCGTCCGTCTTGCTCAAAAACACCGTGTAGCCGTCGGCACTGGCTCCCTCCACTTCGCTGACCCCTGCCAGGTCATAATATACCACATGATCCGGCTTGATATCTTCCAATATGACGAGGCTTTCCATCTCCTCCGGCCCGGCATAAGTCTCCGGCCCAGGCGTCCCTTCCCCCTCCGCCGGGAAAATGAACATATACGGCGTGAATACGTCGTCGAAGGACTCCATTATGGAACACACTGTCCCGTCCTTTCTGATAAAATAGTGGTAATTACCCGCTCCCGCCACTATGCGGTCAATATCCCGTCCCAGCTCCTCATGGCCGGAAAATACCTCAGCCGGTTCACTCGTGGAGGCATAATCAAAATACAGCCCCAGCGAATACAGCCTCCCCTCTTTATCCAATACAAACAGGCGGCGGTTTTTCCCATCCAGATCCACGATTTCCTCCACTCCCTCCAGCCAGGTCGGCGTGCATACCATATTGTCGGCGTGTTTGTCCGAATACCGGATGTTTTCCAATCCCCAGCCCCAGTAATACACCTCTCCGCCCGCAGTCAGAGCAAAAATATCCTTCCCCCCGTCCACTATCTTCACAACCTCTTCCAGCTCCGGAATCCGCTCTGGCTGTAAAAGGGTATCCACAGCCATGCCCAGCTTGCCGTCGGCGTTATCGCCCCAGCTCCACACTGTCCCGTCCTCGCAGAGCGCAACGTGATAGTCTGTCCCCGCAAGAATATGGACCGCCCGGGGCATCTCGCTGTGGTCCTCGCTTACCCACATCGCCAGATCCTCCTCTTTGATCCGACACTCCGCATACACCAGATAATTGGGATAGCTCGTCCCCCCGTATGAATAGAGAGGTCTGTCCCATTGATCCAACAGAGGCAGCCGAAAATAGAGCGCCCCCTCCTTTATCCAGAATTCCGCATCCTCCAACGCGGAGAGCAGCTGCTCCTGTGTATAACGCTCCAGGTGCTCTCTCAGCAGCTCCCCCAATTCCCCAGGGGTGTCTCCCTCGTGATATTCCGCCCAACCCTCCACCTTTTTCTCTTCCTTAAGCCACTTTGCGAACTCAGGCCCCAGATTGAGAATATCCCCCAGCCGCAGACTCCTGCCAGTCTCCAGATCATACACATGATATCGTTTCCACGCCTCGACAAAACGCAGCACCTCATCATCATCCAGCAGCAGCTCCTGCCGGACGCACAGATACCGCTCACTCTGCCAGGTCACTCTGGGCGGGCCAAGCTCCGGCAGCTTACGCCAATAGTCTTCATGTCCAAACTCTGTCATAAGCCGGTTGGTCTCATCCAGGTCCAGACAGGAGAGATTTTCCTGCAAATCCTCCAGTATGGCCTGATTCACGGCCTCCTCCATCTCCCCCAAGCCCCTCACCTGCAGATAGCCATAGGACCCATCCTCTGCCTCTTCCCTGTATACCTCATAGGGTACCCGGTTCTGGGACATTTCTGTTTTCCAATCGTATGCGATCTCGACTCTGAAATCATAGGGCATCCACTTATCGGAATATGTCTCCTCCCCCAGCTCCTCCCAGCGCTCCGGCAGAAAAATAAAGAGTCCTACCCGTCCTTCCTTCAGATACATCCCACGGGTTCCTATCTTGTATGGTTTCATGTACCCAAAGTAGACATCCTGCTGTCCTCTGTCCCGTATTTTCTGCAAATGCTCCCGTATGCTTTGAATCACAAGCTCCGGCTCCGACTGGTATAGGGCATATGCGTCCTGATCCAGTTCATAGTTCCCATTTTCCAGCTCCTGCAGCAGAGCATCAAAGGAAATCCTGACTCCATTACCGGGAATGGGCGCAGCCGGACAGGCATTGTCGTCCTGGACCGACAGCAAATGGCCCGTTGCCTCATCATAAGCCTTGTAGTTCAAACACTGGTAGTTCAGCACCATAGGCTCAAAAACCCTGCCCCCTTCCGTGTCGTACCAGAAACAGACAGATAAAATATTCTCGTCCGCATAGAATACCTTATATCCCGCGTAACTGCTGCCCATGCACTCTTTTTCCAATAGGTTATTCAGGAACTTCGCCCCGCACAGAATGTCTTCTTCGCCCTTTAACACGATCTGCGGATAGGAAACACCTCTCTCCGTCTCCTGTTCACCGATCTCATAAATGGCGTTTTCCGTCTCCACCGGCTCCTCCTCGGAGATGCCGGAAGGGGCTTTCTGGCCTGTACAGCCCGTCAGGATACATATTAAAAAAAGCAGAAAAGTGTTTATTCCAAACAGTCTAAAATTCTTAGTAAAAAGCGCCATACTATTTCTTTCCTTGCTATTGTAGTTGCCGATGTTCAATCTATGGCCTGCCTGTTCACATGCTCCACAAAAGCCTCCACTTTTTCCATATCCGGCTCATCCGGCAAGGGACTCTGTCTGGTGGCGATCTCCAGCCTGTTCTCATACTCTGCCAGAATCTCATAGAATTCCTTGGAAAATGTGCCATCCTCCTGCATATATCCTCCGCTGCGGATCTTCATGAGCAGTTCCAGATCATCCCTCCGATGGGTGATAATCTTTCCCCTTTCCAATATGTCAATAGCCATCATAAACAGGCGGATCAGGTGCATGGCATGCTTATTTAGGTGATTATCGTCCTTTTTGTGGTTGCGTTTGCCGATCTTGTCATAGTCCCTGACCACCGCATTCATGGCGGACCACATATTTTCATAGTCCCGCAGAGGCATATGACTGTAATTTGCGTCCACAAAGATTTCCGTCTCCATCTCCGGGTTCACAGCTTTATCAATATACAGGCGGATATTCCCCCGCTCGGAATGCGCATATTTCCGTTCAAAATCATCCAAGGCATTCTGGACGGAGCGCAGGATATGCTGCTCCCGCTCTCGCTGGGGCATGGAGTCCCTGGCAATGGCATTCTGTATCCGTCTCAGCTGGGCACCGGCATAGCCGCCAAAGGACCTGGCCGCACGCTTGGAGAGGAACAGGCCGCTGTTGTCTATCAGTTCCTGCCCCAGAGGGGACTTGATCACATACTGGTCCTCGTCCAGCCCCAGGATCTCGCAGGTGTTGGGATTACAGTCCAGCAGGAGCTTTACGATCTTTTTGAAAGAATAGATCACCGTGTCCGTCTCCCCATCCTCATACTGCTCAAACTCCGTCAGTCCCAGCAGATCCGAGGGCAGCGGCAGGGTCACGCCCCGAAAGTCAATGTCGCTGTTTTCATTGCTAGTGCCGTAGGCATGACTGCCCCCCAGCCCCAGCAGCATGATCCGATCTCCCAGATGGGGATTGGTCCGCAGGAAATCATAGGTTTTTAACTGCATCAACGCCTTAAAATCCATGGTAAATTCTCCTATTTAAAGTTCCGCAAGTTCCCGTACTGTCTATTGCTCTGAGAGGACGCTCTCCCACTTATGCCTCGGGCAGGCATTCTTCTTCATGGCCGCCCGCAGTTCCACATAGCAGCCGCAGCTGCGGCACATGCCCTCCAGCAGCAGGTCGCAGTCCTTGCAGACCGCCAGCCTCTCCTCATACATAGCCTCTGGCACTTTCAGCTCCGGCTCAATATTTGCTATGTATTCCTGTAGATTCTTGAAATATTCCTCCTGACCGATCATATCTCTGGTCAGACACTTCCTGCAATATCTCAGTGTTTGGGGTTCTGTCATCTCATGATACCTCTCTGTGTATAGGAAAAGCATAACATTCCCTTTTCCAAAAAGCAATAGCGGGAAAACCTGTTTTTCAAGGCTTTCCCGCTATCAGCGTGCGTTAGAGGATTCGAACCCCCGACCTTTTGGTCCGTAGCCAAACGCTCTATCCAGCTGAGCTAAACGCACATATGTTGCAGCTTATCCCTGCAACATTAAATATTTTACTAACTTCTACCTTAAATGTCAATAGCTTTTTTTAATTTTTTTGGTCTCCTCGTTCAGGTTCTCCACAATACCAGTCACCTCGGACACCATACGGCTGTTCGTCTCGCAGGCATCGTACGTCTCGCTGGAGTGTGCCGACACCTCCTCCGTTATAGCTGAGATCGTCTGAATACTCTCCATAATACCGGCATTGGCGGCCTCCAGATCTGTCACCGTCTCCCTCATGGCGCTGGTCTGCTGCCCAATGTTTTCCGTCATCTCTGCAATTCTCTCAAAGCTCCCCAATACCTCCTTGGCCGTCACCGCATGGGACTTGTTGCTGTTGGTCACCATGTCAATGGCCGCGGATACCTCCTTAAGCTCCGCGTTGATATTCTGAATCAGCTCCGTGATACTGACGGTTGCGGATGTGGTCTGATTGGCAAGGCTGGAAATCTCGCCTGCCACCACTGCAAAACCACGGCCCGCATCTCCAGCTCTGGCCGCCTCAATACTGGCGTTCAGGGACAACAGACTGGTCTGGTCTGTAATGCCGGTGATCATCTCAATAATGGTGTTCATCTTCTCGGTCTGTACGCTCAGACTCTCCATTCTGCTGATTACAGTGTCATTGGCCTCTATGGATTTCTGCACCTGCTCCGCCATGATGTCAATATTTTTCTGTCCATCCTGAATCATTCCCGCAGCGTCGTCCACACCCCGGTCTATGCTCTCCGCATTCTCTTTCACCCTTGCAATATAATTTTGAATCTCCCCCGTGCGCACCATCTGCTGCTGTACGGAATCGGCTGTCTCCGTACTGCCCTGGGTCACTTCCTTCATAGAGCCCTGAATCTGAATCACCGACTGATCCAGCTGCCCCATCTTCACTGTTACCTGCTCAATCCCCTGGCCGATCTGCTCTGCCAGCTGCAGAGTATTGTTCAGCATCTGTGTGGACTTATCCTTCTCGGCATTCAGATTATCCAGCTTATTTTTGTTTAACTTGTTCAAACATACGGTGGTTGCCACACAGTACGCTGCAATCAGAATAATACTGATTGCCCTGATCTCCACATCCGCAACCTGCTCTTTGGAATATCCCACCGTCAACGCCACATACGCAATGTCCAGGGTATTGAGCAGAGACAGAATTCCACAGTAGAGAGCGCTGAAACGCACATTGGAATACAGAATCATAACCACAAACATCGGAACAGCGTACACAAAATTGGTAACACTGTTGGCCGTGAATATGGCGAACACATACAGAGTGCCATAACACACGCCTATCACATGCATGATGAACCCGCTGTTCGGGTCTTTTTTGTACAACAGCCACTCCACAATGACCGGCACAATACACAATGCTGCAAAAACACATATGTAGCCCACTGTCCTGGCACCCTTAATCAATTCCACCATATAAGCGAGGGCAAGCACTACGTCGATAATCGTATGGCACAAAATTGCCGCTCTGTTGATATACGCTTTTTCTGATAGTTTCATATCTTTCCTCCTGATGTTCTCCGCATTTCCCTCATAAAAAAGCTGCGGAAATCTGATACCTCTGCATTATAACATATTTTATTCAAAAAGGATAGAATAAAAAAGATTTTTTGTGTTCATTTTGAAAGAATGTGCTATAATAATTAGGGCGTTTTGAAACTGACGCCGCATCGCAGAAAAAAGGAGGCACTTATGCTGCAGTTAGAAAACCTCTCTTTCCAGGTGGCGGATGAATCCGATTCCCGGAAAGAGATTATCAAAAACTTAAATCTGACCATCGACAATCACCGCTTCATCGTGATCACCGGGCCTAACGGCGGGGGGAAGTCCACCCTGGCCAGGTTGATCATGGGCATTGAGAAGCCCACGGAAGGCCGGATTCTTTTTAACGGTCAGGATATCACGGAGCTGTCCGTCACCGAACGGGCGAGGTGCGGTATCAGCTTTGCCTTTCAGCAGCCGGTACGTTTCAAGGGGATTAAAGTCAAGGATCTGATCACCCTGGCCGCCGGTGATGCCATCTCCACCGCCGGGGCATGCGAGTATCTGTCTAAAGTGGGACTCTGCGCAAGGGATTACATAAACCGTGACGTAGATGCCAGCTTATCCGGCGGGGAGTTAAAGCGTATCGAGATCGCCACCGTCCTTGCGCGGAACACGCCTTTGTCCGTATTTGACGAGCCGGAGGCAGGCATCGACCTGTGGAGCTTCAACAATCTGATCAAGGTATTCGAGGAGCTGCACGACGCCGACGACCACCGCTCTCTGATTATCATTTCCCACCAAGAGCGGATTTTGAATATCGCGGATGAGATCGTGGTGATCGCTGACGGTCAGGTAAAGGCCCAGGGGCGCAGGGAAAATATTCTGCCGGAGCTGCTGCAGGATACGGGCAGCTGCCGTTTTTATCAGGAAGTACAGGAATAGGAGGCGGGGCAAATGGACGCAATACAGAAAGAATTGTTAGAGCAGGTGGCGGGGCTGCATGAGATGCCCGCCGGAGCCTATAATATCCGTGCCAACGGCGAGGCTGTGGCGAGAAACACCACCGCACATATTGATATTGTCACCAAGACGGACAAATCCGGCATTGATATTGTGATTAAGCCCGGCACAAAAAAAGAGAGCGTACACATTCCCGTGGTGCTCAGTCAGAGCGGATTGACCGAGATGGTCTACAACGATTTTCATGTGGGGGACGACTGCGACGTGACCATTGTGGCGGGCTGCGGCATCCACAACAGCGGCGATCAAATGTCCAAACATGACGGCATCCACACCTTTTACATCGGCAAGAATTCCCATGTGAAGTATGTGGAAAAACACTATGGCTCCGGGGAGGGTATCGGGGAGAGAATCATGAATCCCGAGACCGTAGTAATACTGGGAGAGAACAGCTTCATGGAACTGGAGACCGTACAGATCCGGGGCGTGGACTCCACCAAACGCTCCACCAGGGCCACCCTGGCCGACGGAGCCAAAATCATCGTCACCGAAAAGCTGATGACCCACGGAAAACAGTACGCGGAGACTTCCTTTGATGTGGACTTAAACGGAGAAGAGTCCAGTGCCAACGTAATCTCCCGAGCCGTGGCGCGGGACGATTCCCGCCAGTTATTCCTGGCCAAAATCAACGGAAACAACCGCTGCGCCGGTCACTCCGAATGCGATGCCATCATCATGGACAATGCCAAGATCAGCGCCATCCCTGAGATCACAGCCAATCACCTGGATGCGGAGCTGATTCACGAGGCCGCCATAGGCAAGATCGCCGGAGACCAGATCATCAAGCTGATGACCCTGGGACTGACCGAGGCGGAGGCCGAGGCACAGATTGTCAATGGATTCCTGAAATAAATATCATTGACCAGGATAGTCAAATGCGGTATCTCCCTCAATTCGTGAGATACCGCATTACTTTTTCTCTCAACCTGTCGTCCGCCTCCTCGTTCCAGAAGTAAGTTCTCTCCAGCGAGCGCAAAGCCTCCTGGCTCCTGCCCATCCTAGCCAGCAGAAACGCCTTGATATACTCCTGTTCCGGATACTGAATATCATAGTATTTTTTATATTTAATTTGTCGATCGAGCTCCTCTATCATGCTTTCATAGGAATTCACCCGGCGATACCAGGCCCATATCTCGGGGCGGGTTTTCTTCCATGCCCGATCAATCATACGCATCAACAGAACTTTATCGGAAGAACAGCAGGGAAACAAATTCTGCCGCCACTCCTCTTCGGCCACAAATCCTCTGGGAAATGTCCGTAGCTGAGGCCTGGCATTTTTCTCCGTCCGAAAATACTTCATCCTGCCAGAGTGATATTCCGGCAGGAAATTATAGTTCCACCCCCATTTCAGAATACCACTGCATCCCTTCAGCAGAAATACCTTTATGACGGGCCGCATATCATTCTGCCATTGCCCATACCAAGTGTAGCTCCCGTCATATCCCGCCACCTCAAATATCTTATTAATTTCGGTGCGGAGTCTTAAGTCCATATAGTCCTTTAATTTGTACTCCCCTCCTGGGAAAAACGCTTCGTTCATGATGTTCAACACGGAGTTCCTCCCATCCGCAGCTCTACAAAACCCTTACTCTCTCTTCCCTCGCCGTATAAGCACCTTATCCAACACGATCGCGCCACGGTTGTCCGTCAGATACACCAATTCCCTAGCCTGCTCCAGGTCCCGCCGAAACCGCAGGTACTCTTTATCGGAAACACATTCATGCCTTGCCTTTTCCAGCAGCTTTTCAAAGGTCTGCTCATCCACATGCTCCACGGCCGAAAAATCAATGTAGTTCACCGATCCCAAAACTCCTCGTACAGCAGATTGATCTGCTCCGCAATCTAGGGAGCTGGCATTCATAATGTTTTTCACCTTACCCTTTCATCATCTGGGGTATCACCATAAACATCATCACCAACGCCGCTACCACAAAGTAGAACAGCTTTTGATACAGGCCCTCTTTGGCCGGCTCCTGCAGCCTCTGCAGTTCCGCTTTCCCCCGGTTGGCAAGCTGCTGTGTTTCCCAATACTGCCTTGCATACCTGAAGATTTCGTCCGCGCCCATATCGCCCTTGCAGATGGCACAGTTTCCTCCATCCAGAAAAGGGAGAGAACGCACCCAGCCATTCTTGGGGTCCGACACCCAGCCGCCCTTTACGTTCGCCAGCGCTTCAAACGCAAAGACCTCTATCATGCCTCTCTCATCCGCCAAAAAGTGCCTGGTGACGGTAAAATCCCTGTTTTTAATAAGCGGCTCCTCAAGAAAATATTCCCGGCAAAACTGGGCCAAAACCTGCTTTCTATCCCCCCATTTGGAAAAGCGGGCCATATTATCCGCTATGGGCCGCACAGCAATCAAAAGGTACAGCAAAAACGCCAGGACAATAAAAATCGGAAACACCACCCGAAACACAAAATCATCCGCCTCCCCCATCGTCCAGACACCAAAACACAGCATCGGTATCCAATAGGCCAGCGCGCCCCTCACCCGGGCATTCTGGCATAAGACCGCATACAGCAGAAAACTTGCCGTGGGACTCTTGCCCTCCCGATAGGGAAAACGATAAACTCTGACGCTGAATATCTGCGTCAGACCGGCCAGCAAAAACAGTCCCATTTTAAATGCCAGTGCCGCCACCCCATATAAAAACAGGTATAAAAACAGATTATATCCAAGTCCTGCCACCAGTCTGCCTGCAAGCACAGGCAGATCCACTCCCCCAATCAGTCCGGCACCGCCCACCACCAACAACAGAAACACCATGAAGAAATCCAGACTGTAAGAAAAAATCCATTGGGCAACTCTGAGTCGGTTTTCCCTCTTTCTTTGCCAGAGCCGCCAGGTCAAACACCATAAAAAGGCAAACAAGCCTGCAAGCCCCAGCATCTCCGCCCACAGTCCGGGAGATACGTTTTCCGTCCATACCCTCTCCAGACCGGTGTTTGCTGGTATCTGCAGAAAAAAGGAGAACAGAGCTGCCCCCATCACTGTGATTGCCCCCGGCAGGAGCATAATCATCACGGTTTCCCCCGGACTCTTTTTCTTCACCAATGCATACAGATCCATCAGATAGAGGGCAATATTAAGATACAGCAATATCATCACCAGCAAAAACGCTGAGTTACTTATGACCTCCTCCCCAGATATTTCACTGATTTCCTGAAATATTGTCACCAGCCGCATATTGTCCCCCTGCCGAAAATATAAATCTTCAGTCCCAAAAACCGCATGAAACCACCAGCATAAGATTCTGTTTTATTGCCAGGTACATATAATCACCGGCATAATCGCCACCAAGTTCAAGTACCTCCGCATTTTCAAAGCGGTCCATGTACTTTATCTGCTCCACCATAGAGACATCATCTTCGCGGGCAAAATATCCTATCTCCCCGGCGAGATAATTCCAATCCCGCTCTATGAACCGGATATTCCCAATCGTTGCATACGGTTCATACAACATCCTGCCCTTTGTCAGACAATGCCGCCTTTCAGCCTGTGGTATATCCCAGAAATTCCTGTCCCATTCCTCACAAAACGCCATACCGGACAGGCAGGCCCGCACATATGCACAGACAAAGTTATCTTGAATGTATCCCTGGGGAAATTCGTACATATCAAGGATGATCCCCAACGGATATGTTCCATACCTTTCATGTTGCTCTTCTATATCTATCCACGCAAGTCGTTCCGCAATATAGCAAAATTTATCGTAGTCCTTCACGATGCTTTTTAGTTCTTCCAATATCTGCTGCATTGCCTTAAATGCCCCCTACTTAAAGAACTCCTCCACATCCGTGGCATAGCACCATTTGGCGGATGTAAACTTGCCGAAAATATATTTGTTGGAGGCGGACTCACACATAGTGTAAAGTTTTCCGTCCACGATCACGATCTCCTCGGACATGGGAGCAATGACCCCGTCCACCAGCAGAGCCGCACTGTCCAGCGCATATAAGGGCAGTTCCATGCCCAGCAGCGCAATATTTCCCTGGAGCTGCAGCCTGGACTCATCATACTGATAGATATGGGAGACTGCCGTGCCCCAGGAGGTGGATACATAGATTTTGCCTCCATCAAAACACATGCCCTGGGCCAGATCCGGCAGAGTATAGACCTTTACCGGCGTGGGCTCAATGCCGTACTGTGCCTGTCCGTCCAGCCTGTATTCTACCGCCAGAGCCTGCTGATAATCCCCCGCCAGCGTGGTGAACTTGTGGCTCTCCGGGGTCTGGTAGTTGGGATTACGGTAGAATTCCCCCGTCACCAGACGGTCACCGTCCACCGTGACAAAGGCTGGGCCGATATAATCCGTATCCGACACCGCCGTGTCAAAGGTTCCTATGGCTGCCACGCTGTCTCCGTCCGTTGCGTCATAGATGCTCTGGCGGGAAAAAATCAACAGTCTGTGCCTCTCTCCGTCTGCCACATAGACATAATCGCCATATACGGCTATGCCACCCGCATGACCCGCGTAGTCCGAGCCGTCCGGCAGCGCCATACGAACGGTTTTGTCGGGTCTTCTCGCCTCCGGGGCTATAATATAGATCGGGGAGGCGATATTATCCTTCTGATAGCCGTTTACCAGAAAACTCCCGCTCTGCCCGTCATAAGTAATCCCCTGGGCCACAAATCCCCTGCCGCAGTCCGGGATCAGAAAGCCCCGTTCTGACGCCTTGTAATAGCCGCTCACCGGTATGCGGAAATACAGCCTTGCCCCCAACAGCACCAATGCCACCAGAGCTGCCAGCACACCCAGCACCCACAACAGCCAGCTCCACCAGGGATGCCTTATCTTTGTTCTCTTTTCCTTATTCATCATATCTGTTCTCCTATTTTACCTGCTCAAAAATCTCACGCGCCGCACCATACCAGGAAGTCCTCCTGCCATGCTACTCGCACAATGCCACCAGTTCTGTAAAGAACTCCTCGTTATCCCAAATCAACCACCGCTTAAATGCCGTAAACGCCGACCGTGCGCTGAGTTCCCGCTGAATAAGCACATATAAATCCTGCTTATCCTCGCCGCTTGCCTCCAGATAATCCCTGACATATCCCTTAAACTGCGCCAACTCTTTTCGCAGGTTCTCCCGCAGATGCGCAGATTCCACTTTTTTCTGCGGCGTCCTTCCATAATAGACTTCCTCTAAAAGTGCAACAGTATGTAACGTTTCCGCACTGTTGTCTCGGGCAGCAAAGCAAAATCTCTCATCTGTTCCCCAGTGTCCTTCCTTGTAAAAACGAATCATTTGATCCACTTTCACCTTTGTGCAGTCCAATATCGGCTCATATCTTTTCTTCTTCGTATTGTTACAGTGGACACACGCCAGAAAAAGGTTATTCCAATCGTATCGGAGTTCCCGATTTCCTTCGGCTGACACCAAATGTTCTACCACATATGCTGTCACGTCCGTACTCTCGCACAGATAGCATTTTCTATAAAACATCTCCTGCAGTGCGTCATTTACCTCTGATGTGTTGTATGTGCCACTCTTTTTTCGTCTCTCCCTGTCCAGAGACTGTATGGCTGCCTGGGCCTTCTCCGTCTCTCTTCTCTGAAATCTAACCATTCCGTTTCCTTCTGTCCTCAATCTCTTCAAATGCCGCCTTTGCCTCTCCCGACAACTGTCTGGAAAGTCCTGACAGCTCTGCTCGCAGTCCGGCTCTCTCGGCCCGCTCCTCGTCAGAGGGATTCCTCAAAAATGCCAGTTTCTCATAACGTGCAATCTTTTTCCTGATCTCCTCCGAGTAGGACTGTCCATCAAAGTATCCCTCCACTATACTCTCCACAGAATATGAGGACATATCTTCCAGCGCAATATTTTTCTCTAGGTCATAGACCAGCGCATTGGATACAGAACTCAAAATATAGGGGGAATGGGTCGATACAATAAACTGTATCCTTGGAAAAAATGTTGTCAAAAAAGGCAGTATCCTGCGCTGCAATTCAATGTGCAGATGAGTCTCCAGCTCATCGATTAACACGATACCCTCCTTGTCATAACAACTCAGCGCACCCTTTTTCAGCCAGTTCTGGTCCATTCGCAGCATTAAATCCGACACGATCTGAACAATTGCGGAATACCCATCCGACAACTGATGAAAGGTATATTTTTTCTGTGGGCTTTCCACAATCCAAAAGCAATATTCTCTGTAGTCATATTCCAAGCGAATATCTTTCCCGTCCAGCAAAATCCGCAGGGCATCCTCAAACCTCGCAAACCATCTCTGAATCACTTTAACCGAGTCCTCATCCCCAGCATTATTGGCATAGGCCTGCTGCGTTTTCAGATGAACCATGTATTTTAGCAGCAACGTCCCCGGATTCTCCTCCATACCATAATGTGCCTTTAACCGCACATCCTCAACACCATCGACCGCATCAAAAAGAACCCTCCTCTCCGCAGGGTAGTAGCCAATGATAAATTCCCCGTCCGCCAAAAGTCGTCCTATCCCTGCAGTCGAATTCAAAGCTACATTAATCCCATTTAGGGCAAACCAATACGACACCACTCTGTAGTATTGTCCCCCCCTGTTCACCTCATGCTGCGTAATCTCAAGCTCACCGGGCATCCCCTGTATCTCTGTCCAAAAATAATGTTCGTCCTCAGCTTTCCCCTCCCAGTGAGCCAGGAAACTCAGGAATCCCTCCAACGCCAAAAGCAGGGTTGTCTTGCCTGAACCATTCTTACCTGTCAGTATGAGATTCTGTCTGCCATGGGAAGACAAGGATATCTTCAGATTAGATAGATGCAGGAGCTGCCGGATCTGAATTTCTGTGATAAAATGTTCCATCTGCATACACTCCGTTATTCTACTATAAAAATTCATCACATATATTATATGTGATGGATTCACAAAATACAATACCCGATTTGTCCACTGCGATGATGCCCGCCATACCCCCGGCCTATGTCCGCTTCGGCAGATACTCCTTTCACACTTTTATGGAGAATCCTCCTCCAAATCATAGAGCCGCCCTGTGGCAAAAGGACTCCCCACATCGCATCTCCCATGGTGATAGGCCTTTTCCGTCATGCCCTCCTCCACTTCATCCGACATCTCCACCTTTATGCGGCTGACTCCCTCCTCCGTCATGGAGTCCAGCATATGAATCACATTATCCAGATCGCTCATTGTATTTCCTCCCCGATATCAGGTATTTTACCGGCAATTTTCCAGCAGCTTAAGCAGGCGGCTCTCCAGCAGCTCCCCGGTGGTCCACAGCGCCGCCAGGGCATGAGTAATCCCCATCTGCCGGTACATTTCCAGCCGGTGGCGGCCATCATCGACATGAAATCCATTTTCCCCATACTCCACAATCAGCGGCGGCGTATCCCAATTCTCATAGTCCTGTTTCATTCGGTCCACCACTTGGAAAAAATAATCTATGGAATCCTGGTCGTGAAGATACTCCGGGGCGCCGGACTTGATCTCAGCAAGCAGCGACAGCGGTATCCTGCGGATGCCGATATAGCGGCGTTCCTGCTCCAAAAGCCCGTCCGCCAGCGCCAGATTGTGCCCGTCGTTTCTCAAAAACAGCTGCATCCACTCATCTATTTTGCCCCGGTCATCATATTCCCGGGCTATGGTATACGTTCCGTATTTCATTTCCACACTCCTTCTTCTCCATTAAAAGTCTGTCCCATACTGCGCTGCCTCGCCGCCTCATACAACAGAATGGACGCCGCGCAGCCTACATTCAGGGAGGAGGCGGAGGAGGTCTGCGCCATGGGAATACTGCACAGCACGTCTGCCATCTCCTTGTATCTGTGGCTGAGTCCCAGCGTTTCATTTCCCAGCATAATCACCACCGGACCGGAAAGCGGCTGTCGGTAGAGGGGCTGCTCTCTGTGCGCAGTGGTGCCCACCAGCCGCAGGGCAGGGTATTTTGCCCGCAGAGCCGCCACACAGGCCTCCCACTGGTCACTGCGCTCCATCTGCCACACCGGCACCCGAAAAAAAGAACCCATGCTGGCCTGCAGCACCTCCGGGTCATACAGATCCACCCCGTGTCCTGTCAGAAACAGTCCGTCCGCCCCCAGCGCGTCACAGGTGCGGAGTATCGTGCCCAGGTTTCCCTTGTTACCCGGCCGGTCAAACAACACCAGCAAAGGATTTTCCGCCGCCTGCTGCCCCACACCATCGTCGGCATCCCACCACCTCCGGGGCTTTCTCATCTCCACCACCGCCATCAGCTCCGACGCATCCTCCTTGCCGCTGAGTTCGGCCATCAGTTCTCCGGTCAGCCGATAATTGACCTGTGTATCCACGGATTTCAAAATATTCTCCGCCCAGTCCGACAGGTTCCCGCCGCAATAGATAAAGCTGCGTATGTTCCACCCCGCCCCTATGGCCTGGTTGATATTCCGCACACCTTCCACAAAAAAGGCTCCCTGCCGCAGCCGCTTGGTCCGGTTGTCCCGCAGGCCCTGCAGCTGCTGGTAGGAAACGTTTTTCTTTCCCACAGAAATTGTCTTCATAGATACCTCTTTCCACATACCATCTGCCACTCTGTAGTGATATGTATGCCCTTCCGCAGTTTATCCTACCAGAAAGTATGACCGGAAAACAGGTATACTTTTCATTAAACGGAAATTGCCATAAATTTCAAATATTGATTGGCAAACTCCTCCCTATCCGCCTGGCTGCTGCACCAGATAATCACGGGAAAATAGGGAATTTCCTCCCGGATCAGCGCCTCATACAGAGGACTGCCGCAGTTTAACTCAAAGCCGTTCTCCCCATAATTCACAATCAGCGGCGGCAGCGGCTCCTGGCGCCAAATACACTGCTGCCGGGCCGCCACATTCCGCTCCCACACAACAGGGTGCACCCGCCATTTCATATGCTCCTCCGGGCCGCTGCTCCGGGTAAAGAGCGACAGGGGCATGGCCAGAGGGCCTATATACTGCCTTGGATACAGATACAGTCCATCTGAGAATTCCTTGTTTCTGCGCTCAAACAGCAGATAGGTGTGTACCCATTCCTCCAGCAGACCCGCCTGGCCGTACTGCTCTGCGGATACGGCATGGGGATAAAACGGGATATTATCCTCCGCTTTTTTATTGTAGACGATTTTCTTTACCGTCTCCTGGGACAGACAGTACTCTCTTGCCAGCTGGGGAATACCCACTCCATATGCGTGTTTGTTGCGTATCATTTGGTTGCGCTTTCGGTAATAGCTGCGCTGCCCCGTTCCCTCTCCCCAGGGTCTGGCCGTCTCCTGCGTCTGAGGCACATAGAGGAGCTTCCCGGCGGCATATCGCTGCACCTGCTCCAATAGCGGCGATGGCAACACCTGCTCCGCATTCACATAGTTTTTATTCTGCATGGCTGATCCCTCTTATTTCCGGTTGTATGCACTATGTAAGCGGATTGAGTACGCAGCTCATCTCATGCCACTGCTCCCCGCCCCATGTAGACTCCGCCATCCCATGATCCTGAAATCCCATCCGCTTGTACATCTCCACCTTAGACTCCAGACAGGTCAGGAAGACCTCTTTCCTGCCCCTCTCCCGCTCCCTGCGCAGATAGCGGGACACAATCTCCCTTGCCAGCCCCCGCCTGCGGTACTGTGGGAGCACGTCCAGCCCCAAAATCATCACATTCCGGCCCACCGGGTCGTACAGCTCCGCATCAATAAAAAATTCATCTCTGAATTTGCTCTCCTCCGTGGACAAACCATTGAGAAACCCGGCAAGTTTTCCTGATTCCTTATCCACTGCCACCAGAAACAGTTCCGGAGCTTTTGCAATCCTGTCCCGCATCATCTTTTCCGAACATGCCTCATTGGGCGGGAAACAGATTTCTTCGATACTGACCGCCTGCCCCGCCTCGCCGGGGAGAATATTGCGGAACTCAAAATGTTCGTTGATATCATATGAAGTTTCCCTCTCGCTATGCATAACGTCCTCCCTATACACTGTCCGTTTCCCGCTGCCCTTTCTTTTTCGGCAGATATCACTCAATATTATAGCGCTGAAGAATGCTTTTTTCAACCGGAGAATGCCTTCGGAGTTTTGGGAGATTTGCCGCGATTTCCAATTGACTTCCACCACATTATCCTGTAAAATGAATATGTATCCGGGGGAGACACCCATGCCAAAAAACGCAGATACCGAGATAATCAATCCGGGGAGGACACCCATGGAAAAAAACGGACAGACTGTATGCGTTCTGGATGAACAGGATACAGTGATTGGTTATACCTATCCAAAGAGAGCAAAAGGACTTGTAAAAAAACGTCGGGCAGAGTTTGTTTCCGACAATGCAATCCGTCTATACAGACAATGCCCGACATATGAGAATATGGAGGACATAGAGATGGATAACACCAATTTCATAACAATAAATCCTAAGGCATGGCGCAAGAATCCCGACGAAGGCAGCAGAACCGTCTGCGACCGTTTCATGATCAGCAACCCGCTTGCAGGAGCTATCGTTTCTGCCCCAAGTGTGGTTGAGGTCTTGTCTCTGGGAACGTTCGACTGGAATGCCGCCAGCTACGTCACCAACGGCTTTCAGGAGCTTGAGCCGGATACGGAGTACCATTTTGTATTTTGGCTCAATGGCGGAGAAAATGACCGGAGCGATGAGGTCTGCCAACTGCAGATTCTGTTTACGGATGACAATATCACCGCCTCCAACAGCGAGTTCAACAGGGGATTGCGTTTCCGCCTGAATCGCGGATACATCAAACCGCTGAAGAAGTACAACGGCTGGGAGTATTACGACATACCCTTTACCACAACGCAGGCGAGATACACGCAGTTCCAGTTTGTGGCAATAAAAGCTCCCATGGCGTTGATGAATGCCGAAGAGCCGGATGCGTACAAGGATTTACAGGATGTGATTGATCCCTACGAGAAGCAAAGACCCCAGCGTCATAACATTATTTTTGAGGACGGCTGGCCGGTTGACAAGTGGTATTCCACTGAGAGATTAGCCCATAACCAGGACGGTGAAGAAAGAAATTCTGATGGAATACCAGCGTCTTCCTTTAAGGCAGACTGGTCTACCGCAAAAGTGCGGCCGTCTTTCTTTGACTGGTCTGGTCTGACAGAAGACATTACCAGTGAAATTATGGATGCCATAGATCTGGATTCCCTACAGGAGAATATTCTGGAGGAAATAGATGTGGACGCCATTCGCAATCAAATTTTGGAATCCGTAAGGAGATCCCTGAATCCATCTAACTAAACAGCACTACTACAGCCCTCATTCCCGACATGGAAATGAGGGCTGTTTTAAACCAGAATACCCCTTTAGACACTATGACTGCTCTCTATATAATGCGCTCCCGCAGTGCGGCCTCGATATCCTCGTCCGTAATCAGGGAGTACACCCTGGCGCCGTATTTTTCCAGCATCCGCTCCTCGCCGGAGGGAGTACCTGAGGGCATTTGATTCCTGCGACTCACTATGACGATCACCGCCGCCACCTGAATATCCGCCTGACGGCGCAGCTGCTCCACCC
>CAZKAO010000019.1:0-48469 GCA_964550745.1 uncultured Acetatifactor sp.
CGGCTCCCTTTGTACTCTTAGATGAGCCCACGGCGGCGCTGGACCCCCTGGCGGAGTTTGAGATATACAAGCGCTTTGACGAGATTGTGGAGGATAAGACAGCCATCTATATCTCCCACAGACTGTCCTCTTGCCGATTCTGCGACAAGATCGCTGTGTTCCATGAGGGGCAGCTGATTCAGCAGGGCACCCACGAGGAGCTGGTGCGGGATGAGTCGGGGAAATATTATGAGATGTGGAACGCTCAGGCACAGTATTATGTGGAGGCGTGAGGGAATATAAGTTTCCGGGCCTTTTTAAAATATCAGGAAATAGGGGATTAATTATTTACACATGTAATCCGATATATACATTGAGAGAATGCAAATCGGTCAGGAAACGGATAACCTGTAAGTGTTCTCTATATTAAAATTTGTCTGTATCAAGGAGGAGAAAGACATGGGAATAGGTATCGGATCAGGACAAGGCGGCATAATGTATGGGGGCACGGAGAGAAAGGTAATCAAAAACGGCAATAGGGTGACCACCAGGACAATTCTGCGGGGGGCGGACGGAAGCTATGCGGGATCTATATCCGTGACAAAATCGGCCCCTAAAAAGACCAAGCGTCTGAATTATAATTTCAAGGAGATATCCGCAATGATACTCCAGACCAAGACCTCCGGCAGCGCCAGACAGGTGGCAGGACGCGCCAGGGGAAAGGTCGCTCTGTTGAAACAGAGGCTGAAATGTGGAGAGTATGACGACAAGGAGCTGGAGGCGGCTATTATCCATGCAGAGAAAATGGAGCGCATCGCCAGAAAGCGGATGCGCCACCTGCAGGAGGAGGAGATGGCTAAGCGGGGCGGCCCCTGTTTTGGAGAGCTGGAGGAGGAAGGCGACGATATCCAGCCAGAAGAGGAGGCGGAGCAGGAAGAGGAGCTGGAACTTGACCGTAAGCAGCAGGACGCTATGTTGCAGAAGCGCCAGCAGGAGATACAACAGGAAATGCAGCGGATGATGCGGGAGATGGAACAGGCCCAGCGGGATTTTGAGCAGGAGATGTCAGAGCTTTCGGATCTGGATGAATTGTCCGATGCCCTGGGCGGAGGCGTTGCCAGAGATATGGACCCCGAGGATCTGGACGAACTGAAGAAAAAGCACCGCCTGGACGAACAGCGGGAGATCATGGAGGCGGATATGGCCTACCTGAAAGTGCTTTTCAACAAGCTGGCGCAGGAAAAGCAACAGGGGAGCAGCGGCACCAGCGGCAGTTCTGGCGGCGGTGGCAGCTATGACGGCGGCAGCGGCGTGTCACTGGAGCTGGGCGGGATGGAGATGCCTGTGGAGACCGCAGAAGCCCCAGTGATGCCGGAGGGCGGCAGTATAGATACTACAGTTTAATCTGGGATAGTACTTCTTTGTTTACATAGAGCGTGTTGTCCTTTCTGGTATCGCAGGCCCATTTCGCCAGCGTGATTTTATCTCCCACAATCTCCAGACAGGTGATACAGCGGGGATGGACGCAGCTGCCTGTATTGAAATAGGGGGCGTCCGCGCTGAGCCTGGGGCGGTGGGTGTGGCCGGTGATCAATATATCTCCGCTCTTGGCGGCGTAGTCTGCCAGACGCTGCTCCACACGGTCCTTGTGGGTGTAGTTCTTGGCGGCGCTGGTGGGGTCCAGCATGCCGAAATGTTCCAGCGGCTGCCAGAGGTACCGTACCAGAAACCGGGACAGTTTCCAGAAAGTGGAGTTTAAGGGATCGGCCTGATGACCGTGGGTCAGGTAAAGGCGCTGCTTTCCGCTGCACTGCTCAAGGATAATGCCCTCGTAAAAGGTCAGCCCGGGAAAAAGGGGTTGTTGACATTGTGAATCTGTACAAAAATAGGTAGCACAGACCTGGTCGGAATAGCCAGGTCTTTTTTTCTCCATATCGTGATTGCCGTAGAGCAGATAGAGTCGTCCCTGCCGGTAGAACAGGGAGAGGAGCCAGAATACATTGTTGTGAATCTCAATGATCTGGCTCATTCGTCTGTTCTCCCACAGTTCATCCCCGTCTCCCAGCTCGATATAGGTGTAGCCCTGGGTGTAGTAGTGCTTCAGTGCCGTGAAGTAAAGGTTCTGGTTTTTTAGAAAATTGTCTCCCCAGGTGCCATTTCCTCTGTGGCAGTCGCTGAACAGCACATAGCGGCTGCAGGGGCCCAGAGGAAGCACCGGGGCATTTCGGAAAGCGCGTGTAAGACGGGAAGTGTAACTCATATGCAGTGGGCTCCTTTCTTTATTTTGGTTCCGCATATCCCCTGCCAACGCACAAGGCAGGTGATCAATATCTGGCCGACGGAGCGTCCCGATATTGATCAGTGCGTTGTCCGGGGATATGCTGTTTAATTTGGTTCCGCATATCCCCTGCCAGCTACTGATCCGTGCAATGTCCGGGGATATGCTGTTTTAGCATGCGGCGCAGGGCGGAGGGCAGCAGTTCATATAAAAACAGAACCCGGTCCAACGTGCAGTCAAAGGGGCGGGTAATACGGCGATAAACCCGGCAGGAAAAGCGATTGTATATCTGTATCCAGCTAATGAGTAGTCTTCTGAGCCAGGAGATGCGCTCGGGACAGATGGGCGAGGCAGGGCAGCCGCAGCTGTAGCGGATGTGTACCTGCGTATCATAGCAGCAGCGGGAAAACTGCAGGGATTTATTTTCCCGGCCAATGCGGTCAAGAGCCTCCAGAAACTGATGCTGCATCTTCGGGCAGGGGAAGCCGATGGTTACCTCCAGGGTCAGATGGCTGGGCTTTGTGAACATGCCCACCAGGAAAGCGGTGAGCCACCAGGTGGTGTGTGACATGGCAGCCAGCAGTTTTTCCCCGTGAAAGAGTTTGAAGGTGACGGGCAGCCTCTCATCGTCGGGCACAGCCTGAAAATGGGCAGTGGCGTATTCCTCCGGGGACAGCAGGCGATCGGCATGGTAGATGCCCACCTCGGCGCCGGTATTCATGCCATACTGCCCTTTCCACAGTTCGATGAGCCAGGTGCGGCCGCGGTAGTCAAAGTAGATCGGCAGCGCATCAAACACCATGTTGAGGGACAGCGCCGCTTTGTCAAAGAGAGCCGTGTAGCCTGCCTGGCGCTGCCAGGCGTCATTGCGTGTGGATATCAGGTCCTGGTCACAGACATAAGTGTATCCGAAGGGTTCCAGGATCGCATCCAGAAGCTCCTGCTTTTCCCGGCAGGACATACAGCAGACCTTTTTAAGTGCTCTGCGTCTGCGCCGGAAGCCAAGTCCCAGACACAGGACGATCAGCAGTAGAAAACCGATGAAAAAATACATAATTGGGAATTTCCTGTCATTTTTCTTGGTATATTGTATGTTGGGCGGGAGAATTGTGTGCGGTGGCACCACAATCTATAAAAAAAAATGACAATAATTTTTCGAATATTCTTCCAGCTTTAAGTGTGCGTGTGGGTCGATGCAGGAAAAACATTTCCATGTACCCATTTGGAATATGATGTCTTTTTAATTTCCTTCTGCTTTAGAGAGGTGCGGGTCTACATAAAAAAATGTTCGCTCAGACCCTGTTTTTTTGTGGAAACGAGGGTCTGACAGGATTATTTGTCCACATAGACCCATGGACAGGGAAATGGCAGTATTTCGTGGGATTTTTGTGCCTTTGCGGGCACTGGGAAATATTTTTTTCGCATAGCCCCACAAGCGGAGAAACCGTATAAACTCTATAGCCTGGTTCATCCAAGTAAGAATTTTACCTTGGCTCAGTGCGCCTCAGCGGAATCAACGTTTATTTCCGCGAGCAATGAGCCAAGTGCCGTGCTTGCACGGGCATTTGTCAAATGGCGATTTCTGTGTAATGCCGATTCCTTCTTGTCCTGTCAGTAAAAATATGCTAATATATTTTACAGAGCCACAGCCTTGAGAGGGCAGTGGCTTTATGCTACAGACATGTATAATGGAGGCGGGGATGGCGGCTAAGAAAGTATATGCGGTGCGCAGAGGGAAAGTCATAGGGATACTGGATAGCTGGGATGCCTGCAAGGAGGCCGTGGACGGATATCCGGGGGCGGAGTATAAGGGATTTAAGACGCTGGAGGAGGCCAGAGCCTATATGGAGGATAAAGGCAGAACTGCCAGAGGAGATGGAGCAGCTGACGGGGGCAGAGAGCCAGGAACAGGAAAAGCTGCTGGCAAAAAGAGAGAACAACTGCCTGATCGAGAGAAGCGTCCCAGAGGAATGGGAGATCCCCAAGGCGGCCTGGTGGCCTATGTGGACGGCAGCTATGAGCATTCCGTAAAAAGATATGCCTTTGGTTGTGTGTTCATCCTGCCGAATGATATCGTCTATGTAGAGAACGGCAGCGGGAGCAATCCAGACACGGCCCAGCTCCGCAATGTGTCAGGAGAGATGCTGGGGGCTATGTATGCCGTGAGATGGGCTATCAAAAACGGATTCTCACGGGTTGAACTTCGCTACGATTATGAGGGCATTGAAAAGTGGGTGACCGGCGAATGGAAGAGCAAGACGGAGCTTACCCAGAAGTATGCGGCGGCCATGAGGCGATGGATGGAAAACATTCAGATGTGTTTCACCAAGGTGGCGGCCCACACCAATGTGTATTATAATGAGTTGGCGGACCGACTGGCTAAGGATGGTCTGTTAGAGAGGGACGAAATCCCTGAGGTGTGGCGCATGGAGGAGATGGAGCCGTGGGCGGAGTAAGGCATTAAATATACAGAGGTAAAAGATGTGACACAAGAAGAGTTTTTGCAAATAGAAACGGGCATGGTTGTTTCGCCCAGATTAAATCAGGGGATTTATTTTGAGATCTATGATATAGATCAAATGGGTACTGCCCATAGAGGAAAAAGATATAGGGTGTATGGCGCAAAACAGATGGGTTGTGACACACATTTTGCCAGAATAGATGCTGATAACTGTCAGTTTTGGAATATAGAGGGAGTCTTAAAAAGGGATATGCCAGATTGATGCTATGCCCTAGACGGAACAGGAGCTTAGCTTGGGCTAAATTCCAAATATGCGGGAGGGAAGAGTTTGGATGCGGGCAAGATAAGATTGAATAAATATCTGGCGGACTGCGGCGTGTGTTCCAGGCGAGAGGCGGATCGGCTGATTGAACAGGGACGAGTCGTGGTAAACGGGCGGACTGCCGCCATGGGTTATAAGGTAACGGAGCGGGACAGCATAGCGGTGAACGGCAAACAGCTTCAGGGCAAACCTCAGAAAGTGGTGCTGGCTTTTTACAAGCCGGTGGGTGTAACCTGTACGGAGCAGGATAAACATGCAGAAAAGATCATAAATGACTATGTGAAATACCCGGTGCGTGTCACCTATGCCGGGCGTCTGGACAAGGACTCCGAGGGGCTGCTATTGCTCACCAATGACGGGGATTTGATCGAGGCTGTCATGCGAGGAGCCCATAAGCACGAAAAGGAGTATATTGTCAAGGTTAATAAGGAGATAGAGCCTCCATTTCTGGAAAAAATGGCAGCAGGCGTGTATCTGCCGGAACTGAAGCAGACCACCCGCCCCTGCGAGATTTGGCAGACAGGCAAATATACAATCCAGATCATCTTGACCCAGGGACTTAACCGCCAGATCCGGCGGATGTGCAAAGCCTGCGGCTATGAGGTGAAGCAGCTTAAACGCATCCGGGTCATGAATATCCGGTTGGAGAAGCTGGTGCCCGGAAAGTACCGGGAAGTGCAGAGACAGGAGCTGGAGCAGCTGTACCGGGATGCGGGGCTGACCTTGCCAGAAGGAGGTTCGGGAGCGCGCAGGGAGTATTAAGTGTATTTGGCGGTATGGTAAAAGGCTTATTTGGGAATTGACACTATGGACAGAAGATTGCTTTGAAAACATGGAAGTATTCACATTTTGTGGGACATCGTATGAGATTTTCATAATAAGAACAGGCAGAAAGGAAAATATATCATGGCAGCAGAAAAGTTGGACCGAATCAAGGAATTGACAGAGCTTCTGGGCAGGGCCTCCAAGGCATACTACGCCCAGGATCAGGAGATCATGAGCAATTATGAATACGACAGGCTCTATGACGAGCTGGCACAGCTGGAACAGGAGACCGGAATTATCTTGGCGGGCAGTCCCACACAACAGGTAGGGTACGAGGCTGTGGACGAGCTTCCCAAGGAGGCCCACGAATCCCCCATGCTATCTCTGGATAAGACCAAGGACCGGGACGAACTGCGCTCCTGGCTGCAGGGACAGCCCGGAATATTGAGCTGGAAGCTGGATGGGCTGACCATAGTGCTGACATATCGTGACGGAAAACTGGAAAAAGCGGTAACCCGGGGCAACGGCGAAGTGGGCGAGGTCATCACCGGCAATGCCAGGACGTTTATCAATTTGCCATTAAATATTGGATTCCGTGGGGAACTGGTGCTGCGTGGGGAGGCGGTGATCAGCTACCCGGATTTTGATCAGATCAACAGCCAGATTGAAGATGTGGATGCCAGGTACAAGAACCCGCGGAACCTGTGCAGCGGCTCCGTGCGACAGTTAAATAATGAGATCACCGCCCAGAGAAAGGTGCGGTTTGTGGCATTCAATCTGGTGCGGGCCGAGGGCGTGGATTTTGCCAATTCCAGGGAGGCACAGTTTACCTTTCTGGAGCAGCAGGGCTTTGAGGTGGTGCAGAGAATCATGGTGACGGAGGAATCGATTCTGGAGGCCATCGAGGATTTTGCTCACCGGGTGGAGACCTATGAGATTCCCTCTGACGGTCTGGTGCTGACTTTTGAAGATATCGCTTTCGGACAGTCCCTGGGACGGACGGCCAAGTTTCCCCGTCACTCTATCGCCTTTAAGTGGGCGGACGAACTGCGGGAGACCACATTGAAAGAGATCGAGTGGAGCCCTAGCCGTACAGGGTTGATCAACCCAGTGGCGATCTTTGAGCCGGTGGAGCTGGAGGGCACCACGGTGAGCCGTGCTTCGGTACACAACATCAGCATCCTGCGGGGGCTGAAGCTGGGAATTGGAGACAGGATCACGGTGTACAAAGCTAATATGATCATTCCTCAGATTGCGGAGAATCTGACGGGAAGCGACAATGTGGAGATCCCGGAAACCTGCCCTGTCTGCGGCGGCAGGACGGAGATCCGCCAGGTGGCGGACGCCCAGAGCCTGTACTGCACCAACGAGGACTGCGATGCCAAGAAAATCAAGGCATTCACCTTGTTTGTCAGCCGGGACGCCATGAATATAGATGGCTTGTCCGAGGCAACCCTGGAAAAATTTTTGAGCAGCGGATTTTTGCATGAGTTTGCGGACCTGTACCATCTGGACCGCTACCATGAGGAGATCACATCCATGGAGGGATTCGGGGAGAAATCTTATCAGAACCTGTTGGCCAGCATCGAGAAATCCCGTGAAGCTACGCTGCCTCAGATGGTCTATGCACTGGGAATTGCAAATATCGGTGTTGCCAACGCAAAAATGCTGTGCAGGCATTTTGATTATGATCTGGAACAGCTGATGCAGGCGGATGTGGAGGAACTCAGCGCCATTGAGGGCGTAGGCGAGGTGATTGCCACCGCCTTTGTGGAGTATATGCAGGACGAGGAGAATGTGCGGAAGATCCGTAATCTGATGGAGGAACTGCGGATTCAGGCAGTGCAGGTGGCAGCGGAGCAGAATCTGGCGGGCAAGGGCTTCTGCATCACAGGAAGCCTGAATCACTACGGCAGCCGCAATGAGCTGAAGGATATCATTGAGCAGCGGGGCGGCAAGGTCACGGGCAGCGTGACCTCCAAGACGGAGTGTCTGATCAACAATGATATCGCTTCTAATTCCTCCAAGAATAAAAAAGCCAAGGAATTGGGCATCCCCATCTTGACAGAAGAGGATTTTATGGCAAAATACTTATAAAGACGATTCTGTTTTTGAATTTTAGGAGGAGCTTTTGGTGGCGAAGGTTTTTATGATGTGTGGGAAACTATGCAGCGGTAAAAGCACACATGCTGAAATGCTGAGGAAAGAACACAAGGCAGTCATTCTTTCTATTGATGAAATAACCCTTGCATTATTCGGTCAGGACGCAGGGGAAAAGCATGATGATTATGTGAAAAGAGCCCAGAAGCATCTTTATGAGAAGTCGTTAGATATCATAGAGATGGATATAAATGTAATATTAGATTGGGGATTTGGAACAAAAAAGGAGCGGGAATTTGCAAGAGAATTTTATTCTTCAAGAAATATACCATTTGAATTTCACTATATTGATATTGGCGATGGGGAATGGAAAAGACGAATCGAAAAAAGGAATAAAGATGTTTTGGCAGGTAATACCAACGCCTATTATATTGTTGACGAACTGATAGCAAAGTTGAATTCCATGTTTGAGAAGCCTGACCGCAGCGAAATAGATATGTGGATTTATGAAATGGGAGAACAAAGATAGAGAATGTGATAAGGAGAGGAGTATAGGATTATGCCGATTAAGACACAGAGCGATCTTCCTGCAAAGGAGATACTGGAAAACGAAAATATATTTGTGATGGATGAGAACCGGGCCATGCATCAGGATATCCGGCCGCTGCAGGTTATGATTCTGAATATCATGCCGGTGAAGCAGGACACGGAGCTGCAGTTGCTGCGGGCTTTGTCCAACACGCCGCTGCAGGTGGATGTGACTTTCCTGAATGTGAAGAGCCATATTTCCATCAATACATCGGCCAACCATCTGAATAAGTTCTATACTTGCCTGGAGGAGGTGCGGGGCAGGAAATTTGACGGTCTGATCATTACCGGCGCCCCGGTGGAGGATATCACCTTTGAGGAGGTGGACTACTGGGACGAGATCTGTGAGATCATGGACTGGGCGGAGAGCCATGTGACATCCACCCTACATATCTGCTGGGGGGCCCAGGCGGGTTTTTACCATTATTACGGCATCAACAAGCGTAAACTCTCGGAGAAGCTTTTCGGGGTGTATGCCCACAGGGTATCCAACCGGAAGATCCCGCTGGTAAGGGGGTTTGACGATATTTTCCTGGCGCCCCACAGCCGCCATACCGAGACCCCGGCGGAGGCCATCCATGCCTGCCCGGAGCTGACTGTGCTGGCGGAGAGCGAGGAGGCGGGGGTATTTCTGGCCATCGCTGAGGGCGGGAAGAAAATATTCGTCAACGGCCACCCGGAGTATGACCGTTATACTCTGAATAATGAGTACCACCGTGACCTGGACAAGGGCCTGCCCATCCATGTGCCCTATAATTATTACCCAGATGACGACCCCGACCAGAGACCTCTGCTGCAGTGGAGATCACACAGCAACAATCTGTACAGCAACTGGTTGAACTACTATGTGTACCAGGTGACACCATTTGATTTGTAGTTCATCTGCGTGTGATTAGTTTAATTAAAAGAATAAAGAACAAGTAAAAAGTATTGATTTCGTGGAGAAGTCAATACTTTTTTATTCTGCGCGCAATGAACCAAGTATCATGCTTGCATTAGCATTTGGTAAATGCTGTGAGAAACAAACCCGCAGACCCTCCATATATCAAATTTGACATCTTGCCAGTTTGCCCCAGGGTATTTGATTGGAAGAAAATGAAAAATAGTAATTGACAGAGTTTGCTGTTTATATTTTAGTTATGTTTTTGTTACAATAATGTTTTGAAATTTGGAATTTGTTTAATAAAAAACAAGAATAATGTAATAAAAAAAAAACTATTATTGATATTTAACAAAAATGGTCGTATAATAGGTTTAAAGCGTTCTGTATAATCATAATATAGCACTCTGCATGGGAAGGAGGTACGATGATGAGAAATAAAAGAGATCAGTCGTATTCTGAACCCAGTGCAGAACATATGTTTGAGAATGACAGGATTAGAAGAGAATGCATACAAAAAATCAATGAGATTATACATGATAATAACTCTGAAAGAGCCAGTGAAATTATTGTGGATTTCTTATTGTCATATGAAGAAGATTTAAAAGCAAAGTCCAGGAAGAGACGTATGGCAGTTTTAGGAGTGATAATAGCGTTATTTTTGATAATGGGTATAGGTTTACTATTGGAATATCCACTTAAGCAATATGCGTTAGAGTATAAGACAATGATGATTGGGGCGATTGGGGAAGTAGTTCTACTTTTGGTAGGTACTTTTTTTTCCTGGACTAAAGGAATACATTACAGAAAACCTAAACAAGAGGGCATTTTTGAAGCCATATTTCGCTTACTCAAAGAATTGGGAGCTAACTTTCCTCGAATGACCCCTATTCATTTGCTGATGTATCTTATGTTTATACCGATTATGGGCGGCATATTGGCGAAAGCCAATTTGAGTCATAATATAGCTGGATTTTGCCAAGCTGGTTATTATGCTCTTGCAAACGATAATGGTTCAGAAAACGGAAATATGGCAGTAAAAGAAGAAACTACCACAGTGAATAATAGTCAGGTTATGGGAGAGGGGAGTACAGGAAAAGTTGAACAACTGGACGAGAGCATATTGATAACACAACGAGAGATAGAGCGGGAGATGAGACTTTCGCCTGGGGACTGGAATACAGTATTTTTCCAGAGGCAATATAGCATAATAGGTTTAGAGGGGCAAGAGGAAATTGATCGTGTGGTTTTGGATAAGGTGAACGAGTTGGTCTCACATGATCTGGAGAATGTGTTTGACAAGTTACCTGAGCAAGGCGGGGCACCTCAAGATGTTAAGAACAAAATAAGCAATGCTAATGTGGAAGAAGAGCATGCGGAAAGTTTTGAGGATATCAACAGAATATTGGATTTGCGGGAAATAACTAACGAATCATATCCCAAGAGATCATTAACACAATTAGTAGCTAATGGATATGATAAATTGGCTCGATTGCTTAACGCTAATGGTGCAAATCAGAATAGTATAATCTATTATTATGGACAGGCAATCATAAATAATTTGAAATGCTTGGAGTTTGATGAAAACACAAACAAGACCATTAAAGAAAAACTTGCAATCATTGCTCAGTTATATAGAGACATTGCCTATGTATGTCCTCATAGCAAGGAGGCTGAGATTTCATCGAAACTTGCAGTGGCATTTCAGCATGCCTCAGACCAGTATTAACAGGAGGGACAGAGGATGAACGATTCTATTAGGAAACAGATAATCGGAGTTAAAACAAAGTATTGTGAACCTATTTTGGAAATACTTGCTCAGGAAGGTGAGCTTTATCATGGAGATCTTGCGGAAAAGTTACATATGACTCCCAGTGGTTTGAATGTGATTATCAAGAAGTTGCAGGAATGTGATCCGCCTATCATTGAGATTGCCCAGATTGGAAAGTATAAAATATATACTTTACCTTCCGAGGTAAAGGAGTATATAGAAAATAAGAAAAAGGAGGAAAATTCTCAAAAGAGTTTTTTACAGGTGTATGCGGAGGAAGAAGATGTTTTGATTTGTATGCAACATTTTATAGAGGCGGCCGGGAATGGATGGAAAGATCAACTTAATTTATTGCTTCGAGGCACAGATGAAGAGGCTAATCAGGTAAAAACAGTGTTGTTTGAAAAATTAATGCATGCGATCGTGGAAGCTTCAAAATATAGAGAAGATGAGATAGAACGATTGCAAAGATTTATCAACAACGACATGTTGTTTTATCTGATACAAGAATATTTAGATGAACTTGAAGAATGTGAGGATATTTTAAGGCGGATTAAGAACGGAAAAAACGGAAAGAATCTAGCACGTCACTTTAAAATTCAGTAACAGCGCCAAGCATAAACTGTTATTATTGACTTAAAAATGAAACGTTCCCAGAAAAATGATACAACTTCAATTATTTGATATATATTGATTTTTCCCTTGAAATTGGACAAAAAAATTTATGCATCTGACAGGAATACAGAGTGAGAATATAGGGGCAAAATTAATGAAATTATATACAGAAATGATGGATGAAGGTGATTAGTAGGGAATTTCGGCAGTACGTTAAATGGCTCGTATAAAAATAAGAATGCCCAGCCTTTCTGTAATAAGTCTCAGCAACGGCGGAAAAGATATGTCTTTTGTGTAAACGTTTTCCGTCAAAGGATACCATATCATCCGTAGGCACGATGAGTCCGGCAATAGTATGTAGAAGCATAGTCTTGCCGTTGTTGTGCCTGGAGTCCCACAAAAAATGCCGCATTGACCCGCAGAGTACAGTATGCTACAATGCTGATTGACAAGGAGATGTATTCCAAAAGGAAAAATAATGTCAATCAAATAATACAGGGGAGTGGTGGATATGGCAAAGGAATTATCAGATGTAGTGAAGCAGGCGCTTCGGGATATCTATTACGATGTGCGTACCGGGCGGGGAAAGGAGGCGTTCGCCCTGTTGGAGCAGGCTTCCGAGGCCGGGGACGGGGATGCGACCTGCATCCTGGCCAGGTGTCTGTGCGGGCCTCAATATGTGTGGATAGGCCATGGTTTTCCGGAGGATGACGACTGGGCTGTTTCGCTGCTTCACAAATCCGTGGAGCAGGGAAGCGCTTTGGCTGTATTGGTGGCAATGCGCATGGGAGAGCTGAGCCCGGAGCTGCAGGACAAGATGCCCTTTTCCAGCCTGCAGGAGGCTTTTGATGAGGTGTTGGAGATGGCGGAGGGTGGCGAGGCCTTTTGCCAATACACGGTAGCCAACACTTATTTCTGGTGGGATTTTATTCGCATTCAGGGAAGAGACCGGAATTCTTTTTTCAGTCAGGCGGAATATAAAGCATACTTAAAGGAAAATATCTCTAAATGCGAGGACTGGTTTTGGAAAGCGCTGCGTGGCGGCATGTATTTTGCCGCCAACAATCTCAACCGCTACTATACGCAGGGGGATGAGGACATCATTGCACCGCAGCCGGAGAAGGCCAGAGACCTCTGGAAGATCGGCGCGGAGTACGGATACCCCATCCATCAGTCCATCTATGCTGATGAATTGGAGAAAGCCGGACGTAATACAGACGCCCTCTACTGGTACAAGCAGGCTGCCGAGGGCGGTCATCCGGGAGCCTGGAGTGATGTGGGACGCTTTTATTATGAGGGTATCGGCACGGAAAAAGACGAAGCCTACGCTGTCAGCTGTTTTGAGAAGGACATTCCTTTCGATGACACTGGTGCCTACAATATGCTGGGCAGGGCATACTTTCAGGGCCGGGGCGTTTCCCAGGACTACACAAAAGCCTATTCTTATCTGTATCATGCCTATAATAAGGGCAGCAAATGGGGCGTGTTTTTCCTGGCTAAGTGCTTTTTCTATGGTTTGGGGACAGGACAGGATTATACCCTCGCCCGTCAGCTGCTGGAACAGATGAACTGGAATTATTGGGAGGCTGATTATTTGAGAGGCATAATCTACGCCAATGGTCTGGGAGTTACCCAGGACATCTCCAAGGGAGTGGCATATCTGCAGAAGGTCAGCGATCACGAGGAAGCTAGGCTGGAGCTTTCCCATTATAAAAAGACGCTGTTCGGAAAGTGGGTGCGCCGGTAAAAGGGCCAGTGCTGCAATTTTTGGCAGCGGATCTTTTGATGGGAGGCGTTATGCAGCTGACAGTCGCAATATGTGATGACAACGAAGAACAGATAGCCGAACTGCGCCGCCTGCTGAGGCAGTGGGCGGCGGACAAGCCCCTCGCGCTGGTCATTGACGAATATGTCAGTGCGGAGAGTTTTCTGTTTTCCTATCCCGACAGGCCCTGCAGCCTGCTCCTGCTGGATATAGAAATGGGACGGCTTAACGGTATGGAGTTGGCGAAAAAGCTCCGCAGGCAAGGAGATATGCTGCCCATTGTGTTTGTCACAGGGTATTCGGAATACATGGGGGACGGCTACGAGGTGGAGGCACTGCATTTTCTGCTGAAGCCGGTGGATCAGGGCAGACTGTTCTCGGTGCTGGACCGCTATCTGGCCAGGCATGTTCCTGAAAGGGAGTTCCTGCTTAAGAGCGATGAGGGAATTACGCATATTTCTCCCGATGCCATACTCTACTGTGAGGCCATGGGCAAGAAAACTGAAGTTTATCTCTCTGACGGACAAGTCCTGGTGGGAGATATGGGCATCAGCGGGCTGAAAGCTTCCCTGCCGGAGGACTTTGTCTTTTGCCATCGCTCCTATCTTGTGAATCTGCGGTATGTACACAGTATCAAAAAGGACGAGATCAGATTGGACAACGGTATCTGTGTTCCGGTTTCCAGACGGCTTTACGGGGAACTGAATGAGCGGTTTATCAGGTACTATACAGAAATTATTGAGGGATTCCAATGAAAATCATTCTGATTGTAAGCGCGGCAGTCCTGGCCTGCGTTGTCTGCGTGGCGGGATTTTTTCTGCTGCGCTATCTGTTATATCATATGATAGACCGGCGCATTGAGGGTTTCCAGAGCGACTTGTTGGAAAAGCAGCTGCAGGAAATCCAGAACCTGTACCGCCAGGTCCGGGGCTGGAGGCACGACTACCGCAACCATATCCACAACATGAAAATACAGCTTACCGGGGGCAATTATGAGAAGCTGTCCGATTATCTGGACCAGCTGGCGGATGATCTGGACTCGGTGGACATGGTGGTGAAGACAGGTAATGTGATGGCGGACGCCATACTAAACAGCAAGTTAAGCACTGCAGGCAGGCTGAATGTGCGCCTGAATGTCAAGGCCAATGTCCCTGCCGGGCTGCCCATGAGCGATGTGGAGCTCTGCTCCGTGCTGGGCAATCTGCTGGACAATGCGGTGGAAGCCTGCGCCGCGCTGCCCGAGGCGGAACGCTTTATGAGGATTTATATTGGCACTCTGAAGGGGCAGTTTTACCTCTCCGTGCAGAATGCAGCAGGACAGGTACGCAGGGAGAAAGGGGTCTATCTTTCCACCAAGGAGTCTGCGGGGAAACGTCATGGCTATGGCCTGCTGCGCATCGACCGCATTGCCCGGAAATATGGCGGCTATGTGAACCGTCAGAACGAGGAGGGCATTTTCGCAACTGAATTGATGATTCCGCTGGATGTGGCGTGATTTGCCATTCATTCCCTATAGCAGCCGTTCGTTCCGAATCTTGCACGAACGGCTGTTTCTATGCTATCCTTACGGTAATTTATACATAAACTATTGCGAAACATTCACGGCAAGTGACAAGGACCATTCCCTGTATCTTGGAAGAGAGCTTCGCAATTGTCTGGTTTATTTAGGTCGAAAGGTTGGCAGAGGTACGCTATGGCAGGAAAACGGGTAAAAATCACAAGATATACAAGGGAAAAGAAAGCGGCTGCAAAGCGGAAAGCCAGAGAGGAAAAGGCAGGGCAGAAGCACAGTGTTTTGGACAACATGTGTTATGTCATGCGGGAAGCCTGGCACAGTGCCAGAGGGCTTTTTATTGCAATGCTGGTGATGGTGGTCATGCAGGTCATCCACACCATATGCACCATCTATACAGACAAATATGTGGTAGAATTTGTGCTGGGCATATCCTCCCGGCTGCAGCTGGGTATTTTGTGCGTGGCGGTTATTGTGGGCGGACAGATCGCTGACTTTACCGCAACAGCCGCTAATTTCTATTCCTATTCGGTGGGCCGCCAGTACCTTAGCAGCGCAATCTATACCCGCCTTATGAGACGGAAAATGACTACCGACTATGAGAATACGGAAAATCCGAAAGTGAATGATATGCTGCAAAAGGCACATACCGCGGTGGGGGATATCGCCGGGTCCGCCCTGTTTCTCATGAAGGACAGCCTGGTTGCCCTGCTGCAAATCACGGCGTTCGGAGGGATTCTCTCCATGCTCAGCCCTCTGTTGGTCCCGGTCATCGGCATTCCGGCGGTCATGGGATACTTTATCCAGCGCCGCAAGATGAGCTGGGTGTGGAATATGGCGGATAACTGGCAGAACTTTGACCGGCAGATGGAGTACATCCTGCGTGCGGGCTCAGATTTTTCAAGGGCCAAGGATGTGCGTATTTTTGGCATGCAGAGATGGTTTAAGAGCATATACAGCCGGGTTTTTCACAGCCGCCAGGATTGGTATGAGCAGCAGGATGCCTGGGAATACCGGCACAACATTTTGGAACAGGTGGTGGGTGCCATGGGCAATGTGGCCGCCGACCTGTATGTGATCTATCTGGTCATGCAGGGCAGCATTGGGGCGGGGGATTTTATGCTGTATTTCAACTCTATCTTTATGCTCTCCCAGGCGGTGCGCAGTTGGTGTGATAAATACAGCGCATATCAGTATACTTCCCATCAGATTTCCTATGCCAGAGACTATTTTGACCTGCCGGACCACACCAACCGGGGGAAGGGCAGAGCGCTTCCCCAGGGCATGTGCGAGATAGAGTTCCGAAATGTTAGCTATACCTATGCCGGGGCGGAGAAGCCCACGATCAAAAACATTTCTTTCCGCTTGAAAAAGGGGGAAAAGCTGGCTATGGTGGGGCTGAACGGAGCAGGCAAAACCACTCTGATAAAGCTGATGTGTGGACTGTACGATCCCACAGAAGGGGAGATTCTTCTAAATGGCGTGCCGGTGGATCAGTATAACCGCATTGCCTATTTCCGGCTCTTTGGCACGGTTTTCCAGCATATCTCCGTGCTGCCGGTGACCATTGCGGAGAATATCTCGGGCAGGAAGACGGAGGAGACAGATTATCCCAGATTGTATGACTGCATGAAAAAAGCAGGGATTTATGAGAAAGTGATGTCCCTGCCAGAGAGGGAGAACACCCGCCTGGTAAAGAGCGTGTACGATGATGCCACAGATCTCTCGGGCGGACAGATGCAGAAGCTGGCCCTGGCCAGGGCGCTGTACAAGGACGCACCAGTGCTTCTTTTGGACGAGCCCACTGCTGCCCTGGACCCGATAGCGGAGCAGGAGATGTATCTGAGTTATGCGCAGTTCTCTGTGGAAAAGACTTCGGTGTTCATCTCCCACAGGCTTGCTTCCACACGCTTCTGCGACAGGATACTGTTGATTGTGGACGGGCAGATTGCTGAGGAGGGGACTCATGAGCAGCTGCTGAGAGCGGGAGGCACATATTCCAGCCTGTTCCGGATGCAGAGCAGTTATTATAGGGAGGAGAGGAACTATGTCTAAAGCAGTATTGGGCACAAAAAATATCAGCCCCAAATTTCATACAATCAAGCGCTGCCTGCAAATCCAGAACGCTGCGGACAGGGGGCGTATGGCGCGGGGCATGGCGGTGAAGTTCCTCTCGGCGGCCCAGGAATATCTCCATATTTTCATTTTGACAAGTATTATAGATATGGTCAATGCGTCTCGCCTCTGGCGGGAGATTATCGGGTTCACAGGGGTGGCGGGACTGGCGGAGCTGGCTCTGTTTATTGCCATGAGAACCATAGATAGACGGCAGAACTGCCATAATTTTGCATACAACACAAACAGGAAGAAAATGCTCTGGGAAAAGGTGATGGGCATGGACTATGTTCATATAGAAGATCCGGATACCCATATCCGGTTAAACCGGGCACAGCAGGGAATAGAGAGGATGGACACGCTGATGAAATGCATGGGCTTTGTGTTCTATGGAACCCTGCTGCTGGCTGCTGGCTTGGTTCTGATCGTGCCCCTGGCTTTCAAGGCAGCGTCAAAGTCTGATGGATTTGCGGGCTTTGTAGAGTCGCCCTGGGCGCTGGTGCTGGTGTGCGCGTTGATTGTGGCGCTGGAGTTATTAAGAGCCCTGCGTTTTGATAAGAGGATTTTCCACTATATGGGGGAGATAAGCAATGACAGACAGCAGATCCAGCACGGCAGGACAGCCAGTTATTATGTGGATGAAATCCGTGGCAATTATCATGGCGGCGGGGAAATCCGTATCTACAACGAGCAGGAATTGATTCTGGATGAATACGGGAGAAATCAAAAAATCTATATGGAAAACTGGCTCTGCGCCACCAAAAAGATAGCAAAGTATAATATCCGCAATCTGGCTTTGCTCCTGGCCTCCAACATTCTGTTGTACGGGTTTGCGGCGGCCAGGGCGCTCACGGGAATGCTCACCCCGGGGGAAGTGGTTGCCTTTGTGATGTATTTTGCAAAGCTTCGCTCCGGCGTAGGCAGCATTTCCAGCGGGTTTGGCAATATGGCGGTGGATATGGAGTTTATGGGCACGGCCTTTGATTTCCTGGATTTGCCGGATCAGAAATACAAGGGCTCCATACCTACGGAAAAGCGGGACGACAACGAGTATGAGTTTGCGCTCAAGCATGTGTGGTTCAAATACCCAAACTCGGAGCAGTACGTCCTGCGGGATGTGAACCTGATCTGGAAGGTCGGGGAGAAGATGGCCCTGGTGGGGAAAAATGGCTCTGGAAAATCCACGCTGGTAAAGCTGCTGTGCCGCCTTTACGATCCCACTGAAGGGGAGATCACGCTGAACGGAATTGATATCAAAAAGTACAAATACGAGGACTATATGGCGCTGTTCTCCGTGGTGTTCCAGGACAGCGGGCTGTTCTCCTTTGAGGTGGGAGAGAATGTGGCGGCGGAGGCGGATTATGACGCCGACAAGGTCAGAGACTGCATCACAAGAGCCGGCATGGGACAGTGGCTGGATAAGGCGGGTAAGGGCATGGAGACCTGTCTGTACAGGGATTTTGACGAGCAGGGCGTGGAGATATCCGGGGGAGAGGCCCAGAAGCTGTGTCTTGCCAGGGCCATCTACAAGGGAGCGCCTTTCATTGTATTGGATGAGCCCACTGCGGCTCTGGACCCTATTTCCGAGCATGAGGTCTACACGAAGTTCAACAGCATCGTGGGCACAAGGACGGCGGTGTACATTTCCCACCGCCTGTCCTCCTGCCGTTTCTGTGACGAGATCGTGGTTATGGAGGAGGGAACCATAGCGGAGAGGGGCTCTCATGAGGCCCTGCTGGAAAAGGACGGCGTGTACAGAGCGCTCTGGATGGCTCAGGCGGAGTATTACAAGGACACGGCGGGGGAGCTGTATGCCGGATGAGAGCAGGTCAATATACTCTTTTTCGGAAAACAGTTCCTATCAGGGAAAGGTTTTTATTTGCGATTTCAACCCAGTCTAAAATATATGTTTATAAAGCCGATTAAAAGTAGATGGACGGGATAAAAGGCATAAAACAAATACTTAGTGAATCTTTTATTCTGTCCGACTTTTGAGTTATATAGCAAAACAAATGCTGCTGGTATTAATGTTGCCAATGCGTTTTTCAAGTTGCCGATTATAATGCCGTAAAGCAAAAATCCCCACAATGCGATTACTATTGCCTGCATTGTTTGACGTTCTCTTGTGAGATAAAGTGCCACAATCAATATGACACCCATCAGGCAAGTGCCATAATCTGCGTTGCTGCCATAAGCCAAGAGTGCTAAAATGCCCGCCGCGGTCAGCCAAACATATTTCCACCAGCGCATTTTTGATTTGTATTTTTCGATAATATACAATATCATCATACCCAGGGCCAATGTATAAAGCACATTGAAACTACCGGTCATAATCCACATATAGTTTACATTCAAAAGAATTGCAGGGAGAGCACAGGTCAATACAATCAGCCATATTGAGGCGTCATATTTTTTATTGAGGACGAAATACCAATAAGTAAACGTACAAAATAATGCTACGCCCAAAAAGATTGGCATGACGTGAAAATAAAACGGTGTTTCGGAGCCTTTCCTGACAAGCATAAGATTAGGGGGATAAAATGCAAGAGAATATGGAATCTGTGAGATTATTGCACATAAGCAAAGTCTCTGAAAATATCTTTTTCTATTGTGGGAATGCACCCAACCACTGACAATGCAAAATGCAAAGACAGGAAACGAAATTCTTCCAATATATCTCAGCCATTTTGCGTTTATGGTGAGCGTATTCCAACCCTCCCAACCGAAAACCTCTGCAACATGATCAATCAGCATCGCAATCAATGCAATTATCTTTAATACAAATATTGACATAGCTGCCTCCTAAAACTTTAAATAATAAATTAGTGATAATAGTATAGCATCAGTGAGAACAGTCTTATATGTGTTTAAGATTAGTCTCCATGTTTTCTCTCCTTTCTTTTTCATCCTATACTATTTTCTTGTCTGTTTCAAGGTACGAAATATAATTTAATGAAGGTGAGAATATTTCAAGGAATATCAGGAACAGGGAAAATGGAGAGAATCTGGCATGTCACTTTAAAATTTAATAACAGAATTGAATTTATCATTGATTGGCGATATAATATAGTAAAAATCAAGAGTTAACACTATTAGGTATGGACAGATAGTTTGAACTGTACGATTATTGAGGCATTCCCTATGGTATTTTTGATGATGCCAGGCAGGACATAGATGTTTAGGGGGATAAGCGGAAGTGTACCAGCTGCCCCTACAAAAATAATTTATTAGGAGAAAAATACCATGCAGATTTTTTTATCACATTCATCCAAAGATGCCGCCATTGCCGGGCAGATTTGTGAACAGCTTGAGAAAAATGGTATAAAATGCTTTATCGCGCCGAGGGACATACGGCCGGGAAAGGAATACGCGGAGGAGATCATCAACGGTATAGACAACTCGGCGGCGGTGGTCTTGCTGATGTCGCAAAACGCAAACGGCTCGCCTCATGTATTGCGGGAGGTGGAGCATGCGGTCAGCGGCGGTACGCCGATCCTGGTATATAAGATAGAGGAGGTTGCGCTTTCCAAATCTATGGAATATTTTCTGATGACACATCAGTGGGTCAGCGCAAAGCCCCGGGAGGACTATGCCGATATCGTGGCGTTTGCAAAGGATTTGACGGCGGAGGACAAGACAAATACGGCGGGCGGTGACGCCGATAGGAACCGCAGGGGCACTGTCGGGCGGAAAGCAGGTATTTTCGCTGCGGCGGTTTTGGTGCTTGCGAGTGTGGTGATTGCCTGTTTCGCAATGCGAAAGCCGGAGGCGGGTGAGACGAATTCGGAGCCGGTTTCCGTTCAGGTGGGCGACACGGTGCTGTTTGGAAGCTATCTGAATGAGGATATTGAGTGGCGTGTGCTGCGGATTTCCGAGGACGAGACCCAGGCGGTTCTGGTGGCCTCCTATATTTTGACAATGAAGGCGTATGACGCGGCGGAGAGCGGACGCTTCAATTATGACGGGGATGAGGATTATTGGACAAAGGGGTTTGAGCCGGGCGATGACATGGCGCTTCAAGCCCGGGTGCGCGGCAACAGCGACTGGAGCGTTTCCAATCTGAGGACATGGCTGAACGCTGACACCGAGATCGTCGCCTATTCCGATCAGCCGCCAGTGGCGGCGGCGATGGCGGAAAAGAAAAATGGTTACCAGAATGAAACTGGATTTCTATGCGGATTTACCCAGGAGGAGCGCGATGCGATCGTGGAGACGGAGATCGTGACGAGGGAGAATGCGCTCTCGGAGACCGGCAGCGTGACCACATATGACAGAGTGTGGCTCTTGTCTTTGGACGAGCTTGCATGGTTCGATGAAGCGGGCATGCGTAAATTCACATCGCCCACAGAGGCGGCGGTTGAGCAGGACCAGAGCGGCTGGTACAGTTTGGACTACAATGAATATGGTATCGAGTGTCTCAGCTGGTGGCTCCGCGAACCGGTGCCGGAGACGGCAAGCCTATGTTATCTGGTGGATAACGGTTATACGGAAAGTGTCACCAGGCAGGAGAATGTGGGCCTGGAAGGGTTCGGTGTTCGCCCGGCGCTGACTGTGGATCTGCGCCTTGTCACATTCCGCGGTGAGGAGAGCGGAGAATAATTGCGGACGCTTTATGGAATTATTAAATATACATGACGACGGGAGGTCTTGAAAAATGTGTACAGCGGCAACCTATCAGACAAAGGATTTCTATTTTGGACGTACTTTGGATTACGAGTTTTCCTACGGCGAGGAAGTGGTGATAACTCCTCGCAATTTTCCCCTGGCTTTTCGCTGCCAGGATACTCTGGAGAGCCACTATGCCATGATCGGCACGGCACATGTTGATCAGGATTATCCCCTGTATTATGAGGCGGTGAATGAGAAGGGCCTGGGGATGGCGGGGCTGAATTTCGTGGGAAACGCGGCGTATAGGAAAGAGCAGCCGGGCAAGGACAATGTGACCACCTTTGAGTTCATTCCCTGGATACTGGGCAGGTGCGCCACGGTGAAGGAGGCCAGGACTCTGCTGAAAACCATTAACCTGACGGATACGCCCTTTCATGAAAAATATCCGCTGGCTCAGCTCCACTGGCTGATCGCCGACCGCAGTGAGGCCATCACAGTGGAGTCTGTGAAAGAGGGCATCAGGATCTATGATAATCCGGTGGGTGTGCTGACCAACAATCCGCCTTTTGACGAGCAGATGTTTGCGCTCAATAACTATATGCATTTATCACCCAGGTCGCCGCAGAATCATTTTTCAGACAAGCTGGATCTGCAATGCTACAGCCGGGGCATGGGTGCCCTGGGCTTGCCGGGAGATCTGTCCTCTCAGTCCCGTTTTGTCAGAGTGGCTTTTGTGAAGATGAATTCTGTTTCCAGCGACAGTGAGACGGAGAGCGTCAGCCAGTTTTTCCACATCCTGGGGTCGGTGGACCAGCAGCGGGGGTGCTGTGAGTTGGAGGACGGGAAATATGAGATCACCATCTATACCAGCTGCTGCAATGCGGACAAGGGGATATTCTATTACACCTCGTATGATAATCACCAGATTACGGCGGTGGATATGCGGCTGGAGAATCTGGACGGCGCAGAGCTGATCCGATATCCCATGCTCAGGGAGGAACAGGTCAGAGTGCAGAACGCGAAGTAAATCCCGGGGCAAAACTGACAGTTGAGTAAATCGACTCCTTATCCTTTGACTTGGAGGGAATTACCCCTTATGCTTATTTCAGACAGAAAGTTTGAGACTGAGTCATCAGTCTTGCAGGCCCGCCGGAGCGGGAGGAAAGGAGTCAGTAAGATGGAATACAGCAGGATTTTCATGGGAAAGAGGATTTGTTCGCTTCGCGCGGCAAAGGGTATGACACAGGAGCAGCTGGCGGAGATATTGTGCGTGAGTCCGGCGGCGGTATCCAAATGGGAGAGGAATCTGGCAATCCCCAATGTGGAGATGCTATGGATGCTGGCGGACTATTTTGACTGTACGATAGACGAGCTGGTGGGACGCAGGCAGCAGCAGCTGGAGCGTGTGGGTGTCTATGATGAGGATAAGCTCCGGCTGGTGGCCATAGCGGGCGATCTGCTGCGGTGCAGTGAGGTCAGCAGGCAAGAGGGGCTTCTCGCCCTGGAGCGGGAGTGCGCGGGATTTTTGGGAGACAGCGAGTTTTTGCCCTTTGCCATCCGATTTTTTTTGCAGGCTTTCGCGGGGCAGACGGATGTGGGAAGGACTGTGGACAGGGTGATGACCCTGCTGAACAATTACGCAGGGACTTTACCGGAGGAACAGAACGAGGGTCCCATGGTGGTGGCCGCACTGGAGGCCATTATCTCAGGAGAATCTCCGATGATGATAAGGGAGATCATCGCATCCTACATAGGCATGGATTATTGGGAGAAAATCATAGGGTATAAGCCCAGGCAGTACAGGAGGGATGAGATTCTGGAGAGATATCGGGACAAGAAGCAGTATTCCGCGGCGACAGATCTTCTGGAAAGTTTTGTGGAACTGGGAGATTTTGAGATTCAGACCATCCTGCGCAATCTGGACAATGCTGTGTTCACAGCGGCCATGTGTGGTGCTTCGGGGGCTGTTGTAGTCGCTTTCATGGCCAATATCTCGGATCTGCTGCTGGCCTTTTTCAGCGAGGATATCGCCAACTGGAAGGGGACAGAGGAGGAGATTCTGGAGGCTCAGAGGAAAGTGGTGGAGATCAGAAATCGCTGTTGTCTATCGGTATAGCAACGGCTGGTCCGCGCCGTGAATAGGAAGGAGATTGTGTGTGAAAGCATGAAGCAGAATTACAGACTCATCATTATGTACGACGGCAGCAGATACTATGGCTGGCAGCGGCAGCCGGATCATGACACGGTTCAGGGCAAGCTGGAGGCAGTGCTTGAGCGGCTGTGCGGCCAGCCGGTGGAGGTCCTTGGCGCAGGGCGCACGGACGCCGGCGTCCATGCCCGGAACATGGTGGCCAATGTGATGATGGATGTGACCCTTGAGCCGGAGGAAATCAGGGATTATCTGAACCGCTATCTGCCGGAGGATATCGGTGTCAAAGAGGTGAAGGCGGCAGGACCACGGTTCCACGCCAGGTACAATGCCACCGGAAAAACTTACTGTTATACCTGTTTTGACGGCCCGGTGAAGCCGGTTTTTGACCGCAAATATGTGTATGTACTGGAGGAGTCCCCGGATATAGAAGTCATGCGGGTGGCGGCGGAGCTGCTTAAGGGAGAGCATGACTTTCGTAATTTCTGTATGAATCCCCGAATGAAAAAGTCCACGGTGCGGGTGGTGGATCAGATTTACATAGAGCGGGAGGGGGACTATATCCGTTTCACGTTCCACGGCACAGGGTTTTTACAGAATATGGTTCGAATCATGGTGGGAACCTTGCTGGAGGTGGGATGGGGACATATGGGACAGGAGCAGATGCATCAGGCTTTGCAATCCCGGGAGCGCCAGAAGGCTGGCCCCACAGCCCCGGCACAGGGGCTGTGCCTGATGCATGTGGACTATGAGTAGATTTTTCATTTGAACATTGAATTGTCAGCAGAACTGTGATACTATGGAACTATATGAGCAACAGATATATGTGAAATACGCCTCTTCAATTCCGGTCATGCTTCGGATGTCATGATAAATGCGGCATCTGGGGCATGACGGGGATCGAGGGGGCGCGTTTGATGAAATGCCTGCTGCTTATTCTGGATAAAGAGGAGATTATTCGAGATGCTATACGTTGTGATCGGGGCACAGATTCTGGGAATTGTTATTATTTTGGCAGCGATCAGGCTGTTGCTGTCAGGGAATGGTTCCAGAGAACATCTGCTGATGGGGTACTTCCTGTGCGGATCGCTGGTGCAGAATGTGGGATATCTGATGGAACTGACCGCTCCTTCGATGGAGGTGGCCATCACCGCAATAAGGGTGGAGAACTTAGGCTCTACATTCGTGCCCCTGTGTTACTGTTATTTTATCTTTCAATATTGTTACGAAAAGGTGCCGATTAAGCTGTTGAGGCTGCTGGAGGTTCTGGATTTTCTGATACTTCCGGTGCTGTTCTGGTTTGACAGGCACACGCTGATTTATCAGCATATGGACTGGATCGAAACCTCTTATGGACATGGTTATTTAAATCTTACCTATGGACCGCTGTATATGCCGATAACTGTGATACGGATTTTTCTTCCCTATATTCTCACGATATATGCTCTGGCGCACACGGCGCTGGTCCGCACCAGCCACCAGGAAAGAAAGCAGTGTCTGGCGTTTCTTATGATATCTGTTCTGCCTGTGATTGCGCTGGTAACCTATATGGCAAAGCTGACATATGTATATGACCTGACACCTCTGGTGTTGGGACTTGCGCTCTCCGTGGTTGTGATTCTGGTGTGGAGCAGGAGGGATTATGATTTCCACCAACTGGCGGCGGATGTGGTGCTGAACGGTATCAGCGACGGCGTGATTGCGCTGGATGCGCGCAGACGGCTGGTCAGTTACAATCAGGCGGCGGCCGATATTTTTGTACAGTTGAAGGGACGCAGCCTGGGTGAGGGGATCGAGGACGTAGAGGAACTGAGGGAGGAATTGTTTGATGAGAGCACTCCTCATCAATTCAGTATTAACGGGCGATTCTATGAGAGCCATGCAAGATGCATAATGGATCAGAATGAAATCCTGCAGGGGTATGCTCTCCTGGTGCTGGATACGACGTACACGCACAATTACATAGACCAGATTACGAAGATGCGTGCCCAGGCGGAGGCGGCAAATGTGGCGAAAAGTGAGTTCCTGGCCAATATGTCCCATGAGATCCGCACACCTATGAATGCCATCGTGGGCCTGAGTGAGATCATTATGGAGGAGAGCTGCGGGACAGAGGTTTATTCCAATGCCAGAGACGTACGCACGGCGGCCCGGAATCTGCTGGAGATTATCAACGATATCCTGGATCTGTCCAAGGTGGAATCCGGCAAGATGGAGCTGGTGCTGTCGGACTATGATATCAAGGCGGTAGTGGGCGAGGTTGTGGGAATGATGGATATGGCGGCATCCCAGAAAGGCCTGCTCATGAAGTATGAGTATGATATGACAATTCCCAGTCGGTACAATGGCGATCAGGGAAGACTCAAACAGGTTCTGATCAATCTGCTGAACAATGCCGTGAAGTTTACCACCAAGGGCTATGTAAGGATATCCATAGGAGGCAGGCCCGGCCCGGAGAAGGATCAGGAGCTGCTGGTGTTTCAGGTGGAGGATACCGGCTGTGGTATCCGTGAGGAGGATCAGAAAAAAATATTTGAGAATTTTACCCAGGTGGATGCCAAGCGCAACCGGAAGGTTGAGGGATCTGGCCTTGGATTGTCCATCACCAAACATATCGTGGAACTGATGGGCGGGACGATCGAATTGGAGAGTGTATATAACGAGGGGACGACTTTCACAGTGACAATACCGCAGACGGTTGTGGATTGGCAGACGCTGGAGGAGTCGCCGGATATCTCTGTCGAGGAAGCGGAGTCGGCGGAGCTGTTTACCACAGAGGGATACAAGGTGCTGGTGGTGGATGATAACATAGTCAACCAAAAGGTGGCGAAGGGATTCCTGAAAGGCTACGGCTTTGAACTGACGGAGGCGGGGAGTGGACCGGAGGCCATCGAACTGGTGCGGCAGAATAGATATGACTTTATCTTCATGGATCACATGATGCCGGGGATGGATGGTATAGAGGCAGTGCAGATCATTCGCAGGGACTGCGGGGACAACGGCACAAGCCCGATTATTATCGCCCTGACAGCGAACGCGATGTCAGGTGTAAGGGAAAAATTCTTAAATTGCGGTTTTCAGGACTTTGTCTCAAAGCCCCTGGACAGGGTGATGCTGAATGAAGCCCTGATGAGATGGATTCCCGAGGAACGCCGAATAAAACGGATGGAGGAGCAGGCGCGGCGAGGGATGATTTTGGAGACCACCCATATCAGGGGGATCGATATGGACGCCGCCATGCGTTACCACTCCGGAAGCGCCATGGACTATCTGGAGCTTCTGGAATTATACTGCATAGAGGGAAAGAGAAAGAGTGTTCTTTTGCAGGAGCTTTTGCAGGAAAAGGATTATCAGAGATACGGGGTGGAGGTTCATGGCCTGAAAAGCGCATCGGCCAATATAGGAGCTACAAAGCTCTCCGACATGGCCCGGGCCCATGAGGAAGCCGCCGGGCGGGAGGATGAAGCCTTTATCCTGGAGGGATTCCCCCAGCTGCTTGACGCCTATGAAAAACAGATGGAAAATATCCGGGAATTTCTGGATCGAAAGCGGGAGACGGAAAATGATTCCGGCCTTGGAGAGGTAAGCAGTCAGGAACTGCTGCAGCGCTTGAGGGAGGCCTTGGAACTGCTGGAGGATTTCCATTCCAGGGAATGTGCGGAAAAGCTGGAGGAAGTGTGCAGGTATCGCCTGGATGCTGATACAGCCGCACGCCTGCAGGAGGTCAGGGAGCAACTACGGCTTTATGAGGACGATATGGCGGAGGAACTGCTGCATCAGCTTATCGAGCGGCTGGAGGAGCCGGATACAGAGGAAACATGAGAAAACCTATATAAGGAACTAAAACAGCATATCCCCGGACGGTGCACTGAACCATGTACGGACGCTGGGCGGTCGGACATGGTTCACCGGTATGTGTGGCGGGAGGGGATATGCGGAACTAAAATTAGGAGGGGAAATTAAAATGGCAGTCAGAAAAAAAATATTAGTGGTAGATGATGTGGCGATCAGTCTTTCGGTGGCGGAGCAGGCATTGCGGGAGGATTATGACGTGGTTACCGCAAATTCCGGCAGCAGGGCTCTGCGGTATCTGAGAAAGGAAAGACCGGACTTGATTCTTCTGGATATACGGATGGACGATATGGACGGGATACAAACGCTCAAGGAGATACGGAAGATGGATAACAGGGCCGATATCCCCGTTATCATGCTCACGGGCCAGAACGAAAAGGCCTCGGTATTGGAAGCCGCTAAACTGGGTATTTATGATTACATGCTCAAGCCTTTTGCGGCCCAGGACCTTTTAAGCCGGGTTCAAGGTGCGTTGATGCAGCCGGGGAAATCGGATCTCAAAAAGAAGGTATTGGATTTTGTGAGTAAACAATAAGGAAAGCGGGGAGAGATCCGTTATGGCAGACAAGAAAAAGCATTTCGTGGCGGCAGCTGTATTTATTTTGATATTTGGGGGACTGCTGGCTCTGGCTACCATTTTTGACCTGCAGGTGAGCTTTATTCTGGCAGAGCCCAATCTGGTCACCGGCAGATATTTTTCCAACAATTTTGTATGTAATCTGGTGGAGGTGGCCGCTATGGCGCCCATATGGGGGTTTGCCACCTTTGCGGCAGCTGTCCTGACGGTCTATTTTCATGAACTGGGCGGTCCTGTGCGGCTATTGCAGATATTGTTCTTTGGGTTGTCGGTGTTCGCAGGGTCTTCTCTGCTGCGGGATATGATGAAATATCTGTTGCAGATCCAGGGCAGGGAAGAGATAAGGGAACAGATCTGGTTCAAGCTGCTGATGGTGGCTTTCGGTCTGCTGGTCACAGCGTTGATTCTGGGATTGGCGGGAGGCTGGATCCGGGCACATATGCGGCAGCTGCTGCCTTTTGCCCTGGCAATTATCTGCTCCTGCTGCTGTTTTCTGTTTATCGAGCTGATTAAGAACCCGGTGGGCAGGATGCGTTTTCGGGCTATGCATTTTATTGACGATTATTCCTACTATACCCCCTGGTATCAGGTGAGCGGCGCCAGAGAGCGGCTGGGCAGCCTGGGCTTTGACAGGGATTATTTTAAATCGTTCCCTTCGGGACATACCTTTTCGGGTTCCATGATCTATCTGATTATCATGCTGCCGGATCTGTTCAAGGGGCTGCAGACTAGGAAGGGAAGGGTGTTAACCTATGTGGTGTCCATCGCCTATACGGGCTTTGTGGCATTTTTCAGGATAGCCGCAGGGGCTCATTTTTTCAGCGATGTGCTGGTGGGCGGGACCATGGGTTTTCTGGCGGTACAGCTGTTCCGCTATATATTCCTGCATCGGCTTCGAGGATTACAGGGAGGGGATGCAGATGATTGACTGGCGCAGGTGGCAGAAGCTGTGGAAGCGCCTTATAAGGCAGGCAGGAAAAAAGGCAGTATATTTCAGGAATAAGCAAAGCACAAAATAAGGGAGGATGGATGAGATGGGAGAGACAATTCGTATGACTTCCGCGGAGGCGGCAAAGCTGCTCCGCAAGCTAAATGAGGAGCTGGACAATGTGCTGCTGATGGAGGAGCAGAGCAGAGAATTTTCCGCAGCGCTGGGGGAAGATGTGGAGTCTGTGCGCCCAGCCTATGATTATGCGCAGGTCCAGGAGCAGATCGAGGAGCTGGAGGTTCGGATACGGCAGGTGAAGCATGCCGTCAGTTCCTTCAACCTGGCGCAGGAGGTGCCGGGTTTTGACGGTATGACCATAGATCAGATGCTGGTATATATCCCCCAGCTGAACCGCCGCAAGGTCAAGCTGTCCCGTATGCAGCAGCGTCTGCCCAAGCAGCGGGAGCGGGTCAGCTATGGCGGCGGAAGCCAGGTTATAGATTACAGTTATGCCAATTATGATATGGAGGCGGTCAAGGCAGATTATGAAAAGGTGTCCGAGGAGTTGTCCCGGGCGCAGACGGCGCTGGACTTGGTCAATACTACGGCGCAGCTGGAGATTCCTGTATAATATAAACTTAAAGTATGTATAGGTTTTCCGGCCGCCAATTTTCCCTTTGGGACTCCTTTAAAAGTGAGTAATGGTACAAGGTTAAAGTCAGTTGTTATTTTTTTGGTTATCCGTTATCGGTACAGGTTTATGGTTGTTGAAAAATTTAATATATGACACAGGCGGCGAAAACCTGCGGCGGGCGTCCACAGGGCGTCCCCATGCGGCGGAGGTATCCGGTTACAGGCCGCAGGGAAAGGCTGTTGCAGAGAGGGGATAACCCTTGAAGCAGCAGCCTTTTTTTGTGGCAACATACCCGGCGAAAACGGCAGCTTACCGCTGTGCCACTTGTGTGTTTGGGGATATTTGATAAAATGGATATAGTAATTCTCAGCGAGTGACGGGACTGGAAGAGAGATTCACAATTGTCTAGCGATTATAAATGGAGGGGAGGTGGAGCCTTGCGGATTAATATTGAGATCGGGGATGAGCAGGAAGAAGCGGTAATCACTATAAGATGTAAGGAAAAAACGGCATATATCGACAGGCTGGTGGCGGCCATGTATATGGTTGACCGACAGATCATGGTGTCCAGAGACGGGGAGCTGCTGCCGCTGGATCTGGAAAAGGTCCTGTATATGGAGTCGGTGGATGGCAGATGTTTCGTCTACACACAGGAGGAGGTCTATGAGACCGGCCACAGGCTGTATGAACTGGAGCAGCAGCTGGGGCAGTATCTGTTCGTGCGTGCAAACAAGTCGGGAATTGTAAACCTGAAAAAAATACAGTCCATCCGGACTTATGTGAACAGGCGACTATTGTTGACCATGGAGAATGGGGAGCAGTTGATCGTCTCCAGGCAGTATGCGGAAAATATCAGGGGACTGCTGGGGATCAGCAGATAGAAAGAGGAAATGTATGGAAGAGAAAAAGCATTTGTTGATGTATGTGGAACAGATTTTTATGATTCTGGGCATCAGCCTGTTGGTGACCACAGCGACCTGTGCCATTGTGGGGGAGGAGGCGCGGGAATATTCCACCATGTTTGCGCTGGGAAGCGGGGGCATCCCTGTAAACACTGTATGGGAGTATCTGTTGTCCTCCGTGTGTATCACGGCGCTGCGGTTTGTCTTTTTCACGGATGCGCTGATTAAGCGATGGTCCGTGGCGGGGAGAACCATCGGTATGGTGGGGGCGGTGATCGTGCTGGTCGGGGTGCTGGCCTATGTGTTTGGGTGGTTTCCTGTGGACGATCCCCAGTGCTGGCTGGCCTGTCTTGTCAGTTTTGGCGTCTGCTTCGCATTGAGCGCCGTGCTGTCTGTCAAGAAGGAGCGGCTGGAAAACCAGCAGCTGGAGGCGGCGCTGCGGCAGATGAAGGAGACTGAGGAGCATAAAACAGGGAGGAGGATATGATGACATTGATTGAGGCAAAGCACATTACCCATTCGTTTGGGGAGAAGAGGATTCTGGAGGATATTTCCTTTACAGTGGAGAAAGGAGAGGTCATTGGTCTGCTTGGGCCATCGGGGGCGGGAAAAACAACTCTGGTGAATATTCTGACGGGGCAGCTTAAGGCCTCAGGGGGGAGCGTCAGGGTCTGCGGCGGCGATGGAAAAAGTCTGGAGACAGGCATTATGATGGACAGCTTTGGGCTGTATGAGAGGTTGTCCGTGTGGGAGAATCTGCGTATTTTTGCCGATATTTACCGGGTGACTGCAGAGCGTATTGAAACGCTGCTGGACAGAACCGGACTGCGGGAGGCCAGGAATACGAGGGTGAGCAGGCTGTCCAAGGGTATGAGGGGAAGGGTAAACCTGTGCCGGGCATTGCTGAAGGAGGCGGATATCCTGTATCTGGATGAGCCTACTTCCGGGCTGGACCCCGCTACCACCTGGAAAATCCATCAGCTGATTGAGGAGGAGAGCCAGTCGGGAACCACGGTCTTTCTCACCACCCACAATATGCATGAGGCGGAGGAGCTGTGTGACAGGGTGATGCTGTTAAACGAGGGGAAAATCGTGGAGCAGGGCACTCCCGAGGATATCCGCACCAGGTACAATGCCCTGAATGAGATTGAAGTGACCCTCACGGAGGGGGAGAAAAAAGTGATACGAAACGCCAGGGAGAGCGAGGGTATTCTGGCTGAATGGATGCGGGCGGAGCGGATTGTGGCGATACATTCCTCCGAGCCGGATCTGGAGAAGGTATTTCTCAGTATCACGGGAAGGAGGCTTGGGGAGTGATGAGACATATTTTGACAATTTTTGGAAAGCAGGTCAGGGATACCCTGCGCAACAAGACCGTGCTGATACAGTTTTTGATGTTTCCTGTCATGGCTGTGATTATGACAAAGTCTGTGCAGATAGAGGGGATGCCGCCTCATTTTTTCATCAAGCTGTTTGCCACCATGTATGTGGGCATGGCGCCCCTGACCAGTGTGGCGGCGATCCTCTCCGAGGAGAAGGAAAAGAACACCCTGCGGGTGCTGTTGATGGCGCGGGTTACGCCCTGGCAGTATCTGGCGGGAGTGGGGAGTTATGTGTTTATCTGCTGCATGCTGGGGGCGGGGGTGTTCTGTATGCTGGGGAGCTACACCTGGCAGGAGCGGGGAATTTTCATGCTGATCATGGCGGTGGGCATCCTGGCCTCTCTGCTGCTGGGGGCAGCCATCGGTGCGGGGAGCGGCAGCCAGATGGCGGCTACATCGGTGACCGTTCCTGTCATGCTGTTGTTTTCCTTCCTGCCCATGCTGTCCATGTTCAATGACACCATATCAAGAGTGGCAAAATATACCTACACGGAGCAGATACGGCTGCTGCTGGAGGCTCTGGAGACGGGGGAGAGCGAGATGATGGCAGTTGTAATCATAGCGGGAAATATTCTGCTGTTTGGCGGCGCTTTTGTGGTGCTGTACCGCGGGCTGGGAGGTTTTGGCAGGGTTCAGGCGCAGAGGATATAGAATTAAGGAAAAACAGGGGTGCTATTGCCCCTGTTTTTTGCTTGCATAATCCTATTTGAAGGATTATAATGGGGAAGCGAGAACAGGAAGAAGGAGAGGCTATGAAGACAGGATTGGTGTTGGAGGGCGGCGCCATGCGGGGCATGTACACCGCCGGGGTGCTGGATGTGCTGATGGAGAAGGGGATACAGGTAGACGGCGTGGTTGGCGTGTCGGCGGGGGCAGTGTTTGGCTGCAATTATATCTCCCGGCAGATCGGCAGAGCCATACGGTACAATACCAAATACTGCCGGGACCCACGGTACGGGGATTTTCGGTCTTTGCTAAGGAGCGGCAATATCTATGAGGAGGAGTTTTGCTATCATGAATTGCCGGATAAGCTGGACCCCTTTGACTGGGAGACCTACAAGAACAGCCCGGTGGAATTCTATGTGGTCTGTACGGATGTGGAGACCGGGCGGGCCGTGTACCACAGTTGTACGGGGGAGAAGGAGGATCTGCGCTGGATGCAGGCTTCGGCCTCCATGCCCTTTGTGTCCCGGAATGTGGAGATCGACGGACGGCAGCTTTTGGATGGGGGTATCTCAGACTCCATCCCGGTGGATTGGTTTCGCAGTGTCGGCTATGAGAAGAATCTGGTGGTGCTGACCCGGCCGGAAGGTTTTCGGAAGAAGCCGCCCAGGGGATTGCCCTTTTTGCAGCAGATGATCCGAAAGTATCCGGCGCTTTCGCTGTCGGTTAAAACCAGGCATATCCGCTACAATCAGACACTGGATCAGCTGCAGAAGCTGGAAAAAGCGCATCTGGCGCTGGTGCTGCGTCCCAGCAGACGGATCAGGGTGTCCAAGCTGGAGCGTCATCCGGAGAAGCTTAAGGCGCTGTATATGCTGGGTAGGAAGGATACGGAGCAAAGGTTGGAGGAGATACGGCGGTTTTTGATGTCCGTACAGACGGACGGAGAGGAGCAAAGATGTATTCCCAAATAGAAGAATGGCTGGATGAAATCTTGGATCAGGAAATACCTGATGAGGTCAACGCTTTTTGTTTTAATCTGTATGAGGATGGAGAGGATGAGTGGTCCATGGAACTGGTCGCCACATCGTCCTTTGATCCGGAGGATGATGATTGGGCATGTGATGAAATAACCGATTTGGGGACAAGGGATGATCCCCTATCCTGGGAGAAAGAAGCGGATTGGGAAGAGATATTGGAGGATGCGGCAGCCGCATTGAAGCAATATCTGGCGCAGGGACAATATGGGGATGTTCTCAAAGCCGGTGCAGGTGTTGGAATCGGTTTTGTGGAAGGGGATATAGAAATCCTGTATTCTAAATGAGGCGGCAGGTAATCATGCATTAATGCAATATGCAGGAAAGAGGAAATATGCAATATCGCAAGGACAAGTATGGCAACGACATATCCGTGCTGGGCTATGGCTGTATGCGTTTTACACAGACGGCGGGCAGGATTGATTTGAAAAAGGCCGAGGAGGAGATCATGACGGCCTTTCGGGGCGGTGTGAATTACTATGACACGGCCTATATATACGGCGGCAGCGAGGCGGCGCTGGGAGAGATTCTGGAGCGTAATGGAATCAGAGACCAGGTGTATATTGCCACTAAGCTGCCCCACTATCTGATTAAGAACAGAGCCAGCATGGATAAGTATTTTGAGGAGCAGCTGCGGCGGCTGCGGACGGATCATATCGACTATTATCTGATGCATATGCTGACGGATGCTCACACCTGGGAGCGGCTGAAGGGATTGGGCATTCTGGAATGGCTTCAGGAGAAGCGGGAGAGCGGCGCCATCCGTCAGGTGGGTTTTTCTTATCATGGCAACGCAGATATGTTCTGCCAGCTGGTGGACGCCTATGACTGGGATTTCTGCCAGATTCAGTACAATTATATGGACGAGAACAGCCAGGCCGGCCGGAGGGGATTGGAGTATGCTTCCGCAAAGGGTGTGCCTGTTGTCATCATGGAGCCTCTCCGGGGTGGGAAACTGGTAAGCAGGCTGCCGGAAACCGCCAGGAAGATTTTTGCCGGGCATAGTCCGCAGTATACGCCGGTGCAATGGGCGCTGAAATGGCTCTGGAACCAGCCTCAGGTGACCTGTGTGCTGTCGGGAATGAATTCCGTGGAGATGGTGCGGGACAACATGGACACGGCGGAGAATAGCCGGGTGGGAGAACTGACGGAGGCGGACGAGACCATGCTGCGGCAGGTGGTCCAGGCCATCAATGCCCGGATGAAGGTGGGCTGTACCGGCTGCGGCTACTGCATGCCCTGTCCCAAGGGCGTGGATATTCCCGGCTCCTTTGCCGCCTACAATCGGCGCTACAGCGAGGGATGGACGGCCGCCATGAAGGATTATTTCATGTGTACGGCTATCAGGAAGAATACTTCGGGGGCATCCAACTGTGTGGAGTGCGGCAAATGTGAGCAGCACTGCCCGCAGCAGATAAAGATCCGGCAGGAACTTAAGGCGGTGAAAAAGACCCTGGAGAATCCGATCTACCGGATTGGCAGATGGCTGGTGAAGAGGATGAAGGCATATTAGTCTCCCTGTATATGGTGTTTGATTTCATCAAAAGAAATCGGCGTATAGTCAATGCGCTCCGCAGAGACGCAGTAGTGCTGGCTGCTGAAGGTCTTGTACAGGGGCGAGGCATGCACATGGCCGAAGAGGTTGGCATAGGGCATGTTTTCACAGACATAGAGAGGTTCGTGGGACAAGATCCAGAAGCTCTCCAGTATCACCGGCATATCGTATACCTCTGCAAAGCCCATGTCCCGGTAAGCCTGGTTGTCCAGCGTGTCATGGTTGCCCTTGACCAGGTATTTTTTTCCATGTAGAAGCGCGGGGGATAATCGGCCCCAATCCCCCAGCACATAGACTGTATCCTCCGGGGCCACAGTCTCATTCCAGCGGCGAATCAGTTCCTGGTCCATAGCGGAAGCGTTGTCAAAAGGGCGGTTTTCGTATCGCCGTATCTGTTCATCCCCGAAATGGGTGTCTGCAATAAAGTAAATCATGGAATGTCCTCCAAAATGAATTTGCACAGAGGGAGCGTTTCAGTGCCCGTCTGTATTTACTCATCATTTTACTATATCAGAGAGAAGGCTTCAAGTCTTCTGGGTGAAAGGGTGGTCTGGTTTCCAAAATCAAATTGTGAAAGATGATGTTTTGGTATAACTTAAAGGGGCAAAGTTTTGATGGGGGCGTATACGGAAAAATTCTTTCCCTATGCCCCGCTTATCATAAAAAAGAGGATCTGGCAGGACTTTTTTCATATATGCCCTGCACTGCTCCATGGGCAGAGAAACTTTGTGGGTTTCACGTTTTTATTCTGGTTTATCCAAGTCAAGAGATATAGCAGGTACAGCCAGCGATATCTATGAAGAGGCAGGCATAAAAATTTAACATAAGGGAGAGTATGAAGAAGCAGATACAAGGAGGTATGGCCGAGAGAGTAAAAATAAGACTCACAGTTGTGTGATAGTAAGGGTAGTAATGTAGACAAAATATGCATGCGGGTCCGAAGATTGCTGCTGTTTTCGTAGATTGAACAATATCTATGAATGCAGCAGTTTTTATGTTTATATAAAGACTGATAGCAAAAATGAAAAATTTTGTAAAAAGGTATTGCAATTATTCTCAAAATGAGTATAATAATGTTCAAGAGAGAATAAAACTCAATTTGAGAATAATTACACTGCGAAGGAGACCGCGCTTAGGGATAGGGGCGGCGAGGTTTGCAAGAGCAGAGCAATGAAATGGAGGGAAGCGATGAAGGAGAGAAACGCACAGGGACTTACGGAGCAGGAATTTCTGAGCCGGTACAATCCTAAAAAGTATGAACATCCCTCGGTCACGGTGGACACCTTGATTTTCACAGTGGACAAAAGCGGGGAGGATTACCATCTGCAGATCCTGCTGGCTTTGCGGGAGGAACACCCTTTCCTGCACAAGTGGGCCATCCCCGGCGGCTTTGTGGGGATGAAGGAATCCGTGGAACAGGCGGCTGTCAGGGAATTGGAGGAGGAGACGGGGCTTCGGAATATCTATTTGGAGCAGCTGTATACCTGGGGAGATGTGGAGCGCGATCCCCGTACCCGGATCATCTCGGTATCCTATATCGCTCTGATCCCCAGAGAGATGCTGCTGTGTATGGCGGAAGAAGGAAAAGAGAATGCAACATGGTATTCTGTCAGTATCAGGGGCGGTCATCTCAGGCTGTGGAACGAGAACGGGGAACTTGCCGAGGAGGATCTGGCCTTTGACCATGCAGGGATGATCCGGCTGGCTCTGGAGCGCATGAAAAATAAGGTGTTTTACACAGACATTGCCTTTAAGCTGCTGCCGGAGAAATTTACGCTCACGGAGCTGCAGCGGCTCTATGAGGCTATCTTGGAAGATAAGCTCCACGGCCCTAATTTCCGCAGAGATATGCAGAAATGGGTGGAGCAGACCGACGAGAAATGCAAGCCCCAGAAGGCAGGGAAACCGGCCTTGTATTACCGGCAAAAAAGAGTTTTGACAATATAAGCAAAAGGAGGAGACAAGAATGAGGTATCTGATCGTAGTAGACATGCAGAAGGATTTTGTGACAGGAGTGCTGGGCACGAAGGAGGCACAGCAGATCCTGCCCGCAGTGGCGGCCAAGGTGCGGGGCTTTGAGGGACAGGTGATTTTTACCAGAGATACCCATCAGAGCGACTACATGGAGACCCAGGAGGGAAAATATCTGCCGGTGCCGCACTGCATTCAGGGCAGCGAGGGCTGGCAGCTGGTGGATGAGCTGGAGGAGATCCGGGCGGAGCGCAGCCTGCCGGTATACGACAAAGTGACCTTTGGCTGCCCGGAGCTTGCCAGAGATCTGGTAGAAGCAGATGCGCAGGAGCCTGTTGAGTCCATCGAACTGATCGGCGTGTGTACGGACATCTGTGTGGTGAGCAATGCCCTGACCATCAAGGCTCATCTGCCGGAGGTGCCCATGTATGTGGACCCGGCCTGCTGCGCCGGAGTTACGCCCCAGGCCCATGAGGCGGCGCTGACCACCATGAGATCCTGTCAGATCCAGATGCGGTAGACTTGTGGCGACAAATACAAGGGCGGCATGCTTCATCCGAATATGAGCTGCCGCACAGTGGCAACATGGAGGATAGTGTAGAAACAGCATATGCCCGGAGAGCGCGTACGGATCAGCATATGGACACCAAAGTGAACGGATGTTGAGCATCGGGCGCGTGTCCGCAGGGGATATGCGGAACTTAATCAAGAAAGGAAAACATTATGAAACAGTTTAACGAGAGAAATTTATCCATGGTGATGGATTTTTATGAAATGACAATGAGCAACGGCTATTTTCAGGATCAGGATAAGGATACAAAGGTAGCTTTTGACGTATTCTATAGAAAGAACCCGGACAACGGCGGTTTTGCCATCTTCTGCGGATTGGAGCAGATCGTGGAGTATATCGAGAACCTGCATTTTGATCAGGAGGATATTGATTATCTGCGCAGCCAGGGGTTGTTCGGGGAGGAATTTCTGGAATATCTGGCGGACTTTCGTTTCAGGGGAGACCTGTACGCTTTCCCGGAGGGAACCATCATGTATCCCAATGAGCCGATCATCACGGTGATTGCGCCTCTGATCGACGCCCAGCTCATCGAGACCGCCATACTGTTGGAGGTCAACCACCAGTCCCTGATCGCCACCAAGACCCGCCGGATCGTCCGGGCGGCGGACGGCAGGGCGGTGTCGGACTTTGGCGCACGCAGGGCCCACAACATGGATGCGGCGGTATACGGGGCAAGGGCTGCCTACATCGGCGGCGCTGTAGGCACGGCCACCGTGCTGGCAGGCAAAATGTTTGACATTCCCATCAGCGGCACCATGGCCCACAGCTGGGTGATGTACTATAAAGATGAGTTCACCGCCTTCAAAAAATATGCGGAAAACTATCCGGACTCCACCGTGCTGCTTGTAGACACCTACGATGTGTTAAAGAGCGGTATTCCCAACGCCATCCGTGTGGCCAAGGAAGTGCTGGAGCCTATGGGCAAGCGTCTGAAGGGTATCCGCATCGACAGCGGTGACCTGGCATATCTGTCAAAAAAGGTGCGCAAGGCGCTGGACGCCGCAGGTCTGCAGGATTGTAAGATTGTGGTGTCCAACAGTCTGGATGAATTTACCATCACGTCCATTTTGGCCCAGGGCGGCAGAATTGACAGCTTTGGCGTGGGCGAGCGGCTGATTACCTCCAAGTCGGACCCGGTGTTCGGCGCTGTGTACAAGATTGCCGCAGTGGAGGAGAACGGAGAGTTCGTGCCCCGCATCAAGCTCTCGGAAAATGAGGAGAAAATCACGAATCCGGGACTGAAAACCGTGTATCGCATCTATGATGAAGATCAAAAAGCCATCGCTGATATGATTGCCCTGGCGAATGAAAAAGTGGATTTTGCAGCACCCTATCGATATGTGGACCCCAAGAAGCCCTGGAAAGTGCGTTTCTTTGAAAATTGTACGGCGAAAGCCCTGCAGGTGCCGATTTTTAAGGAGGGCAGACTGGTCTATGATCTCCCGGGCGTACAGGAGATCGCCGATTATGTAAAACGGCAGCTGACGGAGGAAATCTGGGAGGAGGAGCAGCGTTTTGAGAATCCGCACACCCACTATCTGGATATGACCCCCGCCATGTACGAGGTCAAGATGTCCCTGCTGAACGATTCCCGCGAGGGCGTAAATTGATGAAACGGAACTTTAATAGGAGGTTATTATGGAATACGGATATATCAAGACAGCTACAGCATCCTTTGACATACAGGTAGCGGGCGTCAGCGCTAACGTGGAGAACATGCTTCGGCTGATGGGGCAGGCCAGGGAGCAGCAGGTGGAGCTGCTGGTATTCCCGGAGCTGTGCGTCACAGGCTACAGCTGCGGCGACCTGTTTCTGAGCCGCAGGCTCTTAAATCAGGCTTTAGAAGGGCTGAAACGCCTGGCGGCAGGCACGGAGGGCAGCAACTGCCTGATAGTGGCGGGAGCGCCTTTGTGCCACAATGAGCGTCTGTATAATTGCGCCGTCTTTTTACAGGACGGACAGATCCGGGGAATCGTGCCCAAGTCCTACATCCCCGGCTACAAGGAATTCTATGAGAAGCGCTGGTTTGCCTCCGGCAAGCAGATCCAGGCGGAGGAGGAGATGGGCGTGCCCTTTGGCACCAATGTGATGATGCAGCTGGGCAGCGATGTGCGGGTGGCGGCGGAGGTCTGCGAGGACCTGTGGGTGTCGGACAGCCCCAGCATCCGCCATTGTCTGAACGGGGCGGATCTGGTGGTCAATCTATCCGCCTCCAACGAGACCGTATCTAAAAAGACCTATCGCCAGGATCTGGTAAAAATGCAGTCCGCCAAATGCATGTGCGGCTATATCTACGCCTCCTCGGGAGAGGGGGAGAGCACCACGGACCTTGTTTTTTCCGGACACTGCATGATCGCGGAGAACGGCAGTATCAAGGCGGAGAGCTACCGGGAGAAGGAGGGCCTGCTCACGGCGCTGATCGATGTGCAGAAGCTGCAGAATGACCGGATGAAGATGAACAGCGAAAACGAGGCCGTGGACATGAGCGCCTACGTCCGGGTACAGCTTAAGCGGGATGATTTCGGCCATCTGCCGGATCAGGTGGACGCTTATCCCTTTGTGCCCGCAGATCAGGAAAAGCGCATGCAGCGCTGTCAGGAGATCATGGATCTGCAGGCATACGGTCTCTATGAGCGCTTGAAAAAGACTGGGCTGAAAAAGGCCGTGATCGGTATCTCCGGCGGCCTGGACAGCACTCTGGCGCTGTTGGTGGTCCTAGAGGCATACCGCAGGCTTGGGTGGCCCACGAAGGACATCATCGCCATCACCATGCCGGGCTTTGGCACCTCCGACCACACCCGGACCAACTCGGACCGGCTTATGGAGCTGTGCGGCGTGACGGCCCGCACCATTCCCATCGCGGCGGCCTGCAGGCAGCACATGCAGGACATCGGACATGCGGAGGATGTATACGATGTAACCTATGAGAATATTCAGGCCAGAGAGCGCACCCAGATACTGATGGATGTGGCCAATCAGGAGGGCGGCCTGGTCATCGGCACCGGAGATCTGTCCGAGACAGCCCTGGGCTGGTGTACCTACAACGGCGACCACATGAGCATGTACGGCGTCAATATCTCCATTCCCAAGACTCTGGTAAAATACCTGGTGAGCGCCTACGGCGAGATGCACCCCCAGCTGCAGGCGGTGCTGACCAGCATCTGCGAGACCGTGATCAGCCCGGAGCTGCTGCCCCTGGCAGCGGACGGCCGGATCAGCCAGTCCACCGAGGAATCCATCGGCAAATACGACCTGCACGATTTTATCTTGTACCATTTTATTCGCAACGGCTTTGAGCGGGAAAAGATCATGGCTTTGGCCCGGATCGCATTTCCACAGGTAGACCAGAATACCATAGAAAAGACAACGGAAACCTTTTTCCGCCGCTTTTTTTCTCAGCAGTTCAAGCGCTCCTGTATGCCGGACGGCCCCAAGGTGGGCTCCGTAAGTCTCTCTCCCCGGGGCGACTGGCGCATGCCCTCGGACGCTTCCGTTCTGGATTATTTATAAAATTTACACTTGCGCCCATCATAAAATTGGTGTATAGTGGTTCACGATTGGATTCGATACAGAATCAACCACAGGAAAGCGGGAAATGAGGATATGGCAAAAAATCTGGTTATTCTGGAGTCACCTGCCAAGGTGAAGACAGTGAAAAAAATATTGGGGAGTGGTTACGAGGTGGCGGCCAGCGGCGGCCATGTGCGTGATCTGCCCAAAAGCAGCCTGGGCATCGACGTGGAACACGACTATGAACCCAAATATATTACCATCAGGGGCAAGGGAGACGTGCTGGCGGGGCTTCGCAAGGAAGTGAAAAAGGCCGACAGAATCTATCTGGCAACCGACCCTGACCGGGAGGGAGAGGCGATCTCCTGGCATCTGGTTCATGCCCTGAAGCTGAAAGAGATGTCGGACAAAAAGGTTTACCGCATCACTTTTAATGAGATCACCAAGAGCGCCGTGAAGGAGTCTCTGAAAAATGCCAGGGAGATCAATATGGATCTGGTGGATGCCCAGCAGGCTCGCCGGGCGCTGGACCGCATGGTGGGATACCGGATCTCGCCTCTTTTGTGGGCAAAGGTAAAGAGAGGATTGAGCGCAGGCCGGGTGCAGTCCGTGGCACTGCGCATTATCTGTGACCGTGAGGCGGAGATAAACGCCTTTATCCCGGAGGAGTATTGGACCCTGGAGGCCAATCTCAAGGTGGACGGGGAGAAAAAGCCTGTGACCGCCAAATACTATGGCAAGGGCGGCCGCAGGACTGAGATCCGCACCAAAGAACAGATGGACGCCCTGCTGAAAAGCCTGAAGGGCGCATCCTTTAAGGTGACAGAGGTAAAAAAAGGAGAGCGGCTTAAGAAGGCGCCGCTGCCTTTCACCACCTCCACGCTGCAGCAGGAGGCCAGCAAGGTGCTGAATTTCTCCACCCAGAAGACGATGCGCCTGGCACAGCAGCTGTACGAGGGCGTGGAACTGAAGGGAGAGGGCACCGTGGGTCTGATCACTTACCTGCGTACCGATTCCACCCGTGTCTCCGAGGAGGCGGAGCAGACGGCACGCGCCTATATTGTAAAGCACCACGGCGAGAACTATGCCGCCGAGGCTGTGGCGGTGAAGAAGAACGAACAGAAGATACAGGACGCCCACGAGGCGATACGCCCCACGGATATCGAGCGTACTGTGGCGGCGGTGAAGGAACAGCTGCCCAGAGATCTGCTGCGGCTGTACCAGCTGATCTGGAAGCGTTTTGTGGCCAGCCGTATGGCGGAGGCCAGATACGAGACTACCTCCACCCGGATCGAGGCGGGGGAGCATGTGTTTACCATGGCAGCTTCCAGCAGAGTGTTTGACGGCTATATGAGCATCTACACCCAGGAGGAGGACCAGGAGGAAAATAATTGTATGAGCCGTGAGCTGTCCACAGACAGCAGTCTGGAGCTGTTGGAGCTGGAGCCGAAGCAGCATTTTACCCAGCCGCCGGCACATTACACGGAGGCTTCCCTGGTGAAAGCCCTGGAGGAACTGGGCATCGGCCGTCCCAGCACCTATGCGCCCACCATCACCACGATTCTCGCCAGACGCTATGTGGCTAAGGAGAACAAAAATCTCTATGTGACGGAGCTGGGCGAGGTGGTCAACCAGATGATGGTTGAGGCATTTCCCAGTATTGTAGACGTGAATTTTACCGCCAATATGGAAGCTCTGCTGGACGGCGTGGAAATGGGGACGGTGAAGTGGAAGACCATCATTGCCAATTTCTACCCAGATCTGGAGGAGGCGGTGCAAAATGCCGAGAAGGATCTGGAAAAAGTCACTATAGCGGACGAGGTGTCGGATGAGGTCTGCGAGCTGTGCGGCAGGCAGATGGTAATCAAGTATGGTCCCCACGGCAGATTCCTGGCCTGTCCCGGCTTCCCTGACTGCCGCAACACCAAGCCTTACTTTGAAAAGATCGGCGTGGAGTGCCCCAAATGCGGCAAGGACATTGTGATGAAGAAGACCCAGAAGGGCAGGCGGTATTTTGGCTGCATCGGCTATCCGGACTGCGACTTTATGGTGTGGCAGAAGCCCTCGCAGCAGAAATGCCCCAAGTGCGACTCTGTCATGTTGGAAAAGGGGAATAAGCTGGTGTGTGCCAATGAAGAGTGCGGACATGTAATGGCGGCTGAAAAGAAATAATAGCGGCTAATGTCAGAATATTCTCAAAAAGAACGAAAAAATGCATTGTAATCTGAATTCGCTTGTGTTAAAATGTTCGCAAGGGGCAGGCGCTGCCGCTCTTGGGATGGAGGAATGACGATGAGCAGTGTGCAATTACTGGATAAGACCAGAAAGATCGGTAAGCTACTACACAACAACAATTCCAGCAAGGTGGTATTCAGTGATATCTGCCGTGTAATGAGGGAGATTCTCAGCTCCAATGTGCTGGTGGTCAGCCGCAAGGGAAAAGTGTTAGGGGTAGGCAAATGTGAGCATGTGGACCCTCTGCCGGAGCTGGTTGACGAGAGCGTTGGCGGCTTTGTGGATGGTATGCTGAACGAGAGACTGCTGGGTGTTCTGTCCACCAAGGAGAATGTCAATCTGGAGACACTGGGGTTTGAGAGCGGGGATATCCGCAGATTCCAGGCCATTATTTCACCTATCGAGATCGCCGGGGAGAGACTGGGAACCCTGTTTATCTACAAATGTAATGAGCAGTATGATATCGATGATATTATCCTGTGTGAATATGGCACCACGGTGGTGGGGCTGGAGATGCTCCGGGCCGTGAGTGAGGAGAGCGCGGAGGAGAGCCGCAAGATTGCGGTGGTCAAGTCCGCCATCAGCACCCTGTCCTTTTCGGAGATGGAGGCCATCACACATATCTTTGATGAACTGAACGGTATGGAGGGCATCCTGGTGGCCAGCAAGATCGCCGACCGGGTGGGTATCACCAGATCCGTGATTGTCAACGCCCTGCGCAAGTTTGAGAGCGCCGGGGTCATCGAATCCCGGTCCTCCGGTATGAAGGGAACCTATATCAAGGTACTCAACGATGTGGTATTTGATGAGATAGAGGAACTGAAGAAGCAGAATCAGAGAGTTTAGAGTGAAATAAAAGGATTTATTGCTCAGACAATAGGTCCTTTTTCCTATTTATAAATTTTTTCTGAAAAAGCTATTGTGTTTTTTCGCAAATTTACTATAATAGAATATATTGGGTTTAGTTTGTGCTGTAAACACAAGGTATATGGGAAAAGTAGGAAATTGTATCTCTGATAAGCGGAAAGGGGTAAGTATGTTTAATTCCAATGTGTTCGATTATGTCAGTGTTCTGGACAAAGCGTTAGACGCGTCATGGATGCGCAATATAGCGTTATCCAACAACGTGTCCAATGCCACCACACCGGGATATAAGCGGCAGGATGTCGCCTTTGAATCGGAGCTGCGCAAGGCTCTGGGGAGCTGCAAGCATGAGTCCATGGATGCCAAGGTGTCAAGAATAAGGGGCCGCGCGATCAAACCGGTGGCTTATACGGATTATTCCCATCTGTCTTACAGGCTGGACGGCAACAATGTAGATCCGGACACCGAGCCGGTTATGGTGGCGGAGAACCAGCTGAAATATCAGGGGCTCCTGGCCGCTGTCAACAATGAATTCCAGAATTTGCAGGCTGTACTTAAATAGAAAGGTGGAGTATACTTATGAATATGTTTTCAGCATTTAATATCAATGCATCAGGAATGACTGCGCAGAGATATCGTATGGATATCATCTCAGAGAACGTGGCCAACGCCCAGAGTACCCGGACGGACGACGGCACTCCCTACAGGCGCAAGGTGGTGGCTTTTGCGGAGAAGGGCGGCAACAGCTCTTTTGTCCATGCCCTGAACAGCGCTTTTGGATACAAGGGAATGGGTTTTTCCGGCAGCGGCGTGAAGGTGACAGGCGTGTATAAGGATTACAAGACCGAGATGAAGATGGTCTATGATCCTTCCCACCCGGACGCGGATGAGGACGGTTATGTGCTGTATCCCAATGTGAATATTATCACAGAGATGACCAATATGATCGATGCCAGCCGGGCCTATGAGGCCAACGCCACAGCTTTCAATGCCAGCAAGTCCATGGTGGCACAGGCGCTGCAGCTCGGACAGTCATAATGCATAATTGGTCGAGGTCCTACATAAGATAGGCTTCGGAAAGGAGTTATTATAATATGGATTACATATCAGCAATAAATCAGGTTTCGTCCCTGGGAGTGAATCAGGCAGCGGGGACGAGACTTAATACGTTGGTGGGAAACCTCACCAAAGACGATACGGTGGTGGAGGGAACCATGTTTGATGCGTTCCTGAATTCGGCTATTGACAGCCTCAAGACGACAAACAGCTATCTGTCTGATTCGGAGAATGAGAAAATTAAGTTTGCTCTGGGAGAGACGGAGAACGCCCACGATCTGACCATAGCCATGCAGAAGGCGTCGGACGCATTGCAGTACACGGTTGCCATCCGCGACAAGCTGCTGGAGGCGTATAATCAGATTATGCAGATGCAGATCTAGCGAGTAAATTACTCCGTAATTAACTCTGAGGTAAATTGCTACGCAATTAACCTCGGCAAATTACTGCATATGCGTTTGAGCTTTACAATATTTCGTAGTCACAGAGGAGAAACTTATGTTAGACAGGCTGAAAGAGATTCAGGCCAAGGTGCTTGAATGGTGGAATAAGTTTACATCCAAACAAAAAACGATAATTATTACCCTTGGCGCAGCTGTGATTTTTGCTTTTGCGATTTTGATATATGCATCTTCCAGACCGCAGTACACCCGCTTTATGAACTATGAGACGGCCACGGAGGCCAACAAAGCGATGGAGACGCTGGAGGCTGCGGGAATTGACTGTAAGTTGTCGAACAGTGGGCTGATTATTGATGTAAATAAAAAACAGTTATCCGATGCCAACAGGGCGCTTGCAGCCGCAGGACTGACTGCAACAGGGCCGGATATCAGCATGGTGACTAATGGCGGTATGTCCAGCACGGAGTCAGATAAACAGAGGCTGATGGAAGAATACAGGAGACAGCAGCTGGAGGCAAGCTTTAAGAACTATGATGCTGTTAAAAACTGTACGGTGATACTGAACATGGCAAAGCAGGATGGCACGCTGAGTGCCAAGCTGGAGGAGTCCTCCGTATACATATCCCTGGAACTGAACGGAACGTTTACTTCGGACAATGCGGTTACTATGGCCAGGGCTGCGGCCGCGGCGGTGGGCAATCCCACCACCTCCAAGATCTTTATCAGTGACAGCGCGGGAAACAGCCTGTTTGCCGGGGATGAGGACAATACGCTGCTGGGGTCCTCCGCCAGCCAGATTGAAGCCCAGAATGCGGCGGAGAGTTATATCCGTTCCAAGGTGCAGCAGGCGCTGATCAACACGGGACAGTTTGATATGCTGGACGTGGCGGCTTATCTGAAATATGACTATTCCAACTATGATGAGACCATACATCGGTATGAGGCGCAGGACGGAAGGGATGAGGGGTATATCGGCCACCAGTCCACCTCGGAGAGCGAGAGTACGGGCGGCGTTGCCAGTATTCCCGGCACAGATTCCAATGATGAGGACGATTATCTTCTGGATACAGGAGGAACCACTTCGTCCAGCTCCAGCACCAATGACACAGATCGTGTGTTGGATGAGCTGATCTCGAGATCCTCCACCCCTGCGGGTATTATTGATTATGCAAACTCTTCTCTGACAGTGACAGCCCGCCGGTTTGATGTAGTGCGGGAGGAGATCATAGAGAGTCAGGGGCTTCTGGATGTTATGACCTGGGAGGAATACAAGGCCAACAACAGCACGCCTACCCGGATGGAAGTAGATGATGATTTTTATGACGCTGTGGCGACAGCCACAGGTATCTCCAGGGACAGGATTACAATCATTGCCTACCGGCAGAATCTGTTCCGCGACAAGGATGGTCTGAATATCAACTGGACGGATATCCTGAGTATTGCCATGATTGTAATTATTCTGGCATTGCTTGCCTTTGTGATTCTGCGGAGCATGGCTGTCCGCAAGGATACGGAGCAGGAGGAGGAACTGTCGGTGGAGAATCTGCTGCAGTCCACACCGGAAAGCGAACTGGAAGATATCGAGGTGGAGACCAAGTCCGAAACCCGCAAGCTGATCGAAAAATTTGTAGACGAGAATCCGGAGGCTGTGGCAAATCTGCTGCGCAACTGGTTAAACGAAGATTGGGGGTAAGAGCATGGCAAAAGATGACGGCATATCCGGCCTGCAGAAAGCGGCAATCCTTTTGATTGTGCTGGGACCGGAGCGTTCGGCCAATGTGTTTAAGCATTTGAAGGAAGAGGAGATCGAGGAACTTACGCTGGAGATTGCCAACACCCGCAGCGTGACGCCTCAGGTCAAGGAAGATATTCTGAATGAGTTCTATGAGGTGTGTCTGGCGCAGCAGTATATCGCGGAGGGCGGTATCACTTATGCCAGAGAACTGTTGGAGAAGGCTCTGGGCAACGAGAAGGCTATGGATGTGATCGGCAAGCTGACGGCATCCCTCCAGGTCAAGCCTTTCGAGTTTGTGCGTAAGACGGATGCGTCGCAGCTGCTCAACTTTATCCAGGATGAGCACCCCCAGACAATTGCCCTTATTTTGTCCTATCTGTCTCCGGGACAGTCAGCGCTGATTATCTCCGCACTGCCTCCCGAGAAGCAGGCTGATGTGGCAAAGCGTATTGCCGTGATGGACCGCACCAGCCCGGATGTAATCAAAGAGGTGGAGAAAGTGCTGGAGTCCAAATTGTCCAATCTGGTCAACCAGGATTACACGATTATCGGCGGCGTGGACGCTGTGGTAGAGATTCTGAACACGGTGGATCGCGGTACAGAGAAACATATTATGGAGACTCTGGAGATCGAGGAGCCGGAGCTGGCAGACGAGATCCGCAAGAAGATGTTTGTATTCGAGGATAT
>CAZKAO010000020.1:0-45817 GCA_964550745.1 uncultured Acetatifactor sp.
AGGATATGAAGATATTTGAGAGCGGAGTGAAGTATTTCCTGTAAACTTATAGCAGTATCCCGAGGCACATCCGTTTATCCTTCAAAGGCAAAACGGGGTAGCCCCCAAAGGAGAATAAAGAACAAATTAGCGACCTTGAAATGGGAATTCATTCTCATTCCGAGGTCGTTTTTATTTTGAGATATAGGGGAGAAAAAGCCTTGAAAAATAAAGGATAGCAAGCATACAGGGGGTGAATATAGCTTGAAAATAATCTGAGCAGAGCATGGTTTTCTTCTCAATTCCGTTTTTTGGAAAAAATGGAGAGAGGATAGAGAGTTTTGCCTCTGTAGGATAAACGGTTTTGCCTTTTGATATGAAGATTTCCCCTAAAACCATTTTTGGGAGCTTGTTTTTGGGAGACACCCTGTAGTAAGAAGAAAAAGCCATGAGAATAGAGGTCTGAACAACCATATGTGGTATTGTTCTGCCCGCCTGTATGCCTGTGATTCCTAAAAAGGAGGTTTCTCGCTATGAGGAAAAAGAATTTCAGGAGACTGTGGAAAAAGGAAATGCGGTGAATGCTGGAAAAAATGACATCCTTGAGAATTTGCCTGTACTGCCTTTTGGTGGCTATGATGCCTGCCACAAGTGTGTAGATGCAGACTATGATACACAGCGGGGCGAGGATGATGATTTTTGCTGTGTGATCTGCCATAATCCTAACTGTCCAGAACACGAAAAACATAAAGAATAAACGGATTTTGCTTTAAGGGAAAGACAAAAGGGGAACTGCAGAAGTTCCCTAATATTGTCCTGTCAGACCTTGCAATCAACAGGATTTGATAGTATACTAAAAGTAAGAAAAGGGAAGGAACTACAGGATGGCAAGGACACAGGATTTAAAACCAGATACAGTATTAAAGAATTACTGGAATGACAACGAGCAGTTTGCCGATATCTTCAATGCAGTGCTTTTTGAGGGCAGGCAGATGATCAAGCCAGAGGAACTGGAGGATGTGGATACAGAGGAATCCTCAGTGCTGGAACACAGGGATTATGCGGAGAGCATTAAGGCATCCAGAGACAGCATAAAAGTGAGTAAGAAATCTACGGCATATGGTGTGGAGCTTGTGATGCTTGGCATGGAGTCCCAGGAGCATGTCCATTATGCCATGCCGATGCGGGTCATGGGCTATGACTACGGCACCTATAAAAAGCAGTATGACAGCAATGCGAAGCGGTATAAAACTGCGGATAATCTGGAGGAAGATGAATACCTGTCAAGAATGAAAAGGACAGACAAGTTTACACCAGTCATTACAATTGTTGTCTATTATGGTGAAAAGCCATGGGATGGGGCGGTGTCGCTTCATGGGATTCTGGATATCCCCGAGGAGATGAAAAAGTTTGTCAATGACTATAAAATGATGCTTGTGGAGGCCAGGCAGAATAACCTTACACTCCACAACATAAACAATGTGTACTTTTTTAATATGCTGGAAATGGTTCTGGATAAAAGCATACCAACGAATGAAGCGAAAGAAAAAGTCATAAAATATGCAAGGGAGCATAGCATTGACAAAACTGTAATTATGACAGTAGCAGGGGCAACGAATTGTAAGATCGATTATAATGCATTGGCTGAGAAAGGAGATGCTGACATGTGTACTTTATTTGATGAAATCGCAAAGGAAAATGAAACTAAGGGCAGAGCAGTGGAGATAGTCGAAACAGGATATGAGTTTGGGCTCTCTGAAAATGACATTATAGAGAGACTGCAAAACAAGTTGAAACTGTCGATACAGACAGCCCAGGAATATCTTGAGATGTTTGGAAAGCAGACAGTGTAATATACAGTTGCAGATATTATTTTGCATGTGAATCCCCCAGAAATGGGGGATTATAATATTCAATTTGCGGAAAATGTTTTCTGTGGAAGAAATGTCATTTTTGCCCATAAATTAAGGTTTCTAGCGAGCAACAAGGGGAGCCCTTATCGGGCCTGCAACCTGTAAATGCTATAAGACATTGGGGGATGAGACTGTACCTTAACTGCTATTGTTTCAAAGGGTTCACTGCATGTTGCCTTAATTGGTGCAGGTTAGCTGAAAAGACAAAAAAGCCCATAGTTCCTATTGCGGAACTAGGGCTTATTTTTATGTTTCTTTCTTCTGAAATTGCTGATTTCCTCTTTTCGCTGGTTTGTGGCATTTATCTCTTCCTCTGTCGCAACAAATTTTAAGATATCCTCTACCCTGCAGTCAAGGATCAGGCATAATTCATTCAAGGTATTGGAACTGATCGGCTCTCCATGTCCCATCCTCCTAAGTGTGTTGCTGGAAATGCCCCAATGATAGATAAGTTGGTATTTGGTAACTTTCCGTTTCTCCATGGTAGACCACAACGGTTCATAAGAAATCATGCAAAACCTCCCTTTCATCGACATAACCAGTGCTTCCATATTCATTGTAGTATCCATGTAAATAGTTGAATATACATTAAATTTAGTATGTGTAATATGTTGAATATATTTCTTGCATAATGATTGGAAGTGCATTATAATACAAAAGGCAGCAGGAACGGTATATACCTTAAATAAACGGTTTTATGGTATTTGCTGCTGGGAGAGCAGCCCCATGTAAAATACAAATGTTACGGGATAAATGCAGTAGTGTTGATTATCCTGTAGAAAATGAGGAGGAAGAAATGAAAAGAAAAGCAATAAGTATCCTGGCAGTAGGACTGGTCATGGCATCTTTGGCAGGATGCGGGAAACAGACGGAGACAACGAACAATGCGGCGACAGGGCAGAATCAGAATGAAACGGTTGTATCTGGTGAGGAGAGTGTCGCAGATGAAGAAGAGAATATCAGTGGTGGACAAGCTGATACCGATTATGGCTCTCTTGTAATCTATGATAACAAGAATGAGGGTTCAAAGGAAGTGGATTTAAGTTCTATTGTTGTTCTGGAGCCAGCAATCGAACTTCATTTTAATGCCGACACAGATGTTTATGACACAGATGGTCAGCTGGTAGGATATGTCAAGGCTGATTCTTATATTGCATTTGACGGTTGTACGGAACAATGGGCAACTTTCAGTTCTGAAGAAGTAAGTGCTACACCATTGCTAATACAACTTGAAGAACTTGAGAAAAATGCTGTAAATGAAAATCTTGTTGATGATGTACCAGATGTGCCAGAGGAACCCGTATTGGCAGAAGATGTTACAGATGGCAACATTGTCCTGTATGGTGGGGAAAAGTATCCTCAAAAATATGCTGCATTGGATGAGGGAATCTGCGAGGAAATAAATGTTGTATTGACAGATGTGGAAGCAGACATTCCCCTGTTTTCGAGTGATGGACGTCTTTGTGGACATCTGAACAAGGGTGGCAGCATTGTGGTGACAGAACACTGTAGTGTTGCAACTGCATGGTATAGATTCCCCAACCCTATTGAGGGAACAGAGTATGATTACCTATATCTGCTCAGATATGAAACTGTGATGTCAAGTGATGAAAAGGAAAGCATAGAGAAAATCTTGCGAGAAGCAGATTATTTGGAAAGAACTGAATTGCTTGATGCTCCTGATGCAGATATGGAATGCTATGAGTTTAGTATTGCAAGAGAAAAATACAGTAGAATTTCAGATTTTCTGTTCTGTGATGAATTTCTGCATTATGGTGATTTTGATACATTAAACTATCTTACTTTCTATGTTGAATGCACCAGAAATGGAGACTATTTCGACTGTAAAGTGTACTATAAGTAAGCTGCCAGTTATTTTACAACTAGACCTTGGGGAAGTTCCTTAAGGTCTTTTTTAGATTAAGGAATGTTTTTCTTGAAGTATTTTTGTGCCGAGATACTTTTGTTCGCATTAATGTGATCTGCAAAACAATAGCTAATTGCAACAGGGGCAATATATTGCATATATAGCCTTGCATATGTGCCAGATATACGTTATAATCTATATACAGAAAACGTAAAATTGAGCTTTTGAAAATATTAGAAATTTTATAGATATTATGAAACTTTTTAAAACAAAAGGTTCTCTCTTATACAGCAGAATAAAAGGACTGCAGCGAGAGGATAACATCACGGGAGGATAATTTATGGAACCAACAAAGGAATTGAGACAGGCAGTGAGCGATTATCGGGCCGGGACGGCAGAAGCATTTACAGCCATTTACGAGGGTTCATGCAGATACATATACACTTGCATCCATAAGGTCATGTCAGGCAATGACAATGAGCAGGATATCATTTCCGACATTATGCAGGACACCTATGTGGAGATCAGCAGGAGCATCCAAAAGCTGGATAATGAGGGCAGTTTCCTGTCATGGGCAGGGGCCATTGCCACCAGAAAATGCTATGCCTACCTGAGGAAGAATAAGAAGTGCGTGCTCCTGGACGGGGATGACACCTTAGAGAACCTTGCGGACGATGACAATATCATACCGGAAGAGATCATGCAGGACAGGGAGAAGCAACGGCTTGTCAGGGAGATTATCGACACGCAGCTCACGGAAATGCAGAGGCTCTGTATCGTGGCGTATTACTACAATGAGCAGAAGCAGTCAGAGATCGCAAGGGAGCTTGGCCTGCCCGAAAATACAGTGAAGACATATCTATCAAGGGCAAAGACGAAAATAAGGGAGGGTGTGCTTGTGACGGAAAAGAAGCAGGGGATAAGGCTCCATACCGTTGCCCCGCTCCTGGCAATCCTGTTCAAGGAAGACGTATCTGCCTGCGAGATACCAGAGGCGGTTTCCCAAAAGGTGGCATCTGCCCTCCCTAGGCTCGCAGGGAAAAAGGGTGTGGCTGGCAAACTTGCATCAGCATCGGTCAAAGCAAAGATAGTGGCGGGCACTGTTGCAGCTGCCGCCTTATGTGCCATTGGGGGAGCGGTGTATATGGCTGCCCGGCCAGAGGCGGCTGCGTCCCGGAATGTTGCCAATATTCAGAGCGAAAGTGCAGAAAACACACTGGCAGAAAGTATTGATAGTGAAACGGTAGAAGCTTCTACAGTAGAAGCTTCTGCTGTAGAAATTCCCGATGAAGAGGAAATGGATACAAACGTAGAAGAAAAACTTACTTATACAGAACAAGGGAATCTGTTTCTTTTAGAAAATGTGGTTCATCACCCAGAGGCAAATATTGATATGGATGCCCTTGCATATGATGGCAGAAGTTACAAGCTTGTAAAAAGTGTCACTATTTACGACACAGATAATACTCTGGCAGGTTACACAAAAGAGGATTTCTTAGTGAAAGTTGTGGTAAGCAATGATGAATGGAGTTATTGCGATTTTGGTCCATGGACATATAACTATTTAGTCAAAACAGATGAACTGATGGATGCAATTTCAGAACAGGATAAGGAGACGTTGATGGCGGCATCTGCTATACCGACATCTTCTCCTACTTCAACAAAAGCTCCTCAACCTGAGACACCAGAGGTTGAAACTCCGAAGGTGGAAAATACTCCTGCTGTAAGTGAACCAGTAGTGGACATTCCAGAGGTAGCCGAACCGGTAGAGGAGCAACCTGTTGTGGCAGAAAGTGATAAATATACACCAGAAGAGGTAATCGCTATTTATCGTTCTGTAATGGAGTCCAATGGTATTACTTGGGACCCCTCTCTGAAGGGAAACTGGGATGATACAATAGGACAATTTCCTGTAGAAGAATGGTATTTGCATGACGATAATTATTTTGGTGGTAGTTGGGGAACTGGTTATCTTTATCTGGATAAAGGCTGGATAGATGAAAATGCTTATAGTAATGTTGAAGCATTTCAATTTGCAGGAGGAACAGGAACACCTTGGACAGTTTATTATCTGGAAGTAACAGGCTCCGATGAGAATTATGTCTATATTACAGAATGGCATCCTTAAGATACAAGGGGCTTTGGATAAAACCAAAGCCTTTAAAACATTGAAGAAAAGCCTGTTAAAAAATAGAAAGCTTTGTCAGCGACATGTGTAATTTATTGTGCATATTGTTCTTGCTCTGCACCGGAAAATGGGTTACAATGAACAGGGGTAATATATTGCACATGTGAATGAAATAAATGTACTATAAAAATTTAAAAATCTTTTTATTACGAAAGTAAAATATTGGAGGGAATACAAGCGATGGAGAAATGCTGTAAATGCAGAAAAGAAGCTGTTCTAAATGAAAAGTGTTTGTGTTTTGATTGTGCCGAGCTGGACACCATAAAACTGACCAAAATACAAAGAGTTCGTTTTCCCAAAAGTGTGGCGTTAATTTTATTTTTAATATTTTCGGCAGTAAATATTGGGTTTACTTATTATTTACTTATTAAGTGTCACGCAAAAGTAGAAATAGTACTGATTGGATATGTTGTTATTGCTGTTGTCCTTATGTGCTTGGAATTGGTACATTTTAAACCCCAATATAAGTACCCTCGTTGGGAAAAACCGATAGTTCATCTGATTGCTAAATATACGGTTTCTTTTATATTGGGGTTCCAGAATGATCGAGTTTTGTTTAAAGGACGGGCATTGCAGAGCTTGAAAGTGTCCGTATGTTTTGTGGTGATATGGGTTGTAGTAGAGATTCTGCTTATATTTATGTTTACTAAACAGGCCCAAATTTATAGAGAAAACTGGATTTTTCAACAAATGAAAAGCAGATTTTCGGATATGCCAAAAGTAACGCAGGAATCCCCGCTATTGAGGAATGGTGGAATGCAGGTAGAATGCAATGAACAGGTGTATTATGCGGTGGATGTGGTTCGCTGCTCCGATTGGGAGGATGAGATTAAGGAAAAAGTAATTGAACTTATCGAGAGTAGAGAAGATGAACTATGGACAAACAACAAAATAAAATTATATTATTGCAGAGCGGTAGAAAATTGTATGGATGCTGTTTTTCGCACATATGAAAGTGGGGACTGGGTAAATGAAATAATGTATGATATAAAAAATGGCTTTAAAATTGTTACGGAGTCTGATATAGAAAATGGCTCTAAACTGGTAATGGAAGAGGATTTTACTGGGAATTATTATAGTGTGAGGGAGCTGTTTGAGTTGTTTCAGACAGCAAGAAGTAACTTGTTAGACCCTTGGAACCACTATATAGAATGGGAAAAACAAATTGGAATTTCACAGAAATTTCAAGAGTTTAAGAGTGAAAGTATTGGAATAACATTAGGCGAAACGGGAGAACAGCAGGTTGCCAGAGAATTACGGCCATATGAGGGACAGATTATTGTTCTGCCAAATTTAAGATTGGAAGTAGAAGGAGAGTCTATTGAAAATGATTTTATATTAGTTTCACCGTATGGGGTTTATGTCTTGGAAGTAAAAAATCTTGGCAGTGGTGGAGGTTATGGGTTATACATTGAAAAAGACGGCCGGTGGAATAAGATGCGGGGCAGGAGTTTGGAATATATGGAAAGTCCGGTTCACCAGAATGAAAGACATATTCTATATCTGGAAAAGTATGTAAATACAGAACTTGGAAGAAATCTCGATAACTATTTGAGAGTCCAGGGGATGGTAGTTATTGCCAATGATAAAGTAGATATAAAAAACGAGTCAGACAACCTGGTTTTGAGATACAATAACATTATGGGCACAATCCGTAAACAGCCCGTGATCATGAAAGAAAAGGAAATGAAGAAGATTGCTGAAATTCTTTTGAAAGCGGCGCTGGAGCCAAAAGAATATCCAATGGCAAATTATTTCAATTATTATTTGGAGGCCAAGATCTTTACGGATGATTATTTGTTCTGGAAAGAAAGAACAGAAGGATTAAAAAAATATGTTGATGAATACAGGCAAAAAAATGTAAATAGCAAAGGTATAAGTTACATCTAATAAAAAATTTTTTTTTGTTGAAACCTTTAATGCCTTTCATGTCTCCCTTACTTGAGAGTAAACAAACAGATTTCTGAATCTTATTGTAAAAGGAGACTTTTTATGAACAGGACAAAATTGATATGGACCGTGGACAATATTGAGAAGATGTACAGGGACGAAACTGTGCTATTCTTTGACCGGCCCACACAGAGAAAAGCGGAAATGTGGTCAAATGCGCAGAAAAGTCTGCTGATCCACTCCATGCTTGTGGATTATCCGATACCAAATGTTTATGCGTTTCGGGAGGATAATGAGCGGGTAGATGGAAAGAATAAGCCTCTATTCAACTACTATATCCTTGATGGGAGACAACGCCTTGCAAGCACTCTGGCCTACATGTGGGGAGAGTTTCCACTGGACGACAACACTCCCGGTATCCTGGTTGAGGATACAGAATATAAGGTTGCTGGAAAATATTTCTACGACTTGAATGAGTCTGTGCAGTTTGAAATCAGGCAGTACAAGTTCGAGATTATCGCTTTGGTGGAATGCGGCAATCAGGATATAGAGGAAATCTTCTTCCGATTGAATAACTGCGAGGCATTTACCAGGTTTCAGATCGTGGAGCTCAGGGGAGACATGGAACTGGCAGGAATGATAAGGGAATTGCTTTCCTCAAGTTTTTTCAGAGTAAGCTGCAATTTTACGAGAGCACAGCGCAAGGCAAGAGATGACCAGAGGGCGCTTTTGCAAAGCATGATGTTTCTGGCTGCCAAATATGCGGCTAATTTTGAATGGAGGGATTTTTCAGAGGCCTCCATCCTGGAATGTTCGGAAAGCATTCGTAGAAACTACAGTGACAAGCAGTGTAATCTGTTGAAATCCGCTATCCAGTACCTTGCGGACGCTTTTCCCGAAAAGAACGAGCAGCTTAGAGAGATTTCAATTCCCCCACTTATTTATCTGGCCGATGTCGCAGAAGATGCGGAAATCAAGCCGGAGTTCTTTAGACAGTGGTGGGAGTATTTCACAGGGGAAGATGGGAGTAAGGAACTCTATAAGGCTTTTTGCTCAAGCGGCAGTAATGGGATTGAGGAGATCAAGGGCAGGCTTTCCGTCATAGTAAAGAGTTTTACTACCTACCATAAGATCGAGATTCCCGAAGAACTGAGAGAAATGGTGGCAGAGACAGAGAAAAACATTACAATAAAAGGAGAAAACTTATGAAAAGAAAACTACTGATAAATTCACTTGCAGTGACAATCATCATATCTTTTGCAGGATGTGGCAGCGTTCCCACTGAAGCTCCGAAAGAAACTATCATATCGGAAAGTGTAACTTCTGCAGAAGAAAGCCCGGAAGAAGTAACAGAAGAGACAGCAGGCCTGTGGACAGAGGAAAGTGCAGAAACGGAATCAGTTGAGGAGGAAGAGACAGAAATGGAATCGTCCGAGGAGGAAGCGGCAGAATCCGTCCCTGCGATAGAAGAAGACAGCACAGTGTATGGCAATACCGCAGGAAATATTATGGGCGGTGGACTGCTGCTGGAAGATGATGATTACTTTTATCTGTACCATGGATATGATAACTGTGTTTACAGGACAGACAAAAAGACAGGCATTTCCGACAGGCTTGTAGATGGTTATTGTCTTCAGCTTAATATGGTGGATGGGAAGATTTACGCAAACATGGTACAGGAGGATGCGATCATAGAGATCGATCCCGAAAGTGGAGAAACAAATGAAATCAGAAAAGGCAGCGTGGAATATCTGATAGCGGCAGACAGAGAACTGTATTTTATGGATCTGTCTGATAACAGTCTGAGAAAGATTTCTCTGGATAGTAAGGAAGAAACAATTCTTGTTGATCAACCGATTGTTACGCCTCTTGTATATAAGGATATGGTTTGTTTTGCCCTGGACTCGGATGAACATTTTCTGTACAGTGTGCCGCGGGCAGGCGGAGAAATCACACAGGTCAATGAAGTCTATTCTTATATGCCCACCATATATAAGGACAGGATATATTATCTTGGAATGGAGAATGGGGAATATTCTATCCGTTCCATGGGGCTTGACGGGAGTGGAGAGAGGGTGATCGCCGATACGGATGCCGTCTATATAAATCTACATGATGGCAAGCTGTTTTACGTGGATGGTACTGTCAGGAGTGATATTTACTGTGTTGAGCTTGAATCGGAACTCCTGATCCCTAAGCGGATTGATCTGGAAAAGCAGATAGAAACAGCTTTGAACCGATATGCGATAGAGTCTGTTTCTGAATACAGGCTGGATGGATATCTGGGGTTGAATTTCCAGCAGGAGCATATGGCTTTTATGTGCATAGAGACCCTGGATGGCGGACAGTACATGGATGAATATATTTATGACGCAGCCCAGGACAGGATTTTGCCAGTGGCATATTTCTTTGTGGACAGGAAAGTGCTGGAGGCATCGATGAAAGAACCTACGAAAGAGTCGAAAGAGGAATCGGCAAATGTGGGAGAGACTGCCCCGGCTGTTTCCCAGACGCCTGCCAGAGTGTACCCGCCGGGAAACTACAGTCCGGGAAGCGTCTATGGACCTAAACTGTCACAGGCAGAACTTGACCAGGTGGCTGACGTGGTACAGGTCTATATGGCCAGCTATGATTTTTCAGCCATGAGTGAATATGATAAGGTGGCAACTGCCCATGATTTCCTGTGCAATACATGCCAGTTTGCGGCGGACTGGAGATATAATCGGGCCAATACCGCTTGGGGAGCGCTGGTCTACCATGAGGCACAGTGTTCTGGATATGCGAGAGCAATGAAAGCACTGTGTGATGCCATGGGAGTGGGCTGCTATTACGTCCATGCAGATGAAAATGCAAGCAATCCCAGCCATCAGTGGAATGAAGTCTGCATTGACGGGAACTGGTATATTATTGATGTACAAGCCAATGACAAGGCGGGATTCAGGGCATTCTATTTGGTGTCGGATGATACATATACGGCATTAGGCGGTATGAGTTGGGACAGAAGCAGTGTGCCTGCCTGTCCGGCAGATTACTATTAAGCGGTACTGACTGCCGGGAGTGCAGCCCTATGTAAAATACATAGATGTAACCCCATAGTTATTGTCCCCTTTCAAAGGCCATTCATCAAGACGTTAAATGTTTTGGTGGATGGCTTTTTCCCCTCATTCTAAAACGATCTGAAACCTTGCCAAGGGTGGCTGAGTGCGATATAATAAGTTTACCGGATCAATCTTTCTAAGCCCATAAGTAAATGCGGCAACTTGTTGGATGAGGCATAAAAGATGCCAGAGAGGGGGAACGTTTATGAGCAAAGGAAAAAATTGGATTGGCTGGGGAATAGGAATTATATTTCTATGCCTGTGTCTCACGGCTTGTTCGGGTGGGGAGGCATCCCGGGAAGATTCTCAGGAACCTGGTTATGTGTCAACAATAAGCCGGGTGGATCTGCAGGGCCAGGTGGTTTGTAGTGTTTATCTCTGCGGGGAGGAGCTGGTGTATGAGGCTGCTCCGATGTTGGGGGACGGGAGATTTGGCAGAAGTGAATATTATGTGCTGCCTATCCTGGAGCCGGATGCGGAGCCGAAGAAACTGGATTTCCAGTTTTCTGACAGATGGGGAATCATCTCAGACCTGAAAAAGGGCGCGGACGGTAATTACTATACTTTGGAGGTGGATGATGATTTCGTTACTGCGGTGGACAATGAGGGCGTTAGCACTTATGGCGACTGTGTCTGTGTCTATAATGCGGAGGGAGAGCTGCTTAATAAATGGGGGATAACAAAGTGGCTGCTGGATGCGGGAGCAGAGACGGAGGTTTATTTTCTGGCTCTGGACGGCCAGGGGAATATCTATGTCAGGGGATTTGAGGTTCTGCTGATGATGAGTCCGGAGGGGCAGTATCAGGGGTGTATCCAGGATCGGATTTTCCATATGACCTGCGGAATGGACGGGCAGATCTGCTATATGGCTGGTGCGCCGGGCGGTTATCAGATCAAAAAGATTGATTTCGCGACTGCGAAGAGTGAAACCCTCTGTTCCAGCGTCCCCCCGGGGGACGGCATATTCCCGGGGGAAGACGGGGAATGGTGGGTATTTGAATCATACGGCGTCTACCGGAACCGGGAGGGGGAACAGAAGCCGGAACAGATATTCAACTGGCTGGAGATAGATCTGGATGGCACCATGGTCAGGGATATGGAACTGCTTTCGGACGGAAGGCTTTTGGCGGTGACGTTCGACATCATGCACAGTTCGTCCGCGAAGACGCCGGAAGAGGCGCCGCCGCTGGAACTGGTCTATATTGCCAGAGCGGAGGAGGGAGCCGCCCGGAAAGAAACCGTCACCGTGGCGGTGATAAGCGCTTCCTACGACATGCTGGCAGCTACGGCCCAATATAACAGGGAGCATGCGGATTACCGGGTGGTTTTGAAGGAATATGGGAGAGCAGACGGATATAATGACAGGGTGGACGCTGTGGCGGCGATGGATCTGGATCTGGCGTCCGGCAGGCAATTGGATATTATAGCTGTGGACTATTTTGGGCTGGAAAAGTATGCCTCTAAGGGGATATTGGAGGATTTGGGCGTCTATCTGGATGACGGGGATGGACTGCGCAGGGAAGATCTGGTGGAAACAGTTGTGGATGCTTATACCCTGAACGGAAAGCTGATTGCGTTGCCCACCGGGTTTCGAATAGAGACGATAATCGGTAAGCGGTCCATGCTGGGTGACCGGGACTGCTGGAGCATTGCGGACATGGCAGCCTTCTATGAGGAGTACCAGGACTCACAGGTACTGCAAAGCGCCTCTCCACAAAATATGTTGGAGATTGGCATGAAATTCAACCAGTCCTATTTTATGGATTGGGACAATGGGGTCTGTGATTTTGACAGGGAGGAGTTTTACCAGCTGTTGGAGTTTGCCGGGCGTTTCGGAGGAAAGGATAAAGCCTACAGCTATAACTGGAACCGCATCTGTCAGGAGGACGGGGAGACGCTGTTGATGATAGAAAAGTGCCATGAACCTTACTTTACAACCTCGATGTCCCAATGGTTTTCGGGGGAGGAGGTCAACTATATCGGTTATCCGACGCTGGACGGAAAACCGGGAATAATGCTGGAGACTTCCTCCGCTTCCTACGGGATTTTGACAAGCTCCGCGCACAAGGAACAGGCGTGGGATTACCTGGAGTATGTGATAGGGGCCAGGGGCGGGTTGGACAGCCATTCTCATGTTTTTCCGGTTCTTCAGGCTAAGCTGGACCAGGTGCTGGAGGAAAGCATGGAAGAACCTTATGAAAAGGACTATTGGGACGGAACCCTGGTTCTGGATGAGGAGGGGAATCCGCGCAGGAGAGTTATGAGGACAGAGTCCTATGGGAGTGTCACCGGTGGTATTGAGATGAGAATTTACCACTATGTGCCTCTGCCGGAGGATATAGATAAGGTGCGGGAGCTGATCAGCCTGGCCCGGCCCGCGCCGGGATATCATGAGGTGGTCATGGACATCATTCTGGAGGAGGCCGCCGGATATTTCGCGGGGGACAAGGACGCAAAGGATGTTGCGGCTCTGATCCAGAACCGGGTGCAGCTGTATCTGGACGAGCAGAAATAAATGAGAGAGTATGCGGAATGGAGGTTCTAAAGAACCCAGAGGTTCTAAAGAACCTCAACAGGAGGCAAAGATGGTATTAGGAGCATTGGAAGCGGGCGGCACCAAGATGGTGTGTGCCATCGGCAACGAGCAGGGGCAGGTATTGGAGCGAATATCCATTCCCACGGTGAGTCCGGAGGAAACCATGCCGGAGATGATAGCTTTTTTTAAGAAACACAATATAGAGGCGCTGGGGATTGGCTGCTTTGGCCCGATCAATCCGGTGAAGGGTACGGCCACTTACGGCTGTATCACCTCCACCCCCAAGCTGGCCTGGCAGAATTACAATATCGTGGGCGCATTTGAGGAGGCGCTGGGCTGTCCGGTGGGTTTTGACACGGATGTGAACGCTTCCATGCTGGGAGAGGTCACCTTTGGCGCCGCCCGCGGACTGGACAGCTGTATCTATGTGACTATTGGCACCGGAGTGGGTGTGGGAGTCTATGTGAACGGCGGTCTGCTCCACGGGATGATGCATCCGGAGGCGGGACATATCCTGCTGCAGCGGCATTCGTCAGATCTCTATGCAGGAAAATGTCCTTTTCACCGGAACTGTCTGGAGGGCATGGCGGCGGGTCCCGCCATTGAGGAGCGCTGGGGCGCAAAGGGAATGGAGCTGTCAGAGCGACAGGAGGTATGGGAACTGGAGGCCTATTATATCGCCCAGGCATGTGTCAATTACACACTGACCTATGCGCCCAGGCGGATCATCCTGGGCGGCGGTGTCATGCATCAGGAGCAGCTCTTTCCGATGATCCGCGGGCAGTATCGGGAGCTGATGGCAGGTTATGTAGATACGCCGGAGCTGAGGGATCTGGGCAGCTATATTGTTCCCTGCAGCCTGGGGGACAACCAGGGGATCATGGGGTGTCTGCAGCTGGCGGCGGAGGCCTTGCAGTGACGGGAAAAAGCGCCACAAATCAGATCAGCACACAGTCCATGGAAATAAAGTATAACAGATATGTAACCAATTAAAAGATTTACTGTCAATTAAGGTGAACACAAAAATGTGTGTGACCGTGGCCACGGTTTAAGCCGCCAGGGCGTAGGACAACGCTGATGTGGCAGTATCTGCAGATCATGAGGGGAACCACATAGGATGATGGAGGATGAGAAGATCATAGATTTATATTTTGAACGCTCGGAGGAGGCGATTACACGGACTGCCGAAAAATACGGCCGTCTGTGCCGCAGCATTGCCATGAATATTGTGGGCAGCTACGAGGATGCGCAGGAGTGTGAGAACGACACCTATGTGGCTGTGTGGAATGCCATTCCTCCCACCAGGCCCAATATTTTTTCTGCTTTTTTAAGCCGGATCAGCAGGAACATTGCGCTGAACCGCTATGAGTACAACAGGGCGGGCAAGCGCAACAGTCAGTTTGACCTGGTGCTGGAGGAACTGGAGCAATGTCTGGCTTCATCCTATTCGGTGGAGGACACTTATATCGCCGGGGAGGTGGCAGGAATGATAAATATATTTCTGGAAAAACTGAAGGCAGAGACAAGGATCATTTTTGTGCGCAGATACTATTATGCGGACTCTGTCAAGGAGATTGCGCAGAGGCTGGCCATCGGGGAGAGCAAGGTTAAGACCACGCTGTTTCGCGTCAGGCAGGAGCTGAAAGCGTATCTGGAGGAGCAGGGTGTGCAGGTGTAAAACTCTAAAACAGCATATTCCCGGACAGCGCACTGATTGACATCCGGATGCCAAAGCAGACGGATGTTGATCACCGGAAATGTGCGGTGGTAGGGAATATGCGGAACTCTTAATCCGAAAGGACTGTAGATCAATGGGTAAAATGAGCAGGGAAGATCTGTTCCGGGAAATCGGGGAGATCGATGAAAAATATGTGGAAGAGGCGCAGCGGGCACGGAGGAGCCGCAGGATATCTCCCTGGGTTGGCAGGACGCTGGTGACGGCGGCCAGCCTGATTCTCTGTGTGGGCGTGGGGTATGCGGCCCTGCAGCTGACACGGGGCGGAATGAATAATACGGACAGCGCGGCAGGCGGTAGCGCTATGGAAGCCGCACAGGAGTTGTATTCCATGGCAGAAGCGAACGACCAGATGGCGGATGGAGCAGCTCCTGAAGAGACGTCACTAGAGATGGAGGAGGCACAGCAGAATAAGGAAGTAGCCTCAGTGCAGGCGCAGGTGGAAGCGCCTTCGGACACGGATGCAAAGGCGGGCGGAACCGCAGGTTGTGGAGCCGCAGGTTCTCTCTCAGAGCCCAGGGAGGAGGGGGCTGAGCAGGAAAGCAGCCTCACTCAGGGGAGTAACGGCATTGCGGGGGATGAGGACGGACTGCCAGCCCCGACTTCAAAGCCGCTTGTCGATAGTCAGGAAAAAATAGAACCGCTGATGGAGCTGCCCTGGGAGATGGCCCGGACAGATGCTGTTTATGGCCATTATGTGGATGTACAGATGCCGGAAGGGTACAGCTATAGCAGTGGAACGCGGTCTGAACAGAGACTGCATGTGATCTGGCACAAGGGGATGACGGAGGAGATCAGTATCAGTTGTCAGCATGCGGATGAATCCGTCAGCGACTGGCTGGTGGATACGGACAATCCCGAAGAGTACGATCTGGGCCTGTATACAATTCCCTGGGCTGAGAGTATGCCTGGGGAACTGAGGCAGAAGATCGAATGCGCCACTTTCCGGCCTGACCAGATTAGTCAAGAGATTGTGACGGCCAGATCTTATCAGGTGGAGGGTGACCAGGGAGATGTGAGCGGCTGGCGCACCCAGATCGCCATTCTCTACAGCGACAATGTGCTGGTGGAGATCCGCAGCAAGGGGCCTTCTCCGGAGGAGATATATGCTTTGATAAATTTGGAAAATTAGTGCCCTGAGGAGGAATATTCTGAATTTTCCCAAATACTCAATTTCCTATTTACGAAGTCTCTCTTTTTCGCTATAATAGAAAAAATGAGTTGAGACGGAGGAGAAAGATGAGAGCTGCGTGCATGAGTAAACAGGTAAATATTCCGGCGAAGATGCGCAGGGCTTTCTATTCTCTTTTTTCCATGACGGTTTTGACTCCATATATTGTCATGATAAGCCAGTAGTTTTATTACTGGCTTTTCTTATGGATTAATTTTACCGCGGCGGAATGTTAATAGGGAGAAAATTTGATGGAACTGGAAAAACGGAAAGGATATCTGATTTTCACGATTATTTCTTTTCTTGGTGGATTTGTTCTATATGGAGGGATAGCGGCAGCTAATAAAGAATTGTTGGACATCCCCTGGAATGTTGTTTTAGTTATATTGGTATATGGTTTTGGAGGGGGCCTGCTGCTTGGCGGATTAGTTTCTGGAATTATACTTTTTTCAAGATATTTCAAGCACCAAAAATTGTTTGTTAAAATAATTTTATGCATATTTTTCCCAATAACATTTATGCTTATCTGCCTTGTTGGAATATTGTCATTGATTCCATATGAAATATATAATTTTATGTGTATAGAAAAGAATAAGATGAAAGAGAAGACAGGAGGAAAAAAATGAGTAAGAGAACGGACATTAAGAAAGTATTGATTATCGGCTCAGGCCCCATCATTATCGGACAGGCCTGCGAGTTTGACTATTCCGGCACCCAGGCATGTAAGGCCCTGCGGCAGCTGGGCTACCAGATCGTGCTGGTTAACTCCAACCCTGCCACGATCATGACAGACCCGGGCATTGCGGATGTGACTTATATTGAACCTCTGAATGTAAAGCGCTTAGAGCAGATCATCGACAAGGAGCGCCCGGATGCCATCCTGCCCAATCTGGGCGGCCAGTCCGGCCTAAACCTCTGTTCCGAGCTGGCCAGTACAGGAGTACTGGACAAGTACAATGTGAAAGTTATCGGTGTGCAGGTGGACGCCATTGAGAGAGGCGAGGACCGCATCGAGTTTAAGAAGACCATGAATAAGCTGGGCATTGAGATGGCCCGCAGCGAGGTGGCCTACTCCGTGGAGGAGGCGCTGGCGATCGCGGACAAGCTGGGCTACCCGGTGGTGCTGCGTCCTGCCTACACCATGGGCGGCGCAGGCGGCGGCCTGGTATACAATGTGGAGGAGCTGCGGACTGTCTGTTCCAGAGGTCTGCAGGCGTCCCTGGTGGGCCAGGTGCTGGTAGAGGAGTCCATTTTGGGCTGGGAGGAGCTGGAGCTGGAGGTGGTGCGTGACGCCAAAGGCAACATGATCACTGTCTGCTTTATCGAAAATATTGATCCTTTGGGGGTACACACCGGAGATTCTTTCTGTTCCGCCCCCATGTTGACCATCTCCCAGGAGCTGCAAAAACGGCTGCAGGAGCAGGCATACAAGATTGTGAACGAGGTGGAGGTAATCGGCGGCACCAATGTACAGTTCGCCCACGATCCTGTCAGCGATCGCGTTGTGGTCATCGAGATCAATCCCAGAACCTCCCGTTCCTCGGCGCTGGCCAGCAAGGCCACAGGTTTCCCCATAGCTCTGGTATCCGCCATGCTGGCGTCGGGGCTGACACTGGACGAGATTCCCTGCGGCGTATGCGGTACATTGGACAAATATGTGCCCGGCGGGGATTATGTGGTAATCAAGTTCGCCAGATGGGCTTTTGAGAAATTCAAGGACAGTCAGGACAAGCTGGGCACGCAGATGCGCGCCGTGGGCGAGGTTATGAGCATCGGCAAGACCTACAAGGAGGCTTTCCAGAAAGCCATCCGCAGCCTGGAGATCGGGCGCTACGGCCTGGGCTTTGCCAAGGATTTCCATGAAAAGAGCAAGGAAGAACTGCTGAAAATGCTGATAGTTCCCACCAGCGAGCGTCAGTTTGTCATGTATGAGGCCCTGAGAAAGGGCGCTACAGTGGAGGAGCTTTTCCAGCTGACCAAGATCAAGCACTACTTTATCGAGCAGATGAAGGAGCTGGTGGAGGAAGAGGAGGCATTGCTGGCCATGAAGGGCAGCGTGCCGGAGAAAGCGGTGCTGGAGCAGGCCAAGAAGAATGGTTTTGCCGACCGTTACTTGAGTAAACTGCTGGAGGTGCCGGAGGAGGAGATCCGCAAGGCCCGCACCGGATACGGCATCACCGAGAGCTGGGAGCCGGTGCATGTGTTCGGCACCAAGGACAGTGCTTACTATTATTCCACCTACAATGCGCCGGATAAGACGGTAGCCTCCGATAAAAAGAAGATCATGATTCTGGGCGGCGGCCCCAACCGTATCGGCCAGGGCATCGAGTTTGACTACTGCTGTGTACATGCGGCGTTTGCCCTGAAAGACTTAGGGTTTGAGACCATTATCGTCAACTGCAACCCGGAGACCGTGTCCACAGACTACGATACCTCCGACAAGCTGTATTTTGAGCCGTTGACGCTGGAGGATGTGCTGAGTATTTACGAGAAAGAAAAGCCGGTGGGCGTGATTGCCCAGTTCGGTGGGCAGACTCCTCTGAACTTAGCTGCGGATCTGAAAAAGAACGGAGTGCGGATTCTGGGAACCTCTCCCGAGGTCATCGACATGGCGGAGGACAGAGACCTGTTCCGTGGCATGATGGAGAAATTGGAGATACCCATGCCGGAGGCCGGAATGGCAGTAAATGTGGAGGAGGCCCTGGAGATCGCCGACAGGATCGGCTATCCCGTGATGGTGCGTCCCTCCTATGTGCTGGGCGGCCGGGGCATGGAGGTGGTCAGCGAGCCGGAGAGCTTGAAACAGTATATGGCTGCAGCGGTGGGCGTGACGCCGGATCGTCCCATCCTCATCGACAGATTCCTGCGCCATGCCACCGAGTGCGAGGCGGACGCTATCGCGGACGGCAAGCACGCCTATGTGCCTGCGGTTATGGAGCATATCGAGCTGGCGGGGGTACACTCCGGCGACTCGGCCTGTATCCTGCCCTCCAAGAATATACCGGAGGAGCTGGTGGCTACGATCAAGGAATATACCCGCCGGATCGCCGAGGAGATGGGCGTCTGCGGCTTGATGAATATGCAGTATGCCATTGAGAACGGCAAAGTGTATGTGCTGGAGGCCAATCCCAGGGCGTCCCGGACCGTGCCCCTGGTATCCAAGGTCTGTGGTGTGCAGATGGTAAAACTGGCCACCCAGATTATGACCAAGGAGCTGACGGGTGCATCCTCCCCCATCGAGGGCATGAAAGAGGTGAAACCTGTCTACTACGGGGTAAAGGAGGCTGTGTTCCCCTTCAATATGTTCCAGGAGGTTGACCCGGTGCTGGGGCCTGAGATGCGCTCCACCGGTGAGGTGTTGGGACTGGCAACCAATGTGGGCGAGGCGTTTTTCAAGGCCCAGGAGGCAACCCAGACCAAGCTCCCCATCTCGGGGACGGTGCTGTTCTCTGTCAGCAGCAAGGACAAGCCGGAGGTGGTGGAGATCGCAAGGATCTTTGAGGAGTGCGGCTTTAACATCCTGGCCACGGGAACCACTTACGAACTGCTGGTAAAGAACGGGATTGCGGCGAAACGCATCAACAAGATGCAGGAGGGCAGGCCCAATATTGTGGACGAGGTGATGAACGGCAAGATTCAGCTCATCGTGAATACCCCGGCTGCCAAGGAGGAAAAGCTCTTTGACGACAGCTATATCCGCAAGACGGCCATCAAGGCCAGGGTGCCCTACATGACCACCATGGCGGCGGCCAAGGCCACGGCGGAGGGTATCCGCACCGTGATAAAAGAGGGCGAGATCGGCGTGATGTCTTTGCAGGAGATTCATGCGGCGATAAAGTAATAGAGGTAAATAAGCATGGAGATTGCCATGGGAGTTCGGCAAAGGCGCCGGGGACTTCTGTGGCAATTATGCTGTGGATTGGGGGCTGAGGGGACGTCGGGCGAGGCGGGGCTATATCCCCAGACGGACACGCTCTCGCTTCGGTTCGGGACGTAGCGGTACATAAGGCAGCAAAGAACGCTGCCTAAGTACCGACGCCCTCACAGAGTCCGCTTGGGGATATAGCCCCGCCTCGCCCGCCTGTCTTGCAGCCGGTCTTGGTAGGTAGTAGTGGGCGATACTTGGGCGTTTTGGCGGTTATGGTAGCAGTGGGCGATACTCGGGTGTTTTAGCGTTTGTGGTAGCGGCGGACGATATATGGGTGTTTCGCGGTTATGGGGAGAGTGAGATGGTAGAGATCAGGTATGTGAGGAGCGAGGATAGAGAGTTTTGGTATGGTTTGGACAGGCATTTGCCGGAGGGGGAGTTTGTAAATAAAGTCCGGGACCGGCGGGGGTATGTTTTGGAGGAGGAGGACAGACTGATTGGGCTGCTGCGATATAATCTTTTTTGGGACAATACACCTTTTTGTACGATGCTTTATGTAGATCAGGATTGGCAGGGTAAGGGCTATGGGAAAAAGCTCATGGAATATTGGGAGGCGGATATGAAGTCCCAGGGATACGGCATGGTGCTGGTCTCCACGCAGGTGGATGAGGAGGCGCAGCATTTTTACAGAAAGCTGGGATATAAGGATTGCGGCGGTTTTGTGGTGGATATTCCAGGATATGAGCAGCCTATGGAAATGTTTTTGGTCAAGGCGGTCTGAGGAGATTTGCGTCTGGAAAATCGGCAGATGCAGAGGGGAAGGAAAAATGACATTGAAGTGATAGTTGGTAAGTGTGATGCGGATGAATTGAGCGGATGGATGTAAAATATCCGGAAATGAGGGAGGTAAGCAGTGAAGATTATTTATAAGAACATATGTATCAGAAACGCGGAAAGCGCTGACTGCGCGCAGCTTGCAAAATGGTGGAACGACGGCAGGGTAATGGCCCATGCCGGTTTTCCGGGCGGGCTTGGTACAACGGCTGAAAAAATACAGGAACAGATAGAGAATGACAGTGACGATACAAAGCGTCGGCTGATCATTGAGTACAAGGGCTCTGCGATTGGTGAGATGAGTTATTATAATCAGGGAAATAATATCGCTGAAATCGGGATAAAAATCTGCAATACAGATTATCAGGAGAAGGGCCTGGGAAGAGTGATATTGAGTATGCTCATTGGCGAATTGTTTTCTATGGGGTACACCAAAATTATTCTCGATACCAATTTGAAAAATACCAGGGCGCAGCACGTCTATGAGATGCTGGGTTTTCAAAAGGTCAGAATCAATGAAAATTCTTGGACGAATCAGGTCGGCGAGGTTCAATCGTCGGTTGACTATGAATTAGTCCATGAAAATTTCGTGGACTGGTCAGTAAAATAGTAAGCCCAATGAGGGCAGGCAAACGGATGTGTCGTTAACTGGGTGGGGAGGAATGCAGATGCAGGTAATAGATTATTTTAGCTGTGATAACCAGGAGCATTGGCTGCGTCAAATAGGGAAAAGTGATTGGGGAGCAGGGCAGTATCTGTATAAACTGTTAAGTGAAAACAACCTTAAAAATGTTGTGGGTGAAAATACAAAGCTCCTGATGCTCACAAATGAAAATGAACTTATTTCATTTTGTACCTATGCGGAGAAAGATGATATACAACCGACAGAGCTGACTCCATGGATAGGCTTTGTATATACTTTTCCCGAATATAGAGGACATCGCTATGTAGGGTATTTGTTTCAGGAAATTGAGAAACTTGCCAAAGCTGAGAAGGTGCAGGATATCTTTATATCAACCAATCATACCGGATTATATGAAAAGTATGGATGTGAATTTTATCAGATGATGAAGGATATGAATGGTGAACTTTCCAGAGTCTATAGGAGGCATGTAGATTAAGACAATTATGGACAAGAAAATGGTTGTAAATGAGAAAGAATATGAAATAATTAAGTTATTAGGAAAGGGAAAAGGGGGGTATTCTTATCTGGCAAGTGATGGAACTCAAAAATACGTTCTCAAGCAAATCCACCATGAACCCTGTGATTATTATCAATTTGGGAATAAGATTGAGGCAGAATTAAATGACTATAATCGACTAAAGGAAATCGGGATAAAAATTCCTGCTTTGATTGATGTTGATATAAAAAATGAACGTATTTTGAAAGAGTTTATTGACGGTGATACAATTTACGAGTTAATTTTGCAAGATAAGATGAAATCCGTCTATGTTGAGCAGTTGCACAGCATGTGCGTTTTGCTATATGCCGCCCATACGAATATAGATTATTTCCCGACAAACTTTGTAGTACAGAATGGAGAAATTTATTATATTGATTTTGAATGTAATGTATATATGGACGAATGGAACTTTGAAAATTGGGGCGTTAAATACTGGTCAAAAACTCCTGAGTTTCTGCAATATGTGAAAGAACATTCATGAGTCAGATCCCAATTTGTGAGAGAGATAGAGATTTATGAATCAATTGAAATATAGAAATTTGATGGATGATGATAAGCAACAGATTTGTAGTTGGAAATATGCTGGAGAGTATGAAATTTACAATCTCCCGTCCTATGATGTTATGAAAGCGCAGCATATAGGTTTTATGAATCCCAGCAACGAGAAGAATTACTTTGCATTTCTGGATAAAAACGTGCTAGTTGGCTTTGTGAACATTTTAGAGAAAGATACAGAAGTTTTTATAGGTGTCGGCGTCAACCCTGTGCTTTGTGGAAAACACTATGGCCGCAGGATTTTGGAGGAGGCATACCATATTTCAAAACGGTTGTATCCTGAAAAGCCGCTGTATCTTGAAGTGCGTACTTGGAACTTGAGAGCCGTAATGTGTTATAAAAATGCAGGATTTCATATTGATGGTGAGCAATATGAATTGACTACCTCAATTGGAACAGGTATGTTCTTTCGAATGGTACGAGAATAACAGTAAATTCCGGGTTATAGAGGAGCTGAACAGAGCAACTAATTTAGAAGTAGGAGGAAACTATGAAAGAAAAAACAGCAAACATTCTTTGTCAGACAGTCAACTCGATTATAATGGCCGGAGTTATTGTCCTTTTTATCGGCTTGTATTATAGCATGATAAAAGCAGGAATTCCCTATCAGGACCCGCCGCTGGAGCTACAGATAAAATATGCTATTAACATGGAGATTGGCGAGATATTAATCGGAAAAGGTTTTGTGATTGCTGTATGCGGCGGAATTGTCCGTATAATTTTGGCATTCATATTGAAAAAACAGCGGCGGAGGTGACTTATGACGCACAAAGGGACTGTTACTCTGGAGACGGAACGCCTGTTACTGCGGCGTTTCAAAAGGGAAGATTTGGAGCAGATTTACTATAACTGCTGGGCGGAGAAGGAGGTCTGGGGCTGGACCAACTATGCGCCGATGAATTGCATTGCAGAGGTGCTGACCAATGCGAACATGTTTACCGACAACTGGATGAACGCCTATGAGCGGGAGAACCGCTACAGCTGGGCCATACAGTTGAAGGAGACTGGCGAGGTGATCGGGCGGTACTTCGGCATGCATCCGGATGATGAACTGCAGCAGGTGGAACTGGCTTGCGAAATCGGCTCTAAATGGTGGAACCAGGGGCTGATGACTGAGGCTACGAGAGAGATTATCCGCTTTTTCTTTGAGGAGGTGGGCATGAACCGGGTCTATGCATGGCATGCGTCCGGGAATCCGGCCTCCGGGAGAATGCAGGAAAAGGCGGGGCTGAAATATGAAGGGACCTTGAGAGCGGCGGGCAAGTGCAACAATGGGATTTTTGATAAGGTAGTTTACGCAATACTGGCGGAGGATTATTGGAAAAGTTGCTAGGAGGATGCAGTATGAAAGCATACTTGATTTTGGAAGACGGTACGATATTTGAGGGAACCCATATCGGCGCGGAGCGGGAGGTGGTCAGCGAGATCGTGTTCAATACTTCCATGGCGGGATACCTGGAGGTGCTGACAGACCCTTCCTACGCCGGGCAGGCGGTGTGCATGACCTATCCCCTGATCGGCAATTACGGCATCTGCCGGGAGGATATGGAGTCACGGAAGGCCTGGCCCGACGGCTTTATCGTCCGGGAGCTGTCCCGGGTTCCCAGCAATTTTCGCTGTGACCTGACCATACAGGAGTTTCTGGAGGAAAACGACGTGCCCGGCATCGCAGGGATCGACACTAGGGCGCTGACGAAAATCCTGCGGGAAAAGGGTACTATGAACGGTATGATCACCACCAGAGAGTACGGGGATCTGACGGAGATTCTGCCCCGGCTCCACGCTTATACCACCGGCAAGGTGGTGGAGAAGGTGAGCTGCGCCGCTCCCTATGTGTTGCCCGCCAGTCAGGAGCTGACAGATAATGGTCCTCTTTCCGGCAGCGCCAGCTTTGACAGAGATGCCTACGAGAGAGGGGAGCGGGAAAAGCGTCCCTCGCTGGTAAGGGAGCTAAACGGTCAGGGACTGAAGGTGGCGCTGATGGATTTTGGCGCCAAGGAAAATATCGCCCGTTCGCTGGCGGCCAGGGGCTGTGAGGTCACAGTGTATCCGGCGCTGACCAGCGCGGAGGAGATTTTAAGCAGCGGGGCGGACGGCGTCATGCTCAGCAATGGCCCCGGGGACCCCAAGGAGTGCACCTCCATTATTCAGGAATTAAAGAAATTGTACGCCTCTGACATGCCCATTTTTGCCATCTGTCTGGGGCATCAGCTCATGGCCCTAGCCACCGGGGCGGACACCTACAAGATGAAATATGGCCACCGGGGCGGCAATCACCCGGTAAAGGACCTGGCAACGGGCAGGGTGTACATATCCTCCCAGAACCACGGCTATGTGGTGGACACCGAGCATCTGGACCCGGCGGTAGCAGTCCCCGCCTTTGTGAATGTGAATGACGGAACCAACGAGGGCCTGAGCTACACGGGCAAAAATATTTTTACCATGCAGTTCCACCCGGAGGCCTGCTGCGGCCCCCAGGACTCCGGCTACCTGTTTGACCGGTTTATCGATATGATGAGAGAGGGGGACAAAAAAGATGCCTAAGAATCCCAATGTAAAACGAGTCATGGTGATCGGCTCCGGCCCCATTGTCATCGGCCAGGCGGCGGAGTTTGACTATGCGGGCACTCAGGCCTGCCGCTCTCTGAAGGAGGAGGGCGTGGAGGTCATTCTAGTCAATTCCAACCCTGCCACCATTATGACGGACAAGGATATCGCCGACAAAGTGTATATCGAGCCTCTGACCGCAAAGGTGCTGGAGCAGATTATCGAGAAGGAAAAGCCCGACAGTATCCTGCCCACCCTGGGCGGCCAGGCGGGGCTGAACCTGGGAATGGAGCTGGAGGAGTCCGGCTTTCTGGCGTCCCATGGGGTAAAGCTGCTGGGCACCACCGCCGCCACCATCCGCAATGCGGAGGGGCGGCAGGAATTTAAGGACCTGATGGAGCGCATAGGGGAACCCTGCGCCGCCTCCCTGGTGGTGGAGAGTGTGCAGGAGGGCATTGATTTTACCAATCAGATCGGCTATCCCGTGGTGCTGCGTCCGGCCTATACTCTGGGAGGCTCCGGCGGCGGTATCGCTCATAATCAGGTGGAGCTGGAGGAGATTCTGGAAAACGGCCTGCGGCTGTCCCGGGTGGGGCAGGTGCTGGTGGAGCGCTGCATTGCCGGATGGAAGGAGATTGAGTACGAGGTCATGCGTGACGGCGCAGGCAACTGCATCACCGTCTGTAACATGGAAAATATCGATCCTGTGGGGGTACATACCGGGGACAGTATCGTGGTGGCGCCCTCCCAGACCCTCAGCGACAAGGAGTACCAGATGTTGCGCACCTCTGCTCTGCATATCATTGACGAGCTGCGGATCACCGGCGGCTGCAATGTGCAGTTTGCCCTGCACCCCACCAGCTTTGAGTACTGTGTGATCGAAGTCAATCCCCGTGTGAGCCGTTCCTCTGCATTGGCATCAAAGGCTACGGGCTACCCCATCGCCAAGGTGGCGGCCAAGATCGCCTTGGGCTATACTCTGGACGAGATCAAGAACGCCATCACCGGCAAGACCTACGCCAGCTTTGAACCGGCGCTGGACTACTGCGTAGTCAAGATTCCCAGATTGCCTTTCGACAAATTTATCACGGCAAAACGCACGTTGACCACCCAGATGAAAGCTACCGGCGAGGTCATGAGCATATGCAGCAATTTCGAAGGGGCGCTGATGAAGGCTATCCGCTCCCTGGAACAGCATGTGGACTGCCTGCGGAGCTATGATTTTACGGCGCTCTCCGAGGAGGAACTGCTGGAGAGACTGCAGGTGGTGGACGACCAGAGGATCTATGTGATAGCCCAGGCTCTGCGCATGGGTATAGATTATAAGACTATCCATGATATCACCATGATTGATGTGTGGTTTATCGATAAGATTGCAGTGCTGGTGGAGATGGAGCAGGCGCTGGAACAGACAAAGGAGCAAGGGCCGGAGCAGGCACAAGCCCAGGCGCACCGGGAGCTGACGGTAGAATTACTGCGGGAGGCCAAGCGGCTGGAATTCCCGGATCAGGTGATCGCCCGGCTCACCGGCAGAACCGAAGACCAGATCAAGCAGATGCGCTACGACAACGGCATTGTGGCAGTGTATAAGATGGTGGACACCTGCGCGGCTGAGTTCGCGGCGGCCACTCCCTACTACTACTCGGTATTTGGCGGGGAAAATGAGGCCACGGGCAGCAGGGACCGCAAGAAGGTACTGGTGCTTGGCTCAGGCCCCATCCGCATCGGCCAGGGCATCGAGTTTGACTACTGTTCTGTCCATGCCACCTGGGCTTTCTCCCGGGCGGGATATGAGACCATCATCATCAACAATAACCCGGAGACGGTCAGCACGGACTTTGACATTGCGGACAAACTGTATTTTGAACCCCTGACTCCGGAGGATGTGGAGTCCATCGTGAACATCGAAAAGCCCGACGGCGCTGTGGTGCAGTTCGGCGGCCAGACCGCCATCAAGCTCACAGAGAGCCTGATGAAGATGGGAGTGCCTATTCTGGGCACTAAGGCCGAGGATGTGGATGCGGCGGAGGACCGGGAGCTTTTTGACAAGATATTGGAGGAGACACAGATCCCCCGGGCGGCGGGAGGCACGGTGTACACCGCCGAGGAGGCCAAGGCAGTGGCTAACCGCTTAGGCTACCCGGTGTTGGTGCGCCCCTCCTATGTGCTGGGAGGCCAGGGGATGCAGATCGCCATCTCCGACCAGGAGATCGAGGAATTCATGGAGATCATCAACCGGATTGCCCAGGATCACCCGATTCTGGTGGACAAGTATCTCCAGGGCAAGGAGATCGAGGTGGATGCGGTGTGCGATGGCACGGATATCCTGATTCCGGGCATTATGGAGCATATCGAGAGAACCGGCGTACACTCCGGGGATAGCATCTCCGTGTATCCGGCTCCCACCATCGGCAGGCTCATCAAGGACAAGATTGCGGAGTACACCCGCAGACTGGCGGGGGCGCTGCATGTGAAGGGCCTGATCAATATTCAGTTTATCGCCATAGAGGAAGACGTGTATGTGATCGAGGTCAATCCCCGCTCCTCCCGCACCGTTCCCTATATCAGCAAGGTGACGGGGATTCCCATAGTGGATCTGGCCACGGAGGTGATTCTGGGCAAGACCATCCGGGAGCTGGGCTACAAGCCGGGGCTACAGCCGGAGACGGACTATTACGCGATTAAAATGCCGGTGTTCTCCTTTGAAAAAATCCGGGGAGCGGAGATCAGCCTGGGACCGGAGATGAAATCCACAGGGGAGTGCCTGGGAGTGGCCGGGACCTTTCACGAAGCGCTGTACAAGGCCTTTCTGGGGGCGGGGGTGGACCTGCCCCGGCACAGGAATATGATTATCACAGTCAAGGATGCGGACAAGGGGGACGCCATAGCCATCGGCAGGCGCTTTGAGAAACTGGGATATACCATCTACGCCACCCGGAGTACGGCGGCGGCGCTGAATGAGGCGGGGGTCAAGGCCCGGAAGGTCAACAAGATATCCCAGGAGTCGCCCACGGTGATGGATTTGATTCTGGGCCATAAGATCGATCTGGTGATCGACACGCCCACCCAGGGCCGTGACAAGCATCGGGACGGCTTTTTGATCCGGCGTACCGCCATTGAGACGGGCGTGTACTGTATCACAGCCATGGACACTGCCAAGGCGCTGGTGACCAGTCTGGAAAATGCCGGAAAGGAATTGTCGCTGGTGGATATCGCGGCGCTGTGATAAGGAGGTAGAGGGGAATGGAACTGTGGGACGCATACAATGAGGCGGGAGAAAAGCTGGGTTTTGACTTGATCCGTGGGGAGAAAATTCCAGAGGGAGCCTATCACCTGGTCTGCGAGGTGGTGGTGCAAAGCTTTGACGGTGATTTTTTGTTGATGCAGCGCTCCTGGGAAAAGGAAGTATCTCCCGGCAGATGGGAGATCGGCGCCGGGGGCAGCGCTATGAAAGGGGAAAGCCCTCTGGAGGGAGCACGCCGAGAACTGCGGGAGGAGACTGGTATAGAAGCGTCAGAAGATCTTCAGGAACTCTACTGTGCGGTCCACAGAGAGCATCATGCCATTTATCATGGTTATCTGTTGGTGACAGACTGGCCCAGGGACGGGATTGTGCTGCAGGAAGGGGAGACGATCTCTTATCGGTGGATATCCGGCGCAGAATTTCTGGATTTTTATGACAACGGCTCCATCGGCTCCCAAAAGGAAAGGCTGCGGGAATATGTGGACAGCATCCGGGAAAAAAATATTGATGATTATAAGGAGGAAATTGTGTTATGAAGAAATTAGCTATGTGGTGTATGGTTGCTTTGCTATCATTTGCGTTATCGGGATGTGGTAATAAATGTGAGCATGAGTATGATAATGGTGTGATTACGAAAGAGCCAACTTGTACGGAGGAAGGTGAAAAAACGTTTACATGTTCTCTGTGCCAGGAAACAAAAACTGAAAGTATAGCAAAAAAGGAACACACTTATAAAGAAGAGGTTACAAAAGAGCCAACTTGTGCTGAGGAAGGCGAAAAAACGTTTACATGTTCTTTGTGTCAAGAAACAAAAACTGAAAGTATAGCAAAAAAGGAACACACTTATAAAGAAGAAGTTACTAAAGAGCCTACGTTTGCTGAAGAGGGTGAAAAGACTTTTACTTGTGAAATTTGTGGTGATGCATATACAGAGGCTATTCCCGTACGAGACGATGAAGTTGTTGTAACGGTAACGAATAAATCTAATTTGCCTGAAAACACAAGTGCCGGCAGATATTCTGACAGGGTTGAGCTTACGTTTAATGTTATGAATATGACAGATAAAACAATCAAAGGTGTTCAGGGAAATTTGACGGTTTATGATTTGTTCGGTGAAAAGATTCTGAAAATAAGTTGTGATTTTACAGGAAATCTTATTCAGGCGAATGACTCTATAACGGTTGACGATTTGGGAATGGATATAAATCAATTTATGGATAATCATGTCAAATTTTATAATACTGATTTTTCGGATTTAAATTTTGAATATGAAGTTACCCAAATTGTATATGATGATTTAATCGCGAGCGGGTCGGTTCCGACAGAATCAATGGAAAGCCAAAAAGTAACAGTGAATGTAACTGATAAACGAAATTTAGAAACAAATTATAAAGCAGGGAGATATTCACCGCGGGTAGAGTTTACCTTTGAAGTATATAATAATACTTCTAAAGACATTAAAGGGGTACAGGGTATACTTACGATTAAAGACCTGTTTGGTGTGGATATTATGTCATCACGTTTGGACTTTACAGGCCAAACTATTAGTGCTGATGGAAGTATTACTGTTTCTGATATGGGAATGGATATAAATCAATTTATGGATGATGATGTTAAGGTATATACTACGGATTTTGAGGATTTGAATTTTGCGTATAAGGTCACCCAAATAGTATATACGGACGGAACAACGGAATAGCGAATGAAAACCCGAGTAAGAGGGAGAACAATCAGGTATGAGTATTAACGGCATATCACAGGAGAAATATGAACATTTGGAGGAAATTAAGGCTCAGTTACTGTCCGTGCTTGAGGAACTGAACGCTGCCTCCCATCTGGAACAGGGAGATATTCTGGTAATTGGCTGTTCCAGCAGTGAGGTGGCGGGGAGCCGGATTGGCACCTGTTCCAGCGAGGAGATTGGGGAGTGTCTGTTCCGGACAGCCTATGAGTTCTGCCGGGAGAGAGAAATCTATCTGGCGTGTCAGTGCTGCGAGCATCTGAACCGCAGTCTGATTGTGGAGAAAGCCTGCATGAAGGAGCATCGGCTTACCAGAGTCAATGTAGTGCCGCAGTTGAAGGCAGGGGGTTCCCTTGCCGCGGCGGCTTATCATAATATGCAGGAGCCTGTGGCGGTGGAGGAGCTTAAGGCCCAGGCAGGTATAGATATCGGCGATACGCTGATTGGCATGCACCTGGCGGCGGTGGCAGTGCCAGTGCGCACCAGCCAGCGGTCGATCGGCCAGGCACATGTGGTTTGTGCCCGCACCAGAGCCAAATATGTGGGCGGCAGCCGAGCGGCATATGACGAGGGTCTGTCAGTTTAGTTGAAATGACATGAAAAATAGAATATAGGGGTTGACAAATAGGTTTACACGTTGTAGACTACAATTAGAGTTTACAACGTGTAAACCTATTTGCGTATAGCATGCTAAGCTGCAACTAAAAAAGCCGGACGGGAGTCCGGCAATTGGGGAAGGAGAGAGATAGAGATGGAAGAGATGAGACTGGCGGAGACAGAGCTGCGCTTTGCAGAGCTGGTATGGGAGAGTGAACCACTGACCTCGGGCGAATTGGTGCAGCTCTGCGAAAAGGAGCTGAACTGGAAGAAATCCACAACCTACACAGTGCTGCGGAGGGTGTGCCAGAAGGGAATCCTGCAGAATGAGGGCGGTCGGGTGACAAGCCGGATGTCAAGGGCGGAGTATGAGTCCATGTGCAGCGAACAGTTTTTGCAGGAAAATTTTGGCGGTTCACTGCCCCGTTTTCTGGCGGCATTCATGGGCCGGAAAAAGCTGAGTCAAAAACAGATCGAAGAGATACAGAGGATGATTGATTCCTATGAGGAATAGAGGGAGGGGCTATGGGCGCATTACTTGTTTTACAGATACAAATCAGCCTGGTGGTACTGCTGGTACTGCTGTTGAGACGCTGTATGAACAGACTGCCTAAGCTGTGGTCCTACGGGCTGTGGATTGTTGTCTTTTTGAGACTGCTGATCCCGGTAAGCCTGGAGAGTCCTCTGGGGATTCTGCCGGGAGAATCGGCGCTTGAACGCATATGGCAGCAAGTTGCCGGCGAGGAGGGGCGGGACGGGAGAGCATTCTCGACTGGTGTGGAGAACACAAATCCGATTTCGGGGCAGCAGACTCCCGTGAGCGGAGATAATAAAAATGTTTCTGTGGGAACTGAATCTCAGATCGGGGAACAACCGGAACTCGCAAAGGCTCCGGCTGGGGAGCGTCCTGTTATTTCCGAGGTTTCCCGCAGGGCGGGCGCGCTGGCCGATGGGCAGAGCCGGTATTCCTGGCCGTCTATGATTTTCTGGGCGGTGTGGCTGGCAGGACTGACTGTGGTGCTGGGGTACAATCTCCGCAGTGCGCTGCGAATCCGCAGGCGGACCCGGGATGCGGAGCGGCTGGAGGGAGAGGTGTACTGCTGTCCGGGAATAGAGACCCCCTTTACGATGGGAATTCTGCGCCCCAGAATCTATCTGCCCACAGGGCTGGAACCGGAAAAGCAGGCCTATATCCTGTGCCATGAGAGGGTGCATATCCGGCGCAGGGACTATCTGGTCAAGGGCATTGCATTCCTGTTGACAGCCGTTTACTGGTACAATCCTCTGATATGGGTGGCTTTCTGTATGCTGGAGCAGGATATGGAGATGAGCTGTGACGAGGCCGTGGTACGGAGTATGGGCTATGGGGTCCGCAGGGCCTATTCCCAGTCCCTGCTGGATTTTGCCGCGGGCAGACAGAGTATGGCGCTCATGCCCCCGGCTTTTGGAGAGCATAGTGTCAAGCAGAGAGTGAAAAATATTTTGACCGGAAAACGCAGCAAATGGTGGGGTGCTTTGGCGGGTATATTCATTCTGGCCGTTGTGGTGATATTGGTATTTACCACCGGCGGCAGCAGCGGGAAGGAACCTGTCACAGACCTGCCGGCAACGGTATCTCCTCTGCCTGAACACAGCGGCGACAGTACCGCTGCAAGGGAGACGGTGGCGGGGAAAACTTTTATTTACACAGGAGAAACTTTTTCAAAAATAGAGAATGATACCTTTAGAATCACGATCAATGAGGATGGAACATTTTCCTATTCCGAGTCTGTGTTCAGCAGTTATCTGGGGGATGGAACCTGGGAGATTCAGGATGGCATTCTGGTCCTGAAGGACAGGGAACAGAGCAGTTTTTCCATCCAAAATTCCTTCCGCATAGACGGAGAGGAACTGGTTTTTATGGAAGAAGGCTCCAGCAATTTTATATATGTGAAGGTTCAGGACGGAGAGCGGTTTGTCAGCGGCAGTGGACATAAGCCCGGCGACCAGATAAAGGAGCTGCCATGGGAATGCTATGAGCAGATTTATGATGGAGATGGCAGCTTTTATCTGAATACCCGCTATGGTATTTATCGAAAGGAAAAGGGGACGGAGGGTGATCTTTATACCTGTCTCTATCCCCGTTATATCGGCGCTCCCCAGCCGCACTACCTGTATCCCCGGCTGACGCTGCATCCCAATCTGGACAAATTGTATTTTGTGACAGATTCCGAGTTTACGGAGGAGAGCCTGGACTGGTGGGACAACTGTATTATGAGCTTGGATCTGCGGACGCTGGAGACGGAGATCGTGGCCCGGGATCAGGGGGGAGACCCGCAGCTTTGGTTTGATCAAATTGATGCCTTTTACGGAGTCGGCCGGTCGGAGAAGGAAAAGAGTAGTGAGTGGGAGGAGATGGCGGCTGACTGGGGCGACGATCTGCTGGGGCAATATGAGCTGGTGAGGACCCTGGAGATGGATGTGGCTGACAGTCCCGGTGATGAGACCATAGAGGTCTACGCCCTGAGGAAGGATTCCGAGCTGGCCGGTATGTACGGCGGAGTAGTGCGGGTGTCTGACAGTCAGGGAAAGCTACTGCTGACGGAGACCGCCAACCTCCCCCAGATGGGGCACAATGCTCTGTATGTGGGCAGTCAGGACGGACAGAATTTCCTGATGAATTTTTATCTGGAGGACAGGGGAACCTATGGTATATACCGGTATGAGGTGTACCGTCTGACGGAGGATGGCGGGATAGGGCAGATCGCAGGCTCTAAGTTCGACTGGGATTATGACGAGATGCTGGGGGAGAATGCTCTGTTGTATAACGACCAGGTGCTTTGCGAATGGGCGGAGCAGCTGCAGAGCTACATGGAGGCCAGTCAACTGCTGATGAGTACGCTGGAATGGGAGCTGGAGACAGACCCGACAGTGAGACCCTATCGATATAACTATGATTCCCTGACCCGCGGCCATGTGGGAGAAGAGCTGAAGGGGCGGGAGTAGATCACACATTAAATAAATCTTAAAGCTTTCGCTATTCCATATCTTTAATTTTTCCTGTATAATGAATACTATAAGTTGTACACAGGTCTGCGGGATATAAAGCCCCGCAGACCTGAAAAATCTAAAATGGGAGAAATCCATGTATCATATACTGCTTTGCGATGACGAAAAAGATATTGTAAATGCGCTGGAGATTTACTTAAGCCAGCCGGACTATCATTTTTACAGGGCCTACGACGGACAGGAGGCGCTGCGGATTGCCAGGGAACAGGAGCTGCAGCTGATTCTGATGGATGTGATGATGCCGCATATGGACGGACTGGAGGCCATGAACCGGATACGGCAGTTCTCCAATGTGCCCATTATACTGCTGACGGCCAAAGGGGAGGATATCGACAAGATTCTGGGGTTGAACGCAGGGGCCGACGATTATATCACTAAGCCCTTCAACCCCATGGAGGTCGGAGCCAGAGTACGCTCCCAGCTGCGCCGGTATATGCAGCTGGGCAGTGGAGGTCAAAAAAGCGGTGCGCTGAGAATCGGCGGAATCCAATTGGACGACATGTGCAAGGAAGTGCTGCTGGACGGGGAGGAGATCAGCCTGACCCCCACGGAATATGAGATACTGAAACTGCTGATGGAGCATCCGGGCCAGGTTTTTTCACCGGCGGAGATATATCAGCAGGTGTGGAAGGATCAGCCCATCGGCAGCGAGGGCACGGTGGCAGTGCATATACGGCATCTTCGGGAAAAGGTGGAGATCAACCCGGCAGACCCGCGATACCTGAAGGTAGTATGGGGACAGGGATATAAGATTGAAGGGGGCATGGAGACATGAGGAGAAGGGGCATTGCGAGATGTCTTCTCTGTCTGGCGGTGGTGTTGACCATGGGAGTGGCGGCCTTCAGTACACTGGCGGGAATCTGCTGCCAGTGTCTGGACGAGTACCGGCAGCGAGACGACAACCGGTTAATAGCGCTGGAATACTATGCCAGTATTCAGGCGGAGGAAGTTATGCGAATCTACCTGGCTCAGGGCATGGAGCAGGTGCAGGCCTATGCGGACCGGGAAAATATAAGCTATGTGATTCATAAGACCAGCGGCAGACGTCTGGGTGGGAATTACAGGTCCGAGGACACACAGCAGATTCAGGTGTTAGACGGGCAGATTTTACAGTACAGCTATTGGTTCTCGGGGGAAATGCAGGAGGAACCGCAGCCAGTTTCGAAAGATGTGGCGGAATATCTGGTGAGAATTGCCTATCTGGATGCGCAGCAGATGATGGCGCCTCCGATGCACCTAAAGGGATTGCCGCTTCACCTGGAGGATTGGACAAGGGGGTATTTTTTTGCCGCGAGAATCGCTTTTGTTCTGATGCTGGCAGGACTGTGGCAGCTGCTCAAGGGGAGCGGACAGCCTTCGAAAAAGCGGGAGGCTTATGCGGGGAGACTGTTTAAAATGCCAGTGGAAAAGCTGCTCCTCTGGTGGATAGCTGCAGTGCCGGTATGGCTCTGGGGACGCGGACAGCCCTTTGTCTGGGATATCCCGATTACCTGGGACAATGGTCCGGAGCCGATGCTGAGTGTACTCAGGCAGAGTGTGTGGAGGATGACTTTGTGGTGGATGCTCCTGGGAATCCTGCTGCTGGGCTTTGTGCTGCACCTGTCCGTCTATGTCAGCTGGGAGCAGAAAAAGTACAAAGGGCGGCTGGGCAGGGCATTAAAAGCGCCCTGGGAGACCTGGAAACAGGTGTCCTGGTTTAATAAAGTGTTGATCGCGCTGGTGCTGTTCTGCGTTCTGGAGGCGGTCGGCATCGGTCTGGCATGTCGCGGGGTTATGCGTGTGAAAAGTCTGGAGTCCCTGCAGGGGTGGTTGTCCGACCATGGCGGCTGGATTGTCTGGCTGCTGTGGGGGGCGGAGAAGCTGCTTCTGATGATTTTGGCGCTGCGGATTGCCGACAGTATAATGCGTCTAAAGACTTCGGGCCAGGAGCTTGCAGGAGGAAATCTGGGCTATCAGATTCCGCTGGCAGGAATGACGGGGGATATGTTGCGTTTTGCGCAGGATTTGAACGCCATATCCCATGTGGTGGCGGATGCCGTTGCGGACCAGATCAAGAGCGAACACCTGAAGACGGAGCTGATAACCAATGTGTCCCATGATATCAAGACCCCGCTGACTTCCATTATCAACTATGCGGATCTGATTGGCAGGGCCCCTCTGGACAGTGATAAAACCATGGAGTACGCCCAGGTGCTGTATAGGCAGTCCACCAGGCTGAAAAAATTGATTGAGGATCTGATGGAGGTATCGAAGGCGGCCACAGGCAATCTGGAGGTGTATCTGGAGCGCTGTCAGGCGGGAGTGCTGCTGAGCCAGGCTATGGGAGAATTTGAGCAGAGACTGCAGGAGAGAGGGATTGACCTGATTGTGAAACAGAGTCAGGAGCCTGTCTGGATCATGGCGGATACCCGGATGCTGTGGCGGATTCTGGACAATTTAATGACCAATATCTGCAAATATGCCCAGAGCGAAACAAGGGTGTACCTGCTTTTAGAAACTCAGGATGAGCAGGCGGTGCTGACCTTTAAGAACATATCCAGCCAGCCGCTGGACATGGATGCGTCTGAGCTGATGGAGCGCTTTGTGAGGGGAGACAAGTCCAGGCACACGGAGGGCAACGGGCTGGGATTGGCCATTGCCAAAAACCTGACGGAGCTGCAGGGGGGGAGCATGCAGCTCGTAACGGACGGAGATCTGTTCAAAGTGATACTGACCTTTCCCATAGCGCCGGAGCCGGAGCCGGAACCGGAACTTCTCGCTCTGCAACAGGAAAAGGAAAATAGGCAGCTGCCTGCGGATTTATAGGGATAAACTGGAAGAATCTGCATATACTAGGCTAAAATATTATTTGTGGTGATCTCACCAGAAGGAGGACCTATGCAGGCAGAAACCTATCCCTTTGTAGTGCAGCCACTGCCCTACGACTATGACGCGCTGACGCCGATCCTGGACGAAAGAACCTTGCATTTCCATCACGACAAGCATTATAAGACATATGTGGACAATCTGAACGCGGCGCTGGCGGATTATCCGGAGCTGCAGAAAATGAATCTGAAGGAGCTGCTGATGAATCTGGACAGACTCCCGGCGGCGGTTCAGACAGCCATACGCAACAACGGGGGCGGCGTGTTCAATCACGAACTCTATTTCGGAACCATGCGCCAGCCCATGGGACAGATGCCCGAGGGCGCGCTGGCAGATGCCATCGACAGAGACTTTGGCAGCTATAATCAGTGGAGGGACCAGATGAAACAGGCGGCCATCTCTCAGTTTGGCTCAGGCTGGGCATGGCTGGTCACGGACAAGGACGGCAGACTTTCCATCCTGCAGACCCCCAACCAGAATGTGCCGGATCTGACTCAGGTAACTCCGATTCTGCTGGTGGACGTGTGGGAGCATGCCTATTATCTGCAGTACCAGAATCTGCGGGCAGCTTATGTGGACGGGTGGTTTAATCTGATCCACTGGAAGAAGGTCGAGCGCCTGTATGAGGAGGCTATGCGGGCGTAAGCAGTGGGATTCTAAACAGACGAAATCGAAATAAAGGACTTTTGCTATGAACCAAAGAAATTATCAGCGGGAGCTGGACAATATATTGAAGGAGATACCCAAGGGGGAAAAGCGGCTGTTTCTGCACAGCTGCTGTGCCCCCTGCAGCAGTTATGTCCTGGAGTATCTGAGCGTATATTTTCTCATCACCGTTTTCTACTACAACCCCAACATCTCCCCCCAGGAAGAATACCGGCATCGGATGGCGGAGCAGAAACATCTGATAGAGTGCTTGAACCGGGAGGGAGGCAGATATCCCATTCAGGTGTTGGAGGGAGAGTATGAACCGGAGCGCTTTTTTGAAATGGCCAGAGGGCTGGAACACTGCCCGGAGGGCGGTGAGCGCTGTGAGGGGTGTTTCAGACTGCGGCTGGAGGAGACCGCCCGGCAGGCGCAGGCGGCGGGGGCGGATTATTTTACCACAACTCTGTCCATCAGTCCCCTGAAAAATGCGCCGCTGCTCAACCGTATCGGGGAGGAGCTGGCGTCTACATACGGCATTTCCTGGCTGCCCTCGGATTTTAAAAAGAAAGACGGCTATAAGCGGTCGGTGGAGTTGTCCGCAAAGTATGAGTTGTACCGTCAGGATTATTGCGGCTGCGTTTTTTCCAAGCGGGAGAGATAGGCGCAAACACGCAATATTTTTGTTTTTTTGTAAGAAAATATTGCCAGACGCGGGGAAAAGGGCTATAATGAGCGCATACTTTTTGTGAGGAGTGTGCTTTTATGAAAAAGATGTTGGACATGATATCGGAGGAGATGCAGACAGCCTTTGAGGCAGCCGGATACAGTGAGGCCCAGGCCGGCAGCCGGCTGGGACGCGTGACGGTGTCTAATCGGCCCGATCTGTGTGAATATCAGTGTAACGGCGCCATGGCGGGGGCAAAAAAGTTCAAAAAGGCTCCCATTATGATTGCGAACGAGGTGGCGGAAAAGCTGCGCGGCAGCAAGGTATTTTCTCAGGCGGAGGCGGTGGCCCCCGGCTTTTTGAATCTGAAACTTTCTGAGGAGTTTTTGAGGGATTATCTGCGGGAGATGCGCGGGGCGGAGAAATTTGGGCTGGAGGAGCCTGCAAAACCCCGGAAGATCGTCATTGATTACGGTGGAGCCAATGTGGCCAAGCCCCTGCATGTGGGGCATCTGCGCTCTGCGGTCATCGGCGAGAGCATTAAGAGAATCTGCCGGTATGCCGGGCACGAGGTTATCGGCGACGCCCATTTAGGGGACTGGGGCCTGCAGATGGGCCTGGTGATTATGGGGGTGAAGGAGCGTCAGCCTGACCTGGTGTATTTTGACGACAACTATGAGGGGGAGTATCCTGCGGAGCCGCCCTTTACTCTGGCAGATCTCGGAGTGATCTATCCGGAGGCCAGCAAGAGATCCAAGGAAGATTCGGAATACAAGGCTCAGGCAATGGAGGCCACCTATAAGATGCAGAACGGGGCGAGGGGATATCGTGCCCTGTGGAAGCATATCATGAATGTATCCCTGCCGGATCTGAAGAAGATATACGGCAGTCTGAACGTGGAGTTTGACCTGTGGAAAGGGGAAAGCGATGTCCATGACCTGATTCCGGAGATGGTGCAGGATATGAAGGACGGCGGCTATGCCTATATCAGCGAGGGCGCTCTGGTGGTGGATGTGAAGGAGGAGACAGACACCAAGGAAGTGCCTCCCTGCATGATTCTGAAGTCCGATGGAGCGTCCCTGTACAATACCTCAGACTTGGCCACCATTTTGGAGCGTATGCGCCTGTACCATCCGGATCAGATCATCTATCTGACGGACAAGCGCCAGGATCTGTATTTTGACCAGGTATTCCGCTGTGCCCGCAAGACAAAGCTGGTGGAGCCTGAGACGGAGCTGAAATGGATTGGTTTCGGCACTGTCAACGGCAAGGACGGCAAGCCTTTCAAGACCAGGGACGGCGGCGTGATGCGCCTGGAAACCCTGATTCAGGATACCAAGGAGGAGATGCTGCGCAAGATCAAGGAGGGCAGGGAGATGAGCGAGGAGGATGCTGTGGCTGTGGCGGATATCGTGGCTGTCTCTGCGCTGCTCTATGGAGATCTGTCCAATCAGGCCTCCAAGGATTATATCTTTGACCTGGACCGCTTTACCTCCTTTGAGGGGGATACAGGTCCCTATATCCTGTATACCATCGTGCGGATCAAGTCCATTCTGACCAAGTATGTGCAGCAGGGCGGCCGCCTAGACGATGAGGGGCTTGTGCTGCAGGCGGCGACAGGGCAGGCCCAGAAACAGATGATGATGCAGCTGGCAGGTTTCAACGCCATGATGGAGAGCGCCAGCGAGGAGACGGCGCCCCACCGGGTATGCGCTTTCATATATGACCTTGCCAACGCTTTTAACCATTTCTATCACGAGACCCAGATCCTGTCAGAGGAGAATGAGACCCAGAAAAAGAGCCTGATCGCCCTGCTGCTTCTGACCAGGGATGTGCTGGAGACCTGTATCCATGTGCTGGGCTTTGAGGCTCCTGAGAAAATGTAAGCTGATTTTGCAAAAATATGGTTGACAAACCTGTCCGCCCATAGTATACTAATCAAGTCGGCTGCAGATGCAGTCGGCACATGGAATCTTAGCTCAGCTGGGAGAGCATCTGCCTTACAAGCAGAGGGTCATAGGTTCGAGCCCTATAGGTTCCAGTGTGGCGAGATAGCTCAGTTGGCTAGAGCACACGGTTCATACCCGTGGTGTCGAGGGTTCGAATCCCCCTCTCGCTACTACAAAAAGCCCCTGAATAATCAGGGGCTTTTTCGTATCCTTCTTCCAGCCTTCTATCGGCTAATTTCCATAGATCAGTACCCAGCTCTTCATCCAGCGCAGGAAGACGTCCACATATTTGATGGACACGGTCTGTCCGGACAACACAGGATAGAACAGGGCAAACAAAGCTATGGCGGCAACGGCATAGGCACCCAGAGCCATATAGTATTTCTTTTCCGGCAGCAGGCCCATATCCTTTACCGTGAAAGCCGCATACATGATCATCAGCACCACGAAGGGAACACTGGGGAAGTAGTGGTAGATGAAGGTACATCTGTCCACAAATATCCAGGGCAGATACTGCGCCAGATATGCGATACATATAAACAGCGCAATACGGTCTTTTTTCTTGAATACCAGGTAGAGCATATAGGCAAAAGCAGGAATCCCGATCCACCATACAAGCGGATTTCCGAAGGCGCTGATTCCCTCCCTGGTAGTATCGCTGATAATACCGGAATAGTAGAAAATCGGACGGACCATCGTGGGCCATTCATACCAGTGGGAAGAATAAGCGTGGGTGGCCTGCAGGTTGGAATGATAATTTAACATATATTCCTGATTAGCAATCATCTTATCCCACAGTCCGGTCTCCGTGCCGACAAAGGGGATATAGGACAGCAGATAGATTGCCCCGGGAACCAGCACGAAGAACACCACGCAGGAAGCGAGGGTCTTTATCGTGTTGCCCCAGAAAGTGGCGATGATCTTGGAGTAGAAGAGTCCATTGGGGCCACCCGCCGGCTTCTTCAGGGCAAAACGGTACTCTCGGTATCTGCGGTACAGTGTGAGGAAGAATATCACGGCAAGACCGATTCCGGCGTAGATACCGGTCCACTTGCTGGCGATGCCAAGCCCCATGGAGATTCCACATGCACCCAGAGGAATGAGAGTCTTTATCAGCGGAGTGTCGTAGAAACTCATTCTGCTGTAACGATACATATAATAGTACATCAACAGGATGAAGAAAGTCACAAACACATCGATGGTGGCGAGCCTGGTCTGCGCAAAATGCATAAAATCAAAGGCGAACAGAACACAGGCAAAGCCTGCCAGAAGGCGGTCTCTGCTGATATTGCGGGCAAGCAGATATATCACCGGAAGCATCAGGACTCCCAGCAGGGTTCCCATAAACCGCCAGCCAAAGGGAGTCATGCCAAAGATCAAAATGCCGACGGACATGATGATTTTACCCAGAGGCGGATGAGTGGTCTCATAGGTTTTCAGGCCGTGCAGGAACTCATAGGCGGTCCGAGCATGGTAGATTTCGTCAAAATAGGTGCCGTTGCGGAAGCTGATACCCTCCGTGGGGAAAGCGTCGTTCTCATCAAACAGCCCCGGATAGTCGGGCGCATTGAGCGGCATAAAGGTAACATTGTCTGCATCGGCAAGCGCCAGCTCCATAATGGACGCCTTGTCAGAGTTGCAGGTCAGACGCAGATAATGGCAGTCCTCCGGCAGAGCCATGCGATTCCATGCAAAGACGCTGACCATGGTGAACTGTCCGTTTTCGCCTACCGGCTGCCAGACATCATCTTCATTCGCCCTGTATTCCAGAGTGAATGCCCGGTTTTCGTAATTGCCCAGATACCAGTACAGATAGGAAGCAGTCTGCTCCTCGCCGGTATACAGCGTTACCGTATCCCCCTGCTGCAGCAGTGCATCGGAATGGGGGGCTTTCAGCCCGCCCAGATCCCAGAAGGCCACAACAGCATATACCGCCATAATGGCGAAGAGGAGGATGGCATCCTGCCTCAGGAAGGGCAGCTTTTCTTCGCTGGCCGCCGGCTCGTATGTAAAATGTATGGGTGCAGATTTTTTTCTGCGCCATTTGATCTGGAAAGGAAGTAGGAAAGTAAAAGTTGACTCTCTGTCCGACACCTGCCGTATGTCGTAGCGGAATAACGTATAATAATAGGAAAGGCCGCAGATGACCATGCAGGCGGATATCGTCAGTATCAACGGCGCCTTTCGGTTATAATTGCTGGGGTCATAAAAATATAATATAAATGCGGTATTGTATAAATGGATGATGGTAAATCCAAAAAATCCCTCCAGAAATTCCTTCAGAGGCCGCACAGCGTAGGCAAACAGGATTAAAGCAAGCGCAGGATACAGATATCGCTCATGCATGCGGACAGAGAACAGGAACATGGAGATAATCAAAAAGCTGGCGGTGGTAAAATAACGGCTCTCCTTATTCTGCGCCCGGAAGAAGAACAGGGCGGAAAGCAGAACGATCAGCACGATGATTATCATGCCCCAGGTCTGATAGCTGAAAAACAGCAGGCGGGTTTCCTGAGATATCCAGTTCAGGCCAAACAGTCCCCACAGATTAAAGGCGTTGACGGCCACATAGGGATAGGAACCCAGTGTAGCGGTGTACTGCATGTATACCAGGTCAAGGCCGAATGGCATGCAGGCCAGCAGCATACAGAAGATGACTGTCAGGCCAGAGAACAGATTGTGGTAAAAGTTTCTCCAACTGAAATCATACAGAATGACTCTGTCGATAATGCCGTAGATCAGCACAGGTGCGAACACAAGCGTCTGAGGTTTTAACAGCACACCGATTCCAAACACAATATAGGCGGGAATCATCCTGTTTTCTGTCAGGTACCAGCACATGAGCAGTACGGTCAGGGTGAACACGGAATCCACCTGCCCCCAGATGGAGGAGTTCAGAATAATTGCCGGATTGAGCAGATACAGTCCTGCCAGCATCACAGTCTGCTGTGAAGGGAGTTTTTTGGAGGCAATTTTGTAAAAGAGCAGAACGGTGGCCATATCGCAGAGGATTGCCGGCAGTTTGAGCAGCAGCAGGCAGGGAGCCGACAGATATGGTATCTTAAACAGGGAGAAAATTGCCCCTATTATATATAGTATGTAGACAAACCCGGGAGGATAATCGGCAAAAACGCCGGAGGCATAGAAATTTTTGATTCCACCCTCAAATGCAAGATTGGCCCAACTGGCAAAACATGCTGTGTCGGAGGCAAAACCCTCGGAGTTCCCGGCAAAAACGCAGCGCAGCAGAAAACCTGCCGCCAACAGGAACATGAAGATTTTTTTGGGGTCATAGACGGGCTTTTTGTCCATCCGGTAAATAAAGAAATACATCATGCCCAGGAACAGGGCTGAAATCAAATGAATTGGTAACATATTGCATTCTCCCCTCTTTGACGAATTTGTAATAATCCTATTTTTTACGCAATAGAGTATATGGACAATTATAACAAAAAAAATCACTAATATCAAATAAAAGATGACAGATTTGTGAAAATGTGTTATACTTGGTTTACAGAGATAATTTGGAGGGAGGAGATTCCGTTGAAAAAGAACGGCTTGCAAAAACTTCAATATGCAGTCGGAATTCTGATTCTGCTGAGTGCTGTCGTGTTTTCCGGCTACAAACTGGTGATGTCTATCATCTCTGACCGACGCGCCGAGGAGGAGCATCAGCGTCTGCTGGAGGCCGCGGTGGCGGTGACGGCAACAGAGACTGCATATACGCCAACTTCTATTGTTATTGATGTTGATGAGAACGGTGAGGAGGTAGAGATATTGCCCCCTCAGTATCCGCCGCTCTCCATTGACATGGACATGCTGAAAGAGATGAACGGTGATTTCAGAGGGTGGTTCTATTTTCCGGCGGTGGAAGTCAGCTACCCGGTGGTGCAGGGAGAGGACAATGATTATTATCTGAAACACTCCTTTGAGGATGAGAAGAGCAATTCGGGCAGTATTTTCATGGATTGTGGGGCATCTTCCGACTGGAGCGACAGGAATACATTCGTATTCGGTCATAATATGAGGAATGGAAGCATGTTTGGAACATTCAAAAACCTGGTGGATGATCCCTCGCTGTTGGATGCCAACTCCTGTTTCTACATATATACAGAGGACGAGGTATATACCTACGAGATCTTTTCCTATTATATGACAAGGAAGGACAGTAACAGATATATGGTATTTTCATCCGACGAGAATTATGACCAGTATACATCGTGGGCAGTGGAGAATTCCAACTATGCCTTTGATGTGGATCTGTCGGAGCGGCCCAACATCGTATCCCTGTCTACCTGCTACGGCTCGGCGGGAACCTCAAGGAGAGTTCTGATACATGGCGTTCTGACAGCTGTTGAGCCATACGGAATAAAATATTAAAAATAATTAAAAAAATTGTAATATTTTTTGAACCATTCCACAACAAAAGGGAGTCTTAATTAGTAAAGAGGTATATTATATACAATATGTAGGTAGCTGTAAACATCTCAACAACAATCAAAGAGGGTTAAGTCATGAGAGTAATGGGGTTAAAAGAGAAAGTAAGTAAATTTGTGGTAGTGACCATGGCTTCGGCATTGGTCATTAGCAGCATGTTTACGGATTCTGGATTTGCTACACATGCAAATGAGACAGCAGATCCAAATGTGCCGGAGATGCTGTCAAGTTCAGGTGGAGATAATATTATGGCACCTGCGGAACCTATGCCGCTGTATGATTACGCGGCGCCAACAGGTAATTTTGGAAAGACCGACCTGTCCAATCCGTTCCTCTTTTCCGTGTATGCGAATAAGATGACGAGAAGCGACCATGTGGAGGGCAATGTGGCTCTAGGTGTGTTGCCTGGCGGATTGAGCATATACGGTGGCAATTGTGCTATCGGCGTAGGCGGCGTGAGTTATGTCGGAGATCTGTCGACCGGCAGCTTCGTTTGCAGCGCGAATGGAGATTCCTATATTGTATTGCCTGAAGTTAACCCTCTGGATGGCACACAGAACAAGCTGGTATCTAACGGACAGGGGTACAACCTGTACAAGATCAGTGCTGATAATGTAGAACTTGGATTTTTTGCCACGGGCAATCTGTTAAAGGGTTTTGCGTATCAGAACGATATTAAGGATGTCATTGCCAATACCATTTCGGCAAAAGCGGCATGGTTAGGTGAGTTGTATGCACTGCCTGATATGGATACAGATTCGGCTTATGTTTTGAATACAACCAGTGAGGACCTGAACAGCAACTTTAATACCCTTGAAGATAAAATTATTGCAGCTGCAGAGGCTGGCAAGACCGTAATAGTCAATGTTACGAGCGGTGATGTAGTCATACCGAACATGAACATAAACAGCGCTGTCGAAAAAGGAGAATTTACATCCTGGGCAGGAAGAATATTGTGGAACTGTGGTAATGCCAGCAAGGTGCAGACCGGAAGAGCATACGGATATATTGTTGCACCTAGAGCGACTGTTGTGAACTGGAACAATATTATCGGAGGCGTAATAGCCGACAACTTTGAACAGTATGGCGAGGTACACCAGATACACTGGGTTGGCATTGTTCCGCCGCCGCCCACATCTACACCTGAGCCTACACCGGATCCCGAGCCGACACCTGAGCCGACCCCGGAACCTACGGCAACACCTGAGCCTACACCGACACCCGAGCCGGAACCTACAGCGACACCTGTACCCAGTGAG
>CAZKAO010000021.1:0-45729 GCA_964550745.1 uncultured Acetatifactor sp.
CGGCGGAGGTCGTCGGTTCGAGTCCGATCTGGGTCGTATAGCTGTCTGGAAGAGATTTCAGGCAGCTATTTTTTATACTGTGCAACAGGCAAAATTATTGTTTTCAATCAGAGCTACTTGTTGTAAAATAGGGATAAGAAATGCTGGCGGAGCTGTTGGATGGGTTCTGGGAGGGGCTATGAAAAAGATAATAGGTATTTTGACATTGTTTGGTCTGCTTTTACTCTCCGGCTGCGGAGGGGAAGAGGAACGGTCGGAGGCGGCCAAGATTTCGCCATTGCCGCTGGAAGAGGCAGTGATTCATGACCTGCAGACATCGGGGGATATAGCGTCAGAGGAGTCATCCTCTGCATATGAGGACACGAAGGCCACAGTAGAAAACGTAGATTACAGCGTATACTTCAAAGGAATTCGGGGATGCGCAGTCCTATACGACTTGCAGGAAAACGAATACCATCTTTACAATTCCGAACTGTGCGAGCAGGAGGTATCCCCCTTATCCACATTTAAGATCGTTTCCGCACTGGCAGGGCTGAAAAATGGAGTGCTGGAAAGTGAGACATCAAACATGGCCTACTCAGGGACTCTTTATTCCGTATCGGACTGGAATGACAATCTGACTTTGGAGCAGGCGTTTCAGACCTCTTGCATATGGTATTTTCGCCAAGTGATTGACGAGGTGGGGGCGGAGGAACTGCAGAGGGAGTTAGATGAATTGCAGTATGGAAACTGCGATATCTCTGAGTGGGATGGGAGCAATATCAATCCTCTGCCGGAACTCAACGGATTTTGGCTGGCATCCTCCTTAAAAATCTCACCGCTTAGTCAGGTGGATGTGCTGAAAAGCATATTTGAGGGGGAGAGCAGTTATAGCGGGGAAGACATAAATATCCTCAAGAATATCATGGCTGTCGATGGAGAAACCAATGGGATATATGGGAAGACTGGTTCTGGCCCCGGTGGTCAGGCATGGTTTGTGGGTTTTTCAGAAGAAAATGGCAATAGAGTATATTTTGCGGTATACTTAGAAGATAGCGAGCAAAAGGATAAGGTATCCGGTGGTATGGCAAGAGAAATTGCTCTGGATATTCTGGCCCAGGTGGTGGATGGCTCCTCTTTACAATAAAAAATGGAAGCAAAGGGGCTCGAACCCTTGGCCTCCCGCTAGTCAGGCGAGCGCTCATCCCAGCTGAGCTATGCTTCCATATACCAACAATAACACAAAAAAGAGAAAAAGGGAAGAGAGAAAGTGAAAAATGTTTGATATTCGGAAATATAGGATGGGCTTTGACATATGGGGGCTGCTGCTGTTTCTGGTGATTATGCTGCCCACATTCATATGGTTTATGGCACCTGCGCCAATGGATATTCTCAGGAATCCCTCGGTCACGCCCGCGGTGGATACGGTGGCCTCGGTTTTTCAGATGATTATGGCGGCGGCCATATGTGTATTGCAAAATTCTACATGCAGGAAACCCATGGGCGTGGGCTGGAGAGGGGGCATTGCGGCGGCAGTCCTGTTCTATTTTGCGGGATGGGGATTCTATTATTCGGGAGTGACAAATGCGTTAGTTATTATGGACCTGTGCGCCGTGCCATGCGTGGCATTCATACTGTTTTCGCTGGCCAGGAAAAATGCCGCTGCGCTGGTGTCGGGGGCAGGTTTTATGATGTGTCATATATACTATGGGATTGTGAACTTTGTGGCATAGTAAGATAAGTTTCAAGGAGGGAAAAAATGGCTAATCCATATTTACCGGGCTGGGAGTACATCCCCGACGGAGAACCGAGAGTATTCGGGGATCGAGTCTATATTTACGGTTCCCACGACAAGGCGGGATCGGCGAGATTCTGCGACCATGTGCTGAAATGCTGGAGCGCGTCGGTAGACAATCTGAATGACTGGGTCTGTCACGGAGATATTTTCCATACTCTGGCGGACCGGGATCATCCGGCGGACACGGACTGGACGAAGGAGGGCAATGAACTCTATGCGCCGGACGTGGTGGAGAAGGACGGCAAATATTATTTGTTTGCCTATATTTTCGGGTCAAAGGGCTGTGTTGCGGTCAGTGACAGGCCGGAGGGGCCTTTCCGGCTGATCTCCAGATATCAATATACGATACCGGACGAGATCTGTCAGGACGGGTGGTTTGTGGACCCCGGCGTTTTGGTGGACGACGACGGGAAGGTGTATATTTACTGTGGGTATCAGCACTCCTTTATGGCGCAGGTCAATCCTGACAATATGTATGAGGTCCTGGACGGGAGCTGTATTGACCATATTATCCCGAATCAAATAGATGAGGACAAGGGTTTTTCCCAGCAGGAAAGCCTTTTCTTTGAGGCGGCCTCCCCGCGTAAGGTCGGGGATGTGTACTATCTGATCTACTCTCCCCAGAGGGGCAGCAGGCTGGCTTACGCCACCTCGGACAAGCCCACGGGACCGTTTGTCTACAGGGGGTATATCGTTGACAACGGGGTGGATTATCCGGGGGGCAACGATCACGGCTCCATCGCCTGCATCAAGGGGCAATGGTATATTTTCTATCACCGCATGACAAACAACAGCATCATGTCCAGGAGGGCCTGCGTGGAAAAGATTACAATTCTGCCGGACGGAACGATCCCGCCAGTGGAGATGACCTCCCTTGGCTTTGAGGATGCGCTTTCGCCTTACAGGGAGACTTCCGCGGATATCGCCTGTGTGCTGAAGGGCGGGGCGTTTATCACGGAGAAAACGGTTTTTGAGCGGGTAGTCACGGGTATCACGGAGAACTGTGTGATCGGCTACAAGTATTTTGACTTTGGGGAGGATTACTCCGGTAAGACCATGGAGTTTGCCGCCAGGGTGGCGGGCTGCGGCTGTGAGAGTACGCTGCATATCCATATAGACAGCGAGGATGGCGAGGAGATTGGCAGCTGCCCTGTCGGGAGCGGCGACGGGATGGCGCATGCTGTTGTGAAGAAGGTGACGGGACGGCACGCCCTGTTTTTCACAGTCTCCACAGGCTATCACAGCACTGATGACAAGGACGATCCTAACGACTGGATAGCCAATATGTTCCGGGGGCGAGTATTGTTTGAGTTAAAGTCCTTTATGTTTATGAAGTAGACGGTTTTATACTGACTAACGTTAAGATTTTCCAATTTTCGCACAGCACATGTCGCATAATCGGGCAACATGCACTGTGCAAAAAGGAAAATCTAATCGTTAGTGAGTATAAGAGGAGATATAACTATGATAAAAAGTGGAGAAGAAAAGGATGTCCTTGTGTTGGCGGAGCTGGCGGTCCAGATGTGGGAGAGCCATTCCGTCGGGGAACTGGCGGAAGATATGGCGGAGATTATGGCGAGGGAGGACGCTCAATTTTTTATAAAATATGAGCAGGAGATCCCGGTGGGATTCGCCCAGTGCCAGCTGAGACATGACTATGTGGAGGGGACAGAATCTTCCCCGGTGGGGTATCTGGAGGGGATATTTGTGCGGGCGGAATATCGGCACAGAGGATATGCCGGAGGGCTGCTGCGAGAATGTGAAAAATGGGCCAGGGAAAAGGGCTGCCGGGAGTTTGCCAGCGACTGTGAGCTTGTGAATGAGGACAGCAGGAGATTCCATATGGCCATGGGCTTTAGTGAGGCCAATCGGATTATCTGTTTTACCAAGGAATTGTAGGGGGATGTTTATGACTAGAGTGACCGTGTGGAACGAGTATGTCCATGAGCAGGAATATGAAAATATCCGGACAGTGTACCCGGAGGGGATTCACGGCTGTATCGCCGGATTTCTGGGGAAGGGTTCTGACATTCAGGTCAGGACGGCAACCTTCGGGGAGCCGGAACACGGGCTGACGGAGGAGGTGCTGGCTCAGACGGATGTGCTGATCTTCTGGAGTCATGCCCGGCAGGAGGAGTTTGAGGACCGGGTGGCGGAGCGGGTAAAACGCCATGTGCTGCAGGGGATGGGATTGATCGCGCTGCATTCTGCCCACTACAGCAAGGTGCTGAAAGGGCTGCTGGGAACCAGCATGACTCTGAGATGGCGGCATGGAGACAGGGAGCGGCTGTTTGTGACGGCGCCGGGACATCCCATAGCGGCGGGGCTGCCCTCCTGCATTGAGATTCCCAGAGAGGAAATGTACGGGGAATATTTTGACATACCAAAGCCGGACGATGTGGTCTTTACCGGCTGGTTTGCAGGCGGGGAGGTGTTCCGCAGCGGCTGTACTTTTACCAGAGGGCTGGGTAGGATTTTCTATTTTCAGCCGGGGCATGAGGAGTATCCGGTCTATTACATGGAGCCGATACAGCAGATTATCCGCAATGCGGTGGATTGGTGCAAACCCACCCTGCGCCGGGCGGGCAGCCCGGAATGTGTGCAGGTAATTGAGCCGCTTGAGAGAGGATAGGTATCTATGTGGGAGTGTAGAACCGGGAAGGAATGATGTGAGCGATGCAGATATCCGTGTTTTATGACCATATTACCCAAGCCCGGCAGCAGACGGGAAAGAGCCTTTCACAGCTGCTCAGGGCGTGTAAGAGCTGGGGAATCGATGGTTTGGAGATTAATTATACACAGCTGAAAAGAGGCGGACTTCCTCTGCGCCGGGCTTTCCGCAGGGCAGGTTTGGCGGTGAGCTGTATCTATGAGTTTTATGATTTAACCCACAGCGGGGACCTGACTCAGGCGAAAAAGCATGTGGACCTGGCGGCCAAGGTGGGGGCTGAAAAGGTGCTGATCGTACCGGGATTTCTGGAGGAGCAGGAGGCCGCGGAGCTGGCGGCATGCTGTCGGGAAGTTGGAAATCCCAAACCCAGCGGCAACAGGCAAAGTCCTATGGAAGAAGGAGCCGCTTTATGCGCCGACTCGGTGACCCATTATATGGAGAGCCATGCCTCCACCTGCATGGTGCGGGACGCCCTGCGGGACCTGGTGAGCTATGGGCAGGAAAAGGGTGTGAAGGTCACGCTGGAGGACTTTGACGGTCATACCTCCCCCTGTGCCAGAATGCTGCCGATAAAGTGGCTGATGGAGCAGGTGCCGGGGCTGGGATTTACGCTGGACATGGGGAATTTTGCCTACAGCGGTGAGGATGTGACGGCGGCGCTTGAACTGCTTAGGGACTATGTTGCTCATGTCCACTGCAAGGATCGGGGAACGGCGGACGGGGGCCTTGGCTGTGTGTCGGTGGGCGGCGGCTACCTGCCCATTCGGGAATTGGCAGAGCGTTTGAGGGAGCAGGGTTATGACGGTTATTTGGCCATCGAGCATTTTGACGCGCCGGACCAGATGGATTATATGTACCGGTCAGCGGAATTTCTAAGGGGTATCTGTCAGGGAGGAGAACGACATTGAATAACCTGGAAAAAATAAAAAAGCGAGTCTTTGAAATCATACAGATCGGGAGCCAGACGGATGTTCCCAGTGTGATATTTGACGTGTTCATTGTATTTGTTATCGTGCTGAATATCGTGATTACCTTCTGCCAGACCTTTGCGCAGTTGGCCCGGTACGCGTCCCTGCTGCAGGCGGTGGAGCTGGTCACGATCGTCATATTTACGGTGGAATATGTGCTGAGGCTGTGGACGGCGCAGTATCTGTATCCTGAGAGCAGACATGGGCGGGCAAAATTGAAATTTGCTTTCTCCTTTTACGGCATGGTGGATTTGCTGACCATACTGCCCTATTTTCTGCCCCTTGTATTCCCCAGCGGCGCGGTGGCCTTCCGCATGTTCCGAGTGGTGCGTATCCTGCGGCTGTTTCGGATCAACGCCAAGTATGACGCTTTTCATGTGATTACCACAGTTTTGAGGGAGAAACGCAACCCGCTGATATATTCTATCTTTTTGGTGCTGGTGCTGATGATGGGTTCCTCCCTGTGCATGTACGGACTGGAGCATGAGGCCCAGCCGGAGCATTTTTCCAATGCATTCTCCGGCATCTGGTGGTCTGTTTCCACATTGCTGACGGTGGGGTACGGGGATATCTATCCCATCACAGTGGGCGGCCAGATTATGGCTATTGTTATTGCTTTCCTGGGCGTGGGGATGGTGGCTATCCCCACAGGTATTATTTCCGCAGGATTTGTGGAGTACTATACCAGCATAAAAAAGGGTACAGTCGCCAGTATGGACGCCGACTTTGTGACGTTGGAGATCATCCTGGAGCATCCCTTTATCGGACAGAGTCTGGAACAGCTTACACTGCCCCAGGGACTGTATGTGGCCACGGTGCTGCGGAACCGGGATGTCCTCATACCCCAGAGGGAGTTGAAAATTCAGGCGGGTGACATCATGGTGCTGGGCAGCATGAGCCGTAGGCATATTGAGGCCAGCGTGGAAGAGGTGACGATGGAGAAGGGGCATCCCTGGATTGGCCTGGAGATTCGTGATCTGGATATCTCCCGGCGCACGCATGTGATTATGCTAAAGAGGGGAAATAAGAATATCCAGCCCGAGGGAGACAGCCGCATCAGGGAAAGGGATGTGGTGCTGCTCTATCATCGGTAGGAGGACTTTACCGGTTATGCAGGAGCGGGATAGTGGAGATGTGGACAGTAATGTTTGAGGGTGTGGAATGGTTATTTTTTGATATAGGTAATACTCTGTTTGACGAGCAGAGAGCATTTGAGCATCGACTGTATGAAATGGCGCAGAAGGCTGGAGTGGAATATGATTGGTTGTATGGGGAGGCCATAGCTCTATATGGGCAGCACCAAAAGGGAGATCTGGCGATGGCCCGGAGACTGGGCATAGAATTGCCTACATGGCACAGAGAAGACGAGTCCCCTTATGAGGACGCAGAAGAGTGTCTGAGGACATTGAGCAGAAAATATAAAATTGGTGTCATAGCCAACCAGTCTCCCGGAACAGCCGGGCGGCTGGAGGGATATGGGTTGCTGCGATATATTGATCTGGTGGTTGCGTCTGCGGAAGAGGGAGTATCAAAGCCGGATCATCGGATATTTCAGATTGCTCTGGAAAAAAGCGGCTGTATGCCTGCCAGGGCGATTATGATCGGTGACCGGGTGGACAACGACATTATCCCGGCCAAGGCAATGGGTATGCATACCATATGGCTGCGGTGTGGAATCTGGCAGGACTGGCAGATTACCGGCGAGCAGGAGAAAGCGGACTGTGTGGTTCACAGCCTGGCGGAAATCTGCAAATATCTGTAACGAAATATATGAATTCAGTGCAAAATATCTAACCTGGATAAACCAGAATCAACATCAAAATTATTTCATGGACGAGTGAGGGGATAATCGTATGGTAGATATAAAGACATTGAAGGAAATATTTGAACATGGAGAATGGATTCGCGGAGTAGAGACACGGAAAAACAGCCGGGTCATGCAGGTCATACGGGACAGGAGGAGTATTCGCAGGTATTTTGCAGAGGAATTGCCCCGTGAGATCATAGAGGTAATTCTGAGGGCGGGGATACAGGCGCCCTCCGCCAAAAACCGCCAGCCCTGGAGGTTCGTTGTGGCAGCAGGCAGGGCAAAGGAAGAGGCGCTGAATGCGATGGAAAAGGGCCTGGAGAGGGAAAAGACAAGTCCCCTCCTGCCGGAGAGTGCAGAGCATTTGCAGGGGGCATGGCAGAGCCTGGAGATCATGAGGCAGGCCCCTGTTATTATTTTTGTGGTAAATGCCCTGGGAGTGGAGATCGGGAAGGGTCTGACGATGGACGAGCGGGTTTCGGAGATCTGCAATGCCCAGTCCATAGGAGCGGCGATGGAAAACATGTCCCTGGCGGCTATGGAGCAGGGACTGGGAACTCTGTGGATCTGCAATACCTTCTTTGCCCAGAGAGAGCTTAGAAGCTGGCTGAATGCGGAGGGCGAGCTTTACGCCGCCATGGCAGTGGGCTATGCAAACGAAAATCCCCAAGCCAGGCCGAGGAAGACGATGCAGGATGTGGTGGAGTGGAGAGCATGAAGGGAGATAACGACTATGAAAATCAGCAAAAAGAGAATAACATATAGCTCGGCAATGGTTTTGACGTTACTCTCCTTACAGGGTATGCTTGCGGCATGCGGGCAGGAGCCGGAGACTGAAGTGGTGGAACCACGGACAATTTCCAGCGAGACAGCGGAGAATTCGGCGGAGGACAGTGTGGCTGATGCTTCGGAGACAACGTCTTCAGCCGCAGAGGAAATTGAGGAAGAGTTGGATGCCATGCAGGAGATGTTTGGGAAGGACTGCATTTCAGACCAGACCTTTGAGGTGCAGCTCAGTGAGTACGACCAAAAGGTGTACTTTGTTCCCTTTGCGCCGTCTTCGGAGAATCCGAAGTTTCGGATACAGCTGATCCAAAATGGACAGGTTCTCAAGGAGCTGCATGACTATGTCCCGGAAGAACTGGAGGGAGAAAAGTTCCGCAGCCTGGACGCAGTGGCTTTTTCTGATGTGGATTTTGACGGCAACACGGATATTCTGCTGCTGGAAACCTATGGGGATACCAGGTTTGCAGCTGTTTATTGTGGTGATAGAGATGAGTGGGAGGGATGGGATGATGGTGTACGCGTGTCTTTTTATGCAGAGGAGACGCTGTCGGAGTCCCTTTCTGATCAGGTGAATCCCTTGACGGTTTCTGAGATCTTCAGCGTTTTGACAGCTGGAAAAAAGAATGGGGAGTTTTCCAGCTATCAGGAGGCATACGAGGCAGTGAGCCGGGTGTATGACCTGGGCTCAAAGAATATGGGGTACGATCTGATATATTTTGATGAAGATGATATCCCCGAACTGGTTGTAGGAGTCAGCGGCTACTGGATGAGCCTGTTTACCTATGATGCAGGAAAAGTGTACTGCCTGACGAGCGTCTGGTCATATGGGGCTTTCGGGATTGCGGGTTATGAGTATGTGCCGGGAAAGAACAGCCTGCGGTGTGTTGATGTGGATATGGGTATTAATGTTTTGCATATAAATTATTGGACTGCCAGCAAGCAGCATACCATGGAGCAGGCAGCATGGATAATGTATGAAAACTATCTTGAGGATGAGAATGAAATTACCGGAGAGCATTGCACAGTTTATGTCAATGGCGTGGAGGTTCCAGAGGATGAGGACATTGATTATGATGTGGGGGAGTATGAGTGGATTAAGACCACATTGAGCCGGCAGGAACTGCTGGAGAAGCTGGGCCGCTGAGAAATGCGAGGAAGGAAGGACAATGAAAGAACAGCTGCAGGCCTTGATTGAACAGAAGATATCGGAGTGGCAAAGGGATGGCATATATGAAAATATTTATGCCCTCTCTCTGTATGTGTTCAACGAGGAGGACGATCCCCGCAGGCCCGTGGTGGTGTTGGGATACAATACAAGGCAGCAGGCGGAGCAGAGTGTTCCGCTCGCCTCGGACGAGCAGGAGGCCAGGTGGAATTATGCTTTTTGGCTCCAAAATGAGGAGCTGTGCTGGGGGCTGGGCGATACGGCGGAGACGGTAAGCCAGTGGATTGACGGCCTGGGTCTGGAGGATGAGGAGGAGATCAGTGGGGCCTTTCGGGAGATGCTGACTGAGGTAGTCAAAGGAATACATGCTTCTGGATTGCTGAAAGATCAGTTCGGTGCAGAGATTTCCATATTGATTCACGGATTGGAGTATGACCAGGAGACGGCCCGGCAGAATCTGGAGGCCAACGGGGAGACGCTGGATAGAGATTTTCTGGCATTTTGCGGGTTGGAACAGGATGGTTTCAATACGGATAGGGACAATATCACAGGTAAGCCCATACAAAAGGCTGATATGAGGCATGTCATGGCGTTTATCCTGATCATTATATTTGTGATGTTCATGCTTGGCGTATATGGTATTTTCAGAATTGACTCCGCCGCAGTGCCGGGTATAGAGGAAAACGGACTGGTGGGACAGCCGATAGCGGAGGATGAAACCGCCACCGGGTCTGTGGACACAGAGGAGAATTCCGTAGTGTCCAGCTCCCGTGAGGAGCCAGGATCAGCCATAGAATCGGAGCAGACGGAAAAGCCGGGTCAGGAGCAGAATACCGCCGCAGGAATCACAGAGGATGGGGAGGAAAACGCCAAACAGTGGCAGGTTTATATCCACCCGGATGTACCGGAGCCTCTGATGGAGGTGCTGGAGCAGTATGAGAAGGTGATGAAAGCGGATTTTACCCTCGACGATTTGTGGGATAGACAATCAGATAAGTGGGAGGGCTTGGGCATTGAAGAGCTTTATGTGTATGATGAAGTGTACTGCTGTTGGCCATATGCCACGGAGGATCGGGATATATGTATCGGTTACAGTCTGGCGGATTTGACAGGCGATGGTATTCCGGAACTCATCATGGGAGTTGGATATTACCATGACGAAACGATCATGTTTTACACAAGGATCATGTACTATATTGGAGAAGCAGGGGATATTCGATTTATGGAGTCCACTCCTTATTTTGATATGACAATGTATGAGGGAGGCATTGTTGAATATGTCAGCGGAGGAGTGGATTATACCATAACCTACTATCAATATTCTCAGGAGACGCAGGATTTTGAACTTGCAGAGGCTCTTGGGGCACACTGGGATAATGAGAATAGAGTGGGTGTGGAACCTTACAGAGAAAATAGAGAGATTATCACAGATGGGGAATATGCAAGGGAGATGCTTTCCGAGGAGGAGTTTCAGAGGATTAGGGAGCAGTACACTCAGAAGAAAATAGAGCTGGAGTGGTTTCCCTTATGCCGCCCCAGCTGGCATATTCTGGTGTCATCGGGCAGGGATTATGACTTGTATCTGGAGGGAATCAGTACAGATCTGTGGCTGAATGCAACAGGAGAGCGGCAGCTCTGTTTTTCCATCTATGACAAGGAGGGATCACTGGTGCAGGAGTTGGTGGAGACCTCCCCCTATCTGCCCTATATGCCGGATGTGTATTATGCCGAGAATACGAATATTGACTGGGATGAAGGATGGGGACATCATGCGGGTAATTTTTACTTTCAGGATATGAATTTTGACGGGGAGGAGGATTTGGTGCTTTTATGGATGGATATCAATCATTCTTATTGGAAGGTGTATCTGTGGAGAGAGGAGGAGGGCGCGTTTCGGGAGGAACTTCCGGCAAATACGTCTGAGGGCGAGGGCGTATTTTGTTACTATAATGTGGTGGAAGAGAAGAAGTATATTGATGAATATGAGCCGAACGGCGCCACTCAAACGATCATAACTCGGATTCGGTATGACGAGGAGCGGGGGTACCTGTGTGTGGGAGCTTTGGAGGTGTATTATGGAGACCAGGGAGAAACGCCGGATAATAGGAATGAGAGGTATCAGGAGTATTTTTACGAGGATGGAATCCCGGCGGGAGAGACGAAGATCATCTCCCGGGAGGAGGTCAGCGAGCTCTGGAGTGATGTCTTGGAGTGAGAGAAGGATGTGGATACGGGGAGGCGGGCATGTATCAATTGGTTTTCTGTGATAAGGAACTGTCCTATGAGGACCATAGGGAGATGTTTTGTATTGGGATTTTCTCCTCTTTTGACAAAGCGAAGGAGACTGCGGAGGATTATCTGCATCATGTGGAGGGTTTTAAGGACTATGACTGCTGCTATGAAATAATCGAGAAAGATATGGAGGGACATGGCGGCAGCGAGGTATTTATGGTCTGCGGATGGGATGAAAATGCGGATATGGACGAGGTAAATATTATTGAGAGCCATTGCTTTGCACAGGAAGATGCGGCAAGAGGACATCTGCTCACAATGCAGCAAAACTATGACAGAATGAGGTGGAGTGTCAGCAGATTTGTGGTGGATCAATGTCTGTGGAAGGAGGGGTTCGTCCGTGTATAATGGAATCCAATTGATCAGAGCGGGCGTGGAGCATGCGAAGGAATTGCATGCAATGCAGCTGGAGGCGTTTCGGGAGCTGCTGGACAAGTATCAGGATTTTGAAACAAGTCCCGGATGCGAAAAGGTGGAAAAGGTGGAGGCCCGCCTGCGGCAGGATTTTACCTACTACTATTTTATCTGCCAGGGAGCGCAGAAGGTAGGGGCTATCCGCATTGTGGATAAAAAGGAAGCGGGCGTGAACAAGCGGATTTCGCCTCTGTTTATACTGCCGCAGTTCCAGGGACAGGGCATTGCGCAGAGGGCGATCCAGATGTGCGAGGAGCTTCACGGTACGGCCGGGTGGGAGCTTGAGACGATTCTGCAGGAGGAGAAGAACTGCTATCTGTATGAGAAAATGGGATATAGAAGAAACGGAAAGACTGAAGCGGTCAATGAACGGCTTACCTTGGTATTTTATGAGAAAAAATAGAGCGACAGAGCCAATTCCCTCAGAACATTTTAGGGATATTTTTCATTGGAAGGAAACAAAAATGACGGACGTAAAGAGGACGATCCTGGACAGATACAGGGAGGTCAATCAGTTGCTTCGACTGGCGTACTGGGCAAAAGACAGGGATTGTGGTGAAAAATGCATCAATTACAGCAGGAAATTAAAGATTTTCATGAAAAACTAAAACCCACACTTCAGGCAGTATTGGACCAATATGGGCAGAAGGCGGAGCCTGGAATTTATCATAACATCATCAAACCCTGCAGAAGACTTGTTCAAAAATGTTCATTTAAGAGTGTTTCAGACACAAGCTGTCTATGCTCTTTAGCATATTGGCTTTATATTTATGGAAACAAAGAGCTTGCCTTGAAGATCTGTGAAATTGCTCATGACGCAGATTTTTCATTTGAATTTGAATATTGGAATACTGGCATTCAAAATATTTATGGGCTGGAAATCCGCATCGCAAGAGAACTTTTAGGCGAAAATCGAAAAGACAATTTTCCGCCGAATTTGTTAGAATACTATTTATCCAAAAGAGTAAAAAAGAGCCTTAGATATCCACAGATTTTGAGGGAAAAGGAGATTGCCGATTGTGACAGCAGATGCTTGGAGCTGGAATTGCTTTATGCGATTTACGATATGATCGGAAAAGGCGAAACAGGATTATACACCGAGCTGAATGAAAATTGGGATAAAATAGAACAGGCGATAAAGGAATATGTAGATTGTCTGAAAGATTTAAGCAGTGGTCTGTGACAGGTAACAGATCACTGCTTATTTGTTGCTTTGCTCGCCGAAAAGGTAAATCAGATTTGGGGAATAATATAGAAAACTCAAGTGACAGTTGGATTATCACAAGTATACATGCCTTGCACGCAAGTGTGCTTTTGGTTAAAATACAAGTAATCATTGAGATGGGAGGAGTTTTTATAATGAATGATCAACTGATCGGCGCACAGATTTCCAAGTTTCGGAAGGCGGCAGGGTTGACACAGGAGGAATTGGGGGAAGCGGTGGGAATCAGTGGTCAGGCTGTAAGCCGCTGGGAGTGCGGGGGTGCGCCGGATGTGACTGATTCTGATTAGTCACCATCTTTCTCCGGAACAGAAGAAACGGTTTACACAGGTGCTTACTCTGCCGGGGACATCATAATGTCTGCGCTGTGAGTCGGGTAAAAGGGAGTCATTATATCCCTACATTAAGCAAAACGGGAGTTCATCCAGCAGACGGATTCCCGGAGGCCGGAGACAGTCTTGGTCTCTAAGACAATGCGGGAATCTGCCTGGCTTGCCATGCGCAGATATTTCTGTAAGTCAATCTCCCCGGTGCCCAGGGGAAGATGATCTTTTTTAGCTAGGGCGTCGTGAAAATGGAAGTGGCAGAGTCTGTCCCTGTGCTGCAGAATAACGGCTTCGTCCGCCTTTCTAATGCAGTGGTTATGACCGATGTCAAAGGTCAGAGCAAACACAGGGCTTTGCAACAGGAGATCCAAAGCCTGCTGTTGAAAAGATGTGTATCCGTTGCTGTTTTCCACACAGATTCGGATGTTGTGGGAGCCGATCATCTTCTCGCACTCCTCCCGAAAAAGCTGCATGCTCTGCAGATACTGCTTGGAGTACTCCGCGAACAGAAACACTTTTTTGTCGGGCAGTGTAAAGTAGACGCCCTGGGAGAGATGCATGTTCAGCACGGGGATATGCAGCAGTTTCGCAATGTGAATGGTCTCCCGGACCGTTTGGATATACGCGTCGGCCACATGGGAGTTGAAATCGCTGACATTCAGGTTCTCGTCCAGATGGATAGTGTAGTAAATGCCATATTTTTCGGAGAGACCTGCCAATCGATCCACGTCCAGGCTGTGAGTCTGGTATTGGGGCATATTCATGTTCAGCTCCACAAACTGAAGCCCCAGCTCTGCGCACAGTGCGGCGCAGTCTTCAATATCCGGTATCTCAATCAGTGTCGGCATTCCCAGATCCATTGTCGTTTTCCTCCTTCAGCCGCAGATGCAGCGATTCCCGGAAGTCCTCAAGGCATTCCTCACTATAAATCTGTCAAGAAAACCTCTGGTATCTGTTTTTTCCTGAATTTATATTTTTGCACCTTGGTGAGCGGTATTTCATATCGCGTGGCGCCTTTTATATATTTGCCGTCCAATATATCATTATAAAGAGAACAGACAAATTGCTTCCATTCTACTCGCCAGGTTTCCTTCGCAAGGCCATCTAAATAAGCAAAACCATCAGCGAGGTAAAAAATTTCCAATGCCAACGCTAAATCACAGTCAGGGTTGTTTAGAAGCTTTCTCGGTATTTTAAAACCATCGTCCCAATTATATTGATCTAAAATGTTTTTCAAATCATTGACTGACATTCTCAATGCCTCCAAATTCTGAAATTCTGTCCCTGCGGAAAAATATCATTTTGTACCTGCACTAGGCATCAATTTCAGAGTAGCGATGTCCCTTGGGGGCAGTGAGGGGCTATGCAGAGAAATTTGTCATTTGTACTTTTAGGGCCATTCTTCATGAATCAGAAAATGAACCAGCTCATCCAAGGTATGTGGAGATTCCCAATAACCGCAACACATCATTTGCAAATCTTCCGCATCCCAATCTACGCCTGTTAATTCTCTCATTTTTTCTACTTGATCTTCATCCGGTTCGTCATAATATTCTGCAATTTGATTGATAAGCGCTTTTATTTTTTCAATGTTTTCTGCATTTTCCATCATGCTTCTCCTTCTCACAGATTTCAATTGGTGTGATAACACAGGTACAGGGAAAAAGCCTATCTAAAGCTCTTAATCCAATTAATCAGAGAATCGTGGTACACATTGGCGGCGACATCCCGGCGCATCTGGTCGGTGATGGGGCCGTTTTTGCTCATGATGGCCAAAATGGCCTCCTGAAGTCCGGCGATTCGGCCTTTCTCAAAGGCTTCGTCTAAAGCGTTTTGGTCAGGGGTGGCGGACTTGGGGGTATCTGTGGCAGGAGTCTCCACGGCGGGCGCTGCCGCAGAAGAGGCAACTGTCGCGGTAGGTTCATTGTCGAAGGTGGCAGCGCCCGCGCCTGCATTGCTGTCAGGAGTCGCGGCGTCAGGGTCCGCGTTGGCCCCAGGAGTCACAGCGTCAGCGACTGTTTGGGTGTCGGGCACGATCGTCGCGGTATCTGTCCGATTGCTGTTCGACTCTATATCCTGTTCAACGACAACGACCGGTTCCATCCCCTCCCGTACAGGCAGCCAGATTTCTCCGGAGCAGCCGGGAAGATTCACCGTGATATTGCCGCCGTTTGCCGTCACCTGTACACCCGACAGTGCTCCCACATAAGCGGAATTATTGCCTGCGGGCAGGGTCAGAGAAGCACCATTGTCGTCATTGTTCACTGTGACCAGCACCGTCTCATCCCCGGTACTGCGGGAGAAGGCATACTGCCTGTTGGTCAGCACCAGTTCCCGGTAATCTCCATAGGACAGGGCCTTAGCCTGCTGCCGCACTTTTCCCAGAGCGGCAATCAACCGGGTATAGGAATTATCCTTTACCGCATTGGCATAGTATTCATAGCGCAGAGCGGGCCGTAGGGAGGCATCGGAGTGCCTTTCCTTTTTTCCCTCGATGCCGAACTCCGAGCCGTAGTAGATGGAGGGCACGCCGGGAAGGGTGTACAGCAGCACATGCACCGGGGCAAAATGCGCTTTATTGTTCAGTTTTGTATGGATACGCTCCACATCATGGTTGTCCACAAAATTGTACAGCTTCAGCCCGTCTGGGCGGTTGCCGCCCATGCCATAGAGGCGCTTTACCGTGTGGGCGATCTCGAAATAGTTGTGGTCATTGTGGCCGGAGTACAGGGCCTTGTGCAGATGGTAGTTGGTCACGGAGTGCAGGGTGCCCTCGTTGACCCAGCGGGTGTAATCCCCGTGGATGACCTCGCCCATGAGCCAGAACTGGGGCTTGACCTCGTTGGCCACATGCCGCAGCGCCTTCATGAAATCAAAATCCAGCACATCGGCGGCGTCCAGGCGGATGCCGTCAATGTCAAACTCGCTGACCCAGAAGCGGATCACGTCGCAGATATAGTCCCGCACCGCCGGGTTGCGCTGGTTCAGCTTCACCAGCAGGTTGTAGCCTCCCCAGTTGTCGTAGGAGAAGCCGTCGTTATACTCGTTGTTGCCCCAGAAATTCACATTGCAGTACCAATCTCTGTAGGGAGAATTCTCCCGATTTTTCTTGATATCCTGGAAAGCAAAAAAGTCTCTGCCGGTGTGGTTGAACACGCCGTCCAGAATCACCCGGATGCCCGCCTCATGGCATTTTGCCACGAAAGCCTTCAGATCCTCATTGTCCCCCAGGCGGCTGTCCAGTTTTTTGTAATCCGTGGTCTCATAGCCGTGCCCCACGGATTCAAACAGAGGCCCTATGTACAGGGCGTTCACGCCGATCTGCTGCAGATGCCCGATCCACGGGATCAGATCCGGCAGCCGGTGTATCGGCTCCCCGTAAGGATTTTCCCTGGGCGCGTCCAGCATCCCCAGGGGATATATGTGATAAAATACTGCTTCGTCATACCATGCCATTTTCTTTTTCCTCCTAAATAAAAGTTTCTTTTTTCAGTCTGGTAAATTGGAATTTGTCAATATCTTTTGCTTAGATAAAATTTCAAGTTTCCTGTCTATCAGTTAAAAGAGCAAACTGAATCCTCCGATGGTGCTTTTCATTTTTTATTTCTAGGAACTCACTATTAGGCTATTAAGTTCCTTAATTTTGTATCCAACATCTTCAGGGCAATGTGCATCAGACGAAGTAATAATTTTCACATTATTCTTTTTCAATATTCTGAGCAGTTCTTCATTCATACCAAGTGAAGCCGTTTCAGGACATCTTCTGGCGACTCCACTATTTTGATCTGCATACATATTACTTTTTGAGAGTTCCTTAGCTAAACTCTCATAGTAGTCTGATAGTGAATACGATGGTTTATGACCGAATAATTTTATTGCATCCGGATGACCGATACCATCAAATATTCTACTCTTTGCTAATGAAATAGAATCCTCAAAATATCTACGATATATTTTATCAACATCAAGCCCCTCCCAATGCTCGGCTTTATGATCGAAAGCAAAATCATCAACAAAATGAATGCTTCCCAACAAAAAATCAAAACCTTTACCCTTTGTAAGTTCAAAAATAAAGCTTTCAAACTCTTTGAAATAGCATATTTCAAGGCCAAACTTGATTTCTACCGGAAACTGCTCGTTTCTAACTCGTTCAATAAGTTCCAAATAGTCTGCGAGTTTATGCACACCTGCATCTCTACGAAACCATGCATCTACATATTCACTATATGCACACACAGAATCATACATTGGAATAAACTCTTCAAATCTATAACAATGCTCAAGCAGACGTATTTCATCAATCTCCATTTCAACTGCTTTACTTACAAATTGATTTATCCAATCAAGCGTATACGCACCACGTTCAATATGAATATGTCCATCTATCATTTTTATCCCCCTGTGCAGATAAAAAAAGGAATTTATTATTTCATCAAATTTCGTTTTATTACTCTGATTTTATCACCGGCAGTTTCGGGAGTCAATGCACAATTAGCGAAATCACCAAAGCGCGGAAAGAAGCAGGAGAGAACTGAAAAATCATTCTTGCTTTTGTAGGAAGCATATGCTATATTAAGCGTATTAAGAGAGTTAATACACTTGAAAGGAGCGCACACTCATGATTCTGTTGGACTACAGGGACAAACGCCCCATCTATGAACAGATGGTGGAGAAGCTGGAGCGGCTGATTGTCAGCGGCGGGCTGGAGCAGGGCAGCAAGATGCCCAGCGTCCGCAGTCTAGCCGTGGACCTGGCTGTGAATCCCAACACGGTGCAGCGGGCCTACACTCTGCTGGAGCAGGAGGGATACCTGTACACCGTGACCGGGCGGGGGAGCTTTGTGGCGCCGGAGAAGGAGTGGCGTGACGGACAGCTAAGCCGGGTGCTTGCCGAGTGGGTGGCAATGACCCGCAAAGCCAGGGATGCGGGTCTGTCCCGGGAAGCCCTGCAGGAGGAGCTTATGGCGGTGTACAGCCGGGCCGGTATGGAGGAGAGCGGCACAGACGGAAATAGGAGGCAGTCATGATAGAAGTAACCAATCTACAGAAAAGATTTGAGGACATCAAAGCCATAGACCATATTACTGCCCGGATTGAGGAGGGGCATGTATTTGGCCTGATCGGAACCAACGGGGCGGGCAAGTCCACCTTCCTGCGGCTGCTCTGCGGCGTGCTGAAAGCCGACGGCGGACAGGTGCTGGCGGACGGAGAACCGGTGTACAACAATCCGGCGGTGAAGGCGAAGTTCTTCTACATCTCCGACGAGATGTACTTTTTCAAAAACGGGACACCCAGGGACATGGCTAAGCTGTACCAGACCTATTACCCGGCCTTTGACCGGGAGCGCTATGAGGAGATGCTGGGGAAGTTCGGACTGGATATGGGACGCAAGATCGACACCTTTTCCAAGGGCATGAAAAAACAGCTGTCGGTGATCTGCGGGATCTGCGCGGGCACCAAATATCTGCTCTGCGATGAGACCTTTGACGGGCTGGACCCGGTGATGCGGCAGGCGGTCAAGGCTCTGTTTGCCAGGGAGATGGAGGATCGGGGACTGACGCCCATCATCGCCTCTCACAATCTCCGGGAGCTGGAGGATATCTGCGAGTATGTGGGGCTGCTGCACAAGGGTGGCATTCTCTTTGCCAGGGACCTGGATGACATGAAGCTGAACCTGCACAAGGTGCAGTGTGTGGTCAAGACCCAGGCCACCCTGGAACATATCAGGAACAATCTGGAGGTAGTGACTATGGACCAGAGGGGGACGCTGTACACCTTTACCATCAGAGGCACCCGGGAGCAGCTGGTGGAGTATATGGAGCTGCTGAACCCTGTATTTTATGAACTGCTTCCCCTCTCTTTGGAGGAGATCTTTATCAGCGAGACGGAGGTGAACGGATATGACATCAAAGCGCTTATTTCTTAAGGGTATGAGAGAGGACCTGCGGCACAAGGTCTGGATGCTGGCCCTGTCTCTGCTGGGCAGCTTTTTGACCATGCCTGTGATGTGGCTGCTTCGTTTCAGCGATGTGGAGATACCAAGTACCGGAAGACCCCATCTTTCCGCTATAACTGCCGCGGAGTCCCTGCGCGCTGTCAATGAGATGGCAGAGGTTTTCAGAGAGGTATTGCTGCCGTCCGCCGGCGCCATCGCCATTCTGGGGGCGGTGATTGTGGGGCTGGAGAGCTTTCGCTATCTTCAGCAGAAATCCATGGTGGATACCTACCACAGTCTGCCTGTGAGCAGGGCACAGCTGTTTGGCATCAAGTATATAAACGGTCTGCTGATCTGGCTGGTTCCCTATCTCTTTTGCACAGTTCTGACGCTGGCGTTCTCCGGCATCCTGCTGGCGCGGGTGGGGGTGACAGCAGGATTTTTCAATCTGATTTTGGAGGCGGTAAAAAACACGGCGTTTCTTGTGATTGCGTTCCTGATGGTATATCATCTGCTGCTGCTTGCCACCATGCTCACGGGAAATATCATTAACACTCTGGCGGTGGCCGCAATACTGGGACTGGGCGCTATCTGTGCCTATGGATTGACGTTGGGCTTTATGGCCTGTTTTTTCCGTACATATTATTTGCTGGCGGACGGGCTGACCACAGTCACATACTGTTCGCCTCTGGCAGCGCCGGTAATGCTGCTGGGTTCTGGTATGGATGGGCGTTCCTGGGTATCGGACAGCCTGTCGGCGACAGCGCTGGCCTGCCTGGGTGTGGCTCTTGCGCTGGGTGTGCTGGCATGGTTTTCCTATCTGAAAAGGCCCTCCGAGTATGCAGGCAGAGGCCTTGGACCGCGGTGGATTGCCGCGCCGCTTCGCCTGGTGGTGAGCATTATGGGCGGCATGGGGGGCTGGCTGTTCATGTATTATCTGGTGGGCGCTGCCAGCCGCACGGCTTGGTGTATCTTTGGAGCATTGCTCATCGGCATATTGGCCTACGGGGTGCTGGATGTAATTTTCTCCATGGACTTCAAGGCATTTTTCCGGCATAAATGGAGTATGGCGACTGCCATGGTTATCATGCTTCTGGTCTGTTTTGGTTTTCAGAAGGATTGGATGGGGTATGATCGGTATCTGCCAGAGCAGGGACAAATCCGGGAGGCATCCATTTTCAGCCGTTCCTATACCAACAGTAGTCGATATTATCCGGTATTTGATGGTATCGAGCTGACAGACGCGGCACAGATCCATGATTTTTTGGAAAGAGGAATTGAGAATGTGTATGGCCGGAGCCATAAGCCGGAGAGCATACAGGTACAGGAGGCTTACCGTGGAGATACTTATGCCGCAGATACCTTTTATGTCCGGGTGGTAATGAATAACGGCCGGAGCTATTACCGGGTGTATGACTATTATGAGTGGGATGAGGATGTGGTATTTCCGCTGTTATGCAGTGAGGAATATGCAAAGGGAGCCTATTATCTTACAGAGGAGATGATAAACGAATGCGTCAGCATGAGGTTTTTCAGCGGCGCCGACCATAATGATGGTATTGCGGAGGTGGCGGATAAACAGCTTTGCAGGGAACTGGCGGAAGCCTATAACCGGGATCTGATGGAACAGCCCCGGTCCGTTATTCTGGGAGAGGGCAGACTGATGGGACAGATCCGTATGTCGGTACGGGCAACAACTATAATTCAGTTTACATTGGATATCCTGGATGGGATGACACACACCCTGGAGGCCCTGGAGAGAAATGGAATCAGAATTCTTGAACAGCCGACTGATGCCAAAGAGGTGGAAAGTATCACTTTTACGGTGGATGGACTTAGCCGATACTGGTATGAAGGGGATTTATCCATCAGTCCGGCGGAGCGGAGTATCCGCAGCTATTTCGGCGTGTATCCGGAGCGTCTGCCCGCGGCGCAGGAGCAGCTGTCTGCCCCCCAGTCTGAACAGTGGCATGGGCAGGAGGCCTACACCTTCACCATCTCCGATCCGGCGGAAATCGAACGACTGCTGCCTTTGATTCAATATAGCAGCATGTGGCATCGAGTGGGCGTATTTATGGATGATTTTGTAAAGGGTGTAAGTATTCTGGACAGTGGTGGCGCGGAGTGGAGCGTCTGTCTGCGCAAGGGCGCGTTGCCGGAGGAATATATACAGAGATTTCTGGAGGAGGCCGGGAGCTGAACGATTATATAGAGAAAATCATTGCATTTCTTTCTTGTCTATGCTATTATGTAACCATAAAAGATAAAAAGACAAGCAGTGAGGTATAGAGAAAGCTATGAAAGAGATGAGTGAACAAAAATACTCCCGGAATATGGCGCTGAGCCTGTTGGCAGGGATTGTGCTGGGGGCGGCCATCGTGCTGGTGATGCTGTGGGCGCTGGGATTTCTGCCTGGACGCGGACAGGAGGACGGAGCCCTCGAAGCGTCCGCAGAGATATCTGTGGAGAACTCCGCAGATGTGCCGTCAGAGGAGCAGCCGGGACAGGAGAACGTAGTGGCAGCAGTGGAGCCTGCCGCCACGAAGGAGCCTGATGCCACGAAGGAGCCTGATGCCACGAAGGAGCCCGCTCCCACAAAGGAGCCTGCACCTACGAAGGAGCCCGCTCCCACAAAGGAACCCGCACCCACAAAGGAACCCGCACCTACGAAGGAACCTGCCGCCACGGAGGAACCCGCATCGGAGGAAACGTCCGGGTCACAGCCGGCGGATCAGAGCGGAGGGGTCTATCTCTCTTTCCAGTTAAGCGGCAGCTGGGGCGGAGCGGGAGGCTATTATTATCAGTATGTGGCCACCATTGAGAATACCATGGATCAGAAGATCATGGACTGGGAGATCAGGGTGTCTGGTTTTGACAACTGTGAGGTAGACTCCTACTGGTGCTGTGATGTAGATAAGGAGAATGATTGTCTAATTGTCACCCCTGCGGATTTTAATAAGGAAATCTGGGAGAACGGTAAGGCGGAGGGCATCGGTATCATAATTCTGACAGAGACGGAGTGGGAGCTGACAGAGGCTGCTCTGAAGGCGGAGGCGGAGAGCGGGAGCTTTACCGCTGCTCTGGGCGATGAGCCCGCGGCGAAGCCCTCTGCGGAGGATAATCAGGCAAAGGAGCATAAGACGGGACAGGCAGTACAAAGCCAGGGCGCTAAAGGCCCGGATATCCAGGTGGGCGACAGCCTGGCAGGGTATATTGTGGCTGAGGATACGCCGGTGGGTGAGCATGGCCGCCTGCGTGTAGAGAACGGCAGCCTGGTGGATCAGAATGGCGATACCTATCAGATGCATGGTGTCAGCACCCACGGACTCGCATGGTTTCCGGAATATGTATCGGAAGAGGCATTCCGCACTCTTCGTAACGAGTGGGATGTGGATGTGATGCGCCTGGCCATGTATAGTGACGAATATGGTGGATATTGCAGTGGAGGAGACAAGAAAAAGCTGAAGGAGCTGGTAGACAAGGGTGTGGAGTATGCTTCAAAGCAGGGAATGTATGTGATTATCGACTGGCATGTGCTGGGAGAGGGTAATCCCAATGTCCACAAGGAGGACGCCATCGCCTTTTTCGACGAGATGTCCGAAAAATACGCGGACTATGGCAATGTGATCTATGAGATCTGCAACGAGCCCAACGGCGGCGTATCCTGGAAGGATGTGAAAAAATATGCCGAGGAGGTCATCCCGGTGATTCGCGCCAATGATCCTTATGGCATCATTCTGGTGGGCACTCCCCAGTGGAGCCAGCTGATCGGGGATGCGGCGGCTGATCCAATCGAGGACTATGACAATATCATGTATACCCTGCATTTTTACGCTGCCACCCACAAGGATGATCTGCGAAAGAATCTGGAGAATGCTGTCAAGAGCGGTGTTCCGGTATTTGTCAGTGAATGCAGTATCTGTGACGCTTCCGGCAATGGCGGTATCGACGAGAAATCCGCCGCTGCCTGGGTAGAGCTGATGGATAAATATGATGTGAGTTTTGTAGCGTGGGCTCTCAGCAACAAAAATGAGACGGCGGCGCTGATTAGCAACAGCTGCAGTAAGCTCAGCGACTGGAGTGATCGGGAGCTGTCCGATACAGGTCGGTGGTTTAAGGAGGAATTTACAAAATAGTTTTAAAAACTACATGGAAAAATATCAATACCATAAAATGTCACATGCCTATTGCATATTTTTGGTATTCATGTTAGACTATCTAATAGTAACAGTTGGGATCTGGATTTAGGAAAGGTATTTTTCTATGAGCAAACTATTTCATATTATAACAGATGGTTCCTGCGACCTGCCCCCCGAGTGGGCGGAGCAGATGGGATATACGGTAGTACCTTTTTATGTGTCTTTTGACGATACTCACTATTTTAAAGAGATCGAGGAGATGGGGATCAGGGATTTCTACCAGCAGATGGTGGACCGCAAGGGGGTATATCCCAAATCCTCCATGCCCTCTACACAGGATTATGTGGATGCGTTTATGCCGTGGGTAGAGCAGGATATACCGGTGATCTGTATATGTATCACCACAAAGTTCAGTGGCTCTCTGCAGTCGGCCATGAATGCCATGCAGATGATCCGGGAGGAGCGGCCGCAAGCCAGGATACAGGTTATCGATTCCACTGTGGACACGGTGCTGCAGGGCATATTGGTGTTGGAGGTTGTGAAGTGCCAGAAGAGCGGTATGACCTATGAGCAGACCATCCAAAAGATCGAGGAGATCAAGGGGACGGGCAGGATATTCTTTACAGTGGGCGACATGGAGTACCTGGCGCATGGCGGACGTATTGGCAAGGTGAGCAGCGTGGCGGGGAGTATTCTGGGCATCAAACCGGTGATCACCCTGAAGCAGGGCGAGATCTTCCCCAGCGGTATCGGACGCAGCAGGCGCAAGAATCTGGATAAGACCATCGAGCTGCTGTTGGCCTATCTGAAGGAGACCGGTGAGGATGCGAGCTGCTTCAGCATAGCGGTGGGTTACGGTTACGACTATGAGGAGGCAGTGGAATACCGTGCCAGAGTGCTGGAGGCCCTGGACGGCAGAGTGAAGGAGGAGGACTTGCCGATCCTGCAGATCGGTGCCACCATCTCGGTGCATACCGGTCCTTATCCTTTGGGGCTTGGCATTATCCGCAAAGCGTTGTAAAATATAGTTGAGCATGACGACCTGACGGCCCGGTGCCTGTCGGGTCGTTTTTTGCGGAGGGAGCGGACAGATGATCAAATTGCGTTATCCGAAAGAAGATGTGAAAAAAGCAGTCAGTATGGCATGGCCTGCGGTGCTGGAATCCTTTTTTACCGCCTTCGCGGGGCTTGTGGATTCTCTGATGGTCAGTTCCATGGGATCTGCGGCAGTGGCGGCGGTGGGACTGACTACCCAGCCTAAGCTGGTGGGACTGGCGCTGTTTTTCGCGTCCAATGTATCCATATCAGCGCTTGTGGCAAGGCGCAAGGGCGAGGGCAATAAGGACAGGGCCAACGAAATCTTTGTCACCTTTCTGCTTTTTATTCTGGCAGCGGCTGTGTTGATCAGCGGACTTACCGTGGCACTGGCCGATCCCATCATCCGGTTGTGCGGCTCCGAGGCAGACACTCACTCTGCGGCGGTGCAGTACTATCAGATCATCATGGGAGGCATGATTTTCAACTGCATACAGATGGGTGTCAACGCCGCTCAGCGAGGGGCCGGCAACACCCGGATCACCATGCGGACCAACCTGGTCTCCAACACTATCAATATTATTCTGAATTATCTGCTGATCCAGGGGCATATGGGTTTTCCAGCCTTGGGCATCCGGGGAGCGGCGATTGCCACAGTGTCTGGTACGGTGGTGGCCAGCATTATGAGCCTGTGGTCAGTCAGAAAGGAAGAGAACTTTGTGAGTCTGACCTATATACTGCGGCGGCATATCCGTCCGGGTATAACAGCCATGAAGCAGATCATACATGTGGGATACAGCGTGTTTGCCGAGCAGCTTTTGATGCGGATCGGCTTTATGATGACATCCCTGATGGCGGCAAAGCAGGGAACGGATGCTATGGCGGCTCATCAGGTGGGCATGAACGTGATGAGTCTGTCCTTTTCATTTGGAGACGGCCTGCAGGCCACGGCGGTGGCGCTGATCGGCTATTCCCTGGGGGCCGGAGAACCGCAGAGAGCCTGGGAGTATGGAGCTATATGCCGGATGCTGGGAGGCTGTATCTCTGTGGTTCTGTCCGCAGTATACTTTTTTGGAGGAGGATGGCTCTACAGCCTGTTCTTTGATGAGACCCGGATTATCGCCATCGGTGTGCAGATCATGCGGATCATCATCTTTGTAGTGCTGCTGCAGATTGCCCAGGTGATCTACATGGGGTGCCTGCGGGGGGCCGGAGACACTCTGTACACCGCCATTGCCTCCACTGTCAGCGTCACTGTCATACGGACGGCTGGTTCCTGGTTTTTCGGATATGTGTTAAGCTGGGGGATCGCCGGAATCTGGATGGGAGTGGTGGCGGATCAGCTGGCGCGGTTTCTGTTCGCCTCTATCCGATTTAAGCAGGGGAAGTGGACCCGGATTAAAATATAGCAACTGAGAAGTACGCTGAGATATATGAAAATAACTTGTACCAATCCCCAAAATGTAGTACAATAGTTTTGTAATTAGTGAAATACATAAAAGTTCAGAGAGGGCATTGCAGATTATGAAAGAAAAAGAGTACAAGGTTTCCTTTTTACATTCCATCAAGAGTAAGATTTTGCTGCTGGTATTCGGCACCGTATTTTCGAGTGTGGTGATCTGTATAGCCACCGCGGTGCCGCTGGCACGAAACAGTGTGACGAGTCTGACAGAGAATTATATGGAAGACCTGGCATATATCGTCGGAGAGAGTCTGGAGAGAGAGCTGCTTGCACAGGGGTATGATGCGGTGATGACCGCAGAAGAGCTTGAGAAACACCTGGGCGGCGTGAAGGTCAAGGGAATGAACAGCAGCTATGCGTATCTGGTATCCGCAGACAGTATAATGATGTACCATCCCACGCCGGAGAAGATCGGCCAGCTGGTGGAGAATGAAGCCGTTAAGCAGCTGGTACAGGAGATCGGCCAGGGACACAGGGCGGAGACGGATGTGATCATATATGACTTCAAGGGTGTAACCAAGTACGCTTCTTTCTATATTGCCAATGACATGAGCTTTATTGTGGTGGTGACAGCAGACGAGAGCGAGATTCTGAAGACTGTGACAAGTCTGACCATAAACAGCTGCATCGGCGGACTGATTGTACTCTTCCTCTGTAATATCGTAGGCTTTATCGTGGCATTGAAGCTGGTGAAGCCCATCGAGGGAACCACCCAGGAGGCCATCCGTCTGGCAGAGCTGGATTTCACAAGGATGGATACGAAGAAGAGTATACTCAACAGGGACCGCAAGGACGAGACTGGCGTGATGAAGCGGTCGATTTCGATATTGCAGCAGGAGCTTGCTCATGTGGCTGGCAATATCAATGAACAGTGTAATAAGCTGCATGCCGCAGCAGACAGTATGGCCAGGAGTGTGGACGAGACACTGAACACGGTGGAGCAGGTGGAGAAAGCGGTGACAGAGATTGCCGACGGCGCAACCAGTCAGGCTCAGGAGACCCAGACAGCCACCGAACAGATCATCATTATGGGCAATATGATCGAGGCGACGGATGCGGGAGTAGAAGAACTGCGGGCTAACGCACGGAAGATGCGCAGTGCCGGTGAGCAGGCTACGGAGATTATCGGGGCGCTCAACGAGGTGAACCAACAGACCAAGGATGCTATTGATGTGATTGCCAAGCAGACGGACGTGACCAACGAATCCGCTCTGAAGATCAAGACAGCGGTTGATATTATCACAGATATTGCAGAGGAGACGAACCTGCTGTCCCTGAATGCTTCCATTGAGGCGGCAAGAGCGGGGGAACAGGGCAGGGGATTCGCCGTGGTTGCCGGTCAGATCCAGAAGCTGGCGGAGCAGTCCAACGAGTCCGCTCAGCAGATTACCAGCATCATTGAACTTCTGATTCAGGAGACCCAGCGCTCCGTACAGACGATGGAGGATGTGAAGTTAGTCATTGAAAAGCAGGATGAGAATGTAAGTCAGACGGCGAAGGCTTTCGGAGATGTGAAGGATGGCATCACCCAGTCCATAGAGGACATACGGGCTATTGCCAGAAAGGTCAAGGAACTGGACGAGGCCAGAGTCAAGGTAGTGGATGTGGTACAGAATCTGACAGCCATCGCAGAGGAGAATGCGGCAAGTGCGGAGGAGACTTCTGCATCTGCCACAGAGATGGGCGCTATTATGGACAACATTGACAGCAATGCCAGGGAGCTGAACGAAGTGGCGGACATGTTGTATGACAGCATATCCAAATTCAAGATATAGGACAGTCATATAAAGACGGACAGGCACTTGGGGAGTTTCCTCAGGTGCCTTTTCATATGTGGAAGAGCAGGAGCGGAGTGTCCAAACCACTTGTTCTGGATAGAAATGGGAAAAAAGTCATAGACAGAATATACAAGTTGTATCCCTGTATTTACCGACATATTTCACAAACTTTGGAAAAAGTCAGATATTATACTGACATTTTAGGTTTAAAAGTGTTAAAATATAGAAAGAATAATAGAGAAGAATATGTTATCTGGGATACTGTGAAAGGATAGGCGGAAATATGTATAATGTGGGACAGTATGTTGTATGTGGCAATAAGGGAGTGTGTACGGTGGAGGATATCACAACGCTGGATATTTCCGGCGTGGACAAGGCGAAGCTGTACTATATCCTGAAGCCGCAGTATATCACGGCCAGCACGGTCTATGTACCGGTGGAAAAGGCAGCATCTCTGCGGGATATACTCACGCGGGAGCAGGCGGAGCAGCTCGTCAGTGAGATCCCGGAGATCCCGCCGCTGAAAATATCCAATGAGAAGCTGGCAGAGCAGGAGTACCGCAACTGTATGAGGAGTAATGACAGTACCGAGTGGGTACGGGTGATCAAGACTATCTACGGGCGCAAGCAAGAGCGTCTGCAGGCGGGGAGAAAGGAAACTGCTGTGGATGGCAGGTACTTTAAACTCGCGGAGGACAGCCTTTATGGGGAACTGGCAGTCGCTCTTGGAATGGAGAGAACCCAGGTGAGCGCCTATATCACGGACAGGCTGCAGGGGGCGGCTTCTGTATAGATCTGATATGATCCGGATTCTGAGAACTCTTTGGCAGAATTGACTGCCAGGGAGTTCTTTTTTTGCAATCAAATGGACATGTTGCACAAAACTGCAGAAGGGAGTAAAATATTTGATTGTAAAAATAGACTTTTTGTCAAAAAAAGAGTATGATAGAAATAGGATAAAAGTCACAGAAAACAGGCATCAATTATGCGCCGCAGTCAGCCTGCGGCAGATACGAAAGGGCAGCTATGAAGAAGATTGCATTGTTTGTTGGGGAAGTGTCGGCAGAATATCAGTCGGAAGTTACCAATGGTATTATCGAGGAGGTCCGGAAACAGGGATACAGTCTACACATTTTTAACAATTATGGATCATACAGCCCGAATGTCTTTCGCAGTTACGGAGAGAAAAGTATTATTCATATAGCGGACCTGGCCAGTTACGACGGTGTGATTCTGGCGGGAGACACATTCAATGTGGAGGGGATGTACGAGGAATTGACGGAGATGCTGCAGCAAAATACGGACTGTCCGGTTATTTGTCTGCGCCGGGAGGACCCTCGCTTTCACAGTATACTTGCGGAAAATTATGAGCCGATCTGCAATATGGTGGAGCATTTTGTTCAGGTACACCACTTCCGAAGGATATGTTACATGTCCGGAAAGCGCGAGATGAAGGATGCGCAGCAACGGCTGCAGGCATACCTGGATACCATGGAAAAGTATGGGCTGCCAGTGACGGACCATATGGTGTTCCATGGCGATTATTGGAAAAAAAAGGGAGACGAGGCGCTGGACTGGTTTTTGGAGGACGGCAAACCGCTGCCTGAAGCAATTATCTGTGCCAATGATTATATGGCGGTGTCTATCTGTGATGCCCTGCATAGGAGAGAGATTCTGGTGCCGGATCAGATATCCGTGTCTGGCTTTGATGATGTGGAGGAGGCCAGGGTATCCATTCCCTCATTGACCAGTATCAAGGTGAATTACAGGGATATGGGGCAGAAGGCAGTGTACATGTTGCAGAATCTGTGGCAGGGCAGGGATGCTCAGGAGGGCATAGGCAGTGTGGCGATTGCCAGTAAGTTCAGGGGCTCCTGCGGCTGTGCTCAGAGCATTGACGACGAGGCGGTCAAGAGACTGTACCATAATAAAGAGCAGCTGCAGAATGCGCTCTATCATGGCGGTTCCATGTATGTGGATATGGAAAACACGGATACGTTTAAGGCGTTGATGAATGTAGGGAGAGCATATATCAGTGCGATCCGGTTTGAAAATATCTATATATGTATGTGCGACGAGCAGGAGCGGCAGGAAGAGAAAGCGGCCATGATGAACCAGTATACAGAGCATATGGTGCTGCGCAATGTGATGAATATGCAGGAGGATATCCCTCATGAGGAGCGTTTTCCCCGCAGAGAACTGTTGCCTGCCGCATACCGCAGGGAGGGGGAGATTCTCTATATTGGCACCTTGCATGAGAAAAATGACTGTTTCGGTTATGTGGTGTTGACAACAGCCTCGCCGGATGAACTCAAATATCAGTTCCAGACCTGGATGTCCAGTATGTCTATGTCCCTGGCCAGGCTGCAGATGTATGAGGAGAATCAGGCTTTGGACGAGATGCGCCAGCAGTATGGCAGGGATGAGCTGACCGGGATACCCAACCGCAGGGAGATGGAGCGGGTGCTACAGAAACAGTACGACCATCTGCGCCAGAACGGGGAGAGTTTCTTTGTGATCAGCGTGGATATGGACGGACTGAAATATATCAACGATCACTTCGGGCATTTGGAGGGGGATGTGGCCCTCAGGGCGTTGGCCGAGATATTGGCGGCGGAGCAGGGAGAGATGGGCGTTGCGGCCCGCACCGGCGGCGACGAGTTTCAGATATGTCTTGCCACCCAGTCACAGGGAATTGTGGAGGCGAGGATTGCCGCCATACGTCGGCAGATCGCCCTGTTTAATGACAGGAAGGAAAAGCCCTATGAGTTGTCGGCAAGCATCGGCTATGCCCGTTGCGACCAGTGTGTGCCGTTGCTGAATTGTCTGCAGCAGGCGGATAAGAACATGTATCAGGAGAAGAACGGAAAGAAGATGGCCAGAAAGCCGGAGTAAGTACAGGCTCTCTGACAGCTATGGAGATTACTATGGCAGGAAACACAGGAAAAAAAGGCGGGCGGGCAGCTCTGGCGGCGGCTCTGGCCAGCTGTATGATGCTGTCCGGCTGCGGCAGCACAGAGGAAAATACTGCATTGGGGATGGAGGCATTGAAGGCTCTGGACTATCAGAGCGCCATCACTTATTTTGATAATGCCAGGGCTGCAGGAGAGGAAGGTAAGGAACTGGCGAGGGCGGAGGGGATCGCCTATCTAGGAATGACACAGTACAGTCAGGCGGCGGACTGCTTTCTGGAGGCGCTGGGGTACTCCGACGGCTGGGTGGAGGATGTGGATTATGACATCAACTTTTATCTGGCGGCGGCCTATACCAAGGAGGGCAGGCTTCAGGAGGCGGAGGAGATATACAGCTCGATTCTGGCTCTGCAGCCTCAGAATGTGGACGCTCTTTTCCTGCGGGGGAATGCGCGTATGGGACTGGACAATTTCACTGCGGCGAAAGAGGATTTTGACCGTGTCATTGCCATGGACGGCAAAAATTTTGACCGCGTGATTCAGATCTATGAGGTGCTGCACAGCTGTGGCTACAAGGAGGCAGGACAAACCTACCTGCAGGCAGCCATGGATGCGGGCGGGGATCAGATGAGTCCCTATGACAAGGGGAGAATGTATTACTATCTGGAGGAGTATCAGTCCGCCTATCTGGCTCTGGAGACGGCCAAGGACCAGGGAGGGGCGGAGGCGTCCCTGTACCTGGGTAAATCCTATGAGGCCACAGGCGACTATAATTATGCGGCCAGCGTATACAACAGCTATCTGGCTAAGGACACCTCGGATGCGCGAATCTACAATCAGCTGGGGCTGTGTGAGATGGCAAGGGGAGATTACCGGGCGGCTTTGTCCGCTTTTCAGTCAGGTATGCAGATTGAGGGCAACGAGATGATGCAGTCCCTGTTGTTCAACGAGGCGGTAGTATACGAATATCTGCATGACTATCGGCAGGCGGCGGTGCTTATGGAAAGTTATCTTAAAACCTATCCCGATGATCAGGTGGCAAAACGGGAATATGAATTTCTGTCCACTCGTTAAAAAGGCTGTATTTATGCGGCCCGGATGAAGAAAATACCAGATTTGCCATAAATAGTCAAACGAAATACTAGATATTGTGGCAGAATGATTGACTTATTTTCCAGAGAATGGTAGAATAGAGGTATTCTACGATGAATGGGGAGAAATAGCAAATGATTCAAGTGATGAAGAGGGACGGGGGCAGAGTGGATTTTACATTGAGTAAGATCAACGATGTCATTATGAAGGCTTTTAACGCCACGCAGATGGAGTACAACAACGACATTGTGGACCTGCTGGCGCTTCGTGTGACCGCGGATTTCCAGTCCAAGGTAAAAGATGGCGCTGTCTATGTGGAAGATATTCAGGACAGTGTAGAGAAGGTTTTGGGACAGGCCGGATATGAGGAAGTGGCCAAGGCCTATATTCTGTACCGCAAGCAGAGGGAAAAAATGCGCACCATGAAATCCACGATTCTGGATTACAAGGACGTGGTGAACAGCTATGTGAAGGTGGAGGACTGGCGCGTGAAGGAGAATTCCACCGTGACCTACTCCGTGGGTGGGCTGATTCTGAGCAATTCCGGCGCGGTGACGGCCAATTACTGGCTGTCTGAGATCTATGATCAGGAGATCGCCGAGGCGCATCGCAATGCAGATATCCATATCCATGATCTGTCCATGCTCACCGGCTATTGTGCAGGCTGGTCCTTAAAGCAGCTGATTAAGGAGGGGCTGGGAGGCATTACGGGTAAGATTACCTCCGCGCCTGCCAGACATCTGTCCGTGCTTTGCAATCAGATGGTGAACTTTCTGGGAATCATGCAGAACGAATGGGCCGGTGCCCAGGCATTTTCCTCCTTTGACACCTATCTGGCTCCCTTTGTAAAAGTAGATAACCTTTCCTATGGGGAAGTGAAGAAATGTATTGAAGCATTTATCTATGGCGTGAATACGCCCAGCCGCTGGGGCACCCAGGCACCCTTCTCCAATATCACTCTGGACTGGACCGTGCCGAATGACTTAGCGGAGCTGCCTGCTATCGTGGGCGGTGAGGAGATGGATTTCAAATATAAGGACTGTAAGAAGGAGATGGACATGGTCAATAAGGCATTTATCGAGACCATGATCGAGGGAGACTCCAATGGAAGAGGATTTCAATACCCGATTCCCACCTACTCCATCACCAGTGATTTTGACTGGGCCGACACGGAGAACAACCGGCTGTTGTTTGAGATGACGGCCAAGTACGGTACGCCATATTTCTCCAATTATATCAACTCCGACATGGAGCCCAGCGACGTGCGCAGCATGTGCTGCCGTTTGCGGCTGGATCTGCGGGAACTGCGGAAAAAGACCGGCGGCTTCTTTGGCTCGGGGGAGAGTACCGGAAGCGTGGGCGTTGTGACTATCAATATGCCCAGGATTGCTTATCTGGCGGCCAACAAGGACGATTTTTACAAGAGACTGAATCATATGATGGATATTGCGGCCCGGTCGCTGAAGATCAAGAGGGGCGTGATAACCAAGCTGCTGGAGGAGGGATTGTACCCCTACACCAAGAGATATCTGGGCACCTTTGACAATCATTTTTCCACCATCGGATTGATCGGCATGAACGAGGTGGGGCTTAACGCCAACTGGCTGCGGGCGGATATGTCGGATAAGCGTACCCAGGAGTTTACCAAAGAGGTGCTGAATCATATGCGCAGCCGCCTGTCCGACTATCAGGAGCAGTACGGCGACCTGTATAATCTGGAGGCAACTCCGGCGGAGAGTACTACATACCGTCTGGCAAAGCATGACAAGGAGAAATGGCCTGCCATCAAGACAGCAGGAAAGCCGGGGGATACCCCCTACTATACCAACTCTTCCCATCTGCCAGTGGATTATACCGTGGATATATTTGACGCGCTGGATATTCAGGACGAACTCCAGACCCTCTATACCTCCGGCACCGTATTCCACGCGTTTCTGGGAGAGAAGCTGCCTGACTGGAAGGCGGCGGCGTCCCTGGTGCGGAAGATTGCGGAGAATTACAGATTGCCCTATTATACCATGTCCCCTACCTATTCCATCTGCAGGCAGCATGGATATCTGGCGGGAGAGCAGTTTAGCTGTCCACACTGCGGCAGTAAGACGGAGGTGTACAGCCGGATCACCGGTTATTACCGTCCGGTGCAGAACTGGAATGACGGCAAGCTGCAGGAGTACGATAACCGCACGGAGTACGAGATCGAGAAATCTGTATTAAAGCGTCCTATGCGCAGCATGGTTACGCTGTCCGGTTTTGATGACGAGGTAAAGGTGGAGATACAGCAGCCCCAGGATGTTAAGTACCTGTTTACCACCAGGACCTGTCCGAACTGTAAGCTGGCTAAAGAGTATCTGAAGGGTGAGAAGTATCTGCTGATTGACGCCGAGGAGAATATGGAACTGGCAAGGCGCTATGGCGTCATGCAGGCCCCCACGCTGGTGGTGGTAGAGGGTGACGATGTCAAGAAGTATGTGAATGCATCCAATATTAAGAAATATGCAGACCAGAGGCGGGTAGTGCTGGTGTGATGTGTTGAATGGATTGGTGTAAACGGAGCGTTGAACTTGCGAGAGTGCAACGCTCTTTTCAAAGAGGTGTGTCCGGCGGAAAATGAATAGTGATGTGTTTATCCCTTATAGCGCAAGCGAGTTATATGAAAAGATGACCAGTGATCAGTTTACAGGAAAAATATCAGTCGAAAATGACAATCTGATCTGGATGCTGCCCAATGGCATTACCCTCAAAATCATTGTTGATAATCAGCCCCAGGAGGGCTATATCGCAGTTTACTACAAGGATGATAAAAGGAAAGCGCAGCTTACGCACTGGCATCCGATGGAGGATGAAATATACAGGGATTTATACGATATCAATACAGGTCAAATATTCTGGGTGAAAAAGAAAAGGTGCTTTTTTAAAGAACACCCTTTGTTTATGGATAAGAGCGAGTGGGAAAGATACAGTGAAAAAAGAAAAAGTAAGTATGTTGTTCTTTGATAAACCCAAAAAGGAGGATAAATAAGCATATGATCAACAAACTGATTACCAAAATTCAGCAGACGGGAGCGCCCATAGTGGTGGGACTGGACCCCATGATGAAATTCATCCCGGAGCAGATTCAGAAGGCGGCCTACGCCCAGTACGGGGAGACTCTGGAGGGGGCTGCGGAGGCTATCTGGCAGTACAATAAGGGAATCGTGGACGCCATCTATGATCTGATTCCGGCGGTGAAACCCCAGATCGCCATGTATGAGCAGTTTGGCATTCCCGGCGTGATTGCCTTTAAGAAGACAGTGGACTACTGCAAGGAAAAGGGTCTGGTGGTTATCGGAGATGTGAAGAGGGGCGATATCGGCTCCACCTCGGAGGCTTACGCGGTGGGACATCTGGGCAAGGTGCAGGTGGGAGAGAAATCCTACTATGGCTTTGACGAGGATTTTGCGACGGTGAATCCCTACCTTGGCTCCGACGGGGTGAAACCCTTTATCAAGGTGTGTCAGGAGGAAAAGAAGGGAATCTTTGTGCTGGTCAAGACCTCCAACCCCAGCAGCGGCGAGCTGCAGGACAGACTGGTGGACGGCAAGCCCATCTACGAACTGGTGGGAGAGCAGGTGGCGGCTTGGGGAGAGGAGTGCATGGGCGAGAGCTACAGCTATGTGGGCGCCGTGGTGGGCGCCACCTACCCGGAGCAGGGAAAGATCCTGCGGAAAGTGATGCCCAAGGCCTTTATCCTGGTGCCAGGCTATGGCGCACAGGGCGGCAAGGGCGCAGATCTGCTGCATTTCTTTAACGAGGACGGCTTGGGGGCCATTGTCAATTCCTCCAGAGGGATCATCGCGGCCTATCAGCAGGAGAAGTATGCCAAGTACGGCGCGGCAAATTACGCGGACGCCTCCCGGGCGGCGGTACTGGATATGCGGGAGGATATCGCCCAGGCTCTGGCAGCCAGAGGGTAAAAGGGCAATTTTTATGAAAACAGGACGTTCGGGAATGTGCTATTCTATATATATGAAAAACAGCATCTCCCTAAGACGGACGGTATAAATGTGTGCGGGAAATTGCTGGCCATGGTTTGGACAGCAATTTTTCTGTCAGTAAGGAACAGTTCCTGATGGTATTGGCAGAGGAGATGCAGAACTTAAAGTGGGAGGAAATATATATGGGTAAGGTATCCGTGACGGAAAAGGTTCTCTCTTATATTGAAGACCATTTGGGACAGGAACTGTCCCTGGAGGAGATCGCCAGGGAACTGAATTACTCAAAGTATTATGTGGCAAGGGCATTCAAGGAAAATACAGGTATGACGCTCCACAAGTACATTCAGGGAAGGCGGCTCAGCGAAGCGGCGAGAAAACTGGCGCAGACCGAGCAGCCTATTATAGAGGTTGCCTTTGACGCGGGCTATGGTTCCCAGCAGGCGTTCACCCAGGCTTTCCGCCAGGAATATTTGTGTACGCCCCGGGAGTATAGGCGGATCGGGAGATTTGTTCCCAGGCAGGGCAGGTTGACAGAGAAATTTTCGTCTTCTTATTTGGGCAGTGCTGCGGGCAAGTCTGTGGTGGTATTCATGGGGAGTAGGATAGAATTTGGTCTGAGCAGAAAGTGCGTTTCACAGGTGTACTTTCCTCGAGAAAGGGGGATTGCGGCATGAGTCTGGTACCTTATGTGGTGGAACAGACCGGCAGAGGGGAGAGAAGTTATGATATTTACTCCCGGCTTTTGGCGGATAGGATTATTTTTCTGGGGGAGGAAGTCAGCGATGCCTCTGCGAGCCTGATTGTGGCTCAGCTGCTCTTTCTGGAGTCCCAGGACCCGGAGAAGGATATCCGTCTCTATATCAACAGTCCCGGCGGCTCCATATCGGCGGGACTCGCAATCTATGATACCATGCAGTACATCAAATGCGATGTGTCCACGGTGTGTATCGGCATGGCCGCCAGCATGGGCGCTTTTTTGCTGACGGGCGGAGCCAGGGGAAAGCGTATGGCCCTCCCCAATGCGGAGATCATGATACACCAGCCCGCTATCTCAGGTGGCGTCAAGGGGCAGGCCACGGAGATTCAAATCGTATCCGACCATATCCTGCAGACCAGGAGGCAGCTGAATCGCATCATGGCCCAGAACACGGGAAGGTCGGAGGAGGAGATTGCAGCGGCCACGGAGCGGGACAACTATATGTCCGCTGCAGAGGCATTGGATTTTGGGATAATAGACCAGATTGTTGAGCGCAGAGAAACCCAGTCGTATCAATAGTGCAGCGCAAGGCAGAAGGTGGCGCCGCCGCCCTCCGTATCCGACACGGTGAGGGTTCCCCTGTGTGCCAGAGCGATCTCCTGGGCAATACACAGTCCCAGACCGAAGTGAGAGCGGTCCGTGTGGGACTGCTCCACCCGGTAGAAACGCTGGAAGATATGGGCCTTTTCGGCGTCCGGTATGCCGGGGCCATTGTCGGATACCAGAACCTGTATAGTTCGAGGCTTGTCCGGGGCAAGCCGGGCGCTCAGCGTCACAGTGCCCCCCTCGGGCGTATAGTTTAGGGCATTTTGCAGCAGGATGGTGAGGAGCTGTTCCAGCCTGAGGCGGTCCCCCTGAATATGAGGCAGAGAATCCTGCGGAAGATGGAGCAGCAGGCGGATTTTATTTTGTGCCGCCAGCAGCTCCATCTGTTCGTATACCGTCAATAGCAGAGTGTCCGGGTCCACGTCCTGCTGCCGGGGCAGCGCATCCCCACGGTCCAGTCTGCTCAGAGCCAGCAGGTCTTCGATCAGGCGTCCCATCCGGGCGCACTCCTGATCTATGGTCTGCTCGTAGGTCGGAGGCTTTGCCTGCACACAGGCCCGGATCACGGCCAGTGGCGTGCGCAGCTCATGGGAGGCGTCCGCAATAAAGCGAATCTGCCGGTCGTGGCTCTCTCGCAGGGGATGCAGCATTTTCCCGGTAAAAAACCAGGCAAAGAGCGTCAGCAGCAAAATGCCCGCCAGATCGATCAGCAGAAAGCGCAGTCTCTGGCCCCAGAGCTGACTCTGGAGGCCCTGCCAGGGGGAGGCCACCAACAGCGTGATTCCCGGCGATTCGGAGTCGGTCAGCAGCTGGGCGCCGGACCGCTGGCCGATGGTCAGATGGGTCAGATAAATCAGATATTCTGTATTTCGTCCCATTTTGAGATAAAGCAGTATCCAATTTTGATCGGAGGATAGCAGAGTGTATTTGACGCCAGGGACAGGGTCTGAGTCTGCGATCTCTCCCCCGGCTGAGGGCAGAAGAGACAGCAGCTGCTGTTGTGTCTCGGCGGACAGGGTGTGGTGGGGTACCTCATTAAAACGAAAGGGAATCCCCTGGTCCCAGAGGTAGATCTGATAATTGTTGTTCTGTTCCAGAGTGCTCAGATAGGTATAGGTAATTACGGACTGCTGTCCCAGACTGTCTGTGAGATTGGTCATGTTCTGTCTGAAAGCGTTTTGGTGATTGTCCTGCAGCGTCCTCTCGGCCAGATAGAGATAGAGGCAGGAGAACAGGCAGAGAATGGCGGCGGTAATACTGGCACACAGAAAAGTCAGGCGGCGGTGAGCCGTCTTAAATAGAATCCGATCATTCACACGCATCCCTCCAGTCGGTATCCTACGCCGCGAACTGTCTGAATCGTCACATGGGAATTCAGGCTGCGCAGCCGTTTTCGCAGAAAGAAAATATAGTTGTCCAAATTGCCGTCCTCCACCTCAGTGTCCGGTCCCCAGACACTGAGCAGCAGTTGATTGCGTCCCAGAGTCTGCCGGGGATGGCGCAGCAGGGCGGCGAGCAGTCCGCATTCACGGCGTGACAGAGTGCACTCTCCGCCGGGACCTGTAAGCTGACAGGAGGATTCCGACAGTGTCAGGTCTTCATAGGACAGTTCACTGCTGGCCACATGAAATCCCGCTCCTCTGCGGGAGAGACTGCGTATTCGCGCCATCAGTTCCTCCATGGCGAAGGGCTTGACCAGGTAGTCGTCTGCTCCCATATCCAGTCCTGTTATCCGGTCCGACAGGGTTCCCATGGCTGTCAGCATCAGCACCGGCGTGGTGTCCCCGGCCTTGCGCCGCAGTCGCAGCAGCTCAGCTCCGTCCATACCGGGCAACATTCGGTCCAACAGTACCAGATCCGCAGTTCCGGTCTCCATATAGTACAGCCCGTCCTCACCATCCAGACAGGTATCCACCTCATACCCCTCCTGCCGCAGTGCATAGCAGAGGGCCTCGTTCAGTTTTTTATCATCTTCAATCAGTAAAATGCGCATTCGCGGTATCATTCCTTTCGGCGCCGGACTGGCGGAATATTTATCCTATACTCACTAAATATTAGCATGGATTTCTCTAAATATTCTTTAAACCGCAGTCTGCTCCCCTGTCCTGCTCATAATATTACAGCGTTTCGCTCAAAATAGCAATCCGAAACGCAAAATCCCTTTAGAGCAAAATTTGAGAAAGCTTAGAGGTGGTTTAGAGAATTCTCTGCTATACTGTGAGACATCAAGGGCGGCAGACGGTGTCTTAACGTTAGTGAGTATAAGGATATGGAAACTGCCGGGAAAGGAATGAGAGGAATATGTGGAAAAAAATATTGGCATTGGGGCTTGTTTCCGTGCTGCTGCTGTCAGGCTGCGGCCCCAGTACAGGAGAGGATAACATGGCAGGGCAATCAGGCGCTGCCGGTAATGCGGGAGGGCAGCAGGATACAGGCAATGACGGCGATGAGAAAGCCATGGGGCGTTATGTGGAGTCCGCAATAGATCTGCCGGAGGGAGTGGAATATGTAGAGGACATTCGCCTGGGGGATAATTGCCTGGAGTTTATTGATATGAACGGCACTCTGTATCGTCTGGAGGATCAGGAACAGAGCTGGCAGCTGGTAAGTCAGGCTCCGGAAGAACTGCAGTATCCGATGAGTGTTGGTCTTATGAGTTGCTTTCAGCAAAATCTGGCCGGGGATATTATGGCGGGATACGTTCAGTTTTTGGAAGATGAGGAGGGTAACACCGATTATAGTTCTTTTACACATGTGTATGCCTTGTTCCTGGCAGACGGTACTCGTATCCCGGTGGAAATATCGGAGCAGGAGTATATCTCGTCAGAGGCCTGCGACGAGGCGGGCACTTTTTATCTGAGCGGCCGCGAGCGCATTTATCGTGTGAACGGTCAAGACGGCAGTCTGGAGGTGTTGACAGAGCTTGGAGACAGATGCGATTATCTGACCATCTGTGGAAAATATCTGATGATTCAGGGAGATAAGCTGCAGATCTATGATATGGAAGAAAATAAGATGGCGGACCAGGACCCGGTGCTGGAGGATTTTTTAAAGCCGTGGCTGGGGCAGTCAGGAGATATAGGCAGCAGGCCCTACCTGATGTGGATGTCTTCGGCGGAGGAGAAAAGCCTGTATGTGCTGACAAGAAAAGGCCTTTACAGCCATGTGCTCTACGGCAGCACCATGGAGCAGCTTATCGACGGGTCCCTTTGCAGCATAAGTGACATGGGGCATAGCTTTGTAAATATGCTACAGCTGGGGGAGTCATTTTATGTACTTTACAGCGGACAGCTGAAAAAATATGTGTATGATCCCACGGTGCCTACCATGCCGGAAAATATACTGCGCGTGTGGGGACTACAGAGTGATGAAGACATACAGAGGGTGGTCGGCGCCTTTGCTCAGAGCCATCCGGATCTCTATGTCACCTATGAACATCCCCTGAGTGAGGACACGGGAATGACCCGGGAAGACGCCATGAAGGTGCTGAGTACGGAGTTGGCCACAGGCAATGGGCCGGATGTGCTGCTGCTGGACGATCTCCCCTATGATACCTATGTGGAAAAGGGCGTGCTGGCTGATCTGACGGCGACTCTGGACGGCACAAGGGAACGCTATATGGATGCGGTGAGAGAATCCTACCGCAGAGACACGCCGCAGGGGCGGGGACAATATGCTATGCCCATGTCGCTGACAGTGCCTGTGCTCATGGGCGAAAGGGATAAGATACAGAGTGTTTCTAATCTGGAGCAGCTGGCGGATCTCATGGAACAGTCCAGGGCGGCGCAGCCGGAGGGGACATTGCTGGGCTTTAACCGGGCCGAGAACGCTCTGGAACTGCTGGCGATCGGATCTACGGGCGATTGGATGAATGAAAGCGGCGGCATCGACAGCGAAGGAGTAAAAAATTTCCTGACACAGGCAAGGCGGATCTACAATGCGGAGATATCTGGCTTGACAGCCAAGGAAGTAGAAGGTATGGAGAGACTTCAGTCTTATATAAACGGAGCACCGCAGGTTTGGACATGGGCCAGTTTTCAGGTGGAGAACGCCATGCATTTCCATCAGCCATATGCCCTGGGTATGTTGAACGGCAATCCATCTGTGATGGGAGCCTACGGTATAACGGCGACTGTCATGAGCATGCAGAACATGACTATGGTTCCTTTGTCGGGCGAAAACGGATTTATGGGTCAGGCATCTATAATACTGGCGGTAAATGAGGCATCCAAGGTAAAAGAACAGGCTTTGGAGTTTGTGGCCTATGCTCTGTCTAAGCAGTTCTGTTCCGAGAACTATATACGGGCTGGTTCCACCAACTGGGATGTACTGGAGGAGCAGATCCGAAGGAATGAGGAAGATGGCATAAGCGCCTGTATGAGCTTTGAGGATATCAATGGTAAGAATATAATAGTAGAAGAGGATAACCCGTCGGAAGAGGAGCTGGCGGCACTTAGACAGATATTGGAGGCCTGCCAGGGCGTCAGTCAGTGCGACAGCCGGGTATACGACGCAGTGATAGAAGTGGGAGCGTATGCACTTACTGATGAACTTACGATAGACGAGGCAGTGAAGGAGATTGAGAAGAAGGTATCTCTCTATCTGGCCGAATAGGAGGAGAAGAACCTCTAGAGGTTCTAATCTCCTCCGGAAAAATGCCTGAGATGCGGCATTTTTCTATGGGGTAGGAGCGGATTCCTGCGCAAAATGGCAAACCTTTGATGCCAGTTCTGGGTTATTTGGGGCATAGGCAAAAAAATTATCTCCCTGTGCCCCGCTTATTACAAAAAAGGGGATCTTGAGGGGTATTTTTTCTATATATGCCCCGTCACCGGGAAAAAGAGCATATTTCCCTGGCTATGTGGGGCACTGGGAAAGAATTTTTCTGTATATGCCCTACACAGCCTCGAGAGCAGCAAAATTATAGTAAACGACATAACGAATTCCTGTTTCCAGACTAGTAAAAGCCGTATATGTGAGCTTTTGCGAGGACGAAAACGAAATTTTGTAGATTACATCCGGTTTATCAGAGTTAGGAGATTGGTATGAAGAAGATTTCTGGATATGTAAGGCGGGGCGGGGGCCGGGGACTGTGGTTCCTGGCTCCCAGTCTGCTGGGGGTAGGGTATCTGGTGTTGTTTCCCACCGGAGATGTGCTGCGGCGCTCTTTTGTCACAGCCCTGTCCGGACAGTGGGTGGGACTGGATAACTACCGTAAGGTATTAGGCAATGAGGCCTTTCGGCTGGCAGTGGGGAACACTCTGCGCTTTCTGGGACTGTGTCTGCCGCTGCTGCTGGTTTTAAGCCTGCTGCTGGCTCTGGTGATCTGCCGGATTCCCAAGCTGGAGCGCTTTAAGGCTTTGTACCTGCTGCCCATGGCTATCCCGGCGGCTACGGTGGTATTGGTGTGGAGACTGATCTTTTCAAAACAGGGATTTTTAAACGCCTGGCTGGGAACCCATGTGGATTTTATGGGGGAGAACACGGCTCTGGTCATTCTGGTGGGCAGTTATGTGTGGAAAAATCTGGGCTATACCATGGTATTATGGCTGGCGGGACTGAAAGCAATACCGGCGGAGCAGACGGAGGCTGCCCGAGTAGACGGGGCGGGGCGAATACGCTGCTTTTTCCAAATCACTCTGCCAAATCTGAAGGGCAGCGCTTACACCATCACTGTACTGTCTCTGTTAAATGCCTTCAAGTCCTTTCGGGAGGCGTATCTGGTCAGCGGCGCCTATCCGCAGCAGGATATTTATCTGCTCCAGCATCTGTTCCAGAACTGGTATACCAAACTGGACATGGATAAGCTGGCGGCGGGGGCGGTGCTGATGGCGCTGGTGCTGGGGGCATTGTCCCTGCTGCTGCAGAGGCTCTGGAACACGGTGGAAATATAGATGGCTGCGGGCAAGGCCTGCAATATGTGAGGGTATATCGATGAGGAAAAAAATATTCAGCTGGCTGACGGCAGGAATTTTTCTGGCGCTGGGAGCTGCCATATGTCTGCCGGTGCTGATGTTGGTCAGCGGTTCCCTGGCGGATGGTCTGGAGTGGAAACAGCGCGCGGCGGGCTATCTGTATGACACACAGGAGTATATCAGCTGGCGCTGGATACCGGACTATCCCACGCTGGAACACTATAAGCGGCTGCTGTTTTACTCCCCTGCTTTTTTTAAGCTGTTCTGGAACTCCATCGGGATGACGGGCGGCATTCTGCTGGGGCAGCTGCTCATAGCCGTGCCGGCGGCCTGGGCCTTTGCTGTATATCGGTTTCGGGGGAAGGGCGTGTTGTTTTCCCTGTATGTGATTTTGATGCTGCTGCCCTTTCAAGTGACCATGCTGTCAAAATATCTGGTGCTGCAGAACGCGGGGCTGATAAACACCCGCTGGGCGGTGGTGCTGCCCGCCATATTTTCCACCTTCCCCGTGTTTTTGATCTATCGCAGCTTTGCGGGGATTCCGGCGGAGCTTTTGGAGGCGGCGCGGGTGGACGGAGCCGGAGAGTGGCAGAGTTTTGTGCGGGTGGGACTGCCAGTGGCCCAGAGCGGTATCCTGGCGGCCATGATACTGAGCTTTCTGGAGAGCTGGAACATGATGGAGGAGCCGCTTACTTTTTTGCAGGATAAATCTCTGTGGCCGCTGTCGCTGTATCTGCCGGAGATCGCTATGGATCAGGCGGGCTATGCCTGCGGGGCCAGTGTAATCACTCTGGCGGTGTCCCTGTTTGTATTCGCCATATTTCATGACGCTCTGGAACAGGGAATCATCACGTCCGGGCTGAAGGCGTAAAACCCCGCAGTCAACAACTTCGCAGCAAGCGGCGGGACAGTCGCCCCTTGCTGCATTTGCCGAATATCTGCACAAGTGCGGCTGCCTAGCTCATTGCCTGCGGAAATAAAGAGGGAAAGAAGGCGGAAGAATGGATAGAAAGAGAAAAGCAGTGGTGACAGGATTTCTCCTGTTTTTGGCGATAATGGGAATATGCAGTCTGGTGACAAAGGGAATCTATACGGCGACACTTCCCCGTGTGACCACCACCGTTCCAAGAGATATGTCGCTGTATCACTCGGTGTCCGCCACGGGGGCGGTGGACACGGGGCAGGAGTACGGCGTCTACGCTCCATCCGGTCTGCGGGTGGCGGCTATAGCCGTGCAGAAGGGAGACAGCTTTTCGGAGGGAGACGAACTGCTGCAGTTGGACGTGGAGGATATGGAACGCATTCTGGCGGGAAAGGAGCTGGAGCGGCAGAGACTGGCGTATCAGCAACGGGAGGCGGAGAGCCAGAGCACTCTGAATGGGCAGGAAAGCGTCAGGACATTGACTCGCGCTCAGGAGGACCTGGAGGCAGAGTGGAGAAACGGGGAATTGCAGCTGAGCCGGGCCAGGGAGGATTATGCCCGTGCCCAGGCGGACAGGGATCAGACCGGAAGAGAGCTGGACCAGGCCCGCAGGGAGCTGGACCTGCACAAAAAAGGACCGGCACACAACGGACAGCAGGGGAATGCTCCGAACTCTGTCAGCGATGGGGACAACACACAGCCCTCCGCGGTGGACAGCTGTCAGCTATGCGGGGAACTGGAAAATGTCATTGCCCAGCTGCAGACCCAGGCGAGCCAGCAGGAACGGGCGGTGATCCAGGCGGCCCAGGCAGCGGAGGACGCCCAGTTGTCTTATGAGAGCAGATTCCAGGCGGCCCAGCGTAACCTGGAGGACGCATGGGCAGCGTCTCAGGGAGGCTATCAGGCGGCGGCCGATCTCGCCAAGCTGGAACAGGCTTATCTGGAAAGCGAGATTCAGGAATTGCAGGAACTGGTGGAGGCGGAGGGGTGGATTTATGCCCGGGAAAGCGGCAGAGTCACGCAGATCGGCGTGGGCGTGGGACAGCGTACTCCGGACACGGCGCAGCTGCTCTATACGCCGGATGACGGTCTGCGTCAGCTCTGGGCCGAACTGACCAAGGAACAGGCCAAATATGTGTCTGTGGGTACAAGGATGCAGCTGAATTTTGAGACGGTCAGCGCCGGGAAACGCAGCGGGGAAGGCATTATCAGCTATCTGGAGGCCCAGCCGGACGGGGGCGCGAGAATTCTGCTGAATGTGACGGATATGGGAATGGATCTGGGGCAGCAGGTGACGCTGAAAAACACATGGCAGTCGGAAAATTATGACATGGTGGTGCCTCTGTCCGCGCTTCACAGGGATGAGAACAACAGCAGCTTTGTCTATACCCTGCGGCAGGAAAACGGCATTCTGGGAGTGGAGTGGCATGTGGTCAAGCTGTATGTGGAGGTACTGGACCAAAATGACCGCTATGCAGCCCTTGCGTCCAGTTCCCTGTCCCCGGATACGGCAATCATCCTGACGACCACTGCGGATTTGAAGGAGAATGCGGTGGTGCGGGTGGTGGAGTAGGACGGCGGAGAATTTGCTGAACCGTTCAGTGAGGTTTTAGGCACTTAACAACAATTTCTTGCGCAAAGTGGCGAAATTTTGATGCCTGCTGCGGGGTATGTGGGGCATATACAAGAAAATTGTTCCACTGTGCCCCATTTGTCCATAATATCCTCTTTGTTTACCCTATTTTGAGGGAGAGACGGGGCATATGCAGAAAAATTATCCCCCTGTGCCCCACTTACCACAAAAAAGTGGATCTGGCAGGACATTTTTTCTGTAT
>CAZKAO010000022.1:0-45372 GCA_964550745.1 uncultured Acetatifactor sp.
TTCACACGCGGGCGGCGTACCAGTGGACGGCGGAGCTGACCATATATCTGGCACCCGACGCCCGGAAATGCGGACTGGGACGGATGCTGTATGATACATTGGAAAGCCAGTTAAAGGAAATGGGCATCCTGAATCTGTACGCCTGTATTGGCTATCCCAGAACAGAGGACGAATACCTGACCCAAAACAGTTCCCAGTTCCACGAACATATGGGGTATACAACAGTGGGAGAATTTCATAATTGTGGGTACAAGTATGGGCGCTGGTACGACATGATATACATGGAAAAGATAATCGGTGAACACACTGCCAATCCCTCTTCGCCGAAACATGCGGTATAAGATGCAGCGATGTCAATTTGCATTTTCGTGACGGAACTGGTACAATAAGTAAAATGCAATTCATTCGGAGGATAGACAGCCTGACCCTGACCGCCGGCTTCGCCAAGAATGTAAAACACTAAATAGAAAGAGGAAAATGTATGATGGTGTTAAAGATCATCCTGATTATACTTGCTGTTATATTTGTGTTGTTTCTCCTAAGTCTGGTAATCTATTTCTTTAATCTGGACATGAAGTTTGCCGCCGCCATGACACCGGTGATGAACAAGTATTATGACTGGCGGAAACGCAAAAAGGAAAAAACATGAACTTATACGACACCCTGATTCAAGAATCTCTCAGCCTGGTAAACGAAGCCAGGCTTTACAACCTGCCTCTGGCTGACGTTCAGCCTCTGTGGGAGGTTGAGACCGAGCAGCGGCTGATCTTTCAAAAAGACATGGCCTACGAACTGGGCGGCAGCGGACTGCCTGCAGTCAGCGCACTGGCCTTTACCTCCCAGCCCGCTGAGACTGACAGACTCCTGCTCTGCGGCCCGGATCTGCCCCAGCTGCAGAGGGACTCTCCCTATGCCCGGCTGACCATACTGCACATTGATGATCAGAATTGGCAGGACAGCCAGCGGGCTTACCAGCTTCTGCGAAAAATGGAATACACCAGATACCATGTGTATCCTCAAGGCTTTATGATGCGAATCTCCACCTCTGTGGGCCGGGAGCCTGTGCGGGTAAGCCGCAGTGCGCTACAAAACGGCCTGAATTTTGCCAGAGTGGGACAACTATTCCTGGATGCCTATCATCGGCATCCCCAGGTGCAGGCGGGAACGCTGCTGTTTGTCACTGCCCCGGATTTTCCCTATGAACTGCTGGCTCAAAAGGCGGCAAAAATGGAAGCAGTCACAGGTTCCCTGGATCAGATTTTTAACCATCTGGTCATGGACTGCAGCAGCTGCAATCTGAAGCCTGTCTGCGATGAAGTGGAGGGATTGCGGGAGCTGCATTTTGCCAGGCAACATATTTAAGTTTTATGCCCCTCCCACAATATTTTCTTCTTTGACGGCTCATACCAGAACTTCAGATGGATAGTTGTTCCTGGCAGAATCATCTGCTACATGCTCAATTAAAACAAAACCGATCCGGGCAGAAATAATTATCCGCCCGGATCGCAGCTTTAACCAGAAATATCATAATAAATCAACTGTCAAACGATACCTTCACCATCTCTTCAAAGGAGGTCGTACCGTCCAGCACATACTCTGTAGCGCTCATGCGAAGGGTATACATGCCCTCCTGCAGGGCCTGCTCCTTGATGGCATCCACTCCCTGGCGCTTGCTGATGATGGTCTTCAATCTGGGAGACATTTTCATGATCTCATATACACCGATACGCCCTCTATAACCAGTATTGTCACATTTGCTGCAGCCGCAGGCATCATAGATCATTACATCCTCATCCATATTGCATCCCATCAGCTCTTTCTCGTCCGGCGTTGCCATTCTGGGCCTCTTGCAGTCCTTGCACAGGCGACGCACCAGACGCTGAGCGATAACGCCGATTACGGAGTCTGCAATCAGGTAAGACTCTATACCCATATCCTCCAGACGGGTAATCGTACTGCAGGAGGAGTTGGTATGCAAAGTACTTACCACCAGGTGGCCTGTGATAGACGCCTGTACGGCGATGCTGGCTGTCTCCTGGTCTCGAATCTCACCGATCATAATGATATCCGGGTCCTGACGCAGAATGGAACGCAGCGCTGAAGCGAAAGTTAACTCCGCCTTGGGATTGACCTGCACCTGATTGATACCGTCGATATTTGCCTCCACAGGGTCCTCAACGGTGATAATATTTACATCCTCTGTATTCAGTTCACTGAGCGCCGTGTACAGCGTGGTGGACTTACCACTACCGGTAGGCCCTGTCACCAGCAGAATACCGTGAGGATTCTTCAAAATATAGTCAAACTGCTCCATCTCTCTGGGCTTTAATCCCAGCTGGCTCTTCTCCTTGGTCAGACCTGTCTTGGAGGTCAGACGCATAACCACTTTCTCGCCATATACTGTCGGCAGTATAGATACACGAATATCATACTCCATCCGGTCTACCACCTGAGTGATACGTCCGTCCTGAGGCTTTCTCTTCTCGGAAATATCCATGCCGCCGATGATCTTGATACGGGCGACCATGGCGCTTAAGACGTTAATATCATATTTAGCCTTTTCGTACAGGGCACCGTCAATACGATAACGAACCCGAACCTTACGCTCTGTGGGCTCAATATGAATATCAGAGGCCCTCTGACGCACAGCCTTATCAATCATCTCTTTTACCAGCATAACGATGGGAGAACTGTTGATGTCATCCTCTGCGGCATCCACTTCCTCCACATTCAGATTCTTCTCCTTAGCGTATGCCTCCAGAGCTGTGGTCACCTCATCCTGACCATAATATTTGTCGATGGCCAGCATGATATTTCGCGTGGTAGTTACGGCAGGCTCCACCTGACAGTTGGTAATAATGGAGATATCATCCTGCGCGTACATATCCATAGGATCTGCCATGGCCACACGCAATACATTCATACTGTCCTGTGCATATTCTATGGGGAAAACCTTATTCTTTTTCAGCACATTGACAGGAATCAAATCCAGTATATCCTGGCTGACCGCAATGGTCGTCAGGTCAATCAGTTCGATATGCAGCTGGGTGCTTAGAGCCATGGCAATCTGCTCTTCTGTTACAATACCCTCTTCTACCAGCACCTCACCCAATTTTTTGCCGCTGCCCTTCTGCAGATCCAATGCCTGCAGCAGCTGCGTATTTGAGATGGCCTTACTATTGACCAACACATCGCCCAAACGTAATTTTTTTCTACCGAAATCCATTGTTTTCCTTATCCTCACGCTTCCCGGTCGCAGCAAAGCTCCCTGCTTTTCTAAAGTATTGCTGCCTGGCCGCATAATTATCTGTCTTCCCGCCGGAGAGAACATATTAATTATATCACAATTTTGTGCGCTTTGGCACACCCTCTCATCAGAAGAGTTGTATATATAGTTTTTATTTATTATAGCACAGCTTTAGAAATTCGTACATGTTTTTTGTCAAAAAACTTGTAGGATTTTAAATTTTGTGTGACTTCAATATCATAAAAATTATATGTATTGACAATATTGCGTTTCGGGTGATATAATATGATACAAATTCTACGCAGCATTTCAAGAAAATAGTAAAGAAAGATACTGGATTATGAAGAAAAAACAAGAATCGAGCACAGTGTTGTCCATTAACTGTTTTTGCAACAAGAGAATTCTGCTGTGTTTTGCCCTGGTTCTGCTGTTGAGCCTGATGGGCTGTGGAGCAGAGAATTCTGTGGCTTCCAGAGAGGAAGAAGTACAGCAGATCACTATTCTGGCTGAAGCCTCCCCCTTTCTGGAAAAATGCATTGCGGCATTTAACAAGCAGAACAGTAACTATGAAGTTGTTCTAGTGGACTGGTCCGAAGAACCGTATATGGAGGATGTACAACTGCGGCTGCAGGCACAGCTGGCCGCAGGAAATGGGCCGGATCTGATTGACAGTAACCTAATCCGTCTGCATCCTTTCGCCCGTAATGGTTATCTGGAGCCTGTGGAAGAATGGTTGATGCAGTATGAGAATCTGCTTCCCCAGGCCGTCAGTTCCGGTCAGGCAGGAGATCACTGCTATATTATTCCCTATCGAATACGAGTTCAGTCTCTCGTAACGACCGGCGAGATCGCTGATGGCCGAACTGCATGGACCCTTGAAGAAATGCTGGATACCGCCATTCAGCGCCAGACCACCACATTGTATCTGGGTGCCCGCGGCTGGGATGTGCTGTATTGTATGTTGACCTATGATGAGGAGAATCCCACCTATGTGGACTGGGAACAAAAGCTGTGTCACTTTGACACGGAGGAATTTGTGGCATTGCTGGAATACACCAAACAATGGGGGGATACACAATCCCAATTGATCTCTGATCATATGGACAGGGAATTTGCCGATGGACATGTATTGACACAGCGCATTTATCCTTCTGCCGGTTCTTCCTCTTTGGCGGACTACTATCGCTTTTTAAGTGAGCTTGGGGAAGATTGTGTCTATATTGGATTTCCGGTGGAAAACGGAAATGGCACATTTGTAGATGGAAAGGGTTATGTCATCAACAGCACCTCAAAGTGCAAGGATGGCGCCAAAGCGTTTATGGACTATTTGCTGGCTCCTGAACAGCAGTTGGCAATGTGGCAGGAGCAGGATTCTTTGCCAGCAGATCTGCAGGTATTGGAACTCATTATGACGGAGTATGCTTCGGAATTGTATACAGAGGAGACCAAATATCTATTTCCCAAAAAGTATGGAACGGAGGAGGCTTCCCGGTATCTGCAGATATTAAAAAACAGCAAAGCTCAGGGAAAGCAATATGACGATATTGTAAATATTATCTATGACGAAACCAGCGGCTACTATGAGGGGGACCGTGATCCCTGGGAAGTTGCCCGTGTTCTCCAAAACCGGATACAACTGTATCTGAATGAGCAGAAATAAATCAGTCAATAAGCCGCAGGGACATCTAAAAAGACCCCTGCGGTTCATCGCTCTCCTTCTCTATCAGATCCTCCAGGTTGTAGTCAAATCCTTTTCCCAGAGAAGAAGATACAGTATACACTGTGCGGGAATCTGGCTCACAGATATAGTACACACCGGAAATGGAGTTGTAATCCCCCACATTATAGGTGTAGCTCCTCTTCTCAGTCTCCCAGTGCAACACTGTGGAAGGCGCATCCAGGCCATATTGTGACATGTCTGTCACATCATTGATGATGTTCCGGGCAACGATGCTTGTAAGTTTCCCCGCCATGGTATTTACACGACTCTGAATCAGATTCAGGGATGTATCCTCTGTGTATACCCAGCGGCTTTCCGACAGTGGCTCTGCCCCTCCGCCACTGTCGGATACAGCTTCATCTGTGTCACTGTCCCCCTGAGAATCCGCAGGTACTTCGGTTTTCTCGAAGGCATATGTCTCTCCGTCATACACATAGCTGAAGCGAAGGATATCCTCTCTGTCAATATCCACCAGCACCTCGCCGTCCACCTGGTCCGCCTCTTTTTCCTGCTGACTATCGTTGTAGCGAACCAGACAGATATACCCTGCCGCCAGCACAGCCAACACAGCTACCAATATAATAAATTGTCTTCCTTGTTTTTTTATATGTCATCATCTCCTTATCTCGGTTCCACTTGTGCGCTCTCAACGGCAATTTACTTTCTCCTGCGCCTGAACCATACCACAAACCCGATCACCAGACTGCTGACAGGCAGGAAAATCATGGTAATCAGTCCCAGCGTCAATGCGCTCTTTTGTGTAATCATAAGCGTGGATACCTCATAATCCTTGGCCGGAATGGATACGGTGGTCTCATGATCCACAAAATGGCTTATCGTGTTGGTAAACAGCATTTGGTTCGCGCCGCTCACCATGAGGCTGATATCATCCGTAAACATCTGGGGGCTGGAGTATACCACCATGACGGCCTCGCCGTCATCCAGCGTTTTCACTGCCTCCACGCCCAGGGCAAACGGCCCCTCCGCATCCCCCTCCTGCCTGCCGTACTCCGTTGCGCTCTCAAAATTCCTCATGGAATAAGCGTTGGAAGAGGTCCGCAAAAATTGGCTATAACGGATTGTGTCATACTCCTGCTCCTCAGGAACAACAATGCCCTGGCTATAGGGCGCAAATACATAATACTTCCCATAAATGCCCGATGTATAGGAGTTTGCCGTTATTGTGGGCAGTAGGTAGAACGGAATCTGATAATAATTACTCGGGTCCTCCTCCACCACCAGTCCGTCGGCAATGCTCAGATCCATATAGGCCAGCACCGCATCCAAATTGGGAGTAGCCACCTCCCGATATCCCACATTCAGGATTACCTTGCCGCCCCGATTCAGATAGGCAATTACCTTGTCTTTGTCGTCCTCGGACAGATCCCCGGCGGGGCCGTTGATCACCAGACAGGCCGCCGTATCGGGCACGGTCTCATAGTCCATCAGATTGATTGTGTCATACTCCACATTTTCCTTGCTCAGACTATTTTTAAAGGAAGTGCTCAGAGCCTGCTCCCCATGCCCCTCCGTTATATATACCATGGGGACGTTGTCACTGAGCACATAATCCAGCGCGCTGGTAATCTGCCCCTCCCCATCATAGCCGGTTACGGAAGAATTGTAATTGTATCCATCGAAATCATAACTTGTGACATATATATCATTGGCATTTATCACCTTGCTGCGCTTTTCACTGACCACAATAAGGCTGTTGGTACTGACACTGCCGGAGGTATACTGGGTGTGAAACCGGGGATTCTGTATGGGGTCCACATATTGCACTTTGATATGCTCTGACAACTCCTCATACCGATCCAGTGTCTGTCCCAGAACTGTGTCCTCGCTGTCCTCATTGACCAGCACATAGATAGTCACATCCTCGTTGACACCTTTCAGATACTCTTTGGTCTGATCTGTCAGGGAGTAGAGCTTGTTGCCTGTCAGGTCCAGTGAGGTCCAACTGCCAGGAAGCTGTTCCACTACCATGTTCAATACAATCGTCACAGCCACTGCAGCTGCGATCATTCCTATGCTGTATGCACCGGTTTTCAACGCTTTTACAGACACACTGTAACGCCTTTTCTGGATGGACTGGCAGGTCAGAAACAGAGCCAGCGCCGTCAGGGACAAAAAGTATACCAGAGAGCCTATATCCAGCGTCCCATTCAGCATCATCACAAAGGGCGTATACAGATCATACAGCCCCAGAATACGGGTCAGCACATTGCCAGAGGAGGAGATCAGGCTGCATATAGAAGGCATCATATACCCTAAAAACAACAGCACGAAACTCAGCACCGCCGCAATTACCTGGCTCTCGGTCAAAGATGAGACCAAAAGGCCGATGGCGATACATACCGCTCCATACAGGAAAAAGGCCAGCAGCGCCAGGTAACTCTCCCCCAGAGGCACGGAGCCGAACCGCCGCAAAATCAGTGGATAAACTGCGCTGACAGCCGTAGGAACCGCCAGAATGGTCAACAGTGCCAGGAATTTGCCCAACACAATCTGGCTCACTGTCACAGGCGCCGTCAAGATCAACTGGTCTGTCTTACTGCGCCGCTCCTCTGCCATAATCCGCATGGTCAGAATGGGCACTGTCAACATAAACAACACAATCACGCTGTTTATCACATAGGAAAAATAGGGATAGCCGTACAACAGGCAGTACACAAAATAGTACAGGCCGATGAAAAACAGGCTGACTCCGATAAACAGACAGCCGATAAAGGAGTGAAAATAGGATTGCAGTTCTTTTTTGTATATGGCTAACATTTATGCTTCCCCCTCTCTGTCCGTCTCCGCAGTCTCCGATGTCCCGCCTGTAAGCTCCAGGAAAATATCCTCCAGAGTCCGCTCTGTCAGCGCCATTGATAAAATAGGCAGCCGCCTCTCCGCCAGAAGATAGAAAAGCTCCTCCCGAATGTCCTGCTCCCTGTCGGTTCTGATCAACACATTGCAGCAGCCCTCCAAAGCGCCCTCCTGCAACTGCACTTCCGTAATTCCTTCCATGTCTGCCACAGCTTTCCGCAGCGCCTCATAGCTGCCCTTCACCGTCAGTTTCAGCTCCTGCTCGCCGCTCATCAATTTCTGCAGCCCCTCCGGAGAGTCGCTGGCCACCAGTTTCCCGTGGGAGATAATCATGATGTGGTCACACACAGCACTAACCTCCGACAAAATATGTGAGCTTAGGATAATGGTGTGATTTTTTCCCAGCTCCCGGATCAGATCCCGGATCTCTATGATCTGCTTGGGGTCAAGACCCACGCTGGGTTCGTCCAGAATCAATACCTCCGGAGATCCCAACAGCGCCTGGGCCAGGCCAACCCTCTGCCGGTAGCCCTTGGACAGATTTTTGATAAGCCGGTTCTGCATGTCTGTAATCCCGGTCATATCCATGACCTGTTCCACCTGTTCCCTGCGCTCCGTCCTGGGCACTTTTTTCAGTTCTGCCGCAAAACGCAGATACTCCTTTATCGTCATATCCATATACAGCGGCGGCAGTTCGGGCAGATAGCCGATGCACTTCTTCGCCCCCTCCGGGTCCTGCTGCACGTCATGGCCGTCTATCGTCACCGTGCCTTCGCTGGCAGCCAGATAGCCGGTAATGATATTCATGGTAGTGGATTTTCCGGCGCCATTGGGACCAAGAAAACCATAGATCTGCCCCTTTTCCACTTTAAAGGACAGATGATCTACGGCGATATGGTTCCCGTACCGTTTGGTCAAATCAGACACTTCAATCATGATTTCCTCCTCCTGCTCTCCGCAATTCCTTTATATCATACCATTTTACTGGATACATTTTACAACATAGCATACTGGGGAAATGTCATAAAAAAGTGATGATTTTGTGAATATTCTGTGAAATCTTTTGCGATAGAATATGAAAAGAAAGCCCTGGCCTGCGGCCAGAGCTTTCCCTGTCATTTACCATATCTTTATCTCTTAAAATATGCAACGGACTGACCCATTTCGAGAGCCATATCGTTCATCTTTTTGCAATGCTCATTCACACGCTGTACTTCTGCAATGATCTGACCTATATTATTGTTGACTTCCTCATGATTTGCCGCATTTTCCCTGCTAAAGTTATTAAGCTCCTGCACATTGCCGATAATCGTTTCCTTATATTGCAGCAGATACTCTGTCTTCTCCGCAATAGACCGGATCTCTTCCACCGACTGGTGGATATTCTCACTATGTTCGGCAAACTTTGCCTGGGTTCTGGACACGCTGCTCTGCTCAGACTGGATAATCTCATGGACAATACCGGCCAGCTGCACGGACTTCTGCGATTTCTCATTGATAACCTGGGCCACATCCTTAATCATCTCCGCGCCCTTGCCGCTCTGCTCTGACAGGTTGCGGATCTCCTGCGCCACCACAGCAAAACCCTTGCCCAACTCACCGGCCCTGGCCGCCTCAATGGAGGCATTCAGACTGAGAAGATTAGTCTGTTCAGCTATCGCCAGAATCAGTTCCACCGCCTGATCAATCTCCGCAATGGACACATTGGTCTGCCGGATCTGTTCCTGAATATTGTTCACTGCCTCAACAGACTTCTCACTGTTTTCCATGATGGCGTCCATATAGGCCATAGCCTCGTTATTGGTCTGCAGGGTCTTCTCGGAGCTTGAATACAGGCCTTCCACACTGGCGGAAATATCGTTTACACAGTTGTCAATTTCCACCATCTGCTCATTGATATTTTGTATATTCTCCTCCATTGTAACTGTGGACTCCGAAAGTCTGTCCACGGAGGAACTGATCTGCCTGGCCTTATTGGCACTGTTCTCGCTGAGCGTTGTCACATCCTGAATATCATCCGTCAGCTTTTCAGAGGCCTTAGTCACATCTCCGATGGTGGCTGAGAGCTTTTGCTGCATAGTGTCCGTAGTGTCCAAAAGCATACTCAATTCCCTCACGGGGCTGCTCTCAGCCTTCTGCCTGCTCAGATCACCCCCGGAAAGGGCATTGAGCCTCCTGCCGATCCGATCAAAGAGCCGGGACAGGTTTCTGCTGAACAGAAGCACAATTACCATGAATACCAACACCAGAACCGCCGCAATCACGACAAATATTGCTATTACCTTTCGAATCTGACCGATCACATTTTCCTGCAGCTCCCCCGCGAAGGCAATCGCTATGATCTTTCCATCCGCCTTGATGGGAACATAGTAGCCATAGTATATCTTGCCGTCTATCTCCACATCCCTGCCATAGAAACCCTGCTCCAGCGCCTCCCCGTCGGCATGAATATCCAGCCCGAGAGGAATCTCCCTGATCCTGTAATCATTCTCATTCTTGATGGAAGTCGTACAGGGCATCCCCTCTGCAATAATAGCCATTTCAATATCATAGGGCTTCAGGCTGTCGATGTATTCGTAATAGTTGGCAGCGTTCATTGCCGTTATCTCATTGTCATAGCAATAACTCGCCAGGTTGTTGGCAACAATCATCAACGTGTTCTTTGTGTTTTCCTCCAGATTATCTCTCACTACAGAAGCGGAAACTGTGCTGATAATCCCAATGGAAGCAATCAGAGGCGCCAACGAGAGTATCGCCATCACTGCAAAGAGCCGTATGCCTTTCTTCCCGGGAGTCTTTTTTCCTTTTGTTTTCACAATAACCTCCCTGTTGCCGCTCTGCGGCAACTTAAATCCGGTTCGCGTTCCTACTGCCCGGCTCTCTTCTTACGGGCCATCACGATGCTCTGGATTACCAGGAATAAGCACAGCATCGCCGCTATGGTGATTCCCGTCCACCATGCCTCGTCCAGTCCGGCGGAGGATACAATATTCTGAATGGTACTCAGAGAGAGTACTCCAAATAGTGTTCCAATAATATTACCCACACCGCCTGTCAGCAGGGTGCCTCCGATGATGGAGGAAGCAATGGCATCCATCTCCATACCGCTGGCATGGGAGGCTGAACCGGAACCCACATGCATAAAGTAGACAAATCCACAGATACCGGCCAATACTCCACAGATCAGGTGGGACAAAAACTTCGTCCTCTTGACATTGATACCCAGCATCAATGCGCTCTGGCTGTTGCCGCCCACTGCGTAGAAGTTTCGTCCCAGCTTGCTCCATCTGAGCATGCAGAACATCAGAACGACAATCAGCAGCGCCACCACCACGCCAATCTCAATGTAGGCGTCGACATAGACACCAGCTTTATTGTAGGAACCCATGCCCGGAATCGGAATACGGGTATCCTTCAGCGCCACAAACTCAGGGTTGGCCACATTGAACGGATTGGTATTCACAATGGTTGTCATACCTCTGGCAAAAAACATACCCGCCAGCGTGACGATAAAGGGCTGGATATCCAGATATGCCACCAAAAGGCCCTGCACCAGGCCAAATCCGAAACCGATTGCCAGAGCGATCAGCAGGGATACAAACACATTGCCCTGATGATAATCCAAGTACACGGCACAGCACATGCTCACCAGAGCCGTCACACCGCCCACGGAGATGTCGATTCCCCCGGTGATCATCACCAGGCTCAAGCCACAGGCAGATATAATCAGCGCCGCATTGGCATTCAGCATGTTAAAAAAGGTCTGTGGCTTTAAAAAGCCCTTGCCCTGGAAAATAATTGCCCCAATGTACATGACAAAAAATACAACGATGGTGATGGTTAATAACAGGTTGGTGTCGGAAAGAGTCTTCCGCACCGCCGCAGCTTTTTTGTTCTCTGCCATTTTACGCAACCTCCTTTGCCGGTTTTCTCAATTTCCTGCTGAGCCCTGCCAGCCACTGGCGCACCTTCGGCGCGCTCAGCACCACCAGAAGGATAACCACCACTGCCTTATAGGCGGGAAGGGCATCCGACTGCACTCTGAATGCGTACAGAGTGGTTGTCAGGAACTGAATGACATAGGCTCCCAGAATGGAGGCGCCCAGATTAAACTTACCGCCGCTCAGGGCATTGCCGCCCAGAGCCACCGCCAGGATGGCGTCCATCTCGATGTCCTTGGCAATGACGGAGTAGTTGATCGTGGAGAAGCGGCTTACCTTGATCAAGCCCACCACGGCGACACAGAGTCCCAGAATTACAAAGGTCAGGAACTTGATAAATGCGGGATTCAGCCCGTTCAACCGGGAGGAACTTTCATTGATACCCACCGCCTGGGTATACAGTCCCAGATTAGTAAACCGCAAAAGCAGCGCCGCCAGGATAATGCAGATCACTGCTATAAAGAAGGGCGTGGGAACCGGAATGCCCGGTATAAAATTACCAAAATACCCAAAGCGGGGCTCGCTGATAATCGGAAGCTCATTGTTGTTGATCCATGCGGCGATAGAGCGTCCCGCTGTAAACAGGATCAGGGTCGCCACCATGGGCTGTATCTTAAAATACGCCACCAACACACCATTAAATGCTCCAAAAAGCATCGCTACCACACAGCCGACCAAGAAAGCCACGATGATCGGCGCCTGCAGTGTCTCCGGTCTGGAGTTGCTTCCGCACAGCACCCGCAGTATCACGCTGCCGCTTATGGCAACAGCCGCACCAACACTGATATCCTGACCGCCGCAGGCTGCTGTCACCAGCGTCATGCCGATGGCAAGAATCGCCAGCTCCGACCCGGAGTCCAGGATCGTGATCAGATTGCCTGTCACCACAGGATCGCCCGCGCTGTTATGGCTGAATACAATCTTGTAAAAAGTAGGGTCGGCAATCAGATTGAAGATCGCCAGTATCAATAATGCCGCAATCGGAATAAATATTTGATGTCTTGTGATATTTTTAATAATCTTCATTATTTCTCTTCACCTCCGGCAATTGTATTCATGATCTTGTTCTGGGTCAGATCATTGCCTGACAGCTCCCCAACTACCTTGCGGTCTCTCATTACGATCAGGCGGGAACAGGTACGAAGCATCTCATCCGTCTCGGAGGATATAAATGTGACGCTCATCCCCTCCGAGGCCAGCTTCAGCACCAGCTTCTGTATCTCTATCTTGGTACCCACATCAATACCGCGGGTGGGCTCATCCAGAATCAGATATTCCGGATTGGCAAGCAGCCAGCGAGCCAGGATGACCTTCTGCTGATTTCCTCCGGAGAGAGATTTGATGGGGGTATCCGCAGATGCCGTCTTGATCTCCAGCAGCTTTATGTACTCCTCCGCAAATTTATTGGCCTCCGCCTTGGTAAAGGGACGGAAAAAGCCCTTTAACACCTGCAGCGCAAGGATAATGTTCTCCCGAACGGAGAGATCGCCCACGATACCGTCGATCTTACGGTCCTCGGGCAGATAGGCTATCCCGTTCTTCATCGCGTCAATGGGTTTTGTGATCTTGATGGTCTTCCCGTTTTTCTTCACGGTTCCGCCGATGACACGGTCCGCCCCAAAGATTGCACGCACACACTCGCTTCTGCCCGAGCCGAGCAACCCGGTAAAGCCGTTTACCTCACCTTTCTTAATATAAAAGTCAAAGGGCTTGATCCCTGCGATACTCTGCAGGCCCTCCGCCTCCAGGACGGCGGTGTCCGCATCCTTCTCGTGGTAGACCAGGCTCTCACTGCGGATCTCCGACATGTCATCCAGCTCTTTTCCCAACATCTTGGAAACCAGCTGCACCCTGGGAAGATCCTTGATCTCATACTCGCCCACCAGCTTGCCGTCACGCAGAACGGTAATCTTGTCACACACCTCATATACCTGATCCAGGAAATGTGTCACAAAGATAATGCCAACCCCCCGGGCCTTCAGGTCGCGCATCAGGCCAAACAATTTAGCCACCTCCTGCTCATCCAGGGAAGATGTGGGCTCATCCAGGATCAGCACCTTACAGTCCATATCCACTGCACGGGCAATAGCCACCATCTGCTGAATGGCGATGGAACAGCTTGACAGCTGCTGGTTGGCCCTGGCGGGAATATCCAGAGACTGCAGAATCCTGTCCGCATCCGCATTCATCTTCTTCCAGTTCTGGCCAAAGCCCTTGGTGCGGCCGATGTACATGTTTTCTGCCACGGAGAGATTCGGGCAGAGCGTGATCTCCTGATACACCGTGCTGATCCCCAGCCTCTGGGCGTCCTGAGGAGAGCGGATAGCCACCGCCTTGTCTATTCCCTTCAGCCATATCTGTCCCTCATCCTTATCGTATACGCCGGTCAAAACCTTGATCAGCGTGGACTTTCCCGCACCGTTCTCCCCCATCAGAGCATGGATCTCCCCCTCGCACAGGTTGAAATCCACTCCCTGCAGCGCCTTGACGCCGGGAAAACTTTTATGTATATTTTTCATTTCCAATACAGACTTTTCTTTCATGGGCATATCCACTCCTTATTTTCTAAAAAAGGTGCGGCAGGCGTACACCTTAACGATTACGCTGTTGCCGCACCTGCCGCTTCTATAGATGATAATGCTGCGGATTAGATACCATAGTTCTTTACGTCATCCTCAGTGATTTCGGTGGCGTCAAAGCCCTTCTCATCCATGATGATTGTTTTCTCGGAAAGGGTCTCGCCCTTCTCGAGCTTCTTGATGATGTCATCGAGGTAGGATGACTGGAAAGGATTGCACTGACCATCGTAGTTCCAATTCTGGTTCAGCAGCTCCTGCAATGCCCATGTGTTGCAGTCAAAGCCCATAACGATAACGTCCTTGCCAACACCGTGGGAGATGTTTGCACTGTCCAAAGCTGCCACAGCACCCTTGGCCATATCGTCGTTCTCAGCATAGATTACATTGAAAGAGTCGCCGGAATTGATGACGGACTGCACGATCTGCTGTGCCTGCTCTGCATTCCAGTTGCCGGTCTGCTGAGCAACCAGATTCCAGTTGCTATTAGCTGCCACTGCGGCATCCAGAGCGCCGCTGCGGCCCTTCTGAGCTGCGGTACCCATCTGGCCCTGAATATGGATGATGTTGTACTCGCTGAGTCCCTGCTTGGTCAGCCAATCCACTGCCGTCTGACCTTCCTTATCCATGTCGGATACGATGGAAGCCTCATACAGGCTGGAGTCAGCATCGATAACACGGTCAAACAGGATAACCTTAACGCCTGCTGTCTGTGCATCCTTCAACACGGAATCCCAACCGGCTGTGTCTGCTGCGGACAGAAGCAGATAATCTACCTCGTCCTGGATAAACTTCTGTGCTGCATTGATCTGCTCGTCATTACTATTGTTGTAGTAGAAGGATGCGTCATAGCCGTTTTCCTCCGTGAACTTTGCCTTCAGATCATTGACGTTAGCGGTGCGGTAACCGGACTCGTTGGGATCGTTGTTGATGATGCCAACCTTGATCAGGCCGTTGCCGGAACCACCGGTGCTGGCGGGCTCACTGCCGCAGGCAGTCAATCCAACCACCATGGCTACAGTGATTAACAAGCCTAAAATCTTCTTTTTCATACATTTTCCTCCCGTTTCATTATATGAAATTTTTGGAGCACTTGCTCCTTATGTATCTATGGTAGCATTGTCAGTCATTTTTGTCAATTTGTCAAAATACAGTTTTTAAATTTATAAGTTATTTACAATACAAATTATATGTGATAAACTCATTTTTAGTACAAATTATTTTTGAGCGCCACCCTTTATTGATTTTTTTATAAAAAGGTTTATTTTTTTAATCTTAATAATTTTTATCTCGTTTTTATGGCAAAATACGACTTTTGAGACAAATATACATATATACTAATTACGGATTTCAAAAGCGAATTTTTTCAAGATAACTTGGAAGTATTTTCAAAAAGATTGACTGTGAAAAATGATTTTCTTACAGTTCAAGTCGATTTTTTATAGCAATATTTAAGGACCGGACAGGAGGAGGACCTCTATGGCGATAAAGTACAAATGGCTGGCACAGCAGCTGCGGAAGATAGTATATGAAAACATGGAGAAGGGAGTCACCAAACTCCCTTCGGAACAGGAGCTGTGTTATCGGTACAGGGTCAGCCGCCAGACAGTGCGCCTGTCTCTGTCGCTGCTTGAGCAGGAGGGACTGATTGTGAAAAGACAGGGCAGCGGCTCCCACATCACCGGTCTGGTTGCCGGGAACAATGTCATCGGCGTGCTGATTGCCAACGATCAGGATGCGCACTATGTCGCCCTGGTGGACGACCTGCGGCAGGCCCTGTCACGGAGAGGCTTTTCCACCGACGTGTATCTCACAGGCAATCGAACCCACACGGAGCGGGCCATTCTGTCCAGTATGAAAGACGCGCCCCCCAGAGGACTGATCGTGGAGGGAGTGAAAAGCGCCCTGCCAAGTCCCAACCTGGACCTGTACAGGCAGCTGAAGTCCATGGGAATTCCCATGGTATTTTTGTCCGGCTGCCATGCGGCATTCTCCCAGGAACCCTGCGTCAAGGAGGATAATATCGCTGGAAGCGCCCTGCTGGCAAGGCATCTGCTGGAACAGGGGCACAGGGAAATCGGCGGGATCTTTAAGGTGGATGATCTGCAGGGAATCGAGCGCTATCAGGGCTTTATGGAGACCATGCAGGAATATGGGATCACCGTACCCGACGAGCGAATCTGCTGGTATTGTACAGAGGATTCGGAAGCATTCCCTGCATCCTCTGATTTCTTGAACCAGGAGGCACTGGCGCGCCTGCAGGACTGCACTGCCGTCATCTGTCACAACGACGAGATCGCCTACCGGATCTTCGGGACTTTACCGACTCTGACCGTCGCCTCCTGCGAAAACACTTATGCCAATGCCGGAAAACTGCTCCCCTTCACCACGCTAAAACGTGTTCCCCATGAGTTGGGAAACGCGGCGGCCCAGGCTATAACAGACCGCTTAAAAGGACTGGCTGTATCCTCCCGGGAGCTATCCTGGGAACTTCTGAAAAACCCCTGATTCGACCGAGAGCCTTACCCCTTCGTCCCCGCCCGATATTCTCTGGGGCTTATGCCCTGGTTCTTCTTAAAGACAAAGCTGAAATAATGAGGGTCCTTATAGCCCACCATCGCGGCGATCTCCCCCGAGGATTTATCTGTGCTTTTTAGAAGCTTCCGGGCCTTTTCCATCCTCTTTGCCGTCACATATTCCACAAAGGTACACTCCATACTCTGACTGAATATTGCGCTGAAATAGTTGGCGCTCACGCCTACCTCCTCCGACACACTGTTCAGCGAGAGGGTTTCTTGGTCGTAGTTGGCATCGATGTATTCCAGGGCCCTGTGCAGGATCTTACCCTTCTGGTAATCGCTCTCCTTGTTGCGGAAGAAAAATGCTGTCTCCAGCATATCTGTCAGATACAGCTCCACCTCCGCAGGCTCCATGTTCATGTCCTGCCCCGGGCTGTGCCTTCTGGCCTCGAACTCCTCATCGCTGATCCCCAGAGACTCCCTGTAGGCAGACACTGCAAAACGGATATTCAGAACCACATAATCCCGGAACATTCTGGAGGAAAGCGCCTCCCGGATATTCCGCAGATATGAGTCCACAAAGTCATGGATTTCCCCCACATCTCCCCCAGAGAGAAAATCACGGATAACCTTGGGGTCCATCTGGGCGGGGTCCACCTCCCTGATTTCTTTCTCATCCTGAACATTCAGCTGACTCGCCAGGAGTTCTTCCGACAGAATGTGCATCCTGGGAGCAATGAATCGATAGGCCAGACAATGGTTTACCACCAGATAACACTCCGGCAGCATACTCATACGCTCCACGGCCCTTCCCGTGGCCACATACCAGTCCAGCAGTTCCTCCATGCCCTCACAACATTTCTCTATATGGCCGATGGCATTCTGTATCAATTCCGGCAATTCCTCCGCCGATCCCTTTATCAGTACGCCATAGCAGTACACATTCCACCGAAAGAGAATATATCCGCCTCTGCGCAGAAAATATCTGAGAATCATATCCTGCTGCCGGGAGACCTGCTGCCTCTTTTCCTGGGAAAGCTCCCTTTTTTCCTGAAGACAGAAAAACAGCAGATTATAGGCAGGCGCAGTAATCTCAAGGGACGCCCTCGCCGCCTCCTCATAGATCTCCGACACGGAAAGCTCCCCACCCAGCACCTTTTCAAAAAAGCGCCGCCGGGAGAACTGATCGTATTCATGCATTTCATTCTGGTAAATGATCTGATAGTCGTCAGCCTCTGCGTTCTGTTCTATCTTGTCCTTCAGCTCCGTGAGCACCTTTCTCAGCACCTGCTTGGTGACAGGTTTCAGCAGATACTGCTCCACACCCAGTTCGATGGACGTCCTGGCATACTCGAAGTCGTCATATCCGCTCATGATGACGATTTTCATTTTGGGAAATTCCGCACTCACTATTTTGCACAGGGAAAGACCATCCATAAAAGGCATCTTGATATCCGTAATCAGCACATCCGGCCTGGTCTGGCGGATCAGCGGGAGAGCCATCTCTCCGTCTGCAGCCTCCCCCACAAAACGATATCCATATTGCTCCCAGGGTATGGTATTCTTAAGCCCCTCTCTGATAACTGTCTCATCCTCCACCAAAAAGATCTTTAACATTCCTCACCTCTTCAATACTCGCGGTCATCCAGATATTCACTTACATTCTCCGGCGTAAAAATCTGCTCCTCTATATAAAAGGTCTTCTCCACGGCCTCGCCCCGACCCAGGGCACGGATGATCTCTTCCACCCGCTCCCCCTGTTTCGGGTTGCACTCGATATCCACATTGATAATACCCTGCTCTACCAGTTTCAGTGCGGATCTGACAGCGTCAAAGGACACCACGATCACATCTCCCTCCACGCCGGTGGTGATCCCCCGGCGTTTCATGGCATCCAGCGCGCCAAAAGTCATATCGTCGTTCTGTGAAATGACTACATCGATATCCTCATAGGTGTCCAGAAGGTTCTCCATGACTTCCCGCCCCTTGGCCGTGGTGTATTCCGCATCCACCTGCTCCAGGATGATCCAGTTGCCGTGGGTGTCGGCAATCTCCTGAAAGCCCTCGGTTCTGCCGATTGCCGAGGTTGCGCCCTCCGTCCCCTGCAGCACCACAATATGGATATCCTCCTCCAGGCGCTCCTGCTGCCCGAGATATTCTTCCAGCCATTTTCCCGCATTCCTGCCCTCCTCGTGAAAGTCGGAGCCAACCCATGCCGTGTACAGGGAATCGTCCTCCACATCCACCTGACGATCCATGAGAATGACTGGAATTCCCGCATCCCTTGCCTCCTGGAGCACCACATCCCATCCGCTCTCGGTAATGGGTGAAAACACAATATAGTCCACCTGGCGGGAAATAAAACGCCGGATCGCCTTGATCTGGTTCTCCTGCTTCTGCCTGGCATTGGAAAAGAGTAGAAAATATCCCCTGTCGCTGGTAAACGCCTCCTGTATAGACGCCGTGTTGGCGGTCCTCCACACGGACTCGCTCCCCACCTGAGAGACTCCCACCACCACCAGATCACTCTCGTTTGCGGCAGAAAAATCCTCCTGGTCATCGCTGACCCGCAGCTGCCCGGCGCATCCCACGAGTACAAGGGCTATCACGGCGCAGAGAATGCATCCATATATGGTTTTCCTGCCGCATTGTCCGTTTCTCATGACACACTCTCCGCTTCCCCGGCCATCCTGACCGCAGGGATGGTAACTTCCACAATCGTCCCCTTCCCCTTGACAGAACGGATCTCCAGACCATATTTCTCCCCAAAATACATCTGTATCCTCTCATTTACATTGGCAAGGCCAAAGCCCTTCTCCGTCTCCTGACAGGGGCGGCAGATCTCCCGGCGCAAAACCTCCAGCTCCTCCTGCTCCATGCCAACGCCGTTATCCCGCACCACCAAACGTATCAGGTCGCCGTCCCTCTCCCCGTGGATGTGGATATATCCTTTGGCCCTCTTGTACTTTATGCCGTGGTACAGCGCATTTTCCACCAGGGGCTGCAGAGTCAGCTTGGGAATCTGAAAGTCATATACCGTCTGGTCCATCTGGATATCATACTCCAGGATATCATGGTAACGCATCTCCTGGATTTCCAGATAACTGCGGATATGTTTTTCCTCCTCCCGGATCGTGATGAATTCCTTCCCCTTGCTGAGTACCAGCCGAAAGAAGTCCGAGAGTGTGATAACCATATTCACCGCCTGATCCGTCTCGTTGCTCTCGATGAGCCACACAATCGTATCCAGCGTGTTGTACAGAAAGTGAGGGTTAATCTGCTCCTGCAAAAGCCGCAGATCCATCCTGCGCATCTTCTCCTCGTCCTCCCTGACCTGGTCGATCAGAGCCTGCATGTTTTCGGCCATGTTGTTAAATGCCTGGCCCAGAGCGGCAATCTCATCCTGCGAGTGAATCCGTGTGCGAACCGCAAAATTTCCCTCCGCGACCTTCTCCGTAACGTCATACAGTTCCTGAATGGGATGAAGAATGCCCCTTGCAATCACAAAGGTAGTTCCCAGCACCACCAGCGCCAGAACGGCTGTCAGCGCACTGCACAGCACAAGAAACTGGTTGATCTGCTGGTGCAGCTGATTGGTCACCTTCTCCATACTTCGGGTCTGATAATAGATAAAATACTGTATGTCATCCTGGATCAATTCTGTCAGGATATAAATATTGTTGTCCAGCTCCCAGATATTTTGATTGTAATTGCCGCCTTCCTGGGCACTCTCCCGGATATCGTCAACCCTCTTTTCCAGCGTGTCAATATTGCGGAGCATGCTCTGCAGCCACGCCATGCTCTCCTCCCCCACAGTCGTATCCATCAACTGTGAAAAAGAACTCCTGCACTCCCGGATCAGCGCATAGGGGTCCTCCAAATCCGGGTCCTGGGCAATCTGGTCAAAAGACACATAGCCCACCACCAGCTTATACAGGCTCTCATCCATGGACTCCTTAAAATTCAGGTTGTAATTGTTCGCGACGGTAATATTGCTGACAATCTCGTCATAATTGCGGCTGTAGCTCAACATCGATGCCAGAAGATACATGGCCAGGGATAAAAAGGGCAATGCGGCAATCAGGGATATCAGCAGGATCTTCCTGCGGATGGAAAACCGAAATTTTTTTTTAGGTTGGCTAGTCTGGAAATTCTCTTTTTCGGGCATATCTCTGTCAGCCTTTCTCCGGGCAGGCATTGTTGCGAAAGAAATCTACAAACCCCTCATAACCCACCAGATCATCCGCATCGTGGGCATTTATGTCATAATAATATTCTCCAGTGTCCAGTTTTTTGGAAATGCTGTCCAGAGGGAAGCCCGGGCGGCGGATCTCATGGGGCTTTACAGTAATCAGAAAGCGACAGCTGGCCAGGCTCTCATCCATGGACTCATAAATGTGTTCCCGGTCCAGAACCAGGCAGATGGCATTGCGATACCGGGCGGTGATATCCCCATAGCGGGCCGCCAACCCTCCGTAGTAGTCCAGCATGGCCTGGTCGTCCAGATAAACGCCCTGAGGAGTTCGCACATGAAGCCCCGGCTGCAGTTCCTGTGGGAGATTTTCCAGATACAGCCCGGAATCACAGGAAAAGAGCGGAATCTCATAATGGTCATAGTAAAAGAGCGCTTTCTGGCGGGCATTTTCCAGAGGGCTGCCGCCCTCCTCCGGCGCCACCGGCACCTGCGCCATATCCTTGAGACTGAGCAGGCTGATGCCCAGGGGCTGCAGGGCATCCCGCATGGATGTGTATTTGGCTGGATTGGATGTAGCGTATAATAATTGCATGGCTATGCCTCCTATGATAAAGGCCGCTTCCAACGGATAATCATTCCTGTCCCTTAACTTCCCTGGCTTTCTTCACATAATGCCCGGCATTATGGCGACTTGCCTGGACTTCCTCTTCTGTCACTGTCCGCTTGATGCGGCCGGGGCTGCCCATCACCAGGCTGTTATCCGGGATCTCCATGCCCTGGGTCACCAATGTGCCCGCTCCAATGATACAGTTGCGGCCAATCCGGGCATGGTTCATCAGGATGGCCCCCATGCCGATCAGGGTATTATCCCCCACCCTGCAGCCATGGATGATAGCCCCGTGGCCCACGGTCACATATTCTCCCAATTCCACCTCACCGCCGGGGTCCATGTGCAGCACTGCATTGTCCTGGATATTGCTGCCCCGGCCTATGCGGATGGGACCGTCGTCCGCCCGCAGTGTGGCGTGGTGCCAGACGCTGGTATCCTCCGCCAGCGTGATATCCCCGGACAGGGAGGCGCTGGGGGAGATGTAGGCGGCTTGCGCCACCGTGCGCTGGGAGCAGACTTTTCCTTCCCAAGCCAGCCGGTGCAGTGCTCCCTGCTCCTGCAGACCCGCAAAGCCCTGCTGGCGCAGGGCTTCATAAAGCACGATGGCAACGGAGTTTGACAGATTCAGGGAACGGATATCCGGCAGCATGGGGATACGGATGCAGTTTTCCTCATGCTCTACCAGAAGCTCCTCCGGGATTCCAGCGCTCTCCTTGCCAAACATAATATAATCGTCCGGCCCAAATGATACCTCCGTGTAACATTTCCTGGCTTTCGTGGTAGCCATCCAGACCTTTGCCCCCGGGTGCTTTAACTGAAACTCCTCAAAATTCGTATACCGGCTTACATCCAGCTTTTTCCAATAGTCCATGCCCGCGCGGCGGATGGATTTCTCGTCCAGATGAAAGCCCAGCGGCTCAATCAGGTGCAGGCTGGTGCCTGTAGCCACGCAGGTGCGCCCGATGTTGCCGGTGTTGGCCGGAATCTCCGGTTGATGTAGTACAATGTGCATGCTTACCTCTTCCCTATATCTGTCCCTGTCTGATTTCACGCAGTTTAGTAATAAAACGATTCAGCCTGGTCATGGCCTCCCGCAGGGTATCCAGCGAATAGGCGTAGGAAATGCGCAGGAATCCTTCCCCGCTGTCACCAAAGGCTGTGCCCGGCACGGCGGCCACCTTCTCCGCCTCCAGAAAAGCGTTGGCAAACTCGTCGCTGGTCATGCCAAACTCCTTGATACAGGGAAACACATAGAACGCCCCGAAGGGTTCAAAGCACTCCAGCCCCATCTCCTGAAAGGCATTCATCAAAAAACGCCTACGCTGGTTGTAGGACAGTTTCATCTCCTCCACGTCCGCATCCCCGTTTTTCAGCGCTTCCACCGCCGCGTACTGGCTGGTGGTGGGGGCGCACATAATGGCAAACTGATGAATCTTGGTCATCTGTTCAATGATTGCCCGAGGTCCACAGGCATAGCCCAGTCTCCATCCCGTCATGGCATAGGCCTTGGAAAAGCCGTTAATCAGAATGGTTCTTTCCTGCATACCCGGCAGAGAGGCGATGGAAACATGTTTCTCCTTGTAGGTCAGTTCACTGTATATCTCGTCCGACATGACAAATATGTCATGTTTAATAATCACCTCTGCGATTGCCTCCAAATCCTTCTGCTCCATGATAGCGCCAGTGGGATTGTTGGGGAAGGGCAGAATCAGCACCTTGGTCCTGTCCGTGATGGCATCCTCCAGCTCCTTGGCCATGAGACGAAACTCATTTTCCGCCTTCAGGTTGAGTATCACCGGCCTGGCTCCCGCCAGGATAGCACAAGGCTCATAGGACACATAGCTGGGCTGAGGGATAATCACCTCATCACCGGGATTAATCATGGCCCGCAGGCCGATGTCGATGGCCTCGGAGCCGCCCACGGTAATCACCACTTCCTTGTCCCAGGCATATTCAATACCCTGCTTTCTCTTCAAATAATTGCACACCTCCTGGCGCAGCTCTTTCAGTCCCGCGTTGGAGGTATAGAACGTCCTGCCTCTCTCCAGAGCATAGATACCCTCGTCCCGGATGTGCCAGGGCGTGTCAAAATCCGGCTCGCCCACGCCCAGAGAGATAGCGTCCTTCATCTCGCTTACTATATCAAAAAATTTACGGATTCCAGAGGGTTTCAGTGCAACCACCTGGTCTGACAATGGATTTCTCATGGCGTAATCATCTCCCTTTCGTCCTCTGTTTTCTGTACAAATATAGTCCCGTGGTCCTTATACTTTTTCAGAATAAAGTGGGTGGAGGTGCTGAGTACCCGGTCCAGGGTGGATAGCTTGTCCGACACAAAGCTGGACACCTCCCGCAGAGTCTTGCCCTCCAGAATCACCATCAGGTCAAAACCACCAGAGATCAAATACACACTTCTGACCTCAGGATAGCGGTAAATTCTCTCCGCCACGCTGTCAAAGCCCTGGCCCCTCTGAGGCGTGACCCGCACCTCAATCAGCGCTGTCACCTTCTCGTTGGAGGTCTTCTCCCAGTTGACCAGCGTGTGATAGCCGCAGATGACGCCTTCCTTCTCCATAGCCTCCAGCTCATTTACTACATCCACTTCTGTTGCACCCAGTATCACAGCCAGCTCCTTCAGGTCAATACGGCTGTTTTTCTCAATGATGGATAATAATTCTTCTCGCATAATCTTTGTTCCTTTCTTATTTTAGTATTGAAATCTGTATATCTCATCCTGTGCCGGTTTATCCAGATAGCGCTTCTCCTCCGCATTGTAGATCAGCCTGTCGTGGCTGTCTGTAATCTGGCCGATGACCGCTGCAGGAATCTGTTTCCGGGCAAACTCCTCCACCAGGCTGTCCCCATGATCTGCTGCCAGCACCAGACAGCCGCCGGATGCCAGTGCATAGGGATTTACCTCACAGAATTCGCATACCTCCACCGTCTCCTGGCGGATGGGGATCTTTCGCAGGTCTATTGTCAGTCCAACGCCCGAACACTCTGCCAGTTCCCAGAGCGTGGCCAGTATGCCGCCCTCAGAGGCGTCATGCATGACCCGAACGCCGGACTTCACGGCGACTGCGGCCTCCGGTATGACGGACAGATAGCGGTCAAATCCCACCGCCTCGTCCACCAGATGCGCCGGATACCGCTTCAGCAGCTGCTCCCTCTTCCGCCTGGCAAGAATCGCCGTGCCCTCCAACGCAATCCATTTCGTCAGCACGATGTCCTGTCCGGGCCTGGCTCCCCGGGTAGTGCATATAGGAGATACCGGCTCACTGCTTCCTGCGCTGCCAGCTTCAGGGAATCCGGAATCTTTCATGGGTAACCCATATGCTGTGACACAGACTATGGGGCAGTCCACATGGCAGTTCACCGTGGTATGCCCTCCGGCAATCTGCATCCCTATCCGGCTTACAGTCTCTTCCGCAGCCGCCATCAGCTCCTTCAGCAGCTGCTCCTCCGCCTCTTGGGACAGGATCAGGGTAATCTGGGCCGCCAGGGGGCTTGCGCCCGCTGCGGCAAGGTTGTTGGCGCATTTTATCAATATGTGTGCCATACCCGTTTTATCGGTGACAGCCGCCTCCGAGACTGCGCTGACAAGCACTCCGGACGACGCAAAAATGGCGCAGTCTTCCCCTATCCCTGCGCCACTTAACACTTCCTGTCTCCTGGTTTTGATCTGTCTTAATACGGAGCGTTTCAGCACGCTGTCCGACACCTTTCCCAGTCTCATCCTTCGCCGCCCTCTCACACATACCGGCACATGTTCACTGCGCCAGCTATATATTTCAGCCTACTGCCCTGCTGCCGCAGCGGCGGCTGCTGCTGCCTGCTGTTGGGCAACAACGGCGATTACATTCCGCACGTTCGCCACGCTGCCGCTATTGATCGCATCAACAATAGCCGCATAGGCATTGGGATCAGCTGTAGCCACGCCCACATGATAGCTGCTGGGCACCATCTTGTAGGAACTGCTGTTTATCTGTGTGCGCTCCACTTCCACACCGTCCACTGTCACCACTTTCCACAACTGTGCCTTGTAACCGATATGGGCGCTGTCCCCCTTTACCAGATAACCGATGGGCTGTGACGCCTCTGCATACAGCAATTCTCCCGGAGGATTGATCACCTCCAGAACCTTGCTCTCATAGTTTACCTTACGGTTGCTGCTGCGGGTCTCATGCCCGTAGATATTGAACGTAATGGTCTTACCCTGGATAATACCCTCAATATAGATGGGAATATCCAGATTATTCACAAATTTGAAATCCTTACCGGAGGACTCCGCAATCGCTGCGTCAGCCGAGGGCTCCACATAGGTCACAATCATGGAGTGGTTATATCGCTCCGTCACCTCCAGTTCAGCGCCAAGCACCGCATTATACAGGGTGGTAGATACCTGGCAGATGCCGCCGCCAAGACTGTCAACCACCTTACCATTCAAGTAGGAACCTGCCATATAGTAGCCGTTTTTCTGAGTGAAGGGCGCTACCTTCTCATAGGTGGAGAATTCCTCGCCCGGATACAGGGTGGTGCCGTCAATCAGATGGCATCCGTTAGACACATTGGCGCTTCTGTCAGCACCAGACGAGGAAAAGGAGGTTGTATAGCTGCCCAGCAGATCGGTTACCATGGCAAGCTCCTCCGCCGTTCCCTGAGGCGGAGTCACGGTCACATCCAACTCAATCCTGCAGGGCTCCAGGTTCCATTCCTGCATCATATACGCATATACCGTGTCTATAGAACGTTCCACGTCCAGATGATAACCGGTCTGTCCTTCGATCACAATAAAAGCGCCGTTTTCCCGCTTCAGAATGGAATTAACGACCTCCTGGTCATACTGGCTGCACTGCTGCGCCAGAATCTCATTGATTGCATTCACATCAAAGTTGAAAGTAAGTTCATAGTTCACAGGCTCCCGCTGCAGATCCTTCAGCGCTTTGTAACGGGCGATCACATTGCCCTCGGTGCCGATCGCCAATGCCTCGTCCAGAATCTGAGGATTGCTCCAGGAAATTCCCATATCCCCCACTGACACCTGTATTTCGGTGTTGTTGGAGGTCAGGAGGGTAACCTGTATCGGCCTCAAAGTCTCTTCTATGTACTGTTCTACCGCGTCGATGGCTTCTGCCTTACTCATCCCGCTCAGATCCATGCCCTGAATCAGCACACCCTCTTTTAGAGTTACCTCTGGCCGCATATTATGGGGCAGCGCAGTTTTCAAACCTATCTCTGCTGCAGCCCTGGCAGACAGACTAAAACTGCACAACAAAGCCAGCGATAAAATTACTATGCCCCAATGCCTCATCCTTTTTTTCATAACTTAAAATCCTTACCTTTCCCGATAACCCATTGAAAAATCAGATCAGATATGCTAATGTAGGGATGACCATCGCCAATACGATCACGATGACTATAATAGCAGATACAACCTTTTTTGTTTTCTTATTGTGGAAATTCATCATGGAATCAACACTCCTTGTCTCTGTATGAGGGACTGTACCAATCTCCTGCATATCACAGGCCGTGTCTGCGATATTGCTCAAATCAGGCAATTGAAACAGCTTTGTTTTCAATCTGCGACCCTGAAAGGATATTATATATGAATTTTACTATTTTTGCAAGTTTTATCCTCTTTACCTGTGTAGTTTCCATCTTTATCAAGCGGCACACCCGGGCCACCGAAAAAGCAAATAAAGATTTCTGGCAAAAGGAGCAGCAGGCCAATGAGGTACGATGCCGTCCGCTGGACGATCTGGACTATGTGAGCATCCCTCTGGACACCCTGCCAGTGACAGTCATGGCCGAGGATGTATCCGTCAAGGACTGCCTCGATATGCTGTCCTCGCTGTCCAGTGAAAAAATCGTGAATTTTGCCGGCATCTCCAACACGGATCTGAAACTGACCTATGGAACCGCCAATATCACCGTCCTGTCTCAATATGACCAGAACTTCACTCTGCTTGTACAGACATTGCAGAAATGGGCAACGCTCCTGCACCAGGCCGGATATGACGCCGAGACACGGCAGATTCTGGAATATGCCGTGTCCATCCACAGTGACGCAGGCACGTCCTACCGCCTGCTTGCCTCTCTCTATGACAGGGAGGGAGAGCAGGAAAAAGTAAAGGCTCTCCACGCCGCAGCTCTGGCTCTGACTTCTCCCTCCAGCAAAACTATCGCCCGCACACTGAGGGAGTCCTATCCATATATCGACTCGGTATAAGAATATACAATATCATTTTATGCTTCTGAGACGATTAATATAACTCTCAAAGTTCAAGTTTCTCCGCCACCTGCCGCCAGACCTCCTCGCCGGTCTCCGGCAGGGCTTTTCCGCTGATCCTGCAGGCTTCACACACGGAATAATAGAAATAATTGTGCCCTGTCACCAGAGTCTTTTTGACGGCCTTCGTCAGATACAGGCCGTATTCCTCAATACCGCTCTCCTTAAAATCCCTTAGAAAGCCCTCCACGTCATAGTCCATGGTCACCAGCTCTATCTTCCAGTCCAGGGAATTCCCCTCCATCATGGCAAACTGGGTATGCCGCCCCTGCTCGTCAATAGGCATTCCCAGAGAGCCGGGATTGAGATAGGTCTTGCCATAGAGCTGATCCACCTCCTGATGGTGCGAATGGCCTCCCAGCAGATACCGGGTCTGCAGCCGCTCCATGGACTGCTCCTTCAGAGGTCTGTCAAATTCAAAGTTCCCCCGGATCACTCCCGGCGCCCCATGGCACAGCGTGAGCGCAGGGCAGTCCCCCAGCTGCAGCACTGTCTCCGAGGGCATGGACTCCATCCAGTCAAGATCCGCATCACTGACATGCTGATAGGTATAATACAGCGCTCCGTTGGGCGAGCAGACATGCCAGCCCTGATCCTGCCTGCGATTGTCCAGCAGGTATTCCTCCCGGTTGCCACGGATCAGATGGCAGGGATATTTTTTCTGCATCTCATAGATCATGGACAGCGTGCGCTCCGGGTAGGGACTGTCTGTCACATAGTCCCCCAGGCCGATGATGGCATCCACCGAACGGCTCTCTATATAGTCCAGAAATGCCTCCAATGCCTTATAGTTCCCGTGAACATCGCTGATAACCGCTACTTTCATTTTCTCTCCTTATTGCCTGATTCCGGTAATCCATGAACGCTTCCGGCAAGCGATGGGAATATCGCAATTATCTACAGTCTACAGGGACCGTCGCCGATTTCCACCACATAGAAGTCAGCCGCATAGCCGATCTTAGCCTGATAGGCAGCGCCCACCCGGGCGATAAAATCGTCGATAGCCTCCTCCTTTACAATGCTTACCGTGCATCCGCCAAAGCCTGCGCCGGTCATGCGGGAGCCGATTACCCCTTCCACCTTCCAGGCTTCCTCCACCAGGGTGTCCAGCTCCACGCCAGTCACCTCATAGTCATCCCGCAGAGACACATGGGAGGCGTTCATCAGCTGTCCAAACGCCGCTACATCATTGTTCTTCAGCGCCTGTACCGCCTGAATGGTGCGCTGGTTCTCATACACCGCATGTTTTGCCCTCCTGCGGCGCACCTCACTGCCGATGCTGTCCTTGTGCTTCTCAAACTCCTCCTCTGTCAATTCCCCCAGAGAGCTGATCTGACACACCTGCTGCAATTCCGCCAGGGCCTCCTCGCACTCACTGCGTCTCTCGTTGTACTTGGAATCTCCCAGCCCGCGCTTCTTGTTGCTGCAGGCGATGACGATCTTGGCATTCTCCAGTCTGATCGGCGCATATTCATAAGACAGATCCGCCGTATCCAGGAAAATCGCATGTTCCTTTTTGCCCATGGAGATGGCAAATTGATCCATAATGCCACAGTTCACCCCGTTAAAATGATTCTCCGAATACTGACCGATCAGCGCCAGATCTTGATTGGACACCGCAAAACCGAACAGATCCCGCAGGATAAAGCCGGTAAGTACCTCCACTGAGGCGGAGGAGGACAGGCCGGAGCCGTTGGGAATATTGCCGTTTAGCAGGATATCCATACCCATTGGCACATGCATTCCCTTCTCTTCAAAGGCCCATATCACACCCTTGGGATAATTGGTCCAGTCCGCCTGCGGGTCGGGCTGCAGCTCGTCCAGAGAGGACTCCAGCACTCCCAGCTTTTCAAAATTCATAGAGTAAAAACGCAGTTTCCGGTCCTGGCGCTTTCTGGCCACTCCATAGGTGCCGATCGTCAGCGCGCAGGGAAATACATGTCCGCCATTATAGTCCGTATGCTCCCCGATCATATTGACCCGGCCCGGCGCAAAATACGCCTGCGCTCCTTCCGCGTCACCAAATATCTCTGCAAACTTCTGTAAAACGATCTCCTTCATATGCCTGTTCCTCCTGCCTATCGCAAGCTAATTTATTTTTGTCTGTCCGCTGCGCACTGCAACTCATATCCATTATAGAATATATTCCCGGGCGTCCAGATCCGCCTGTGCCCGCTCCAAGTCCTCCCGAATATGCAGGTGCTGGGGACACACCTGCTCACATTTTCCGCATTTTATACAGTTTTTAGGCTGCTGCGCGTCTCCCAGATCATTCTCCCAATGACGTTTAACCACATTGTAGTTCTGGTACATATGATAGCGGTTCCAGCAGCCAAAGGAGCCGGGAATATTGACACCCGCGGGACAGGGCATGCAGTACCGGCAGCCCGTGCAGCCGTTCTGAATCCGGCTGTTCATCAGCTCAACCACTTCCCGTATAGTGGTCTGCTCCGCCTCGGACAGGGGCTTAAAATCGCCAAAGGTCTTCAGATTGTCCTCCACCTGCTCTATGCTGCTCATACCGCTGAGTACTACCTTTACGTTGGGCAGCGAACCCACCCAGCGCAGAGCAAATGAGGCCATGCTGGCCTGGGGATCAAGTGCGCGGAATTTCTCCGTGATATCCGACGCGAAAGCCGCCAGGGAACCGCCCTTGACAGGCTCCATAATCACCAGTGGCACACCCATTTTTTCCGCAAGAGCATAGCCCTTCAATCCCGCCTGCTCCTCCGTGTCCATATAGTTCAGCTGAATCTGGCAGAAATCCCAGTCCCGATAGGACAATATCTCCTCAAACACCTCATAGCTGTCATGGAAGGAAAAACCCAGGTAACGAATTTTGCCCTCGGCCTTCAGCTGTTCCAGGCGCTCCACAACACCCAGCTTTCGCATCTCTCCCCAGCTGCCTCTGTTCATGCCATGCATCAGATAGAAATCAATATAATCCGTCTGCAGTTTCTCCAGCTGCCGGTTGAAAATTCTGTCCACGTCCGCCAGGGATTTCACCTCCCAGCCGGGCAGCTTGGTTGCCAGATAAAAACTGTCCCGGGAATGTTCTTTAAGCGCCTCCCCCACAAACAGCTCACTCTCTCCGCCGTGGTAAGGCCATGCGGTGTCAAAATAGTTTACACCTGCTGCCAGAGCCTTCTCCAGCATAGCCTTGGCCCGTGCCCTGTCAATCTTACCCTCCTCATCTGTTGGAAAACGCATACAGCCAAATCCCAGCAGAGAAGTCTCAATCCCCAGTTTCTCCATTTTTCTCTTTTCCATAATCCATACCTCCCTTTGTCAACATTTTGCAAAACGATTGCCTGGTTCCTATTCGGAAACAGGGAGTGCCCTGTCCCCTCACTTTTACGGTGCCAGCGTCCCATCCTCCGCAAAGGATGTGCCAAAGCCCTCGCTGTATGTATTGATTCGGCCGATAATACGGGCAGCCTCCTCCCCCTGCGCCGGTGTGGGCTGGAAGTTATTGCGGTCCCGCACCGAACTCACCGAGCAGGGGATGATCCGTATCTGTTGATCCTCCTGCTTTACTCCGTCCACAAAAGTAAAAGTCTGCTGAAAAATCATGGTGTCCTTATCCGCGGGATTCCGATTGGCTCCAAAACAGAAATTTGCCAGACTGTATATAATAAATTTCCCGCTATACTCCTCCACCCCCTGAAGCACATGGGGATGGTGGCCAATGACCAGGTCCGCGCCCAGGTCAATACATTTGCGGCCCAGATACTGCTGGTTTTCCGTGGGATAATTGTCTCGCTCAATCCCCCAGTGGCAGCATGCCAAAATCAGATCCACTCCCTGTTCCTGCAGCTTGCCAATCCCATCGGCCAGCAGCTGCTCGCTGCCCAGCCCCCAGGAGACCTCATTGACAGACACAAAGCCAATGCGTATCCCCTTTTCCGTCTCATAGATTCCCACATTGCGGTCATAGGCATAAATAATGTCCGCCGCTTCCAGAGCCGCCACGGTATCGTCACTGCCTGCGGTGCCATAATCCAGCCGATGATTGTTGGCAAAGCTCACAGTCTCCACACTGCCCGCAGTCAGCAGCCTTGCGTAATCCGGATCACCCTTGATATTGTAGGTTCTGGTCTCGTCCCGCTCCTCTCTAAATGTCAGCACACCCTCAAAATTGACGATGGTCATATCATCACTGGCAAAAATGTCCCGCACATTCTCAAAAAAATAACCCTCATCTTCTATCTGGTCATAGGCTTGCCGGAAGGAGTATGCGTATTCCTGATCCTGATGATTGCCCAGAGAACAGTCCCCCGCAGCAGATATCGTAATGGTCAGAATATCCGAAGGAGGCTCAGTGGGCTCTGCGGCCTCTGTCTCCGGCTGCGGCATTATCTCCTCACTGCTCTCTCCGGGCGCCTCGGTGGGAATAGGTATGATCACAATCTCTATCGCTTCTCCGCTTTCCCTTGTGCCGGAAGTCTCCTGTCTCCCGATGGCGGCGCTTGTCAACGGCAGACCGCCATTATCCGCCGCTCCTTCACCACAGGCTGCCAGAAGCATCACCAGTACGGCATCCATTCCGAGCCATAAAATGATCTTTTTCACCGCACTGTTACCCCGCTTTCGATTCCGCATCCGACACGACCCTGTTTTTACCATTGTGTTTCCCGTAATACAGATTGTTATCCGCATGGGTGATAGTGTGGCCTATCGTATCCCCCTTTTCATGCATGGCTATGCCAATCGTAATAGAGCATCGAATAATCTGATTTTCATAGCGGAATTCAAATTCTCTTACATCACTGCAGATGCTCTCTGCAATCTGCCTTGCCTGCTCCAGATCACTGTCAATGAGCAGAAGCATCTCCTCGCCTCCCCAGCGACAGGCCTGTCCCTGATTCTCCACACGTTTCCGAATCATACCGGCTATCTCACGCAGCACGATATCGCCGATATCGTGGCCGTATGTGTCATTGACCTTTTTAAAATTATCAATATCACACATAATCAGGCAGAAAGGGGTGTCCACCTCCACAGCCCGGTTTAGAAAAGACTGCATGCTGCGGCGGTTGTACAGGCCGGTCAGCGGATCAATGCTTGCCATCTGATCCAGCGCCTCGTTCTGGCAGCGGAGACGGTTCGTTGCCGTCTGCATCTCCACCAGGAAAATCGCTGTAACCATGAACAGAAATCCAAAATTGCAGAAGGTGTTGAAAATATAGACTCCCAGTTCCACGCTTTCTGGAACATTCAACTGATAGAGAGCGCCAAAATACATGGACAGCATCCGACAGCTGACAAAGGAACCAAAGGCTATCAGGCCCAGCAGCGTGGCTATGACATATTTGCGTCGGTTTTCAATCAGCGTATGACACATATAATAGCCGAAAGGCACCAGCGCAATAACATACTGCGGAAATCCATAATGCCAGCCGATACAGAGAGTTGCGGCAAAGGACTGTACAATAATCTCCATATAGATGGCATAAAACACTCCCTGCGGATTCCTGTCGTGCTGAACCGCCAGCAGACAGATGACATACAAAAGTACACTGCCTATATTAATGATGATGAGCGGCAAAATATGAAAACAGCAGAAAAGAATGACCAGGCAGACATGAACCATGCCAATGACGCTGATGATCAGACTGTATTTATATTTAGAGGATTCTGCTCCGTTTTTCAGCAAACTTTTTATGGGATTAATCATAATTGTGAAATACTCTTTCTACTTATATCGTATCCTGATTTCTCTCCCCGATTATCAGAGATAATAGAATTATAAGGCATAATGACTCATTTGTAAATCAAAAACTAATCCCCATAATACCATTCCAACAGCAGTTGTACCACTCGGTTATAGCTGAGTACTCCGTCGCTGATACCAAAGGCTTTAAGGCTGGTATCTCTCAGCACGTCCGACACCTGGTCCACTGTCTCCGTGTCAATGAGCGCTCTGCCATTAATTCTCTCCCACTCCTGTTCTGTCACAAATACATTGTCTGTATGCACCTGGGCGGAAATCTGTGGCTGGGCCAGATACGCCTCACGATCCCTGTTTACAGCCTTGTAAAAATCGTTGTCCAGATAGTTCAGCACCGCCAGGTAACCACTGTACTCAAACAGAGGATCTCCCGATCTGATGCAGGCAAGAAAGCTGATAAAATTTGCCTCATCCTCATAGATATACCCCCGCAGATGAGCCAGCTCATGGCAGAAAGTATCCGGCTTATTCATAATATACATCACATCATTGTAATTGGCTTCCATGGAGAAAGGGAAATAATATCCCTGCATATGCTGCTGGCTAAAAAAATCCGATGCCGCAAATGGCTTGGGATGGGGATAATAACCGTCCAGCTGATCATAGCTTTCCCCCAGCTTCTGCATGGCACGAATCGCCGCATTCTGCATATCTCTGACACTTCCGTCATATAATATGACGCCCTCGCTGTCCCGCTTCATCTCCAGGGAGAGGGTATTGCAGCGCTCCACCACCATATTGCGCAGTTCTATAAGCTCGTCCAGCGTATATGTCTTTCGTCTGTCCGAAAAATACTGCTCGGAAAATGTACTGGCATGATAAAGCATCGAGCAGTTCAGCGTCATGATTGTACATACGGCCAGCAGAGTCCAGGCAAAAAAGATATAGTAGCGCCTTATTCCTGCCGGACACTGAGGTTTCTTTATAATGACTCTGACCAGCAGTACCAGCCCCAGCACCAGCGCGGCGCATACCACCGCCACCCCTGCGGCCAGCATCCACTCGCCCACAGAGAAAGGGAAAATATCCATCATACGTCCATAGGTATTGACCCATACAGGAAAAATATATCTGATATACCAGTCGCTCAGTCCCGGAATCACACATGCCGCCAGATTTATCAATATCACCAGCAGCACCCATATACCATATATTTTGACAGCCCTGTGTCGGCCTCTAATGCGCTTCTTTCGTTCCACCTTCTCCATCACCTTCCGTTTTCAAATTGATTTTGGGCTTTTTCCAGATATTCAGCCGATACAGTAGGTACAGAATCGCTGCGGAGATTCCGTTGCTGACCACCACGGAGTACCACACACTGCGGACTTCCATTTGAAGCACTGTCCCGCAAACCCACAGGGTCAGAAAGCGAAATACCCAGAGCCTGCTGGCATCAACCGCCATCGTAACCTCCGTGTGTCCAGTACCCTGAAACAGTCCCATGGTGGAATTGTACACGCCGTTGGTAAAGCACCAGAAAGCCATGATGCTCAGGAAATCCCCAGCCATGGCAATCACCTCCGCATCATCGCTGAAAATACTGACAATGGCAGTAGAAATCGGCTCTCTTGACAAGATCATACCACCTATAAATAAAAAGACAATACTGATACGCATGGAAATTTTATAGCCCTGCTCCGCTCTGTCCTGCTGGCGGGCGCCGATATTCTGTCCCACGATGGTGGCAGTGGCAGAACCAATGCCGTTGGAGGGCAGGGTAATCAGGCTGTTGACCTTATTGCCAATACCGTATGCGGCCATTGCCTGGGTACCGTATGCATACACGTTACGGCTCATCAGCAGAAAGCCCAACTGCATGGTGCTGCCGCCGACAGCTGCGGGCAGACCGATCTTCAGGATCAGCTTCAGCTTTTCTTTTTCAAAATGCATATACTGCCTGCTGATACGGATCTCCTGCTCCGGTCTGGTCAGCAGCGTCAGGGCAACTATCGCCGGCACCATCTTGGCAAACAGCGTAGCGGCGGCAGCGCCTCCCGCCCCCAGCTCGAAACCTACGATGAGCAGCGGGTCCAGAATCAGGTTCAGCACGATACCCCCCAGATTCAGGAACATAGGGCGCACCGTATCCCCCTGAGCCTGATGAATGGCAGAAAACAAGTTGACCATAAACAGAAAGGGCATATCCCAGATCACTACCCGCAGATAGATCAGGCTGTGCCTGTAAGTCTCCGCATCTGCTCCCAGCCATGTCACAATGCCGGGCGTGGCCAGAAAACACAGAGAGGAACACACCAGGGCGAAAATCATGGCGGCAGCAAAAATCTGGTTGGCCATCCTGAGGGCCTCTTCCTTTTTACCTGCGCCGATATACTGCGTCACCAGCACAGAACCCGCTACAGTGATGCCGCTTCCGAAATTGATGATAATATTCTGGACCGGCGACACCAGATTGATGGCTGCCAGCTGAGCCGTACCGATCTGCCCCAGCCAATATGTATCTGTCAGATTGTACATGGTCTGCAGAAAGCTGTTGATGACCACAGGAATGGCCAGCGACAGGATCGCATGGATCATATTTCCATGTAAAATCAATTCTCTATTTATCTTTTTACCATTTGCTTTCATATTAACCGCTTTCCTCTGCCTGCACAACTGTGTTGAATGCTATTGTGTATTTTAGCACAACTACACGGTGGCCGCCGCTGTTTTCTTATGCTAATATTTTGAAAGCGCTTATTTTTAGCGTAAAAAGGCTGCGGAGACAAACGAATCTCCACAGCCCTCATATGTCGCTATTATATTTATTCCCATTCCATGCAGTCCTTGTAATCGGACCAGATATTGCAGACCCAGGTCTTACCCTGATTTAACACGATCTCATTGCCGCTCTCATCAAAGTAGCGGGTCGGCTCGTCCAGACTGCCCCGAGACCAGGTACCCTTGATCACCTTGCCGTTGGTAAACACATAAGCTTCGTTGCTGCCATAGGTCTCAAAGAACATATAGTCGTTTTTAACAGGCTCCCTCACCAGACCGTCGCAGACCTTAAAAACTACATTGCTGACAGTCAGCTGCTCATCGTTCATCGAATCAATCTGCTCTCCGTTGTACTGATAACGATAGTAGAGACCATCTTCTGCATTATACTCAAATACCGGCCGGGCATTGCCATATCCGCTGGAATTACTGTTGTTGCCGCCAGGATATACTTTTACGGCATCAGGCTTGTCCGCATACTCTGCGCGATGGCCGTCATTGGCAAAGAGGAATGCCCCGCGGAAGCTGGAGTCATACTCCTTGTCATAGCCATGACGCTCCACAGCCTTGTTATAGCCGTCAATGAACATGTAGCCGGTATACTCTTTTGCATAGCCGGGCCTGTCGATCCTCTCAAACGCCTCCGAAGAGGGGTTATGTATGCCGCTCACCGCCTGGCTTATATTGTCCACCTGGTCACTTTTCAACAGATCCTCTACAAAGGGAACGGCCAGACCCCAGTTGCAATAGATGGCATCCAGGCCCATTGCCTCATACACATAGTAGTCACGGCTGCTACGCACGGGACCAACATGGTCAAGATCATCATAGTCCTCAAAGAATGCCATCAGCCTGGTGATACGGCCTTCCACCGGCGCCTCATAGATAATGCTTGCCCTGGATATGCCATACTGCGGCAATGACGGCTTGTTGTTGGGAATCATAACAGCCATACTGCGGCGTCTTACAACGGATTCATCTTTCCATTCGCCAGTCAGATAACTCTGCATCTTGCCATCAACTACGGTTCTCTCGCCGATTGTCGTCGTAGCGGCCACAGGGGTCTGCGACTCCGCCTCGCCGCTTTCGGAACTCTGCGACTCCTCGGGTGCGGAGGGTTGTTCTGTACTGATGGGAATCGGATCGAGAGAGACCGGCCCAGATGTAGCTTCCGGCTCTGTATCCCCGCAGCCCGCCAGAACTACGGCGGTCAGTAATGCCGTTGTCAATAATTTTATCTTTTTCATAAGTGTCAATTCCTTTCTATCATACATTGCATATCTTCTTTCCTATTGTATCTCTAAATTGACTCTTTGTCCACTGAATAAATCTTAATTTTTATGAAAGATTTTCAGATTACTTTTCACTCTCCACATCAATCAGAAAGCGCAGCACATATTCCTGATTCATGGGATAGCGGTATTGTGCTGCTGTCGCCGGACCGCAGCTGGCAGTGCCTATCCCCCTCTGAAAAGCGGATATGGTCACATAAGTACCTGTGATATTCTCATCCTCCCGGTGCTTCATGACAAGCAGCTGGCGGTCACTGTAGGGCTTGACTCCCAACTCATACGGACGTTCTACAGCCCAAAAACTGATTCTCAGCTGCCCATTGCTGATGCTGGACCACTGGCAGTCGCAGCGGTTGCCGCTCTCCTGAGGCCGGATATTGGGCTCCGTCATATCGCTGACCTGGCAGGAAACCATCTCAATCGGAGACTGCTCCTTCATATCTGCATATGATTCTCCGTTCCTCCCATAATATTCCACTCGGTCAAAACCTTCGTCCAACCGGAATGCCTTGCCAAACCGGGGCAGATCGCCTCTGCCTTTCTCACAGCGCAGCCTGCTGGTCACCAAAACCCCTCTGCTGCAATATTCGTAGGTGTCTATACACAGAAAACTGCCTGCCTTACAGGTAATCCTGGTTCGGACCTTTAGCTGAAGCTCCGTCCGCTCCACGCTCAGAATCTCCTCCCTCTGGTCTGTAAAACCTGCCATGGTAGAACGCTGCAGCAGATCCACATCATTGTCTGTGGGAGCCCTGAACAGGATCGTATAAGGATCTGCCGCCAGCAGCTGGCTGTCCCCCAGATACAGGCTGAATCTCCCCTCCTCCGCCTGCAATATGGGCGGCAGCGGTTTCTGAGTGCTGCGGGCAGGTCTGGGCAGTACGGCCTCCCGCAGAGTGATCTGCTCCACCGCCACCTCCCTGCCGGTACTCTTTTCCACAGTGGTGACCGTCAGCAGCAGCTCCTGTCGGGGATCGCTCTTGATCTGCCGGTATCCTTCCTCTGACCTCTCCTCCGGAGGCAAGATGCGGATACATTTTGTTTCCAGAGGCCCCACTGCGGGCACTATCTCCGCCTCTCTGCCGTCGCTCCATCTGCAGTGCAGCACATAGCGGCTTCCGTGGGAAAAGCCGGTGGTGTTAAATATCTCATATAGATTCCCCTCTTTGTGGGTAACACGGATAGGCCTATAGACAAACCGTATGATCCTGGCGCCTGTGGAGGGAGTTCTGTCCGGATAAAATATACCGTCCACGCAGAAATTGCTGTCATGCTCCCATTCCCCATGATCGCCGCCATAGGTATAGCTGCCATCCCCGTGCAGCACCGCATGATCTACCATCTCCCAGACGCAGCCGCCCATGAGATTATCATAGCGGTATATCTCCTGCCAATAGCTCTCCATATTGCCGGGGCCCACCCCCATGGCATGGGCATATTCACACAGAAAATAAGGTCTGTCGCAGAGCTGAGGCACGTCCCTCGTGCCCTCGCCCACCTGATGCACCTTTTCTACGGAAGGATACATCTCACTGCCCACATCATACGCCCGGCGGCGGGTATGAATCACACTTTCATAATGTATGGGCAGTTTTGTCCTCTTCTTTAGGTAGTAATACATCTTATCGGTATTGCAATACCCGCCCGACTCGTTACCCAGACTCCACATGATGATAGAAGTGTGAAGCTTATCACGGTGAAACAGCCTGCGCGCCCGGTCCAAATAGTGAAACTGCCAGGCCGGATCATGGCTGATATGACTGTAGTTGGGAGGCAGTCTGTGCGACCAGCTGCCATGCGTCTCCAGATCAGCCTCATCCACCACATATATCCCCTGTTCATCACAAAGCTCCAACAAATAAGGGTCCGGAGGATAGTGGGATGTTCGTATAGTGTCGATATTGTACTCCTTGCACAGAGCGATATCCTTTTCCATTTCCTCCATAGTCATGGTATAACCGCCTGTGGGACTGGTATCATGATGATTAATTCCATGAAGTTTCACACGACTGCCATTAATACGGAATATTTTTCCATCTACAGCCGCCCGTTTAAAGCCTACCCTCTCCCGAATACAGCAGCTGTCCGTTTCAATAAACAGATCATACAGCGCCGGTTCCTCCGCATTCCACTCTTTGACGGAGAGATCAGTAAAGCTCACCTGCGCCACATGTTCCCGGGACATTCCGGGAAGACTCAGACAGATTCCATGTCCCTGCAAGGTAAAACGCACGGGCCCGTCCCCATACAGAGTGGCTGTCACTGTGGCGTCATAGACGTCCTCGTGGTATCTTGTCTCCCATGCAATGTCCCAAACATCGCTTCCCTCGCAGATTCTCAGCAGTACGTCACGAAAAATCCCATTGTTGCGGAACATATCCTGGCACTCCAGATAAGAGCCGTTGCACCATCTATGCACCACAACCAGCATTTCATTTTCTCCCTGACAGAGAAAATCTGTCACATCAAATTCCGCAGTATTGTGTGATCCCTCGGAATATCCCACAAAACTGCCATTTACATACAGATCCACGCAGCTGGCGACTCCCAGGAAAGATATCTCATGTCTTTTGCGCGGATTCTCCACCTGGAAAAATCGACGATACACACCCACAAAATTATATTCCTCCCCAGGATCTTTGCGCCGGGGCGCAGTACCCTGATCCGCTCCGATCCAGCTAAAGACCGGACCCACTTTTCCTTTCGTGGGAATCCTGGGCGGCTGGAAGGGGAACTGGTAGCGTGTATTTACATAAAAGGGCCTGTCATATCCCTGAAACTGCCAGCAGCCGGGCACAGCAATCGGTTCCCACTCAACCTCCTGTGTATCCAGTATATCAGGCATCTGTGCCGGTCTGGCATAGAAGTGAAAATCCCAGCTGCCGCTCAGACATATCACCTTGGGGGATGCATAGCGTTTTTGGCGCAGGCTGACCTTCTCCGCCTGTCCCCTGTTCGGATAGGGAATAAAATAACTTCTGGGAGCCAGCCTGTTCACTGCCAGAGTCTCAAAGGTATGATAATTGTCTTGGTTGATAATATATTTCATGGTTAGCTCTCCCTTCTTATCCCATCATAAAATAAGTCTCGCCGCCCAGCAGCCGGAAAAAGAAATACACTCCGCACCACAACTGGTAGAGCAGTACAAGTCCCGCCAGTATATAGGCCGTCCAGATCAGAATCAGACGGCTGTGCTGACAGCGGTTTTCCGCTGGCGTCAGCAGCACAATGCCCACATTCCGCAGGGACAGCCACTTTATCAGGCTCACCACATACAGCCAGAATATGGCAAACAGATAGCCCCACAGGAAATTCCCATCCCTGGAGCGGCTGCCTGTCTCCACCAGACACAGGGCCTCCGCAAATCCCACCAGCGTCATCAGCCAGCTAAACAGATAGACCCGGTTCAATCGAAGCTGGTATACACCCCCCGGCCAGACATCCTCTCTGACAACTCCCAGCTGCCGCCACTGCTCCCTTGTCATAGCCAACAGACTGGCTCCCAGCACTATCAGCGGAAAAGCCAGGGAACAGAGTACCGCCAGTTTTGGTCTGTCGGCATGAAGGGAAAAAGTGTACCAGGGGTCAAAGGTCATACCATTGCCCGTATCCTCGCCAAACAGTACCATATTCTGCCACAGCACCACACCGCAGGCGGGCAATACTGCTGCACCGAGCAGGAATACCTGCTTAAAACGCACTCCATGACACAGGTCCCACAGTAGCTTTATGGCCAGCGCCGGAGCAAAGACAGTCAAAAAGCTGGGCTTCACGCCGGTACATACCACCAGAAGCATGGCAAAGACGATCCACTGCCTGATCGTAATACTGTTACGATATTCCTCCTCCAGTCCCTGATAATACAACAGAGTCCCCAGCGCCAGCAGCCGCATACACAGATAAGTGGAGTTATGCCACAGATTGCCGGACTGATAACTCACATAGCGGTAGCTCCCCGCCCACTTCAGGTAAAAGGGCATCACCAGATTCAGCATCAGAGCTGCGGCCATCATGGCCCAGCTTCTCCCCTGCATACCGGCCAGACGGCGCAGCAGCCGCTCCGTCAGCAGCAGGGAGGCCACTGTCACTGCCGCCAGAAACAGAGCTATTCCTATGGTAGTCTGTCCACAGAGAAAATACAGTGCCTGGTAAATATAGGCGGTAAAACTGTAATACCAGCCGTCTTCCACAATCATGCTGATATGGTAGGGAAGATCTGACTGAAAATAACGGTTGTTATAGTCCAGCGGCTGGATGGACTGCATATAGTATAGATACAGGCAGGCCATACCATACGCTGCGGTCAACACCCACATCAGCCATTCTCCGCCGCCCCGGAAGGACCACGCCCCTTTTTTGCCGGATTGTCTTTCCTTTTTCACCAAATTGCTCCTCACACAAAAAGTAAACTCTGTCTGTATAACACAGACAGTTATTTAAAATATATTATACCATGATTTCGTGCGCTTCAGCAAGCATTCAATCACAAAAGACGGCCACATATGTTCCGCAGCCGCCTCATAAAGTATTTTTTTCCTGATGAAATTATTCCCTTATTCGTACAGATTATCCAATATTTGGGATACCTCCGATGATATATTGTCTCCATAGGTATCTTCCGTTCCGGGAATGTATACAAACTGATCCGAAATCCGGTAGCATTCCAGTGACGATACGATTTTATCAGGGCCGGTCAATTCCATATTCAGCCGGTACCGGTACAGATGCTCGGACTTATCATATTCCAGAGGAGTCCATGTGATATCCGTCAGGTAATAGCCCTGCTCTGTCAGCCGGGCCAGGCCATCGTTTATCCGGCTGAGCAAGGAGTCAGTGTCTTCCGCCAGGTCCTGTTGTGACAAGATTCCCAGCCACAGCTGCTCGTTTGCAGTCCGCATGGGCTCCCCCTGCAATGCTCGTTTCCCATTGCGCATTACCACATACCTCGCCATATATAAGTCGAAGTCCTTCAAGCCATTGGACAGACAGGAGAACAGAGAATCCTCCGTGTGGTACGGCTCTTCTTCCTGACCTGCAGCCGCTTCCCCTCCGCTGGTCAAAATTATATAGGGACTGCCAAAATAGTCGTCCACCAGATACCGGCCGTCCAAATCCCGGTAAAATGATATAAAGTACATCAGGTTACCCTGCCCTTCAAATCTCAGGGAAATACACAGGGTACGGTTCCATCCCATGCTCGGAACCTCCCGATATTCAATATCCTCAATCCCCTTATAGGTCAATTCTTTCCCATCGAAGTACTGGTGATATTTTTCCAGAATGACCTCTTTCATGTCTCTGTCATATGACTCCCCGTCTTCATAAGCCAGACGGACTACGCAGGACTCCGCGTCCTGGAATCGGTATCCGTTGGAGAGCGCCTCATACAGCGGCTCTATATCGCCGTCAGCAAATTGTCTTCCGATATGTCGGAAGCGGGCGGCCTCCCAGAGCCACTCAAAGCTGATGCCCTTCCTGGCAATCTGTCCATAGGTAAGTACGGATGTTCCCGCCACAAGAAGCAGAATAAAGAACACACAGACGGCAATCAATCCATTCTTTCTGCGTATCTTCCTGCGAATTTTTTTCAGCGGCATGATAGACTTATCCCATTCCCCGCCACTTTCCGGCAACGGCTGGTCCGCTTCCAGATTCTGCTTCAGCTTCCGGCACTCCTCACAGTGCTCCATATGCTCCTCCAACTGCTTCTTGGTCTCGTCACTGCACATGCCATCAAAATATAAAGGCAGAAGATCTCTTGCAATATTACATTCTAAATTATCTTTCATACGGCACCTCCCCGTTTCAATTCCTCTTTGATTTTTTCCTTCGCCCGGTAATAGGTCACTCTGGCCCATGTAGCGCTATGGTGAAACGCTCCGGCAATCTCTTCAAAAGAACACTCGCCATATACCCGCAGCATGAAAACCTCTCTGTAAGGCTCCTTCAAAGTATGAAGGATCTTCCGGATACTGTCCGTCTGCTCCTCTTTAATTACTTTTTCCAGTACAGCATCGTGAAAACAGGATTCCTTCCCGGCAGGGAAATCCTGATTCTTTTCCAGGTACATATCGTAGGATTGCTGTCGGTTGTGCTTCCTGCAATAATTCAGATACTCGTTTCTCGCAATCTGACAGAGCCAGGTGGATATCTTACATTCGCCATGAAACGAATCAATCTGCATGATTGCTTTCAGAAAAGTGGTCTGCACAATATCCTCCGCCAGATCCCTGTCATGACATTTCAGATAAATAAAATGATAGATCATCTTTGCATATTCCTGATACAGACCATCCAGTTCCAAGGGCGCTCCCTCCTTTCGGTTTGTTATCTTAATACGTTTCGGCAGCCAAAAGGTCCCCAGGCAATCCGGCGAAACAGTCTGGTCTTCCGCTGTCCAGCCATGACGCTCAACAGACAGAACAAAAACATATCCTGCATCTTACTCACTTGTTTTGGCTCCAACATTTCCAGTACTCACACTATTTTTTCCATACTGCGATGTCCTTTTTCTTCGCCCAGCATGATATAGTCACAGCTAACAGATAGGGCTTTTGAAATTCGGCAAAGCGTCTCTGCTGAGCCTGCCTTTTCCCATGACAAGCCGCAGGCATATCCAAAAATACGCCCAACCGACCATTATTGCCAACAGACCAGTTTTTACATCCCACAACTTATGACGCCATATTCCCCTCAGACTGTCTATAACTGCATATCCCTGACCGGCCACAATTCACTCGAATTTTCCGCATAACATTTTCCCAGTCCCTCTGCAAGTATCATTGCCTATTTACCCCATTGTCTTTTAAATACAAGTATATTCTGCGGTTCCGGGTTATTGATCTGAATCGTTCTGTGTAGCGAGTCATATTGCAAGATCAGGCCGAAAGGAGTATCACTTACCTTACAGAAGTATGCATTGGTAAATGTGCCCTCCTTGCTGGTGACGGTCAGTTTGTAATCTATCCTCCACGCATTAGAAACATACATTTCATTCAGATTGGAGAACGCCTCTATCTGTTCTTCTGTCAGCTTAGCCCCGATGCCTCTCTTTTCCCATTCTTCATAATTCTTTCTCTGATATTCCTGATATAATGCATTTAAGTCTATATTGTAAAACTGAATCTTATTGCCGCGCACCACAATATAGGCATCGGGATATGCCTCGCTGTTTGTGACCCTGTAAGTTCCGTCAGCAATCTTCTTGTCCCCCCAGCGGGATACTAAAAATACCCCTGCTAACAGCACCACTGCAACTACCAAAATAATACCGACCTTTAATGTCTTTTTCATATTTTCCTCTTTTCCAAATGCCCTGAATTAACTTGCTTTTTTCCTACTGTCTTAATTTCCCAGGAAAAGATTATATTATTTTTTTAGGCATAACAGACTCGAATAATTCTGTCTATAAATCAAAGCATTTTAAAACATGTAAGTAACTGCCCATTTCCTGTGTCCTGAAAGAGGAGTTTCGCAATCACCCACATTATCTTAAGCTCCGTTGCAGCCCTGGCGAGGCCTCGGCCAATAAAGTTTTTCCAGAGCCTTGCTGTTTTTGTGCCTATACTATTATGACACGGATACGGACATATTGTTACAGACAATTTTTAAAAATATAACTTTACTGATGTGAGTCTGTGTAACTCCTGGCTCAATTTTGGACAGCATATCCTGATTCAGATATCCAAATAAAAAGAGCGGGACGTCCGCAAATTGCAGA
>CAZKAO010000023.1:0-44675 GCA_964550745.1 uncultured Acetatifactor sp.
GGAGCACCTCCTTGCCAAGGAGGGGGTCGCGGGTTCGATTCCCGTCTCGCGCTCTCTATGACAATTAGGAATCCTGCAGCAGTTGGATTCTGTATATCGTTTCTCTCTCTATTCAGTGACGCACGGCATCGTGTATCACTTTTTTTATGCCTGCATTCGTGTAGATGTCTCTCTGCGGCGCAATCAGATAGTCGTTTCATGCAATCATAACTGAAATCCCGGAGAAAATGTAAATTTTTTACACGCTGTGACGATAAGTATAGTACAAATGCTTTTGGCCAAAGCATTCGTAAATCTATTATATGGTCACCACGGATGGTACAGTTATGGGGATAAGGAGATCCTTGTGTCGTGCCGTCTTTTTTTGCTTATGCGTACAGACGCATCATCGGTAAGCGCAAGCCGGTTGGAGATCAGGGAAGTGCGAGCAAAGAAGTGAACTGGAAACGAGGGGCGTTTGCGAATTGAATCAAGTAGAGTAGGAATGGATTCCGCCAGAAGCTATAAGGCTTCAAGAATGAGTTATAACCGTTTTGCACTAAAGGATTATGTGCAGGGCGGAATGAACACCGGTATCGGGGTAGCCGGGCAGCAGCTGGGAATGGGAAACATGAAGGAGAAGGCTTCCCAGAATCAGAGCCAGAATAAGGAAAATGGCAAGGAGAACCGCATGCTGACCATGGACAGTATCTCGGATCTGCGGGAGCGGGTAGAGGGAATGAGGACGGGCAGAGTACGGCTGCGCAACAGCGCCAATAACACCGTCAACACTATGCGCAGTTATACCATGCGGTATATTTTCCTGCTTCTCTTCGGGGAGAACAGGACACGCGATTTTATGGGAGAGGACGAGAATCTTGCCGAGACGGAAGACGGCGCACAGAGCGGCAATGCGACTCTGCAGTTGCAGCCCTTTAATATGAAGGTGCTGTCCTTCAGTGCGGAGGAGTATTACACGGAGCAGGAGAATACGATGTTTTCCTCTGTGGGTACAGTGCGGACCGCGGATGGCAGAGAGATTAACTTTAATGTGGATCTGACTATGAGCAGAAGCTTCACTCAAACATATCAGCAGGAGCTTAATCTGGCAGCTCTCCAACGGACCTGTGATCCTCTGGTCATTAATTTCGATACGGACACAGCATCTCTGAGCGATCAGAAATTTAAGTTTGACGTGGATGCAGACGGCGAGGTGGACGATATCTCCATGCTGGGTGCTGGCAGCGGCTATCTGGCGCTGGATAAGAACGGTGATGGCATTATAAACGACGGCAGCGAACTTTTCGGACCGCAGAGCGGCAATGGATTCCAGGATCTGGCGGCCTACGATGAGGACGGCAACGGCTGGATCGATGAGAATGACAGCATCTGGTCCAAACTGAAGATCTGGTGTAAGAACCCGGACGGTTCGGACAGCCTGTACACCTTGGGAGAGAAGGGCCTGGGTGCCATCTGCCTGCAGAATTCGGCGACCGATTTTACCCTGAAAGGAAACAATAACCGGGACAACGGCTACATCCGCAGCACAGGTATCTTCCTCTATGAGAATGGCAATGTGGGTACGGTACAGCATTTGGATCTGACACAATAATAGTGGCGAAAAGCCTGCGTATAAAAACACTTTCTGTTTTTTCGAGGACAGAAAGTGTTTTTATATTGTAGCGTTTTGCGGTGATTCATGGTATATCTATTGAAAACACGAAAGAGAAAAGGAGAGGGAAGGAGTGATGAAAGTGGCCGGAAACAGACGCCGCGGGAATGGGTCCGGGACAACTGACACTGTACAACATGTTATCAACACATATTCCGATATGGTCTACCGTCTGGCGTATGCAATGATGAAAAACCAGAGTGATGCGGAGGACATTTACCAGGAGGTCTTTTTGCGCTATATCCGGCGGGAACCGGTATTTCACAGCTCGGAGCATGCCCGGGCATGGATGCTGAGAGTCACGGCCAACTGCTGCAAAAATCATTGGAAATCCCCCTGGGCGGACGGGCGCATGGAGCCGCTTGAGAGACGGGACGAGAACGGAGATTCCTATAATATGCTGGAAAAGGCAGGGGCCGATATGTCCGGCAGTGATCCGGCCCGGCAAGCTCAGGAACATTGGCAGAGAGAACAGCTGCGCAGCAGAATGAAGGAATTGCCGGAGCAGTACCGCCTGGTGATTCACCTGTACTACTATGAGGAACTGTCCACGGAGGAGATCGCCCGACTGCTGCACAGGCGCGCCTCCACCGTCCGCACCCAGTTGGTCAGGGCCAGGCAGCAGCTTAAGGTCATTTTGGAGAGCTGCGGGTATACGGAGGCTGCGGATCTGGAGTGAAGAAAGGGGCATTTTATGAAAACATTTCAACAGATATATCAGGAGAGCTATGATGAGGTCCGTCCGGACAGGGAACTGGTGGAGGATATGCTGGAGGATGCTCGGATAGAGCGGCGAAAGTGGATACAGTATGCGGTGCTGCGGCCTATTGCCATAACGCTGCTGGGGATGGTTGTGTTGTTTGGCGGCACCTCTGTAATGGCAAACAATGTGGGCTTTGTCTATGGGATTATCGAGCGGACCTCCCCGGAGTTGGCAGACCTGTTTGTACCTGTGCAGGAATCCAGTACCAAGGCAGGCATCTGTATGGAGGTGGAAGCAGTCTATCTGGGGGATGAGGATAAGTCGGCGCAGGTATTGATTTCTTTTCGGGATACCCAGGGGGATCGGATACAGGGGCCGGTGGACCTCTATGACAGCTACGACCTGTCCAGCAAAAACAGTGCAGGTGCGTCATGGGTTGCGGGCGGGTGCAGCTATGTTGGTTATGACCAGGAGACAGGCAAGGCATATTATCAGATTCAACTCAGTTCGGATGTGGCCTATGAACGTAGCAAGATGACCTTCCGGGTAAGGGAACTGCTGCTGCACCATGAGTCGGAGGACAGGGAGATTCCTCTGGAGGATATAGTGCTGGATATGCCCACAAAATATAAGTCTCTGAGTGGAGGCGGCATCATGGACTGGGAGAAATATGTGGAGTATTATGGCGTTACAATGGAGGAGCCCACGGCTTTTATGGAAACATTTTATAAAGAAAATGTGGAAGACATGCCGGATGATCCCCGTCCCGCCGCCCGGGTGTTGGACGGTATTCCGGCATCGGAGTGCGCCGTGGATGATTTTACTATTACGGGGCTGGGATATCGGGACAACATGCTTCAGCTGCAAATCTGTATGGGGGACTGCTCCCATGCGGATAGGCATGTATTTCCGGTCACCCTGACACTGGCGGACGGAAGCGAGCGCATGTCCTGGTTCAGCGACGCCTGGCATGAATATCAGGGAGAAAATCGGCTGTTCTTTTACGAGTTCTATATCCCCTGTACCCCGGAGGAACTGGAAGGTGCCCATCTATATGGACACTTTTCCAGAACTGAGAATTCCCTAAAGGGCAACTGGAAAGTAACTTTCCGGGTGGAAGAGAAAGAAGAAGCAAACGCAGGAGTTATCTTTTACAAATAAACATTCCTGTGGACTTGTGAATGAACATGGCACCCTCCCGGTCCAGTTTATCCCGCAGCAGTGCCAGCAGTTCCTCTCCCCGCTGCTCCAGAATCAGAGGAGCGTTTCCGGGGTAGGAGTAGATATAGTCGTAGATGGCCTGGGGGTCATCCACAATCAGGTCGTTGTCCTGATCCTGGCGTTGTACATGGGCAAAATGTCTCGCCAGCTGGGGTGCGGCGTTTTCCAGATGGAACGCCCCGGTCAGGTTCTGGAAGGGCATCTCGATCCGGGGGTCGAAGGCGATGACCAGCTCATGCAGTTCCTGCATGTGGGTGTCTCCTACGGTGGAACAGTAGAAAGTCCCTTTCGGCTTCAGCGCCCGTGCAATGGCGGCCAGGCAGGCATCCCGGTGCTCCACATGGTACAGCATATGGTTAGCGATGATACGGTCATAAGAAGCTACGGGCAATTCCAGGGTATTTGCGTCCAATGTATGATATTCAATTAAGATTCGGCGAGATGCCAGCTCCTTCTCATAGGGGGCCAGATTTTGGCGAGTCTGCTCCAGCATCTCTTTCGAGCGGTCGCTAAGGATCAGTCGCAGTCCCTCCGGCAGCATATGAATGTGTTCCATCCAAAGCAGTCCGGTGCCGCAGCCCAGCTCCAGCACCGTCTCCCCCGGCTGTAGGGCCAGCCGTTCATAGACCCATTCCATCCACCCCTGGGGACTGGTGGAGTAGGTGTGAATATGAATTCGGCGGTTTAAGTTTTCGGGGTTCTGGTATTGTTCCAGAACCTTTTCTTCGCTGGTCAGCAGATTCAGGCAACGCACCAAAACCTGCCATTTGTCCTCCTCATTGCTGTGCTGTGCCAGTTCAATGGTAGAAACCAGTAGTTCCAGCTGCTTCTTTCGATCCAGCAGCAAGCTTTTCTGTTGCGCCAGGATAGCCTCCTGGTCTAGAGCCTCCGCGTTCTGGGCAGCGATCAACTGTTGTATCTGTTCCAGGGAAAAGCCCAGGTATTTCAGCATCAAGATTCGCTGGAGCAGGGACACAGAGCTCTTGTCGTAGTATCGGTAGCCGCTTTCCGAGTGAGATATCGGGGGCAGCAGCCCCTTGGTGTCATAGAAGCGTATAGTGCGCAGGGAAACTCCGGCGATCCGTGCAATCTCCCCTGCCGTGTAATATTGCTTATTCATATTTACCTCCTCCTTCAAACCTTCAAATAAAAGACAATCATGTTTATAATTCCAAAATAGAAAAAATGCCACTTAAAGATTCCAATGTATAATCCTGTCCAAAGTCCATTATTTCTTTACTTCTGTTAATAAGAGCAGAAACAATTCCAAGCTTCTTGGCTCCGATAATGTCCTTTTCTTCATCTCCAACAAATATCATTTCATTAGGATAAATCTCCAGAGACTCAAGCAGTTTCAAAAATCCTGCAGAGTTTGGTTTTCTATAACCAACATCAACAGAGGTAATAGCAATATCGATAAAGTCGGAAAGTACAGAAATATCCTCTAAAGAAAATACATTATCCATTCCATAGGCGACATCCGTTAAAATTCCTATTTTTATCCCATACTGTTTTAGTTTTTCCATTGTGTCAATTGTATCCGGATACGGCTCAGCATCTGCTTTAAAAAAGGAATAAAATCCGGATTTTATAGTATATAAATCTGCCTGTATCCCCCACCTTTTTAATATTTCAGTAAAAATACAATCAGAAGTTGTTTCCCATTCCCGATAGTTCACTCTGGTGTTATACTTCAGAAGAACATCTGATGCTGCAAAGATCATATCCTCTGATAAAGTAATATTGGCAGCAGCGGCAGCATGCTCCAAACCTGAACGATAAAGTCCCTGCCAGTTTAGTGGATTTTTATATTTAATAAGTGTATGTCCCACATCAAAGCCAATTGCCTTTATTCCTTTTATCTTATTTTTGAATAGCATTTTAACCATTTTCACCTCCATTTTATATTCCGCGTATTCCCTTCAATTGCACAATGCCTGAAATTGGTATCAGGCTGCTCAGGCGTCCGAATATCGGTTTGTGCGCTATCCGAGAATTTGCTGAGTTGGTGTTTCGTATCAGTGCATGCGGTTCTCAGATATCTGTATCTCTATCATACAGGATAACGTAAGGTAATGGTCAAGCAAAATTCAAGAAATTCTTTCATTTTTCCTAAAACTATGTTATAATGGGATAAAATTCTGCGCACAAAAATCCTGTGAATGAAAAAGAGCCTGGGGTTACCTGCGCTTTGGGAGGATACGAAAATGACAAAAGAAGGTTTGGTCAGAACAAACGAAAATTGTGTAGGCTGCAATAAATGTATTGGCACCTGCAGTTGTATGGGAGCCATGGTTGCCCATCAGGAGCCGGACGGGCGCAATGTCATCGAAGTGGACGGCTCAAAATGTGTGGCATGCGGCGCCTGCTTTGACGCCTGTGAACACGGAGCCAGGGAGTACATAGACGACACAGAAGAATTTTTCCAGGCGCTGGCGAGAGGCGAGAGGATTTCCCTTCTGATTGCGCCCGCATTTCTCGCTAATTACCCCAAGGAGTATGAGAGTGTGCTGGGCGGCCTGAAGGCCATGGGTGTGAACCGTATGATCAGCGTATCCTTCGGCGCGGATATCACCACCTGGGCGTATCTGAATTACATAACCAAACATCATTTCCTGGGCGGCATTTCTCAGCCCTGTCCCGCGGTGGTGAACTATATTGAGCATTATGTGCCGGAGCTTCTGCCCAAGCTGATGCCTGTGCAGAGTCCCATGATGTGCGCGGCGGTGTATGTGCGCAAGGAGATGAAGGTGCAGGATAAACTGGCCTTTATCAGTCCCTGCATTGCCAAGAAAGATGAGATTGAGTCCAAGCGGGGTATGGGGATGGTCTCCTACAATGTGACCTTTGACCACCTGATGAAATATGTGCGGTGTCACAATATCAGCGGTCCCTCCTGCAAGGATGAGATTGAATACGGCCTGGGTTCCATCTATCCCACTCCCGGCGGCCTGAAGGAGAATGTGTACTGGTTCCTGGGCGAGGACGCCTATATCCGCCAGTGCGAGGGCGAGAGCCATATGTATCACTATCTGGAGCATAATAAAAAGCGCATTGCGGAGGGAAGCACCTCCTATCTGTTTATCGATGCGCTGAACTGTGCCCAAGGCTGTCTGTACGGCACGGGCACAGAGGAGGCCAAGAATGCCACAGATGACGTGCTGATGGAGATAATGCGGATCAAGGCTGCCAGCAAGAACGACAATTTCAGGCATACCTGGTCCCGCCGCCTGACCCCCGCACAGAGACTGAAGGCGCTGAATAAGCAGTTTTCTAAGTTAGAACTGGAGGATTATCTGTGCGAATACACGGATAAATCTGCCGAGTGTATGGCGAAGAAACCCGATGCGGCCGAACTGGATCGCATCTTTATGGAGATGGGGAAAGATACGCCGCAATCCCGCAAGATCAACTGCTCCTGCTGTGGCTATCAGACCTGTGAGGAGATGGCATCCGCCATCTACAACGGCTTTAACTATAAAGATAACTGTATCCATTATCTGAAAGATCAGGTGGAGAGCGAGAAGAACCATGCCCTGCAGCTGGCTGATCAGGTGGAGGATGAGAAAGACAGGATAGCCCAACAGCACCAGCGGATTATGGACGCCATCGACGAGATCAACAATCGTTTCGAGATGGTCTATCAGGTGGTTGACGAGATGACTGAGGGCAACGAGACCAACGCCAGAGAGTGTCAGACTATCTCGGATAATATGGTGGAGGTGGCGAATTTCTGCAGCGGACTGAACGACTCCATGCACAATATTGATGCGCTGATCAGGGATTTGTCGGTCAACAATGACGAGGTGGTGGCTGTGGCTTCCCAGACGAATCTGCTGGCGCTGAATGCTTCCATAGAGGCGGCGAGGGCCGGTGAGGCGGGCAGAGGTTTTGCGGTGGTGGCAGGAGAGATCAACAAGCTGGCCTCCGATTCCAAGGAGACGGCTTCCCGCAGCAGTGAGATTCAGACCAAGATCCTGGAGGCGGTATCCCAGGTACAGAGCCAGGCGCAGCATCTGGCGGAGGTCATTATAGGCATCAATGAAAAGACGGATGAACTGGCTAACATATCTGCACATATCACCTCCTCAAATGAGAAGATTCTGGAGGCCTCAACAGAGGTGAAGAAGCAGCTGGAGGGATTGGTCCAGTAAGCAGGCGGAGGGATTGGAGCCGTAGAAATATCACTGCGCAAGGGGATGAATATGAGATTACATAAGCTATTTGCAAGCATCTGTCTGACGCTGTGTTGTCTGCTGATACCAGGTATGAAAAGCCAGGCGCAGCAGGAGGGCAATGCGGTACACCAGATCGGGCTGCAGGATTATGTGGAAACAGTATACGATGAGAGCAATGGTATGAGTACCAGTGAAGCCAACGTGGTCATGCAGGACAGCATTGGATATATCTGGGTGGGCAGCTATGGGGGGCTGAGCCGTTTTAACGGGGTAGAATTTGAGGATATCAGCCGAACCCGTGCAGGAGCGCCTGCCAGCGGAGTGCGGTGTATGCTGGAGGACAGCTTGGGGAGGATATGGATCGGTACCAATGATTCCGGTCTGTATCTCTATGATGATAATGGCTTTCAGCATATCGTCAAAGTGGAGGAGAGCGATCTGGCGCAGACAGCGAAAAATCTCTCCATGCGCAGTCTGGCAGAGGATCTGGAGGGACGTATCTATATGGGCACCACCACCGGTCTGTGGATGGTGGATGAGTCCATGGTGCTGAAGAGGATGGAGGATTCCCAGCTTCAAAATAGCGCTGTGGAGTCTCTGGTATGTGACTCCAAGGGCCGGATTTGGGGAACTACCTCGACCAGCCAGCTCTTTATCCTGCAGGGCAGGGAGCTGATACTGATGCTGGGAGAGGGCTTTTTCGACAGGAGCCTGTCCTATGGGCTGTGCGTGGATGACAATGGCGTGGTCTATCTGGGTACTGCGAATGGCAGGGTGATCAGGCTTCAGCACAGAGGCAGTATCTGGTCGGAGCAGTATTTTTCATGGGATCTACTGTCCACCGGCAGCGAGGATGAGGTGAATTATATCCTGCGGGACAGCCAGGGGCGCCTGTGGGTGTGTACCGACAACGGACCGGGATATTTTGATGACAGAGACAATTTTTATAAGGTAAACAGCCTGAACAACAATTCCATCATGAGCCAGATGTGTGAAGACTATGAGGGCAATCTGTGGTTTGCAGCCTCCCGCAAAGGGTGTATCAAGCTGTCCCGTATCAAGTTCAAGAATATGGCGTATGAAGCGGATATAACCAATCAGACGGTCAACGCCACTACGATCCTGGATGGCTGCATGTATATCGGCGGGGATTTCGGATTGGCGATTCTCGATGGAGCCAGGGAGAAGGTGGAAAATGAGTTGACGGATATGCTGAGCGGCGTCCGTGTTCGGGGAATGTTTAAAGACCGGGACAATACTCTGTGGATCTCCACCTACAGGACCTATGGTCTGGTAAATTATGATCCACATACAGGAGAAATAGTCTCCTATACGCCGGAGCAGGGTATGCCCCATGAGCAGGTGAGGATGGCGATGCAGCTCTCTGATGGGAGAATTGCGGCTGCCACCAACGGAGGCGTGGTCATTCTGCGAAACGGACAGGTGGAAGAGGTGTATAACCATGTGAACGGGATTCAGAATGAGTGGATTCTGTGTCTGGAGGAAAGCGCTGACCACAAGCTGTTGGCTGGCAGTGACGGCGATGGCATATATGAGATTGATCTTGCCACGAGGCAGGTGCGCAATCTGACCACGGCGGATGGGCTTCAGTCGGGAGTGATTCTGCGTATGGTTGCGGATGAGAAGCAGGGTATCTGGATCAGCAACGGTTCTGAACTGGCTCTGTGGGACGATCAGGGCATCCGTCATATTCCAGCGGTAAATGCGGGGACGGGCAGTATTTTTGATATAAAAGTGACGGAGAATTATATCTGGCTGATGAAATCTTTCGGCCTGATACGGATTACCAGGGAGTCTCTGATAAGCGGTATGCAGGAGTATGAGGTCCTGAGCCGCAAAGACGGCCTGACCAGCAGTATCACAGCCAACTCCTGGAGCTATATGGATGAGGACAGTGTGCTGTATCTGTGTACCGGCAACGGTATGTACTATATTGACTTGAAGGATATGTACCGGAATACGGTGCCGCCCAGGGTATCTCTGGGACGGATGTCAACAGATACTGTCGTCTATTACAAACCTCAGGATATAGAGCTTCGGGCGGACACCCAGCGTATCACCATGCAGTTGGATTTGCTCAGCTTCAGTTCGGGAGACGGCGTTCTGGAGTATTATCTGGAGGGATTTGACAAATATCCGATACAGGTGACCGGCGGCAATGGCCGGATCAATTATACGAACCTGCCGGGCGGCGAATATATTTTCCACCTGAAAGGGTACAATGCGGACGGCGTGGTGAGCGAGGATCTGACATTCCGCATCGTCAAGGAAAAAAGTCTCTTTGAGCGGCAGTATATTTTTCTGTGGGTGATTATAGGAAGCCTGTTGCTGCTGATCGTAGTGCTTGTTATCGTGCAGCATCTGAACCGGAAGCGGATTCTGCAGAGACAGAGGGAGTATCGGGATACGGCGGATCAGATCATCCGTATTATCGCCAAGACCATAGACGCCCGGGACAAATATACCAGCGGTCATTCCCACCGGGTGGCGGCTTATGCTGTGGAGATCGGCAGACGTTTTGGTCTTAGCGAAGAGCAGCTGGAGCAGCTGCGATATGCGGCATTGCTGCACGATATAGGAAAAATCGGTATTCCGGACCATATTTTGAACAAGCATTTTAAACTGACGGATGAGGAGTACGCCACTATCAAGCAGCATCCGACCATCGGTGGGGATATTCTGAAGGAGTTTACCCTTGTGCCAGAGGCGGCGGTGGGGGCGCTGTATCACCATGAGCGCTATGACGGTAAGGGCTATAACAAGGGTCTGCAGGGGGAGGAGATTCCGCTGCATGCCCGGATTATCGCGGTGGCAGATGCCTATGACGCCATGGATTCCACCCGCGTCTATCAGAAGTCCATGGACCCGGAGGTGATTTATCACGAGCTGGAAAAGGGCAGGGGAACTCAATTTGACGCCCGGTTTGCTGAGATCATGATGGAGATGATGAAGGATGGTTTCAAAGCGGAGGAGGAATAGGCAGGGTATCACCCCGGTGGAAAAGCGGAGGTAAGTATGAGATATATACTGGAGAATGACAGATTCAAAGTGGTTCTGGACAGCATGGGAGCGGAGATTAAATCCGTGTGGGATAAGCAGCTTGAACTGGAACATATGTGGAGCGGAGACCCCGCCTACTGGGGCAAGACGGCGCCGTTTCTGTTCCCCTTTATCGGGAAACTGGAAAAAGAGCGGTTTATTTATGAGGGGAAGGTATTTCCGGCGGATAAGCATGGCTTTGGACAGAGGGTAGAGTATGAGGTGACGGAGCAGACTGCGGACAGAATTCATTTTCATATACGGGACACAGATGCCACCAAAGAAAAATATCCCTTTTCCTTTGAGCTGGAGATTGTCTATATATTACAGGCAGACGGTATCCGGGAGAGCTGGTATGTGAAAAATACTGGGGACAAGCCCATGTATTTCTCCGTAGGCGGCCATGCGGCATTTGCCTGCCCGCCGCTGCGGCAGGGCGCAAAGGGCGGCAGAGTGGGGCAGAAAATACGCCTGTACGGAGTGGGAGAAAAGACAGAACTCCAGAGTCTGCGGCTCAATGACAAAGGTGTTATAACAGAGGAGTTTTGGCTGGTAAAGCTGGATAAGGGTTGTTTTGAGATCACAGAGGGGCTGTTTGACGGAGACGCGCTTATTTTCGACCGGGCCGGGATCACTGCGGCGGCGCTGTGCGATGCACAGGACCGGGAGTATGTGCGGGTGGAGTGCGATGCTCCCGTGTGGGGAATCTGGAGCCACCCCGACAGCGGAGCGGGCTATGTGTGTCTGGAACCCTGGTACGGCATCTGTGACTATGCCGGATATGAGGGAGAACTGTCTGAGCGGCCTCATACACAGGAGCTTTCACCCGGAGAGACCTGGAGCGGCGGAAACAGCATGATATTTTAGACTTGACAAACACATCCACATGCACTACAATCGTGTAAAAGTAAGATAAATAGGATATCGACGAGGAAGAGGAATAGTACGGCAAGGGGAGCATTCCAGAGAGAGAGCCGCTGGTGAGAGGCTTTTATGCGAAGCAGCCGGAACCTGCCTTGGAGTCCTGTATGAGTCCGGAGACATGGTGTGCAGTTTTATGTGCGCAGGTAATGTTTCAACGGGGGAAATACAGCGCAGCGCCGGCGTTATCGGCAGGATGAGCAGAATGTTGGACTTGCGGGGATATTCCCTGCTGAGTTGTACATTAATAAGGGTGGTACCGCCGAGTATTCGGTCCCTGACAGGGGATGGAATCTGCGGCGTACCACCCTTTTGTGATTACGGGCCGCAGGAACAGAAGATCCAAAGACCTTCAAAACTTAAAATAAGGAGACAAAGCTATGGCAGACAAGAAAATGGTGGAAGCGATTACCTCCATGGAGGAGGATTTCGCGCAGTGGTACACGGATGTGGTAAAGAAGGCGGAGCTGATTGACTATACCAGCGTCAAGGGCTGTATGGTGATTAAGCCTGCGGGCTATGCGATCTGGGAGCTGATTCAGCAGCAGCTGGACGCCAGATTCAAGGAGACAGGAGTGCAGAATGTGTATCTGCCCATGTTTATACCGGAATCCCTGCTCCAGAAAGAGAAGGATCATGTGGAGGGCTTTGCGCCAGAGGTGGCCTGGGTGACCCACGGCGGCCTGCAGCCTCTGCAGGAGCGCATGTGTGTGCGTCCCACCTCGGAGACCCTGTTCTGCGATTTTTATAAAAATGATATTCACTCCTACCGGGATCTGCCCAAGGTATATAACCAGTGGTGCTCCGTAGTGCGTTGGGAGAAAGAGACAAGGCCCTTCCTGCGCTCCAGGGAATTTTTGTGGCAGGAGGGACACACGGCCCACGCCACGGCCCAGGAGGCGGAGGAGAGAACCATTCAGATGCTGAATGTATATGCGGATTTCTGCGAGGAAGTGCTGGCCATTCCCGTGATCAAGGGCCAGAAGACCGAGAAAGAGAAATTCGCCGGCGCGGTGGCTACCTACACCATCGAGGCCCTGATGCACGACGGCAAGGCCCTGCAGTCCGGCACCAGCCACAATTTTGGCGACGGCTTTGCGCATGCTTTTGAGATTCAGTTTGCGGACAAGGACAATACTCTGAAATATGTACATCAGACCTCCTGGGGCATGACCACCCGCCTGATCGGCGCCATCATCATGGTACACGGCGACAACGAGGGCCTGGTGCTGCCGCCCAGAGTGGCTCCCATCCAGGTATGTATCGTGCCCATCCAGCAGAAAAAGGAGGGTGTGCTGGATAAGGCTTATGAGCTTCGGGATCGCCTCAAGGGGAATTTCCGGGTGAAGGTGGACGACACAGACAAGTCCCCAGGATACAAGTTTGCCGAGGCGGAGATGCGTGGCTATCCCATCAGAGTGGAGATCGGCCCCAAGGATATAGAGGCCGGAAAATGTGTGATCTGCCGCCGGGACACCAGAGAAAAGATTGAGGTGGAGCTGGACCGGCTGGAGGAAAAGGTCGGAGAGTTGATGGAGACCATACAGAGGGATATGCTGGAGAGAGCCAGGGCGCACAGGGAGGAGCATACCTGCGAAGCCAGGGATTTTGAGGAATTCCAGAGGATCTTTGCAGAGAAGACCGGTTTTGTGAAGGCCATGTGGTGCGGCGACCAGGCCTGCGAGGATCTGGTCAAGGAAAAGCTGAGCGTCACCAGCCGTTGTATGCCTTTTGAGCAGGAGAAGCTTGCGGACACCTGCGTCTGCTGCGGCAAGCCTGCGAAAAAGATGGTGTACTGGGGCAAGGCATATTAATGTGAACAGTATGCCGCACCCCGGCGACAGGGAAGACAGAGAGAGGAAAGAGGTATGGTACATGAAACATTTTCGCTGCAGGTGGAAGGCTCTCAGCCCGGCGCCCGACTGGTGATTTATATTCAGGAATATACGGAGGCCATTGCGATACAGGAAAGGCCCCTGGTGCTGCTCTGTCCAGGGGGCGGCTACGCTTACACCTCGGACCGGGAGGCGGAGCCGATAGCTCTGCAGTTTCTGGCCATGGGATACCATGCGGCTGTGCTGCGGTATTCCTGTGCGCCCGCCTGCTATCCCACGGCGCTGTTGGAGCTGGCAGCCGGTGTGCGGCTGATCAGGGAGCATGCGAGACAGTGGCATGTAGCGCCGGACAAGCTGGTGATTCAGGGATGTTCTGCGGGAGGCCACCTGGCCGCCGCATATGCCATGTTCTGGAATCAGGACTGGTTTCGGGAGAGAGTGGGGATTTCGGAGAGCGATCCGGGGCACCGACTGTTGCGGCCTGACGGTCTGCTTCTGTGCTATCCGGTGATTACTTCGGGCGAGTTCGCCCACAGGGGGTCCTTTGATAACCTGACCGGGGATTTGCCGGAGCAAGATAAACTGCTGGAACAGCTCTCTCTGGAGAACCAGGTAAACAGTCATGTGCCTCCCGTCTTTGTCTGGCACACCTATGAGGACCAGTCGGTGCCGGTGGAAAACTCCCTGTTGCTGGTGAGCGCTCTGCGCCGGGCAGGCATTCCCACAGAGTTCCATATGTATCCCCGGGGAGGTCATGGACTGGCTCTGGCCACAGCTCTCACACAGACTGCGGACGGCGGCTGTTTACAGCCAGATTGTGCCGGGTGGGTTGATCTGGCTCACACATGGCTGGAGGGACTGTTTTCCGCCGGGCTGACTGACCGCTGAAACAGATAAAATAGTTCTGACATATCAGGCAAGGTTTACTGATGGAAGACCTTGCCTGAAAATATATTTTTTTTAATTCAATATATTGCATTGTGTAATAGCTTGTGATATACTCAACTACATAAAGTGAGAAACATGAATAAAAGAGAATTCGCTTGTATAAAAAACATTCACACAAGGCAGGAGGTGAGCCACATGATTATCAGAATCGGGACAGATGAAGATAAGGAATTGATTTTAACAAAGTATCCGTATACTTCCAGCGTGATGTATCAAGGCGGGAGTTTAGTGATTGCACAGGAAAAGGACGAGATAATAGGCTTTTCGTGGTCATTCAGGAGAGATATTCCGGCTCCGATCAGTAAAACAGAAGATTTTATTAACGTCATAGAAGTTTTTAATGCCGAACATAGATGCAAAGGCGTGGGCAGTCTGATTGTATGGAAGTGTATAGATGTGGCAAGACAAAATGGAAGTTATCAAGTCAGGGCATATTGTGATGTAAATAACAAATCCTCTCATATGCTTTGGGTGAAAAATGGGTTTTCCGTGTCACCTGTTAAAATGGAAGACGGACACATTGCTGGTTCATATGTAGCGTATATTCTGTAAAAAAATTGTACGGCTAATAGTATATTCCCAGACAGTACATGATAGAACATTACACGAATAACAAAAACCATGTAGGAGTAACTACGGAATTTCTGCAGGCCAAATTAATCTAAAAAATTATATTTAGTACCTTGCAATATATAATAGTATGTGATATACTTATCTACATGAAGAGAGAATCATGTGAAAAACATACACATGGAAGTATGAAACTGGCGTTTCATATATGGACTTGTGCAGTATCGCAAGCACCGCAGTAGTTGGCTTTGCCAACTACAGATATGCATGCAGAGGTAAGTCTGAAGTATTTATATTTGAGAAAGGAGCAACAGATATGAAAAGACAAGACAGCATGAAGATGGAGAAACACAATGACAGACAGCAGGCATGGGAGATCCGGAAGGCACGGGAGGCAGGCATCAGGCGGTCTGTAGAGAGCGTAGGCAGTGCCAATGGCTGGCTGAAGAGCGGATATGCCGGGATGAATGAAAGCATATTTTTTTGCCCTGGTATATTGCATTAAACAATAGTATGTGATACAATCTTCTAAATGATTCGAGTTATAGGGAATATACGGAACTTAAATAGAAAGGGGGAAGACTATGAACACACAGTTAAAAAAGGGTGCTCTGGAGCTATGCGTGCTGTCCCAGCTGGTGAGCGGCGACAAGTATGGATATGAACTGACAGAGCGGATCTCCGAGGAAATGTCCATCGCCAGCGGAACCTTGTACCCAATTCTGCGAAGGCTCAAGGAAGACGCCTATGTAACCACTTATCTGGTGGAATCGGAGTCGGGACCGGCCCGGAAATATTACCAACTGACGCAGAAGGGCAAGGAATATCAGCAGGCTATGCTGCAGGAGTGGGATCAGTTCCAGACGGCAGTGAACCGCCTGGTGAGAGGATAAATAAGGAATAAAAGGAGCAGGCAAAAACAGATTTGCAGGAAAGGAGCAATTATGACAAAATCAGAATATATGGATGCACTGCGGGAAAAGCTGCAACATTATAACAGAGCTTTGGAGATGGAGATTCTGGAGGACTATGAACAGCACTTTGCGGAGGGCCTGGCGGAGGGCCGCAAGGAGGAAGATATCATTGCGGAGCTTGGCAATATCGAGGATATGCTGAAGGAGTTTTCGGAGGAGGATTTGAAGCAGGAGCTGGAGATTGTGGAGAGCCAGGCCAACCAGAGTAACAGCTATGAGCAGCTCTATCGGGCGGTTGTCATAGAGGGCCTGCTGGCGGATGTGGAGGTGACTGCCTCGGAGGATGACCAGATCAGGATTGACTATGACAACAATGGCAACAAGGCCCAGAAGATGCGCTATCAATTTTATCAGTATGAACAGGACGGTGTATTTTATGCAGGAGTAAAAGAGCGCAAGGTCATGGACCACTACAGAGAAAACGCCTCGCAGTCCGGGCCGGAGTCCATTTTTGATATCTTTAGCAAATTTACTCAATTTTCTAACTGGTCCGGTGATGACATTCATTTAAACGTGCAGATACCCGCAGGGATTCCTGTTATAAAGATTAACAATACCAGCGGAGACCTGTGGATTCAGGAAATACAGACCCAGGAACTGGAAGCCCAATGTACCAGCGGAGACCTGCGGATTGAGGATGTGGTATGCAAAAAGTTTTTTGGAAAGACCCAGAGCGGCGATGTGGAGGTATCCGGTATAGCCATGCGGACAGATGAGGATACGGAAATTGATGTTCATACCTCCAGTGGAGATCTGGAGGCGCGGGAGATATCGGCAGCAAGGGTCCGTCTGAAAACTACCAGCGGCGATGTGAGTGCGGAGAGTCTGAAGGCTGGACAATTGAAAATACAGACCGCCAGCGGAGAGCAGGATTTGGAGGACATTGTATGTGACAGGGCCGATATGCGCTCCGGAAGCGGTGATATTGACGCTGGGAATATCCGGGGCAGGGAACTGAATGCGGAGGCAGGCAGCGGGGAAGTGGAGTTGCAGGCGGATATGGAGAACTTTGATGTCAAGACCGGAAGCGGTGACATTAACCTGGAGACAGGCGCAAGGGCGAGGATGATCTATATGGCTGCCGGAAGCGGCGATATCTGCCTGACCCTGAACCGAGTAAAGGGGGCATCCATTGTATCCCGTACCGGAAGCGGTGACATGACTATACGGGGATACGAAGTCTCAGGTCGTACCTACAATACTTCCTACGGCAGCGGCGCCTGCCAGGTAAGTCTTGCCACTGGCAGCGGAGATATAAATGTAGAATAGAATAAGCAGCCCCGGGGTTTTGTTAAAACTCCGGGGCTGAAATATATTGTCTTTTTGCGCATTGTATGTAAATACTGACTCTTCCCGAATGAATGAAGATGTGCTATAATGAGTAAAATGTTTTGAATATGCGCTGAAGCGCACAGAATTATGGTATACTAACTCTATTCAAGATAAAAGTGCAGACTCAAGTGCGGGAGAACACAGTGAATTACATTATTCTGGATCTGGAGTGGAATCAAAGCAGCACCGGGCAGGAGCCGGAGGTGGCAACACTGCCCTTTGAGATCATTGAGATCGGTGCGATAAAACTTAATTATGAGCGGATCATGGTCAGCGAATTCAGTCAGCTGATCCGGCCTACTGTGTATCGTCGGATGCACCGGATCACCAGCAAACTGATTCATATGCGTATGGAAGAGTTGGAGCGGGGGAAACCTTTTACCCAGGTGGTGGAGGATTTCCTGCGCTGGTGCGGCGAGGACTATATCTTCTGCACCTGGGGGCCGCTGGATCTGACAGAACTGCAGCGCAATCTGCGGTATTACGGCATGGAACCTCTGGCAAAGGGGCCCATAGCCTTTTTGGATGTACAGAAACTGTTCAGCATCGCCTATGAGGACCGCAAGAGCAGACGGGCGCTGGAGTGGGCGGTGGATTATCTGAAGATTGAAAAAGATATTCCCTTTCACCGGGCTTTCAGCGATGCCTATTATACAGCCAAGGTGCTGGCGGCGATCCGGGATCTGGAGGTGTTGAAAAACGTATCCTATGATGTGTTTAATCCTCCCTCATGCCGGGAGGAAGAGATCAAGGTGCAGTTTGACACTTATTTCAAGTATATTTCCCGCTGCTTTGCGGACAAGACTGCGGCATTGGCGGATCGCGAGGTAAGCTCCAGCAAATGCTATCTGTGCCACCGTAATCTGCGCAAAAAAGTAAAGTGGTTCAGTCCCAATGGGCGGCATTATTACTGTATTGCCTACTGTGAGAAGCACGGCTATCTAAAGTGCAAGATCCGGATACGCAAGATAGAGGACGGACAGGTATATGTGGTAAAAACCAGCCGTTTTATCTCTCCCGAGGATGCGGAGAAGCTGACTGAGCGTCGCGACCATACCCGCAAGATGCATGGCCGTACCCGCAAGTCTCCGGAGAAATCTTCGGACAAGGCGTCACGTTTGAGAGGACATATTTCATGAAGATATGGTTACGGTCAACAACTGCAAAGCGCAGAAGACGGCGCATCGGGGCCTGGCTGCTGCTGGCGCTGCTGTGCTGTCAGATGCAGGTCTGTGCGGAGACTACAGAGGAGCGCATTCTGGCTCAGCAGGAGATGACTGTGGAGAGCAATGAGATTCCGGGCTGGCCCACAGGTCCTGTAGTCACGGCAGAATCCGCCATCCTGATGGAAGCGGAGACAGGTACCATTCTGTATGCCAAGAATATCCATACCAAACAATATCCCGCCAGTACCACCAAGATTCTGACCACTCTGATCGCCATGGAACAGTGTTCTTTGGATGAGTGGGTTACCTTTTCCAGGGCCGCGGTTTATGACACGCCGTCAGACAGCAACCATATAGCTATGGATGTGGGGCAGCAGCTGACGATGGAAGACTGTCTGAATGCAATACTGATCCGTTCCGCCAACGAGGTGTCGTTTGCCGTTGCGGAGCACATCAGCGGCACAAGCTGGCAGGATTTTGCGGAGACTATGAACGCGCGGGCTCAGGAGCTGGGATGCGTGGATTCTCATTTTGTCAATCCCAACGGTCTGCCGGATGAGAACCATTATACTTCCGCCTATGATCTTGCCATGATCGGCAGGGCTTTTTTTTCCAATGAGGTGCTGTGCAAAATGTCTCTTACGCCCAGGCTGCATATCCTGCCCAATGACCATATGCCCTACGAAAAGCTGGAGAATTCTAAAAATGAACTGCTTCCGGGCAAGACTTACGGCTATGACGGTCTGGTGGGCGCCAAGACCGGATACACCAATTCCGCCCGCAGCTGTCTGGTGTCCTGCGCGGAGCGGGATGGTTTGAAGCTGATCTGTGTGGTACTCAGGGACGAGGCCCCGGCGCATTATGAGGACACTATAGCTCTGTTTAATTACGGTTTCAGCAATTTTACCAAGGTCATTGTCTCTCAGGCGGAGAACAAATATAATATAGACGACACAGGCTTTTTTTATGGAAAGCATGATGTCTTAGGCAGTTCGGCGCCGCTATTGTCTCTGGATCAGGAGGCGTATATCGTCCTGCCCCGCACGGTGGATTTTGCGGATACGGTATCTGTCATTAACTATGATACGGTGGATAAAGGCCAGGCGGCCATCATAGAGTACAGCTATCAGGGAGTGGCGCTGGGCACAGTTTCCGTAGATCTGGCAGCATCGCAGGAGAAGGGGTACAGCTTTGAGAGTGGTATGCTGGGTGAGGAGCAGACGGAGGATCAGGGTACGAAGGGACCTTATATCGTGCATGTCAATATTAAAAAAATACTGATGTGGGCGGGAATCCTGGCAGTGGCTGTGCTGTTATTACTTGGGATAAGGCGCCTTGTCAAAGAGTGGCCCTTTCCCAAGCGGCGCACAAATACCCGGCGCATTTGGGAAAAGGAACGGCGCAGACATCACCGCGCGGAACATGAGGAGAATCCAGAGCGTGAGGAGGATCAGCTGCGCAGGCAGCAGGCGAAAGAAGCCCGTCGCAGACAGCCCCGCATGCAATCTGAGGAAAGCCTGGAGCCGAGTTTTGAACAGCTGCGAAGACAGCAGATAAAAGAAGCCCGCCGCAGGCGGTTCCGCATGGAATACGAGGAGAGCCCAGAGCTGACATTTGATCAGTTGCGCCGGAAACAAGCGAAGGAATCACGTCACAGACGGCGCAGGGACAGATAACAGGAGGAGATGGAATATATGCGTTTGCGGAATATTACAGGCTCCAGGGAAGTGATTGCCGACAGCGCCTATGTGGTGCATGAGGAGCAGAACTGCCCGGGACGGTGGCGGGAGATTTTTGGAAGTGACCGTCCGATTCATATTGAGATCGGCATGGGAAAGGGAAAGTTTATCTACACCATGGCACGGCTGCACCCGGAGATCCACTATATCGGCATAGAGAAATATTCCAGCGTGCTGCTGCGTGCTGTTCAGAAGATGGAAGAGGAGGAACTGCCCAATCTGCGGTTTATCCGTATGGATGCCGAAGAGATCACACAGGTATTTGCGCCCGGAGAGGTGGACCGGATATATCTGAATTTTTCCGATCCCTGGCCCAAGGACAGACATGCCAGGCGCAGACTGCCCTCCCGACAGTTTCTCGCCAGATATGATGTGATCCTGAAGGCGGAGGGACAGCTGGAGTTTAAGACGGATAACAGGGAGCTGTTTGACTTTGCGGTGGAGGAGCTTGCGGCAGCAGGCTGGCAGGCCAGGGTGATCACTCATGATCTGCATGGCGATCCGGCGCTGATGGAAGGCAATGTGATGACGGAGTATGAAGAAAAATTCTCCGCCATGGGCAATCCGATCTATAAATATATTATTTATCGGGAAAAATAAAAGTTAAAAGCAACAGGGAAACAGTGAAACTTAGATAGGAGGCGAGAATATGCTATTTACAGCAGAAAATTTTGAAGCAGAGGTATTGCAGGCGTCGGGAACGGTGCTGGTGGATTTCTATGCGGACTGGTGCGGTCCCTGTAAGATGATGGCCCCGCTGGTGGAGCGCATGGCCGAGAAGTATGAGGGTCAGATTAAGATCGGCAAGCTGAACGTGGAGGAGGCCATGGAGGTCTCCGACAGATACAATGTGAAGAATATTCCTACTTTTATTATCTTCAGGGACGGGCAGCCTGTCTCTACTCATATAGGCGGTATGTCTGCAGCTGATCTGGAGGAGTTGATTAAGTCATTTATCTGAACCGCTTGTGTATAGTACCAAAGATCTGAGAGGGGGATCTGTGTTTTTCCCCTGGTAAACGGGAGGAAAAGGGAATGGAAGCGATTAAGGACAGGCGGATGCTGGCCTATGAGGGTAAGCGCACTCTGCTGGCGGCGGTGGGGGCGCTGATCTACGCCGCAGGCACCAATCTGTTTATCGTGCCATCGGGCCTGTACAGCAGCGGAATCATGGGCTTATGTCAGGTGCTGCGAACAATGATGGTGGAATATCTGCATCTGAACTTTGGCCAAGTGGATATCGCCGGTATGATCTATTATGTGATTAATATTCCGATCTTTGTTGTGGGCTATCGAAAGATGGGCAAAAAGTTCATATTGAAAACGCTTGTCTGTGTGACAGTGATGTCAGGTGGCATGGCTGTCATACCTGTCACTCAGATTGTGGCGGATACCATGCTGGCCTGTGTGATCGGCGGCATTATCTGCGGTGCTGGCGTGGGAATTCTGCTGCGCATGGGAGCTTCCGGCGGTGGCATGGATATTGTGGGCGTGATTCTGGTCAAGTGGAAACAGGATTTCAGTGTGGGCAGGGTGAATCTGATGATGAATCTGGTACTCTACAGTGCCTGCCTGTTTCTCTTTGATGTGGAAACAGCGCTGTATTCCGTGATCAATGCGGCCGTGTATTCTGTGGCCATCGACAAACTCCATGCCCAGAATATCAATGTGGAGGTGAATGTCATTACCAAGATCAGTTCCCAGGAGCTGGAAAAGGAAGTATTCACCGAGTTGGGGCGTGGTATTACCAAATGGAAAACCATGGGCGCATACACTCATGAGGAGTCCCATATCCTCTATATCATGATGTCCAAGTACGAGGTACATCAACTCAAAAATATTGTCCACAAATACGATCCACAGGCATTTATTGTGGTCAACGAGGGCGTGCATGTGGAAGGAAATTATCTGAAGAAATTGTAAGGAATTTTTAATTGTGATACAGTCCGCCGGACTCATACTCCGGCTCGCAGGTCAGATTCACACCCAGCTTGCGCAGTACATTTTTGTCCACCTGGGAGAGAATCACGCTGGAATGTACCTCGGAGCCCCGCAGCTTCTGAAGCTGACGGATAGCCTGTCCGGCAGTTTCGTCCGTGGAGGCGCAGATGGACAGCGCAATGAGGATCTCATCCGTGTGCAGACGGGGATTGCGGTTGCCCAGATGCGCTGTTTTCAGCTCCTGGATAGGTCCGATGGTGTTGGGTGAGATCAACTGAATATCATCGGGAATACCCGCCAGCACCTTCAGCGCATTCAGCAGCATGGCTGAAGAGGCTCCCAGAAGCTCGCTGGTCTTGCCGGTGATGATCCGTCCGTCCGGCAGCTGGATGGCGGTGGCGGGCTCGCCGGTTGCCGCCGCCTTGACTTTGGCGGCGCTGACCACAGGGCGGTCATCCACCGAGATGCCGGCCTGCTTCATCAACAGCTCCAGCTTCAGGATCTGTTCGTCGTCTGCGTTGCCCTGACGTTTTTCGCATAAGGTAGCGTAATATCTGCGGATGATTTCCTGGCAGGAGGCTTCCCTGCAGGCTTCATCATCGATAATCCCATATCCCGCCATGTTGACGCCCATGTCCGTCGGAGATTTGTAGGGAGATTCCCCCATGATCTTTTCAAACATGGCGCTGAGTACCGGAAAGATCTCCACATCGCGGTTATAGTTGATGGTGGTCTCTCCGTAGGCTTCCAGATGAAAGGGATCGATCATATTCACATCGTTCAGGTCGGCTGTTGCCGCCTCATAAGCCAGATTGACAGGGTGCTTCAGAGGCAGGTTCCAGATTGGAAAAGTCTCGTATTTGGCATATCCGGCATTGATTCCCCGCTTGTGTTCATGATATAGCTGGGAGAGGCATGTGGCCATCTTGCCGCTGCCGGGACCGGGGGCGGTGATCACTACCAGTTCGCGGGAGGTCTCAATATACTCGTTGCGTCCGTAGCCCTCATCGCTGACAATCAGGGGAATGTTGGACGGATAGCCGGGAATCGGGTAGTGCCGATACACCTTCATGCCCAGGGATTCCAGCTTTTTCTGATAGGCGATGGCGCTGGGCTGCTCTGCAAAACGAGTCAGACACACACTGCCCACATACAGGCCATAGCCTCGGAAGGCGTCTATCAGCCGCAGCACGTCCACGTCGTAGGTGATCCCCAAGTCAGAGCGCACCTTATTTTTTTCGATATCCGCCGCATTGATAACAATGACTATCTCTGCGCGGTCTCGCAGCTGGGCCAGCATATTGATCTTGCTGTCGGGCTTAAAGCCGGGCAGCACCCGGGACGCGTGGTAGTCGTCAAAGAGCTTGCCGCCGAATTCAAGATAGAGCTTGCCGCCGAATGCGGCGATTCTCTCCTTGATTTTCTCCGACTGCATCTTCAAGTATTTGTCATGATCGAAACCGATTTTATTCATTTGTTCCGTTTACCTCCCCAAAGACTAAAAACTTATTATATTTTACAAAAAAAGAGCGGCAAAATCAAGATATACATGTCCTAAATATCTGTTATCTTTAAATAAAGATTTTAAGAATTGGGTATTTGCCGCAAAATAAATATTGTAGAACCAATTACCGTTAACGGATAGAGCATTGACAAGATATAAGCACAAATGCCATAATGTTAAGTATAAGGAAAATCACGCCTCTTGTCATTGCCCATAGAACGCAGGGAGTAGTAATATGCTTGATATACTAAACATTAAGAACTTCATCATTGCAGGGATACTGGCAGGTATCATTGTTCTTTGCCTGACCGCCTGCCCGGGACAACAGGCGGAGGAGAGCGGCTCGCTTTACTATGTCCCCACCCTGAGGCAGGTAGATGCGCAGGGCGGGCTTGTACGGGGCGCTTTTCTCTGTGGCGAGGAATTGGTGTATGAGATAGTCCTTGCCGAGGACGGAATAAATCCGGTGCGGTATGAATATTACGCTTTGCCGCTGCTGGGGGAGGAAAATGGGGGCAGGCGGATACCCTTTCAATTTCCTGGGAGATGGACAACTATTTGTGATATAACCAAAGATAATAACGGAAATTACTATGTATTGGGCCAAAGTGACGAGTTTGTGGCCGAGACAGAAGATAATACTGATTCCTCCGACTATTTTGTGGGTATATATGACAAAGATGGCAATGCGCTCCATGTGCAGGGGATCGGCGAGTGGGTGCCGAAGACCTCGGGAATTATCAGGGGGCGGACTCTGATTTTGGACAGTCGGCAGAATATCTATGCGGTATGGCATGATCTTTTGCTGGTGATGGATTCTGACGGCACATACCGTGGTGCTTTTACGGAATCAGACATACAGTTTGCCGCCCGCATGGCGGACGGCCGGGTGGGATATTGCTGCGCCGCCGGACCCGGTCAGTTCCAGATAAAAGTGATTGATCCGGAAACCATGCAAAGCGAGACGGTCGTTTCGGATTCTCCGACAGGCATCGGCGCAGTTGTGGGAGAGGATTCCCAGCTTTGGATATTTGGTACAAACGGTGTCTATTGGCAACGGGAGAAGGGACAGGTTCCCGAACAGGTCATAAATTGGATAGACGCGGATGTGGATTCTGCCCATCTGGAGGATATGGCCGTGCTTTCGGACGGACGGCTCCTGTTGCTTTTGTATGATGAGAGCGCGAATTGGCAACAGGAGCTTGGGTCAGAGGGGGGACAGCCGCCGCAGCTGGTCTACCTGGAAAAAGCCGGGGATGGGGACGCTGGCCGGGAGACCGTCACAGTGGGCGTGATGAGCATTACAGACAATATGAGAGAGGCAACAGTCCGTTACAATCAGGAGCATCCACAGTGCAGGATACGCCTGAAGGAATACATGGGGCTGAACGGATACGACACCTATGAAGAGGCGACGGCGGCCCTGGACCGGGATATGGTGGCGGGCAGGGATATGGACATCATTGCGGTGAGATATGCGGACCTGGATAAATATGCCTCCAAGAGTATCCTGGAGGACCTGACGCCCTTTTTGAATAACAGCGCCCGGCTGCGGCGGGAGGATGTGCTGGACCCTGTGGCGGACACCTATACCCGTGATGGAAAACTGGTGGCGCTGCCCACTTGGTTTAGGCTGGAAGTGATATCCGGCAGGCAGTCCATGGTGGGGGAGAGAGATAGCTGGAGCCTCCCGGATATGATCGCTTTTTTTGACCGGTATCAGGATAACCGGGCGCTGCAGAGCATTAGTCCGGAGGATATGCTGGAGGCCTGTCTGAAATTTTATCTGCCCTGTTTTATAGAGGAAGAGACCAATACCTGCGCGTTTGAACAGGAGGAGTTCTACCGGATACTGGAGTTCGCCGGGCGTTTCACAGGACAAAGCAGTCCCCATGCGTGGAACATTTATCGGGAGGATGGGCACATACTCAAGCTGAACTGGTGCGTACAACCCTACTATATCTCCGAGATGCCCCAGTGGTTTGAGGGGGAGGCGGTGAGCTATGTGGGGTATCCTACGCCGGACGGACAGCCGGGCATTCTGTTGGAGACTTCCACCGGGAACGCTTACGCCATCCTGTCGGACAGCGCCCATCGGGAGCAGGCCTGGGATTATCTGGAGTATCTGATACTGGAAGAGGGGGAGCGGGGAGACTATTTCTCCATACTGGAGGATAAGCTGGAGCAAAATCTGACGGCCGCCGCACAAGAGCCCTATGAGCGGGATGGAAATGGGAAGATCGTGACAGACCAGGAGGGTAATCCGGTCAGAAGGATCGTATATATAAATAGCTTTCGGGGATCTGATCTTGAGATCGAAATGTATGTGCCTCTGCCGGAGGAGGTGGAGCAGCTGCAGGAGCTGATCTCCCGGGCTGGGCATGTGCCGGGGTATCAGGAGGCTGTCATGTCTATTATCCGCGAGGAGGCTGCGGGGTATTTTGCGGGGGATAAGGATGCGCGGGAGACGGCCCGGATTATCCAGAACAGAGTACAGGTATTTTTAAACGAGAGGCAGTAGAGCATGGAGGCTTTGCTGCCTTTGATACTAATGTGGATATTGATGGACCTTTCGTTCAATTGAAAAGAGAATTGAACTTTCATATATTTTGTTCATGATAAAAATAATAGAATATACATTGACAAAACCAAATAAAAACAGTAATATAAGATTATTGAATTAAAGTACTCCAACATAATAAAGGGAGACACAATTACATTTATGAGTTAGGAAAGCGAGGGAATCAATGATGGAAAGAATGATGAAGAAAACTTTATTGGCAGTAACATTGTGTTTAGTTTTTGGCTTGCAGAGTGTAGGCTTGGTGCATGCCGCAGTGAATTATGAGGTATGCCCTCGTTGCGCAACACGAGTGGAACGATATACAAGTACAGTACGGGTCGAATCAGTATATGTAAAGGAATGTGTAGGTGCCGGCCATGGAAAATGTGATATCTATCACATGTTTTATGATGACTATGATATTGTTCATTGCCAGACCAATGGTTGTTTATACTCAGCAACAGCGCATAATAAGGGATGGGATACATATGAACATGTTTCGCAATAGGAAAAAGCAAAACTTAAAACATAATATCGTGTATGGTATCTTATTCGCTCTGATGTTGGCTCTGAATTCCTGTGGTCTCCCGGAGGTTTCTAATCCCCCTGCGAATGTCGAGGGGAAGAGTGGTTCTGTGCCTGTGGCGGAATTTTGTGATATGAGATTGCCTGGCACATTGGATTATTTTTGGAAATATGCCGTTAGCGAGGACTGGCTGTACTGTGTATCACGCAAGAATGCGCCTGGGGCGGTGCAACGCAATTTGTGGCTTGTATACAGAAACGGGATACACGATGCGTTTAAGCCTGAGGTTTATATTGAGAGGGAGGGAGGAATACCTCTCATCCTGCTGGCAGGTTCGGAGGGCAGCTGCTTTTTATTCTGTCAGGATGATAATGGGGAGTTTTCTTTAGAAAAATATGATGTCGATGGAGAAATGCAGTGGCATATGGGATATTCGGCATCACAGTTACAAAATATTGGAGAGAATCTTGCGGATGGAATTGTCACGGAGGACGGCAGAGTCTTCCTATATGCTCACGGCGAGGGTGGGAAAGTCTTTGCGTTTGGGGAGCAGGGGGGGCTTCAGGATATCTGTATCCCTGATTTGGATGTATTAGAGGGTATAGCGGAAGGCAGGGATGGTAAGGTATATGGATATTATGTGACAGGAGAAACCCCTGTTTTTTTGGAGGTAGGGGGTGAAGGAGAGTCATTTACCTGTCCCGTTACGCCGTTACAGGTGTTCGGAGGACGTGAGGACGGAATCTATCTGTGTAGTAGGGAAGGACTGTGGAAATACGATCCGGCGATGGGGAAGACAGAGCGGATGTGGGAATGGGATGATGAGTATGTGCAGATAGACAGCGTCAATATAACCCACATTTTCAGGGAAAAGGAGAAAATACATCTGTTGTGTCTGTACAATACGAGCACCATAGGACAAAGGGATGTGCTGACCTTTGTCTCGGTGGAATTTAAAGACGGTCAGGACTATCCTCCGAAACAGATAGTGACCATCAGCAATGCGCGCAATTATGCGAATAACCTGTGCCATATGGAAGATATGGTGCGGCGGTATAACAGGCAGAGCAGAAAATACCGGGTAGTAATAGTCACACCGCAGGAAAATACATCTCGGGGTGATTACATAAGTACATTGCAGCTGCAGCTTATCAGAGGAGAGGGACCGGACCTGATTGATGTGCAGGGAATGGATGTGGACAGTCTGGCGGAGAAAGGCGTTTTTGAGGATCTGACGCACTACTATGAAACGACAGATGTGGGAGAAATTCTTGAGCCCATCAGAGCAGCCGGCAAATTTACGGGTAAAGATATGATGGTCATTCCGTCCTTCTCTTTGGAGACCTTGTTGAGCCGGGAGGAGATAAATCCAGAGGACTGGACACCGGCATACTTTTTGGAATTATCCCGCGAGAAAGCGTTATTTAATTTTCCGATGTCTCAAATGGAGGTATTTTGGTATTGTATGGGAGCCAGGCCCATTGAGCATTTTGTGGACTACGAAAAAAAGGAATGCTATTTTGACAGCGAAGATTTCCGCCTAGTCCTTGAGGGATGTAATCAGTGGGAGGCGGAGGAAACCACAGAGGGCATGCTGATTAGTGCCGCTTTTAACAATACAAACTTTTATCTGGGATATAAAAAAAGAAATGCGTTTTGGTTGGGCAACCCCGGATGGAATGGCGCGGAGAATCAATTCTATCCCACAGATGTGTTTGTGATGAACAGCGCATCGGAAAACAAGGAAGGTGCCTGGGATTTTCTTGCGTATCTGCTCTCCCGGGATATGCAGGACAGTATTGATTGGGAATTTCCGGTGAGAGAGGATAGTCTTGAACAGTATTTTCTATCCTCCTACACTGAACCGGGCACAGAATTTAACTATGTGGGGGGATATGGGGTATTGGAACAGGAGGACTTTACTACGATGCGCGAGCTGATAGAACATGCTGTCTATCGGGACTCCTCCCTTATAAGCGGCAGCAATCCAATACGCTTGATTCTGCATGAGGAAGTGGCGATGTATTTTGCGGGAGACGCTACATTGGAGGAGACAGTGGAGAAGATTCAAAACAGGGTGAGTCTGTATCTGAAGGAACTATAAGGATATGACAAAAATTTCAAAAAAGCAAAGGGAGGAAATAAAGATGAACAGGATAATGAGAAAAATAGTATTATTAGCCGGGCTGTGTTTAATTATTGGTCTACAGAGCATGGAATCCGTGGAGGCAGCAGTAAACTATGAGGTATGTCCTCGTTGCGCAACGCGAGTGGAGCGATATACAACTAACAAATTGGTGATGACAGAATTTGTCAAGGTATGTGTAGAACATACAAATTGTGAGATTCATCGCCTGGTTTATGATGATTTTGATATTAGCCATTGTCAAACTGCGGATTGTTATTATTTATCAGAACCGCATGGAAATTTCACAATTAAATTTGACCATATACACAAGTAGTTAAGAGGTACACAAAGGACGGAAAAATATTGGCAGGCGGCAGAGCATGGAGGCTTTGCCGCCTTTATCCATGCCCGAAATCTTTATAAATCTTTTAGAGATGGACTATTGATTTATGTTTTGGGAATCTCTATAATAGAGTACATGTGGAACTTTTAACAGGATAATTGCGAAATTCTTTTTTCTGGAAACAGGGATCAGACAATATAGGCAGATTAGGAACTCTTAATGAGGAAAGGAATCTATGGATAATCAGATGGACAACTATAATAACGGCAACGATTCGGGAGGCGGCAACAATACAGGGTCCGGCGGCAGCGGAGGTAACGGAGGCAATAACAATCGCAAGCCCCAGCGCCCCAGTATCATGGTCATACTGGTCACGATACTGTTGAGCCTGATCATGCTCAGTATGTTATGGACCATTTTCTTTGGAAAAAATGCCAACGTGGTAGAGGTGCCCTACTCCACTTTTATAGAGAGAATGGATGCGAATCAGATCAAATCGGTACAACTCAGCGGAGAGACCATCTCCTTTAAGCTGAAGGATGATGTAGTGGACGAGTCCGCACCACAATTATATGACCTGTATATGCGCAAGGTGGAGATGGAATACCAGACCCTGCAGATTGAAAATACCGAGACCGTGACCCAGAGGGCACTTGAACACGGGGTGGAAGTGTATGGCGTATCCACCAGCGTGGGAGAGTGGATCATGCAGATTCTGATAACTCTGGTGCTTCCTCTGGTGCTGATGTGGATTCTGCTGGGCTTTCTGTTCAGAAGGATGGGCGGCAGCGGCGGACCCATGGGTGTGGGCAAAAACAATGCCAAGGTGTATGTGCAGAGGGAGACAGGCGTGACATTCGCAGATGTGGCAGGGGAGGACGAGGCAAAGGAATCCCTGGTAGAGGTGGTGGACTTCCTGCACAATCCGGGCAGATACGCCAAGATCGGCGCCAGGCTGCCCAAGGGCGCTCTGCTGGTAGGCCCTCCCGGAACCGGTAAGACTCTGCTTGCAAAAGCGGTTGCAGGCGAGGCTCGTGTCCCCTTTTTCTCCCTGACCGGCTCCGACTTTATCGAGTTGTATGTGGGCGTGGGCGCCAGCCGCGTGCGTGACCTGTTCAAGGAGGCCACCAAGAACGCTCCCTGTATCATATTTATTGATGAGATTGACGCTATCGGCCGCAGCCGGGACTCCAAATATGGAGGCGGCAATGAGGAGCGGGAGCAGACGCTGAATCAGCTCCTGTCGGAGATGGACGGTTTTGACAGTTCCAAGGGCATCCTGATTCTGGCCGCTACTAACCGCCCGGAGATACTGGACAAGGCACTGCTGCGTCCGGGACGTTTCGACCGGCGTATCATCGTGGATAAGCCCGACCTGAGGGGCCGCGTGGATATACTGAAGGTGCATGCCAAGGATGTGAAGATGGATGAGACGGTGGATCTGGATGCCATCGCTCTGGCCACCAGCGGCGCAGTAGGCTCCGATCTTGCCAATATGATCAATGAGGCCGCGATCAATGCGGTCAAGGAGGGCAGAGAGTTTGTGTGCCAGAAGGATCTGTTCAATGCAGTGGAGCAGGTGTTGGTGGGCAAGGAGAAAAAAGATCGTATTATGAGCAAGGAGGAAAGACGCATCGTCTCCTATCATGAGGTAGGGCATGCGTTGATCAGCGCCCTGCAGAAGAATTCCGAGCCGGTGCAGAAGATTACCATCGTTCCCCGTACCATGGGAGCGCTGGGCTATGTGATGCAGGTGCCGGAGGAGGAAAAATATCTGAATACCGAGGCGGAGCTGCGGGATATGCTGGTGGGCCTGGTGGGCGGCCGGGCTGCGGAGGAGATCGTGTTTGACACGGTGACCACGGGAGCGGCCAACGATATCGAGAAGGCTACCAATATTGCCAAGGCAATGGTGACAGAATACGGCATGAGCAAGAAGTTCGGCCTGATCGGCCTGGCTTCCATGCAGAATAAATATCTGGACAGCGCCGCGACTCTGAATTGCAGCGATGCCACAGCAGCGGAGATTGACGCAGAGGTAGTGGCGATCCTGAAAGAGAGCTATAACAAGGCGCTGGAGCTGTTGCGTGAAAACCGGGAGTTGATGGATAAGCTGGCTGAGTATCTGATTGAGAAGGAGACCATTACCGGCAAGGAGTTCATGGAGATCTTTCGGCGGGAGAAAGGTTTGCCGGAGCCGAAAAAGGAGTCAGAGGAAGGCGGCGAGGCCAGGACCGAGGCAGAGAACAGTGATTCTATAGTGGACGTGATCGTTACCGATGAGACCGCCCACAGTCAGGACGGCCATACTATCAAGGTGCCTGAGATTATCCTGCCGGATGCGCCTACGATCCCGGGAGAGAAAAACAGTTCGGAGAGTGAATCAGAACAGCCGGATGACCAGCCGCCTGCAGAGGAGCCCGACGCAGGGATTTCCCGGAATACAGACGAGCCCTGGCGGTCCCAGCAGCCTCCAACGGAATCCAAAGGACGATTCTCAGGAGGAACCATAGAGTGAGAGGAAGCCATGACATTTGACTTTGAGGAAGAACTGAAAAAACTCCCGAACAAGCCGGGAGTCTATATCATGCGGGATGCCGGAGACGGCATCCTGTATGTAGGTAAGGCGGTGAATCTGCACAACCGTGTGCGGTCCTATTTTCGGGAAAATATCGGCAGAGGCCCCATGATTGACAAGATGGTGACGTTGATTGCCCGTTTTGAATACATTGTGACGGACTCGGAGCTGGAAGCCCTGGTATTGGAAAATAACCTGATCAAGGAGCATTCACCCAAGTACAATACCCTGTTAAAGGACGACAAGACCTACCCCTATATCAAGGTGACGATGGGGGAGGACTTTCCGAGAATTCTTTTTTCACGTCAGATGAAGAAAGATAAATCGCGCTATTATGGGCCATATACCAGTGCTGCAGCGGTAAAGGACACCATAGAGCTGCTGAACAAGCTGTTCTGTCTGCGCACCTGCAACCGCAATCTGCCCAGGGATATTGGTCTCGACCGCCCATGCCTGAACTATCATATCAAGCAGTGCCCGGCCCCCTGCCAGGGCTATGTTGACAGAGAACAATACCGACAGCAGCTGGGGCAGGCGCTGGAGTTTCTGAACGGCAATTACAATATCATCCTGAAAGATCTGGAAGAGAAGATGAAACTGGCTGCCGAAAATATGGAGTTTGAGGAGGCGGCACGTTTCAGGGATCTTCATGCCAGCGTGAAATCTGTGTCCCAGAAGCAGAAGATCACCGACAGCGCACTGGACGACAAGGATATTGTTGCGTTGTATCAGGATGAGGCGGATGCTGTAGTGCAGGTATTTTTTGTGCGGGACGGCAGGCTGATAGGCCGGGAACACTACTACATGACACATGTGTCAGGGACCAAAAAAGAGGAGATTCTGGAGGATTTTGTAAAACAGTTTTATGCGGGCACACCGTTCATTCCCAAGGAGCTGATGCTGCAATATGAGATTGCGGACAGCGAGCTGGTAGAGCGCTGGCTGTCGGAGCGTAAGGGCTCCAGGGTACATATCCGTGTACCCAGGATCGGCAGCAAGGAGAAGTTGGTGGAACTGGCGGCGCAGAACGCCAGGTTGATATTGAGTCAGGACAAGGAGAAGCTGAGGCGCGAGGAGGGCCGAACCATCGGCGCGGTAAAGGAGATTGCCGGCTGGCTGGGGCTTGACTGCGTGGATCGGATGGAGGCTTTTGATATCTCCAACATCAGCGGCTTTGAGAATGTGGGCTCCATGGTGGTGTATGAAAAGGGAAAACCCAAGCGCAGCGATTACCGGAAGTTTCGGATACGGACTGTGGCGGGGCCTGATGACTACGCCTGCATGAGGGAAGTGCTGACCCGTCGGCTGGTGCATGGACTGGAGGAGAGCAGGGATTTCAAAAAGCGCGATATGGATCAGGAATACGGCAGTTTTACGAAATTCCCGGATCTGCTGTTGATGGATGGCGGAAGAGGACAGGTGAATATTGCCTTGTCGGTGCTGGAGGAGCTGCAGATCCATATTCCGGTCTGCGGCATGGTAAAGGACGACAACCACCGCACCAGAGGCCTGTACTATAACAATAAGGAGATTCCCATCGACACCCGGTCGGAAGGCTTCAAGCTCATTACCCGTATACAGGACGAGGCCCATCGCTTTGCCATCGAATATCACAGGTCTCTTCGCAGTAAAGCCCAGGTCAAATCTCAGCTGGATGATATTCCGGGAGTGGGGCCTGCCCGGCGCAAGGCCCTGATGCGGCATTTTAAATCTCTGGAGGAGATCAAGGCGGCCGAGGTGGAGGAACTGATACAGGTTCCGGAGATTCCGCAGAATGTGGCGGAACAGATATACCACTTTTTTCGATAACGATTTCGTTATGTTGAACAGTACAGATAGTACAATCGGTAAAATGTTTCAAAAAACGGGAAGTTACCTAAAAAAATACGAAAAAATTGCCACATTTTTTCTGGTCAATTTAAGAAAAGGGAAAAATTACTATATCGATTAAGCATATGGTCTGAATAACATGATAGTAAACACTCACAAAAAAAGAGCCTTAACAGGTTCTTTTTTTGTTCATTTACACATGAATGTATAATTTTAAAAGTAAAAATATTGAATAATCTAGGTTTATTTGGGGCGGCAAATATTATACACTTAAATTGTTATTAAGAATATTTGTCTAAAAAGGACAATAAGGAGGAGGAAAAGCAATGAAAAGGTTTAAAAAGCTGTTGACAGCTGTATTTGCCGGTATGTTTGCATGCACACTGGCACTTTCACCTTTACAGGCATCCGCAGGACAGGACGCCTCAGGGCTGGAAGAGGGTACAGCGTATCTCAACATCAACAATGCGGAATGGGGAGACTTCGAAGCGGAGTGGACCAATGCCAAGATCACGGGAGACGGCTCCTACACGGTTGCCATGGCGGCTGCAGAGGGACAGTCTCTGGTTCAGTTCAATGCCCTTGAGGTAGTGAATGGTGAAGCTTATCTTGGAACAGGCTGTGTACTTACAGTGGACAGCATCAAGATCAACGGTGAGGAAGTGGAGCTTCAGGGCCCCAGCTACACCTGTTCTGCAGACGGTGGCGGAGTGACCACCCGTGTGAACATTTACAATGAATGGAACAGTCCCGATCCCACAGCTACAGCCGGTGATGACGACCATGCAGATTGTCGTGTGGCGGAGGGCAATGTGGAGGACGCTGTCGCATGTCTGTTCTCCAGCGATTATGTGGATGCGTCTTCCGGCAGCGGATTCCTTGTGGAGTCTCTGGAGGTTGCTTTCACCGTATCCGGCTTCGGCACTCAGGGAGGCGCGGCAGCGGCTGCTGAGACACCCGACGTAGAAGGTCCCGCAGTTGCTCATCTGAGCATCAACAATGAAGCATGGTCCGAGTATGAGGCTGAGTATGTAGATGCGGAGATCACCGGAGACGGCACCTACACCGTATCCATGACAGCCACTGAGGGACAGAGTCTGGTACAGTTCAACGCGCTGGAGGTTGCCAACGGTGAACTTCTGCTGGGCACTGCCTATACCATCACCGTGGACAGCATCAAGATCAACGGCGAAGAAGTAGAGCTTCAGGGCCCCAGCTACACCTGTTCCGCGGACGGCGGCGGTGTGAATACCCGTGTCAATCTGTACAATGAATGGAACAGCCCGGACGAGACGGCTACGGCAGGCGATGACAAGCATCTGGACAATCGTGTGGCCGAGGGCAGCGTTATGGATGCAACAGCATGTCTGTTCTCCAGCGATTATGTAAATGCGTCTTCCGGCAGCGGATTCCTGGTAGAGTCCATGGAAGTTACCTTCACCGTAGCAGGCGTTGGTTCTCTGGCAGCGGCTGGCGAGGCCACAGAGCCCGAGGTACAGCCTGTTGACTTAAACGGCAGTTACAATGCATACATTGGTCTGCAGACCCCTACATTCTCTTTCCGTAACGCATTTAATGATGCTACATACGGACGTGATACCGAGTACTTTAACCAGATTACTGGCTGGGAGGGCAACAACGCCATCGTCAGAGAGGGTTCCTTTACAGATGCAGTTATCGCAGGTAATGGTACATATACTGTTTCCGCAAACGGTATGAATCTGGAGGGAGATTTCGATTCTCAGGATTACTTTAACCTGATTTTCATCTCCACTGATATTCCCAACACCGGGGAGATTACTATTTCCGATATCAAGCTGAGCATTGACGGCAGGGATGTGCAGTGCAACCCGATTATAAACCCCGATGATCCCAGCTATATAGGCATGATGATCCAGAATATCTGGAATGAGGATGTTGCAACCATCGGCTTCTATACTGTACCGCCCAAGGATATGGAGATTACCTTCACCGTATCCGGCTTTGCTTATGACAATGAGGCGGCTGAAACACCGTCCGAGCAGCCTCCCGTAGAAGCTGCTACGTCAGAGGCAGCGCCTTCTGAAGCAGCTCCCGCAGAGGCACCGGCAGAGACTTCTTCCATGTCTCCCGTAGTGATCGTAGTGATCGCAGTAGTTGTAGTTGCAATTATTGCCGCAGTGGCAGTGGTTCTTGCCAAGAAGAAAAAGGGCTGATTGGCAGAGCAGAGTGATATATGAATGATATGAACCGGGCAGGCATTTCCTCAGGGAATATGTCTGTCCGGCTATTACTCCTAAATAGACGGAGGTATCTATGAAAGAGGAAAAGACAAAAAAGGAAGTCATTGCGGATAAAGTCTACTATGCGCAGCGCATCGCTACACTTTTGGTAGTGGCATTGATCTTTTTCCCGGCAGCGAGCCCATCCAGAATTTGTACCATGATCAATAAGAATCTGTCACTGTTTACATCCGGCATTTCCTATAGCAGTCTCACGGGGGAGATGGGGCGTGCTTTTACCAGGGGATGGCTGAGTCAGGGAACTATCATGCTGTTATTTGCGGCGTCTCTGATTATGCTTCTGGGCATTGCAGCGGCAAGCGCCGGTGGTTGTATGTCACTGGGCAATCTGAAGTTCAAGAAGCTGGGAAATCTTTTCTCATTGGGCGGATCTGCGGTTCAGGTTCTGGGACTTGTCCTGATATATGTTTCCTATCTGCAGATACAGGCGAGCAGCAATGTGGACAAAGTTGGTCCCATGTTTCCCGGCGGATATATTGCGTACCTGATTTTAACCGCGATTTTGCTAGTTTCATCTGTGGTGGTTCAAATTCTGCTTCCCAAGGCTGAAGCGAACAGTAAATATGAGATGGAATCCAGATTTAAATTGTTTCTGATGTTCCTTCCTTTTGCGGCACTGTGTTTTGTATTCAGTTACCTGCCCCTTTGGGGATGGAGATATGCCTTTTTTGATTACTCGGCGGGCAGCACATTGTCCATGGACAATTTTGTGGGCTTCAAGTGGTTCACTTCCCTGTTCCAGAGCCAGGCCACCAAGGCGGATGTGGTGCGCGTGCTGCGCAACACGCTGGCGATGAGCGGTCTGGGAATTGCCACCAGCTGGTGTGCAATGGCCTTTGCTATTTTCCTGAATGAGATTAAAAATATGAGGTTCCGCCGTTTTGTGCAGACCTTTACCACGATTCCGAACTTTATCAGCTGGGTTCTGGTATATGCCATTGCCTTTGCCATCTTTTCTACAGATGGTTTCGTCAATACGGCGGCAGTTCAGCTGGGAGCCCTGGCAGAGGGCACAACGGGCACCAATTACCTGATGGACCCCTCTCACATCTGGCTGAAGATGCTTTTCTGGGGTATGTGGAAAGGTATTGGCTGGAGCGCAATTATTTACATAGCAGGTATTTCCGGCATCGACCAGCAGCTCTATGAGGCAGCTACAGTGGACGGCGCAGGACGTTTTGCCAAGATGTGGCATGTGACTCTGCCCGGCCTGATCCCTACCTATTGCGTTATGCTGCTGATGTCCGTTGCGAATATTTTGAGCAACGGTATGGATCAGTACATGGTATTCAGCAATAAGGTGAATATGGACACCATCCAGGTGCTGGATTTGTATGTGTACACACTGGGTATCACCAACGGTAATATTCCGCTGTCTACAGTGTTCGGCATGGTAAAATCCATAATCAGCGTTATTCTGCTGTTTGCCGCCAACGGCATATCCAAGGCTGTCCGCGGTGAGAGCATTGTATAAGGAGGTGTGGGACGATGGCAAAAACAAAACAGGAAAAACTGGATCTGAAAGCGGAAAAGGCATATGAAAAGACTCACAAGCCCAAGTGGCAGCTCACACCGGGAAATATTATCTTCAACATATTAAACTATACCTTTTACGCAATATTTACATTAAGCTGTATTTTCCCTTTTTACTACCTGTTTATCAATACGATTTCCGATAATGATCTGGTAAGAAAAGGGCAGGTAACCCTGTTGCCGAGAGGAATCAATATACAAAACTATATAGCCATGCTGAATGTGTCGGATCTGGGCAATGCGTTTATTGTCTCCATTGCCAGAACCCTGCTGGGTACGGCCCTGATGGTGGCGGCAACGGCGCTGGTGGGTTATCTGGTGACGAAACAGGAGTTATGGCACCGGAAGTTCTGGTATCGTTTTCTGGTAATTACCATGTACTTCAATGCCGGAACGATCCCCTGGTATCTGAACATGTCCATGCTGGGTCTGACCAATCATTTTGCGGCATATATCATCCCGGGCATTGTGGCGCCCTACAATATTATTCTGGTAAAGACCTATATTGAGTCCATTCCAGCGGAGCTGGAGGAGAGTGCCCTGATAGACGGGGCAGGTTTTTTGACGGTGTTTCGCAAGATTATATGGCCTCTGAGCAAGCCCATACTGGCAACCATAGCCATCTTTGGCGCGGTGGGACACTGGAATTCCTTCACGGATTCCCTGATCCTGATGCAGAGCGCCCCCTCGCTGTACACTCTGCAGCACAGGCTGTATATCTACCTGAACCAGAACTCCAATATAGCACAGATGATGAATGCGGGCGGGTCCGGAATACTGCCGACGATGAGTACGAAGGTCTTGAAATACACCATATCTATGGTGACGGTTATCCCCATCCTGCTGGTGTACCCTTTCATGCAGAGGTATTTTGAGAAGGGTATTATGCTGGGAGCAGTCAAGGGATAGAGGTCTGTTTGGAACTTAAAACAGCATCTGTTCGTACAATGCCCATCGAGATTTGTGGCGTTGCATTTTGATGGGGAATGGTATGGGGCGGATGCAGAATAAAAATAGGAGGATAAGTATGAAAAAAGTAAAGAAAATCGCTGCGTTGGGTTTATGCGCGGCAATGACCACCGGGCTGCTTGCGGGCTGCGGCTCCAGTCCTGCAAATAGCAGAAGCGGTGAACCCATTACCCTTACGGTATTCAGCCAGCTGGCCAACTATTCCGGCGAGCAGACGGGATGGTCCGCTGATATTCTGCTGGAAAAATTTAACGTGAAACTTAACATTGTGCCCGACTTAAACGGTACCTATCAGACTCGTATGGAAAGTGGTGATCTGGGCGATATCGTGGTGTTCGGCAGCGATGGCGATCAGTACCTGAATGCAGTCAATGCAGGTCTGTTGTTTGACTGGAACGAGGATAACCTGGTGCAGGAGTATGGCCCCTATATCTATGAGCATATGCAGAATGCACTGACTCACAATGCGGATATCTCCGGCGGCACTACATACGGCTTTGGCCACAATGTGGCAAGTAACATGGAGGATCATGAGGCGTTTTTCTATACTTGGGATATTCGCTGGGATCTGTACAAGGAGCTGGGCTATCCCGAGGTGAAGGATTATGACGGACTGGTAGAGTTGTTTAAGAAGATGAAAGAGATCTGCCCGACCGATGAGAACGGCAAGCCCACCTATGCGCTGGTGGCATGGCCCGACTGGGACGGCACCATGGCAATGTATGCCAAGGCTACCGTTACCGCCTTCTATGGCTATGACGAGTTTGAGATGGGCTTCTATGATCCCGGCACAGGCAGTTTTTACGCATGTCTGGATGAGAACGGCCCTTATATCGAGTCCCTGCGGTTCTACAACAAGCTGTACCAGAACGGTCTGCTTGATCCCGATTCCATGACCTGTACCTATGACTATGTACAGGAAAAGGTGGCGGCAGGCGGCACCTTCTTCTCCATCTTTGACTATGCCGGACGTGTTCTGTACAATACTGACGAGCATAAGGGACAGAACAAAATGATGCTTTCCATGACTCCCAAGGATGCAACGCCCATTGCTTATGGTATGAGTACTATGGGCGGTAACAGAGTCTGGACTATCGGCGCCAAGACGGAATATCCCGAGCTGTGCATGGAGGTTATCAACTATCTGTGTACCCCCGAGGGCAGAGTTACTATGGAGTACGGCCCCAGAGGCGTGAACTGGGACTATGACGAGAACGGTAAGACCTATTTTACCCCTCTCGGCAAGAGCTGTAAGGCAGATATCGAGACATCCATGGAGGAGGCAGGCTACAAGGGTACTTTCCATGACGGACAGCTGCAGATCAACAATACCACATGGACGCTGGACGCCCTCAACCCTGATTCCAATGGCGAGAGATACAGAGCCGAGACATGGGAGAGCAATCTGACCGCGGCGGCCTGTGAGATCGAGCAGGATTGGAGAGACTATACCGGATGCAATACCACTGAGGAGTATATGGAGAGCGGTAACTATCAGGTTAAGCCCGCGTCTGCTTATTCCGCAGCCAAGAAGGGCGACGAGTTCCAGACCAAGTGGGATCAGACCAAGGAGTGCATTGTCACCGGTTCCTGGAATGCCATCTATGCCAGCAGCGATGCGGAGTTTGACCAGATCGTTGCGGATATGATCAAGAAAGCAAAAGAATACTACTATGACGAGTGTATCGAGTGGTCCCGCAACGAGGCGGCTGCTTTGAAGGCATGCATAGATGCTATGCAGAAATAAATAATCTGAGTATATTTTGTCAGACACATAAAAGGACTGTTCGGGAACGGACAGTCCTTTATATGAAAGGTAAATCATATGAAATTTTTCAGCATAGACAGTGCGTTTTATAAATTTATTGTTCGTCTGTGGGACCTTATTCAGCTGAATTTCTGCTGGCTGCTCTGCAGTCTGCCTGTTGTGACTGTGGGAGCCTCCACTGTGGCGGCCTGCAGTGTGGCGCTGAAGATGGCGGAGGACACGGAGGGGTACATTGTCAGATCCTTTTTTAAGGCATTTAAGGAGAATCTGAAGGGGGGAATTCCTCTGGGACTGCTGGCAATGGCGGCGGTCTATGCGGTATATCTGGATTTTCAGTTCTGGGGCGCCACGGAATCGGTTTTGTTTCTGATTATGGGCATTGTGGCGATATTTGTGTTCATCATGGGGCTGCTGTATGCGTTTCCTCTGATGGCGAGATATGAGAACAGTTTTATCAGAACACTGAAGAATTCCTATGACATATCCACTAGGTTCTTTTTGCAGACATTGTTGACGGTGTTTATTGTGGCGGTGGAGTTCGTGACCTTTATGTGGAACACCACTATGCTGCTTATCGGGCTGATTGTTGGACCGTCGGTGGTCATTTACACAGTCTGCGCTTTTGCGATTCGTTTTTTCCGTCAGATTGAGAAGGAGCCCGGATCAGTGGTGTCGCAGGAGGATGAGGAAACATAGTAGGCGATTGTGAAACATTCTCTGCAAGTGACGGGACTGGTCAATATAGACAAAAACGGGCTCCGATGCGGTGGCAAGTCGCCCTTATTTTGTCTATATCGCCCATTCCCTGTGTCATGGGAGGGAGTTTCGCAATCGCCTGGGAAACATAGATATGAGAGGAGATGACAGACAGATATGAGGACAAAAAACAGTTTGAGCGGAAAGCTGACAGCCGTGGCTCTGGCTGCGGTGATGACGCTGGCAACACTGGGACTTAGCGCCTGCGGTCAGGGTGGCGGAGAGGAGCAGCCGTCCGACACAGTGCAGCAGACCTCGGCACAGGAATCTGGCAGTCCGGCAGAGGAAAGTGCAGAACCTGGCGGAGATGTCCTGACCACCAACCTCAAAGGAGATGACGGCGTTGTCAGGGAGAGCCTGACCGCTCTGGAGGTGGCAGAGCTTATGGGCAACGGCATCAATCTGGGCAATACCATGGAGGCATATGGAAGAGCCAGCCTGGGCACCAGTGCGGAACCCACTCGATACGAAACCTGCTGGGGACAGCCTGTGACGACTCAGGAGATGCTGGACGGCATGAAGGCGGCAGGCTTTGACACCCTGCGGATTCCTGTGGCCTGGACAAATATGATGGATTTTGAGACGGGCGACTACACGATAAACAGCGCCTATCTTGACCGGGTGGAGGAGATCGTTGGCTATGCCCGGAATGCAGGTATGTATGTGATTATCAACGATCATTGGGACGGCGGATGGTGGGGCATGTTCGGTTCTGCCAGCGAGGAGACAAGGACGCAGGCGATGGAGCTGTACAAGTCCATGTGGACTCAGATCGGAGAGCGCTTCAAGGACTATTCCGACTATGTGATCTTCGAGTCCGGCAACGAGGAGTTGGGCTTTCGGCTGAACGACACGGATATCGCCAGGGATTCCGGAACGCTCTCGGATGATGACTGTTATAAAGTGACCAATGAGATCAATCAGGCTTTTGTGGACACCATACGCTCCCTCGGCGGCAACAATGCCAACCGTTTTCTGCTGATTGCAGGCTTTGGCACTGACATCAAAAATACCTGTAACAGCAAATATAAGATGCCTGCGGACTCAGCGACAGACAAGCTGCTTGTCTCCGTACACTACTATGATCCCAGCGGCTACTGCATCAATACCAGCATAGGAACATGGGGTACAAAGCAGGAGTACCAGACCATGAACGAGACGCTTTCCCTGATGGAGAAGTTCACCAAGCAGGGTTATGGCGTGGTTATCGGTGAATATGGTGTTCTGATTGAAAATACAAACAATGAGCTGAAGGAGAATACGCAGGAGTATGTGCAGAATTTCCTGAATAACTGTGATCTATATGGATATTGCCCCGTACTATGGGACTGCAATAATCTGTACAACCGCAGCAGCTGTGCGATCATTGATATGGGGATGGCAAGACTGTACACCAAGCACAGTCTGGAGATCCAGTCAGGAATGTCCAAAGAGGATATCATCGCCCAGGCTCAGAAAGAGATGGACAAGGATTATAACAATGCCAGTGAGGGCGCCGGCGTGGACGATAACACGGCGATGGCATGGATTATGTTTAACAGCGGCGACTGGAATATTCAGTACAGTGTAGGAGACGTATACAATCCGGCATCCATGACGAACGGCATCGTGGCAACGGATGTGGAGGTTACGGGAGAGGGAACCTACACAGTCGGGCTCGACTTCACCGGAGTGAGCGGCGGCTATGCTGACAGCACAGTGTTCAGCGCCCTGGCAATCACCAACACAGAGATCCTTTATCCCGGCTGTTATGTGGAGATACAGGAGATTCTGATCAACGGAGAGCCCTATGAATTGAAGGGACAGCCCTACACCTGCAGTGACGATGGCAAGGCTACCCGCGTGAACCTGTACAATGCATGGGTGAGCAAAGTGCCCGATGGAGCCCGTGTCCGTGAAGACAATGGGCAGGAGCTGACCCCCTGTATTCTGGATGCAGATACACTGGGCCATATAGAGACAATTTCCATAACCTTTGATTTTGTGGAGTAGACACAGTAAAAGCGCAGTCGTCTCAGGATCGGCTGCGCTTTCTGTATTCGGCAGGACTCATGCCCACATACTTTTTAAACTTGATATGAAAATAATCGGCGTTGCGGTATCCCACCCTTTCTGCAATAGTGTATATCCGGGAATCCTCCTGCAGCAACAGTTCCTTGGAATGCTCGATGCGGACATGATCCACATAGGAGTTGAAGTTCTCGCCCATCTTCTTGCTGAAGATTCTGCCCAGATAGGAGCTGTTGTAACCGAACAAAGGAGCAATATTCTCCAGTGTGATATTGTCCGCATAGTTGTGGTTGATATAATGCAGAATATCGTCAAGCACACTCTCGCGGGAGGAACGGGCGGTAGCAGATATCATGGTCTCAAACTGTTCTGTGAAAAACAGAAGTATCTCGTAGAGATAATATTTGGACCAGATAAGCCGGATCATATCCACATTGCTGACAAAGGGAATGGAGGCGTTGGGATACAGATGGCTCATTTTCTCCTTGATATTCAGGTACAGGTCTATCAGAAAGAGGCGTATATCGTCAATCGGCTGGGAGACCTCGCTGAGCTTTTTCTGCAGTTCGTTCAATGTCGCAGAGATTCCGCTGCGGCTGAAGGTCTGGATATAGTTGGTGAGAGTCGAGGAGAATTCCGTAAGCAGCGCGGCATCCATGGCGGCAGCGGCCGACTGCGGACCAAGGAGCGCTTCATAGCCCATAATATGCTGTCCCCGGCTGCAGAAAAAGCGGCGTTCCAACAGAGTACATGCGTCGCGGAAGGACTGGGGAATGTCGTCTGCCGTGTGGACGTAACGGCCATAAGTGATAAAAAAGCTATCCAGAGAAGACCACTTCTGAAGCGCCTTTTCCTGCTCATACTGCTGTAGGAGGGCATCGAATTTCCCGATGGCATAAGCGCCCTTAAGTAGAAAGACATCGCTCTGCTGCAGCGTGATATTGTCATAAAACTGATTGTCCTGATTGGCCAAATGAAGCATGTCTGCAAAGCGATAGCGCATATCCTGATCATCATGAATATAGTTTTCACATATTACTACCTGATAAGTGTCCGCATCCACATGCAGATCGGCAAGAATCTGATCCGACAAATGTGTCGTTCCAGTCAGAATTTCCTCTATGACGGCAGTTCGTGCCTTTTGGCGGTAGTACGCGGCAATTTCATCCGCAATAAACACATGCTCCATCAATTGTCCTCTTTCAACACATTTTCCAAGGTATTTTAACACAAAAATGCGTCTATTGTAAACCCTGGCCGGATTCTTTCGTTGAATAAAAAGAATGAATGTGCTATAGTGATAGTGTGAATACCTGCTCAGGCGGGCAGAAAGAGAGGTAGATATGGCAACCGTTAGTCTGAATAGTTTAGTTGAAAAAATGAAGCTGGTAAACCTGACGCCGGAATTGAATTTGAACAAAAAGAAGATCATCCAGCCGGATATTAATCGCCCCGCGCTGCAGCTGGCAGGGTATTTTGAGCATTTTGACGCCACTCGCCTGCAGATCATCGGATTTGTGGAGTATACTTATGTAGAGGGGCTGGATGAATCCCGCAAAGCCGAGGTGTACGATAAGATGTTTTCCAGTGATATTCCCGCCTTTGTTTTCTGCCGGGAACTGCAGCCGGACAATCTTTTTATGCAG
>CAZKAO010000024.1:0-43116 GCA_964550745.1 uncultured Acetatifactor sp.
CCATGCTCTTCTCGGTGATAACCGGTTTGAGGATTACGTCATAGTATTTAATATCAGCCATTATGCGTACACCTCCTCGATCTTTGCCACGGCATCCTTGGTCAGCACCAGAACACCGGCTTTCATCACATCATATACATTGATGGCGTTTACTAAAGTAGTATTCACCTCAGCTACGTTTCTGGCGGACATAACCACATTGGTATCATTCTCAGCCAGAACCACCAGACCCTTGTTCACATTCAGGTTATTCATTACATTGACAAAGTTCTTGGTCTTGATCTCATCAAACTTCAGTTCGTCCAGAACGATCAGCTTGCTGTCCTGTACCTTGCTGGTCAGTGCGGACTTGAGCGCTGCCCTCTTCTCTTTCCGGTTCATCTTAAAAGAGTAATCTCTCGGAACGGGGGCAAATACCATTCCGCCGCCCTTCCACTGGGGTGCTCTGGTTGAACCCTGCCTTGCGTGGCCGGTTCCCTTCTGCCTCCAGGGCTTTCTGCCGCCACCGGATACCTCAGAGCGGGTCTTGGCCTTCTGAGTGCCCTGACGATTATTTGCAAGCTGCTGTACAACTGCCATGTGTACCAAGTGCTCATTGATCTCTACACCAAACACCGCATCGTTTAATTCGATTGTACCAACTTCCTTGCCTTCCATATTAAAAACAGCTACGTTTGCCATCTGATTGGTCCTCCTTCTGTCTTAAACTATGCTTCAACCTTGACAGTTTCTTTGATGGTTACTAAGCCCTTCTTGGGTCCGGGAACTGCGCCTTTCACCAGCAGCAGATTCTTCTCAGCATCCACTCTCACTACTTCAAGATTCTGAACTGTTACCTTTACATGACCCATGTGGCCAGGCATTCCCTTGCCCTTAAATACACGGCTGGGTGAGGAACAGGCACCGTTGGAACCCTGATGGCGATGGAACTTGGAACCATGCTTCATGGGACCTCTGTGCTGGCCCAGTCTCTTGATAGCGCCCTGGAAGCCCTTGCCCTTGGAGATGGCGGAAGCGTCCACCTTGTCGCCTGCCGCGAAGATGTCAGCCTTGATCTCGCTGCCCAGACTGTACTCTGCGGCGTTCTCAAACTTGAACTCTCTCACATATCTCTTGGAGCTTACGCCGGCTTTCTTGAAATGACCCTGCTCCGCCTTGGTGGTGCCATGTCTGTGAATCACTTCTTTTCTGCCGCTTGCATCCTTGTTGATGATCCTGTCCTTCTTATCTACAAAACCAACCTGCACTGCGCTGTAACCGTCATTCTCTACCGTCTTGATCTGGGTTACCACACAGGGACCAGCCTGAAGTACGGTAACCGGGATCAGTGTGCCGTCTTCGTTGAAGATTTGAGTCATTCCGACTTTTGTTGCTAAAATCGCTTTCTTCATATTTTCCTCCTAATTACTCTACAGCGGGACATGCAGTTGCATCAGAGATGCAACTGCGGCAGATTGCGCCTTTGGGGCGCAACTGCATTGCTTCGTGGTTACATACTTCCTTATAACAATGCGGTTGTCCATACTAGTAGGGGATTTAAAATGTGTTACTACTCAAAAGAATTCCAATTACTTGGTCTTCATCTTGATGTCGATGTACACACCGGCCGGCATTTCCAGTCTCTGCAGCGCATCCACTGTCTTCTGGGTCGGGGTAATGATATCGATCAGTCTCTTGTGGGTTCTCTGCTCGAACTGCTCTCTGGAGTCCTTGTACTTGTGTACCGCTCTCAGAATGGTAACCACTTCTTTCTTAGTAGGAAGGGGCACCGGGCCGCTCACCTGGGAACCGTTCTTCTTAACTGTTTCGATGATCTTTTTGGCAGATGCATCAACAAGTTGATGATCGTAAGCCTTGAGTGTGATTCTCATTACTTGACTTGCCATAAAAAAAGTCGCCTCCTTTTCGCACTTTTGGTTGTAAGTACGACAAGCGGTGACTGTACACTCTCCCGTGTGTGTCATAAGCCTTCTCGCAACGCTTCCTTCTATCCGGCTCACTTCACAGCGAGGTAAAACTGGTTTACTACTCTCACGTCGTTTCTGTCCTGAGACAGACTTAAATCTGTACAGTGACTTGTCGTCAGTTTCCTAACTTGACATTCGCTCCACGGAAAACCTGTCCGCCATTGCTGACTGACAGCAACCTCACGCTTCACAGCTATCATGCCACAGCAATAAGTAGTATACATGGGAATTTCCAGCATTGCAAGAGTTTTTTTCAAAATATTGTATTTTTTTGAGTACAATAAGCTATCGAAGGAATATCAACCTCCTCCGCCTCTTTCATTGAGATAAATCTGTATGCGATTATCCAGTATCCTCACTGTCTCCTCCAGAGACCTTGCTCCCTGGGCATAGGGCTCAAGCTCCTCACGAAAGATATCCTCCACCGCCATAACCCTTGACCTGTATGGCCGCACCTGTGTAAGTATTCTCCTAAGCGCCTCAAGCTGATCTTCGTCCAGGCCGTCCTCCTGCCATTTCAGCCAGTCGGTGCCGACATTCTCGGGGGCGGCAGCCTTTTTCTGCTCCCGCTCCACCAGATAGTCAAACGTCTCCAACCGCACAGGCAGACTGTAACAGAAATTATCCGATACACACAGCCTCTGCGCTTCGTCGGACAATATAAACCGGGCAAATTCCCTGACCCCCTCCTCCTTGTCCGAAGCCTGATTCAGATACAGGCAATACACCCGGGCGTAAATCCCACCCTTCCCGGTGCTGCTGGGATATCCTATATAGGAGGCGTTGCCACTAAAGCAATCCTCCGCCAGATCCAGCTCTCCCAGATTCTGTAAATTCAACGTACTGCCGGCGATATATCCCTCCCGCATCAGGGATAGGATTTCCGATCTGTCATATTCCCCTGTGTCCGCGTATTCCTTAGCAAACTGCAGCAGCTCGGCAAAGGGCGGCTCCGTTAGGTGGCTCTGTCCCTTCTCCCAGTCGATATACGTCGTATTCTCGTCATCCAGAAGCCCATATTCCAAAACAATATTACTTACGTCCATCTGAAAATAATACCAGTCCAGCACCTTCGCGTCCGAATTGCGGACGCACTGCATCATTTCCTCCACTGTCCAGCTCTCGCGGTCCCCTGTGATCTCCCGGGAAAACGCAGGGAATCTTACATAACATTGATACGGGATACCATAGGTTCGACCGTTCCATCTGCCGCTCTCCAACGCAGCCTCCAGAAACAGTTCCGGCTGCTCGACTATTCCCTCCATATCCCGCAGATATCCCTGCTCTATATATTCTGCCGCTTCCTCCCACGGCAGGATCAGCAGATCCGGTCCCTTCCCGGCAGACAGCTCCGCCCGAAACCGGGTATCATCTACTGATTCCATAAAGGTAATGTGATACTCCGGATTGTAGCGATTGAACCGGGTAACGACCCGCTCCAGGTGGGGATCGGAAAATGTGGAATAGCTGTACAGCGTAATCTCCTGCCGCTCCGATGCTACCGGCTCCGTTTCCCGGCGCAGACTCACCTGGCACAGACTGTCGTCCAGACTCACATAACACTCGATGTCCCCATTCTCCAGTACCCGAATACTATACAGCTCCTGCAGATGATACCCCTTATCCGCAAAGGATAATATCTGCCGGGGCTGCTGTCCGCCCACCCACAAGGCCTGGGCGTCACCGTAATACAGAGTTCCGTCCGGCGCGTACGCCGCCTGGAACTTCAGCGCCACCCCCTGCGCCGTTTCAAAGGAATCCGCAGCTCTCCACAGACGGGCCTCCCCATCGCCGCTTCCATACCAGAGCATATCGCCTGTGACAGGATCGCACACACCTCCCCACAGGCAGCCGTCCAGCACGACGCGCTTTTGGTATTTCCCCGCGCTGTCGTATATGTGAACGGTATTCCCCAGCTCACTGAAAAAATATACATTCTGTTCCAGATCCCGGCAGACGGACATCGATTCCATTCCCTCCGGACAGGGCATCAATATCTCCGTTTCCGTCCCGTCGTAATACCCCAGATACTCTTTGTTCCCATCTGTGGTAAATTCCCTCACATCAAAGAGAAAACCGTCCTCTTCCACCCCTGCCAGCCGGTTTGCCGCAGCGTAGCTGCCCTCTATCCATTCCACATCGGACAACCGGATCTGTTCCCAGCTCCAGGTATCCTCCCGGAACACCTGCAGACAGTCCTCAAACATCGCCGGTTCGTTCTCACTCACTACCATAAACTTGCGGCAGATCCTGCCGCCCTGATAGCTAATACTCCCTCCCTGCCTCTGCCAACCGTCATATGGTTTCAGAAAGTCCCATTCACTGAGAGCCTCCTCCGGATCAGGAACATCCCGCAGCTTCATAGAATAATAATAGGCGCCGTCCTCCCCTGAACCGGGCGCAGCCTGTGGAGTATCTCCACAGGCTGTAAGCGCAAAAAGTCCCAGTGTCAGAAACATGCATACTATTCTTCGGATGTAAGACTGTAACAGAGTCTTCATGATGTTCCCGCACCTTCCTTTCCCTCAACTTGGAAATCATGTATATGCATGGCTGACGCATCCACCCAATCCGATTCCCCTCGCCACACTTCAAGTTACCAAAAGACAAAATCTCTTTCACTATTGGTATTGTATAACATTGAGTATTCATGGTCAATATCATATTATTTTTTATATACTGACCACAGCTCTTTCTTATTTATCAGCACTCCCGTATTAAGTCTTTATCCCCTGAACTGGCATTAGAAGCGACCCAAAACCTATGTTTTAATTGTAAAACAGTCCAAATTAGTGTATAGTAGACGCAAGGCTTTACATTATATATGGAAGAAAAGGGAAAATTGGCTATGTGGATCGCGAGTAATTGGACAGACTACGAGGTGCTGGATACTTCCGGCGGAGAAAAGCTGGAGCGGTGGGGAAAATATATTCTGGTGAGGCCGGACCCCCAGGTGATATGGGGGACGCCCCGCGATCATGAGGGATGGAAGAAAAAGAACGGGCATTACCACCGCAGCGCCAAAGGGGGCGGTGAATGGGAATTTTTCAATCTCCCAAACGAGTGGAACATCTCCTATCCTCTGCCCTGCCTCCAAAACGGCGGCCATAAGGCCACCAGCGAGGATCACCTGACCTTCCATCTAAAGCCCTTCAGCTTTAAGCACACTGGCCTGTTCCCCGAGCAGGCCGCCAATTGGGACTGGTTCTCAGAGCTGATTCAAAAGGCTGACCGCCCCATAAAGGTTCTGAATCTTTTTGCCTATACAGGAGGGGCTACTCTGGCGGCGGCCGCCGCCGGCGCTCAGGTCACTCATGTGGACGCCTCCAAGGGCATGGTGGGCTGGGCTAAAGAAAACGCCTTCTCCTCCGGTCTTGCGGACGCCCCCATACGCTGGCTGGTGGACGACTGTGTCAAATTCGTGGAGCGGGAGATCCGCCGTGGCAACAAGTACGATGGCATCATTATGGACCCACCCTCCTACGGCAGAGGTCCCAAGGGGGAAATCTGGAAAATTGAAGAGAGCATCTGGCCCTTTATCCAGCTTGCCAGCCAGATTCTGTCCGAGGATGCCCTCTTTTTCCTGATTAATTCCTACACCACCGGCCTGCAGCCTGCGGTATTGTCCTATATGATGAATGCCGCGCTGACCAATACCTTTGGCGGCCGGATAGAAGCCGACGAGATCGGCCTGCCTGTCACAGACAGCGGCCTGGTTCTGCCCTGCGGCGCCTCAGGCAGATGGATGCGCAGCTGACACCCGCCACTCCTCCTGCCAATGGCAAAACGCTTTATCCTTAAGAAAGTGCCGCGGCAAAACCCGCTCCGATTCCAAAAATGAATATCAGCACTATATAGAAAGCCAGGATACAGCCCGCAAAGATCAGCTGCGCCTTAAAGAAGTTGGACTTACTCTTCTTCTCGCTGCTGCTGAATGCCCACACAAACATCAGTATAAAATTCACGCAGGGAATCATCAACAGCAGGTCCGTAATCAACCACTCCTTAAGAGACATTGGCTCCTCCATGTCGCCATTGTACTGGTAAGGCTGATACCCCTGGTACTGCGGCTGCTGATAACTGTTCTGCTGATAACTGTTCTGCTGATAACTGCTCTGCTGGTAACTATTCTGATAGTACGGGTTCTGGCTGCTGTCCTGCGTTCCCTGGTTCTGGCCGTATGCCCCCTGACTCGTCGTCTGCTGAGTGCTGTACTGCCCGTAGACATCCTGGCTCTGAGCCGTACTGCTCTGGGTCGTACCACTCTGCATATAGGGATTTGTACTATTGCTCTGGCCATAAGGATCTGTACCGTTGTTCTGGCCATAAGGATCTGTACTGCTGTTCTGCTCGTAAGGGTTCTGATTATTATAATCCATATTGTCCTCCTCATAAGTTTTTTTTAATCTTAACATATTTGCAGGAATTCGTCCATAGATTTTCAAAGGATGCAAGGTACATACTCACTTTTTTTGTATCGACAATACCACCCAGTCGTCCTCTCTCAGATGATAGGAATTGCCGCAGTATGGACATATGCGCTTTCTTGTGGCGTCAAAGCTTCCACCGCAGCCCGAACACTGCACTTTTTTAATAGAAAATCCTAAATCCGCCCCTTTTTTGATGGTTTTGCACACCACCATGCGGAACATATCATTTCTCCGATACATTACCTTGCCGTCATAAATATCGGACATGTACACATCCAGATCCAGGTAGCAGTATCCGTCCTGCACCCAGCCCTTATTCAGTCCCATGCTCCCCTGATAAACAGACTCCACAATATTGGAAAAATCGGGAATCCCACCCTGGCCGTCATAGACCGGCGTGTTCCCCACATCATCTGTATAAATCATCATTTTCAGCAGATTTACAATCCTGCTGCTGAAGTGCTCATAGGAAAAATTGGGATCATAGGGCTGAAGCAGCCGGTTAAGCTTCCGCTTTGTCCCTGCCACATTGGGAAGCTTGGACACTAAGCCCACCGCAGCTCCCACCAGACGAAACAGCATGCAGATGCACATGACAAGGTAGCCGGAAAAAGCTCCCATGGGAATGCTGGCCAATAAGCTTATGGGCAGTGCGATCAGCCCAAAATCCCGTATAGATGCGGGCAGGCTAAACAGAAAGGTTACCAATATCCCTCCCAGAACCCATCTGAGACTTTTTCTCTTAGCTTCCTTATCATTCATAAAAAAGTCGTGTTCAAAATAGTAGCTTGTCACCTTCGGGAACAGATCAGACATAAGAAAACGGGTATGACAGTAAGGGCATCCGCCCAGAAGTGTCTTTATGGGACTGACCGCGCCACAGTTGGGACAGCAGTAGGTTTCCTCCTGTCTCTGCTGCTCCATCCAGGTGATAGTCTGTAAGAATCTCTGGGTATCCTTTTTTTCATACAGCACCTTCCCATCGCGGGATAAAGTTGTCTTCTGCAAATAGCTGGAGCAGGTCAGCATATTGGTATAAATCCGGTCTTTGTAGGTTATGCCATAGATATTGTCCAGATGCTCTCCCCGCAGCTGCAGGCGGTATTCCATCCGAAGCCCCCGCCTGCGCAGGCGTTCCCTCTGCAGCTCCAGATAATACCGAATATCCTGATTTCCCGTAGCCGGTGTCCTGTCCGTCCGGCTCCACTCCTCCAGTTCACCTGCAAAGGCTCTGTATATTCTCTCCTCTTTCTTCATAAAAAGCGCCTCCAGCATCATCGCCCGCAGCTGCATTGCGTTTCTGCCAATCCTAATTCAGGCTCTCCAGCACCCCCTGAACACCCTGCCGCTCATAGATGTCCTTATAGTAAGCCACCTCATCCCGGATCAATTCATCAATGACCCGCATGCCCAGCAGCTCCACCGGGGCCTTGTCGTCCGTCATGATATAATTCCCTGCCTCATAGGCTGTCAGATTGCCCTGCACCCGCTCCATCATAGCTGCCAAGCTGCCGTCTGTCAGTTCCTCCCGGTGGGCAGTCAGCTGCTCCAGGCCGTCCTCATGATTCATGGCAAAAAGCTCCCGGTTGGTGGTTCCCCCCACGTCCACAGTGTACACCCGGTCAAAAACGCTGGCGATGGTATCCGACAGATACTGGTTGATATTACCCTCGCCGCCTCCCCGCATATTCATATTTACCACCATGACGCCGCCCTCTGTCAGGTGATTCTTCACCAATGTGAAGAATTCGGTTGAGGACATCTGAAAGGGAATGGTGATATCCTGGTAGGCGTCCACCATGATCACATCATATTTTTCCGTGATGGCGTTGAGATAGGCCCTGCCGTCATAGGTAGTCACCTGTACGGACTCCGGCAGTTCAAAATAAGTCCTGGCCAGCTCCGTGATCTTCTCGTCAATCTCCACACCCTCGATATCCATCTCGCCAAAAAAGCGGCTGCACTGGGTGGCGTAGGTCCCTGTGCCCATGCCCAGGATCAGCATGCGGCAGTCTCCCGGCGCAGTCTGAGTAGTCATCAGCGGCGCAGCCATGGCATAGTCATAGTACATGCCCGTCAGCCCCTCCTGCTTCATCAGCACGGACTGCACACCGAACAGCACATTGGTGGACAGGATCACATGACGCTCATCCTCTTTTACCTGGAGATAATTGTAGATGGACTCTCCCTCATAGGTCAGATCCGGTTCCCAGAAGGCAAAGCTGCTGCTCGATCCCGTCAGACAGCAGGTCAGAAACAGGATGCACGCCGTTATGCTTTTTGCGGCGCCGACCTTTCTGCTGATAAAATAAATCAATGCCAGCACCAGCAGTATCCCGGCAAAGATCAGAAAAGTGATGGAAGTCCCCACTGCCGGAATGCTGATAAAGGTGGGGACGAAAGTGCCAATGATGCTGCCGATGGTGTTAAAAGCGCCCAGATTGCCCACCGTCCTGCCGCTGTCGTCCAGACTGTCCACGGAATATTTTGCCAGAGAGGGCGTCACCGTGCCCAGCAGAAACAGGGGAAAGACAAAGATCACCATGCAGGCCGCAAAGGCCGCCCAGATCAGAAAATTGGTATTTACCGCAAAGATCAGCACGGCGGAGATTCCCAGCACAATGTATTTGCCCACCACAGGGATGGCGGCGATCCAGATGGCCGCCACCAGAATCCGCCCGTAGAGCCTGTCGGGGCTGGGATGCCTGTCCGCGCTGCGCCCGCCGTAGATATTGCCCAGAGCCATGGCAATCATAATGGTGCCGATAATGATGGTCCAGACGATCTGGGAGGAACTGAAATAGGGCGCCAGCAGCCTGCTGGCACCCAGTTCCACCGCCATGACGGACATGCCGGCAAAGAATTCTGTCAGATATAAGAAAAGTTTGTTTTTTAAAATAGCAGGTTTGTTGGTCATAGTATGCTTTCCTCTCTGTCCGACCGATTCCGGTGTCGGACTATTTATATAGCATACCATATTATTCCTGATTTGTGCAAGGTTTTGCCGATTTTCTGCCGTTATCGCTTATGCAAAAATCTGTAGCTGCCTGTTACAGTGGCCGGAGCATCCGCCTGATAGGGAAAATCTACTATGACGTCTGGATTCTCTCCGATAATCTGACAATACTCCAGCCAATCCTCCTCGCTACTGAGGAGATAAAAGGAAAGGGTATAACTGCCGCTGTCCAGATATACGGGCAGCGATTCTAAACTTAAATATACGGCGCCTGTACAGTCCTTGTATACCTCATCCTCATCCTGAAACACCACTGCCGCAATGACTCCGTCCCGGTCCACTTCCCATTCGGCGTAAAGAACATATTCTCCCGGCTGCCGAATCTCAATAGCAAACTCCTCCTGCAGTATGGAATCCTGGCTGCCCTCCACCGTATACTGAATATTTCCTTCCGCTGTAATTTTATCTGCCTCAAAGAGCATGGTGACCCCCTGATAGACAGTGGTTATTGCTGTCGCCAGGGCTACAACGGAAATTCTGAAATTTCTGCCCGCAGCCCCGCCGAACAGCCTCGGTATTCTCTTGACAAGAAGAAGGCACATCAGTGCGAAAACAATGATTGCGCACAGTGTTATCGCAGCCGGATGCATCCCTGTTTCATTTATCACTTTATACACATCCGAATCCGATTTTACCAGGTTCAGCAGATAGTATACAGGCTCCACGATCCAGTTCATAACCGACAATATACTGAGACCAGCTATGGCTCCCACATAAATATCCAGCCGGGGATGCTCCTTTGACTCTTTGTAAAACAGGAGAACTGCCGCCACTGCCATAAGCGGCAGTACCGAGCCGGCAATATGAACCAGCGCAAAGGGTAAGCTGTCCGCAATTCCGGTAATTCCTTCAAATGTCATATGGGGCTGCGGATCAAAGAGATAAAATCCTGTAACGGTTCCGCCGCAAATCCACACGGCAATACAATGCCCCAGCTCATGCAGTCCAACATACAGCAAGCTATACAAAAGGAATGCGCAAAGCCAACCTATGATGGCGCCTCCTGTACGTATCCCCGACACAAGTGCAGAGGAAGCCCCTCCTGGTTCGGAAGTTTTCCTCCCCAGCCTGGCGTTCAGCTCCGCCAGTATTCCATTCAGACGAACAATCTGCCTCAAAAGCAGCAGCATAATCACCGCCGCCGCAAAGGCAGTCCCCCATCCCATAACGTTTTTTTCCAGCACCGCGCCATGGATTCCCAAAAGCACACTAGCGCATTCCAGCACTCCGCACACCCAGAACAGTTTCCTGACCCTCGTATAATGAGCAATTGTGGACTCCACATCCGAATACATTACAAAAGAGCCTTCCTCCGCTTTTCTTCTCAGAATGACCCAGGGCCCCCAGAGACACATAATCTCCACCCCCAGTTCCTCCATAAACTGTTGATAGCCCTCTGACACGTTGAACAGGTTTTCCGCAATATCCACCTGATAGACATATTCCCCTGGCTCACATTTCGCGAATCGGTAAAAGCCAAGGAAATAGTCTGTCATCGCCCATCCCTGCTCCGCCATCCGGTTGAGCCATTCCGCCACCTTGTCCTTATCATAGCACATCCGAAACTTAGTCATTTTTCTTATCCTCCTCTCTCTTTTCCTCCCCAAAAAGCACAGAATTGGCCAACAGCTCCTCCAGACGCATTTTCTCCTCTCGGAAAACGCTGGCGCCCAGGTCAGTGACGATATACTCTTTCTTTTTCCGGGAGTCCGTCTCCTCACTGTATATGCGTATCCAGCCCTTCTCCGTCATCGTCTGGATGGCTCCGTACAGCGTCCCTGGCCCCAGCACGACCCTGCCCTTTGTAAGCTCCTCCACTTCACGAATGATACCGTACCCATGGTTGGGCTTTCGCAGAGATAACAGGATATAGAACAATGCCTCAGTCAATGGAATATTTTTCATTATATCGCCTCCTGATATATCATAACTTGAATATATCATCTGCCGATATATTTGTCAAGGGTGAGTCTGTAAAAAAATCTGCCCTGTCGTTATTCGCAATCTTTCTTGCCATATCCGGCACTTGTCTGTTAAAATGAGGTATATGCCCCGCATAGTCCCATAGGCAGAGAGAAGCCTGTTTAGTTCAGGAGGCAGAAAGGATAATTATGGCAGTCAGACAGAGAAGCATACAGGATATCCTCACCCTGCATGGGCAGCGCTATCCGCTGATGGAGCCCGCAGATTATGGAAAACTTTTATATCAGAATGAATTCGGCCCGGAGCATATGGTCAGCAGCCCCGAGGCAGTACAGGAGTGGCTGGACAGAGAGTGGGCCGAGACAGCCCAGGCGACAAAAATTCCCGACAACAGGGAACATGCAGACCTCATTGAGGACATTGGCAATCGGCTATACCGTTTTCACCTTGCGGGCGGATATGATCTCTCCATCGCCGCACCGCTGCTGTCCAGGCTTTTTTTCCTGACTGCACGGCAGCATCAGGGAACAACAGAGGGGTTGATCGAAAAGCTGGGCTTTCTACAAGAGTACGGACAGCAGCCAGGATTCCCATCTCTGGAACCCTGGCTGACAGAATATATCCAGGCCGGCTGCCCGGCCCTACACCACAGCGAGACTTTCCGGCAGGCCTACGCCCCTCACTATCGGATACTGCGGGATGAGTACGCCATCTACTTTCCCGTAATCTACCGGGTGGAAGAATGCTTGCTGCGGTCAGAGCGTGTCACCATCGCCATAGACGGACCCTGCGGCGGCGGCAAATCCAGCCTGGCCGCCCTGCTGGCCGATTTGTTCCCCAGCCGGGTACTCCATATGGACGACTATTATCTGCCCCTGCAGCAGCGCTCTCCGGGCTGGGAGACAACTCCCTGTGACAATATGGACCTGCAGCGTTTTCTGCACCAGGCCCTGCTGCCAGCCTCCAGAGGAGAGGCTATCGCTTACCAGCCCTACAGCTGTCAGGAGGGACGACTGCTGGAAACCCGAATGCTCCCGGCGGCGCCGCTGACCATCGTGGAGGGCAGCTACAGTCACCATCCGCTGCTTGCGCCCCACTATGACCTGAAAATCTACCTGTATTGCCACCACCGGGAGCAGCTGAAAAGACTACAGCGCCGCGAAAGCACCCATCTGGATGCCTATCTTCAGCGCTGGATTCCTCTGGAGGAGACCTATTTCCGGGCATGCCATGTCGTCCTTCAGTGCGATATGTCTTTTAACAATACGGCGTACTTTGAGTGATGTATATATTGGATGATTATAGTTATTTTTCTGCTTTAAGAAGGAGCGTGGGAATTCACGGGGAGCACCGGAGCAGGGCACTCCGCTTTAATCGCTGTCGCGAGGCTGCTTAATGCTTCTGCTTCCAGTCCCCTGCTTCTTCGCAAAACGTCATCAAACCCCTGGCGCATACTCCTTGCGGCAGCAATATCTCTTGGACTCTCGGCAAGCCAGCTATTCATTGCCTTTTCACACAGGTCGATAAGTTCGCCATATTTTGATATGGCTGTCTCAAGCGACTCTCTGTCAATCCCGGTTACGGTATGAATACAGAGTTCTAAGAATTGTTTGACGCGCATCTTATTCTCATAATGTATGAAAATGTGAGGAAACAGGCATTCTATCGTTTCCAGATTTTTTACATTCTCCATCCTGAGCTCTTCTCTCCAATTATCATAGATAACCAGTCCATATCCCACAAGAGGTTGATCAAACTGATGAATTTCATTGCCGAGCAGCCGGTATCCTTCACACAGAGCCTCTTTGCATGCGTCTTCAAAGCTCATCTTATCCGCCGATGGCCTTATCAGAATCAGCTTTACTTTCTTCTTATACCAACCCGGAAAGTTATTCAGCTGCTTAAAAGACATAACCGAATTCTTATCATCATCTCCATCCAAAAATGATAATCCTTTCAATATCTTTCCGTCTTGAGAAAAACCTGTCGCAAGGATAATGTCATCATACTCCTTGGGTTCAACGACTATCGGATATCCTTTTAATATATTTTCTGTTGCCAAACGTATAAGTGTCTGGACATTGTACTGCTCACTGTCATAGACTTCACAGGATAATCCGTATACCGCCAGACAATTTGTCTCGGTTATTTCCCGTCCCCAGGAATAACAGAAACAGATGGATGTAAAAGCAGACTGGAAGACATATTGGGCATCATCATTTATCTGACGTTTTTCGGAATCTCTGTGACTCTCCAACCCCATAAATAAGTTAATTGCCGATAAAATTGCGGGCCAAGCCATACTTCTTGGCCATTTTCTCCCGGAGAAATCCGCTATTTCGTCATATGGCAATAAAACATGCTCAAAATTTGCATTAGCCGGTATAATGCCTGTGGGTAACAGAATCTCATCAATTGTAACACCCAGAATTTCTGACAGTTCCGCCAATATGGAGACTTCAGGCATAGTGTGACCATTCTCCCACTTGCTGACGGCCTGGGGACTGACCGAAAGTCTCTGTGCCAATTCCTCCTGCGTTATGCCCCTGCTCTTTCTCAAAAGAGCGATCTGTTTTCCTGCTTTGCAGCTATCGAACATCATTTTCACGTCCTTTCGTCTATTTTTGCGATGAGGGGTTCACATTTCCCGCTGGAACTCTCATCGAATCACCCCCTATTGGGAGTTCGGGAATCTGCTGTGTTGAATATATTATGCCACAGCATAACAAGTAAATCCATAACGCAGACGTTGATCAAAGCAGGATAAAGCTTAACTTAAAGTTTACTTTTATAGCATCATCTTCCCCTCAAGCCCCTCAAACATCACCTGTCTGCAGCTACCGTCCCGCAGCAGCAACTCCACCGGACCATAGCCGCCGCAGCCCTCGGGATCTGTATAGCTCACCCGGGCGATGGGGAACAGCTCTTCCTCGGTGAAATCCTGCAGGTTCTCCTTGGTAATGACCTGGGAGATCAATATATACGGCTCATTGCCATAGAGTCTGCCCCTGGAGGTCTCCGCATAGGCAATTACAGACCGCTCCGAGTCAGGATTGGTTCCCCGGCTATGCTTTACCTTAAGGCTTTCCCACCCGTCATAGATGGTCATTGCCAGCTGTTTCTCCCGACCTGTGCTGTCATGCCCCTTCAGAATCAGAGCGTGGGCAGTCCTTATGGCACCACCCTCCTGTCCCAACTCCGTTTCCGCACCTACCGCCACCCTGTACTGGCACTCCCTCTCCGCTATCTCCGTCCCATTATCCTGGAAACCGTAAGCCCCCAGCGTCAGCCGGATTGGGGTTCGGTGCAGCCGCAGCTTATCCACCCGCACAATGCCGCAGGGCACCACAAAATCGGCCAGATTCATGGCCTGTATCCAGTGACACTCGTTCTCCAGATTGTAGTCAAAAAACTGCCGCCGATACAACACCTGCTCCTGCTGCCCATGCCAGAAAGTCACATTAGCCCTGCTGCAAGCGCCACTCTCCCCGTCCTGCAGCACATACTGCTGGCTCTCCAGCCACTGCTCCGGGGCTGACTCCCATGGATACTTGGTGTTGTAGCACAATTTAGAATAGTTCCACATGCCATGGACATCCCCTTTGTTTTTCACCACCTTGCCGCTTCGCAGAATGGTCTCCCCATTGCCCTCATGATTGGAAAAACACAGCGCCGGACCGTCCAGGCAGGTCTCCTTCACCTGATCGGGGACAAGCTCCTCCCAGGTGCCGTTGTTCTCCCGCGCCGTCCAGAAGGGATGCCCCGGCGGCAGGTGCAGGCACAGAAAGGCCTTGCCCAGCCAGAAGGGGGATTCCGCACAGGAATATCCCTGTACCAGCGGCGAAAACTGCCCATAGAAGCCCAGCGTGGGTATCCCGTTTTGCAGAAAGTCCTCCCTGCCAAGGAACTGCAGCAGGGACCCGGAGGCGATCCTCCTGGCCCTGCCCGGGTCCGCCTTTCCTCCCGGCATCAGCAGATTGCCGTCGAAAGCGCTGACCGCCGCAAAGCGGTACACATTGCTGCGTCCCCACATATTGGTCCAACCGTCCCGGTCAAAGAAATCCCCATAGGTTTTCATCAGTTCATTGGAGTGAGCCTCAAACTGCGCTGCCACATAGGGCATTTTCTCATAGCCGTACCACAGATTCCACAGGGGCGCATACATATTGAAGGCCCAACAGGAGTAGTAGTCAAAAGAATGCCCGTCCCGATACCAGCCGTCCCCGGCATAATAATTCAATATGGCCTGGGCGTGTTCCCGCATAACAGCCTCGTCCACAGAGTAGCCCTCCATATGCAGAAATGCCATATCCAGCATATTGAACAGCCGCCAGTTCTGGGGCACGGTGGCACGGTGGGCATAGCTGGACAGAAAAGCCGCTATCGCGTCCTTTTCCTCCTGGGTATAGGTACACCATATCTGTTCCCTGCTGATCCACAGACAGATCACCAGAGCACAGGTCTCCACAGTCTGCTGATAACAGCTGTAGGGACTTTCCGTGTGGTTTAATGTCTGCAGTTCGTCATATGTGCCCACATAACTCTCGTCCTCCCCGGCTGCGTTGTACAGGGGACGCAGTTTCGTACAGGAGCGCAATACCTGATACTTATAGTACTCCGCCAGAGAATACCCGCCTATGGACGCCTGCGGCCGATTGGCTATCAGCGGCGCCGCGATGAAAAAGGAACGGGTCAGCCCCTCAAATATCTCCGCCGACCGCTGACTGCGCTGGGCCTGGGGCGGGTCCTGCAGATGGGGATAGGTTATCTCCGTCTCCTGCCGGGGCACCACCACCGGGTCCTCGAAGTGATGAATATGCTGGAAAATGCCGGACAGCAGATATTCCGCTGCCTCCAGCCAGCTGTCACGGGTCAATCCCGTGTAGGGGCTGAACTCATAGTCTACCGCTTTCGGTTCCCATCTCATAGTTAATTTCCTCCAATTAAAGTCGCTGCGCGATGGCACGATTTCCCTATACCAGTCTCTCAATCATCATCCACGCCACCCAGCCCAGGCTTCCCACCAGCGCCAGGGTGATTCCCACATTGATCCACCTGGCCGCGGGCCGAGCCATGTTAAAGGTATAGTTGGTGTCACAGAGCCGGTTCTGCACAAGCAGATGAGGGTCCTGGGGATTCTCGTACCACCCCGTTTTCCAGTACTCGTCATCGTCCACATCCACAGGCTGTTCATCCGCCGCCAAAAGCTCCCTCTTTTTTCGAAGTGCGCTCCCCCAGGGAGACAGGGCGGCCACAGCGGCGGCCGACTGCAGCAGCGCATAGACAAGCCAGTCCCCTTTGCCCGGCCCCCCTGCCTGATACCAGCGCAGCGCCAGATACAGCCATGCCATACAGTTCCACCCGTCGGCCCCCAGAAACACCCTGGCCCAGGTCCGCTTGATCAGCCCGTTCACCGCTATATTGACCTTGCTGCTCTGGCTGTACACCACATTGCGCCTCTCTACCAGATACAGGCGCATTGCCCATACCAGAATCGTCACAGCCATAGCTGCGCCCCCCAGCACCAGCACTGCCGGAGTGGACTGCCCACTTTGACGCTGTAAATGCATATGCAACACTGCCGTAGCCGCCCCTTCTGCCGCCAGGAGCAACAGATGCCAATGCGCCCTGGGTGCCATTCGCTCAGACAGCGCCGAGAGCTGTGTGTCGATATACACCGTCCTGCGGGACTTCTCCCGTATCCAGCCCTGCTCCTGCTTGATCCGGTACATCCTGCGCAGAGGCGACACCATCAGGACCTGCATACCCGCCAGGTACAGCAAAAACCACACTATCCAGATAAGCATCAGCCACTCCGGGCTGAAAAATCCAATCAGACAGAGCAGACTTCCCAGAGCTATATTAACATTCTGATAAATTTTCCATCGACGCTGGCTCTGTCCGCAAAGCGCCTCCACCTGTGGATGGTGCAGCTGCTCCTTGGGAATATGGACCCCCAGCAGCATCCCTTTCTGATAGACAAAATTCTGCCGATAAGCATATTTACATACCAGGCACATAATCAAATTACAAGACAGAAAAGTGAAAAAAATAAAAATGCCCATAAATCATTCCTCCTATTGGAGATCATCTGATCTCCCAGTCACTGCGCGGCGGCTCTAAAGGGCGAAGTCCCTTTGGCGTACATAAACTTCATCTATTTAGGTTTCTCCGGGAACTGGCTGTTTAGAATCCCGCATCCCCGAAAAAATCTGCTCGCACAGCGCCAGAAATTCCGCCTGTTCCATCCCTTTCATCCTGGCCTCTGCGGACAGCAGCTCCAGCTCCGCCTCCAGCTTCTCCCGATACTTTTCATCCCACTGCCGCACTGGGGATACGGTGGCTCCCCTGCGCCGGTCAATGGTGATAAAGCCCTCCATCTTCAGCAGCTGATAAGTTTTGTTCACGGTCATGGTGTTGACGCCCGCATCCTCCGCCAGCTGCCGCACCGTGGGCAGGCGCTCCCCCTCCTTAAGCTCCCCCCGGCCGATGCCTGTGACAATCTGATTGCGCAGCTGCACATAGATCGGTATGCTGCTACCGGTATCCAAACTGATAATCATATTGTGTCTCCTCTCTTCATGTATTACTTGTATTATTTATTGTAATACAAATAATACTATCTGTCAACAGAAATCTATTTTCAAATTCGAATTAGCCCTGGCAATGGCGATCTTCTGATCCTGCTCGCCGGACAACTCACTCATTTGATATCCAAAAACTCTGTAAAATATGGATGGTCAAAAGGGTCGGAAAGTGCTATAATCAATAATATAAAGAAAGATCAGCTTTGACAGCATATATTTTTTCTGACTGGGCATCCCGTTGAAACTCATAGATCGGAGGCAATATGGAACATATATTATGGCATGACAGTTATAGTATGGGTGTTGATTTTCTTGACAAGGAGCATAAGGCACTTTTTTCAACCATGAATAAGCTGCTCCAGATCAGTGAAAATGAGGACAAGGGCGAATGGGTGTGCCGGGAGGGCGCCAAATATCTGAAAAATCATACGCTGGAGCATTTTGAGCACGAGGAAGAGTACATGCGTTCCATTGGCTACAGCGAATACGAGTTACATAAGCGCCTGCATGATGATTTCCGCAACAATACACTTCCGGTGCTGGAACGGGAGATGGAGCAATCAAAGTACTCGCTGGAGTCCATTCGGCATTTTCTCGGAGTCTGTATCGGATGGGTGGTTGCCCACACCCAGACCGAGGATCTGGCCATTGCCGGAAAGCTAAAGAGCAAATGGGGCGATATCCCCCATGTGGAGGAGAAGGAAGCTCTGGAGCAGGCCATCATCCAGCTTATTGATGACCTCTTCCACCTGAACGCGAAAATCATCAGCGAACAATACACCGGCGAAAATTTTGGAAAAGTGGTCTGCTGCCGTTTTATTTACTGCGGGCAGGAAAAGGAAAAATGGGAGCTCACTTTGGTCTATGAGGAACATTTATTGCTGAAAATCATCAGCGATATACTGGACACCCAGTATTCGAGGGTCGATGCTATGGTGATCAATATCGCCCGGTATATTTCCCGGCAGTTCCTGGAACGGATCTGCGAGAACTTTTCGTCCATCGATCTGTTCAAAGTGGAAAAAGAATCCCTGCTCACACATGAACAGCTGGTAGAGTCCTTTAAGCGCAACAATCCATCCTGCAGTCTGCTGTTCGGCACAGAAAACGGGTATTTTGCATTCTGTGCGAGCAGTTCTGAGTCCATCCGCGGGAAATTTGTGCCAAATATCGATCCAAACAATGTGATGCCGGCAATCGATGCATTTTTAAACAGGGAAAAACCTGTCATGAAGAATATTCTGGTGGTAGACGATTCAGATTTCATGCGCGCAAAACTTGTCAAGCTGCTGTCGGAGGATTACAAGGTGTCCGAGGCCGATTCCAGCATATCCGCCATTCAAAGCATCGCGGTAAATCGGCCGGATCTGATCGTGCTGGATTACGAGATGCCGGTATGTGATGGCAAACAGGCTCTGGAAATGATCCGCTCGGATAAGAAAACCGCCGATATCCCCGTGATCTTTCTGACCGGCAAGAGCGATCGGAACAGCGTCCAGAATGTTAAGGCGTTGAAGCCCGAGGGATATCTGCTAAAGTCCATGCCGGACGAGGTGATCAAGAAATATATTGACTCTTTCTTTGCCCAGAAAATGGCAAAATAATCAACTATACTAATATGAAAAGGCACGGGGCATCTGCGGGGAAAATTCCCCCGATGCCCCGCTTTCGGATGAACAGGTAATCTATTTAGTCATACCTTTCTTTAATACTTCGCCATATATCTCCATTAGTTTCCACGATTGAGCATTGCATTTATATTTCCATGCATTCACCACTATATTTAATGGCATGAATTTAGGAAACGGATACTTTCCTACAACTTCCGGATCCTCAAAATGAGTGGGGAATAGCCATTCATATGAACACATTTCACATGGTTTTTCCCCCATAAAAGCAGCAACTTTTACAAGCAGTTCCTTTACTTCCTCATAAGGTAAATCTGCACTGTCCATAAGTGCGTTCTTAATTGTACTGAGCCATTCATCTATATCTTCCGGCCGTTCAGGTATTGTTTTGATATGATACTCCTCCGCAAACGCATCAGCTAACTGTTTGTGTTCGTCAAACAATTTTTCTGCCATTGCTTTTGTTGGTATGGCCTCTTCCTCATGGCTCATCTTATCCAGTAAATCAAGACCGTACTCTACCGTAAGATTGGCAAGCAGACGCAATCTTTCCTTATAGCTCTCCTCGTCCAGATATGATATCCAGCCGCCCGTTCCATACTTTCTCAATTCTTCAAGTTCCTCGTCCATTTCATATCCAAACGCATCCGTATGAAAACGTACAATCAATGATTGGGAAAAACTGCTTTCCTGAATAGTGATATATTGTTTTACCACCTGATTTTCAGGATCGTAATATCTTTTTATTCCCCGCACTTCTCGAATAAAAATTCTACATGTCCCGTCTGTCTTTAGATAAGTGAAACCATAGTCTTTTAATTTTTCACCTACAATTTGCTTGATAAGTTGCGTTTTTTCATCTACAAAGCTCCTTTCGTTACGGCATGCATCCCGCGGCCACCAGACTCCCACCACCAGTTGCCGGTGTTAAAAATCTTCTGTCAGCCTTTCCGATACCTATTCCAACCATTGCGCGATTGTCTCTTCCGAAAAGAAATAATAACGTATCCTTTCATGACTGCCGCTCTTATAATTCTCGACAGGTTCTATCTGAAAGCCGTCTTCTTCAAAAGCTGTGATCCTTGCGTATCCGGTGGGCGAAAAATCATCATCCGTCTGAAATACGCCATCCGTTGTGATTACAAGAGTATCGTACATGGTGTCTCTAAGATGATAGCCATATACTTCCCCTGCCTCATAATGCAGTACCCAGACAACGTCAAAATAGCAGGTAAAAACTAATTCAAGGACGCCATCCCCATCCATGTCTACCAGACTGAAATATATCGGCAAAGTCTCATCAGCATACTTAAATGTATCCTCTGCTGCAAAAATCACATCCTGCTCTCCTGTCAGAACTGCGGCGTACAGTTGTAATGCCTGCTTATGCTCCTGGTAATCAGGTTCACTTTCCAACATATTCTCTTCCGGAATTCGTTTCACAAGAGCAAGTTCCTGTTCTGACAGTTCTCCCAAAAGATGGCCCTCAAGCATGCTTTCCGTAAAATCGATACTTTCGGCCCGCCTGGCAAATATATTCTCTGCATACTCAAGAAATTCCTCCCACGTTACCTCTTTTCCCCCAACCTCATAGTGCTCACCATGCAGTTCCGCAAGCAATTCTTCTGTATATCCATCTTTATTCAGTTCTGTAATCCTGTAAAAGTAATTATCTGCCGCTCCATCGCTCGCATCAAAAATACCATCCTCATTAATGGTAAGCATTGCCCGAGTCGCAAACTGATAGCCATATACTTCCCCGTCCTCATAGCGGAAAATATGTTTTGTTCCCGAGTCACACTCCAGTACAATTTCTTCCCTTCCATCTCTGTCCATATCAACAATCATAAAACGATTAGCATAATATTCTTCACATATCCATCCTAGATACCAAAAGTATTCATTCCAATAAAACTTCTGCCCCCCTTCGTCCATGCTGATAAACGGCTTTTTATTGCTCAACACCAGCCAGTACGCCAGCATGTCCTCCGGTATGCCCAGCGCTGCGATTTCCTCTTCCGACGGGTATTCCACTTCCTCAGTACTTCCCTCATCGTATTTATTGCTTTTCAACAGTTCATCTAAGGGTATCTTTTTTGCGTCTTCGTTCCATTCTAACCCGTTGATCGGTTTTCCTTCCCCCAATTCTTCCCTTATTCCATTCATGATCGCAGCACACTCATTCTTGATTGCCTGATTTTCCGGTGTTATTTCTCCCCATGTATCCTCGAGCCAATAATGGGTACCTTCATATTCGAGTTTCTTTTCCTCTATGCCGTCTTTATATAATACCAGACGGCTCTTTGGTAACCATTCCTCCCCTTCCTGCTCCCACCATGTGGAAAAATCTACGATGTATTCTATCTTTCCTTCTGCATTATAATATCCAAATATATCTCCTGCTCCGCCTCCCTGAGAAAATATACCGTTTCCATAATACTCTATGTCCATCATTCGCATCCATAAAAAATTGTCCCACGTCTCCCATTGATACAATTTCCCGTCTTTTTCGTGAAACACAAGCAAATCCCCCACAGTAGTATCCCACTGCAGAAATGCCAATAACTCATCCTCCCCATCCCCGTCTAAATCCTCCGCCATATAATGAAGGCCAAACACCGGCGGAACAAGTCCATATTTATAGTATTCGCAGTATTCCTTGCATTCATATATATATCTGTTTTCCCCTATCTCCACGTCATATGCAGGAATTTCCTTATCTATAAACGCAGCAAACACAGGGTTATTTCTGACCCCTTCATCTTCCAGATAAAATACGTAGTCAGCATCATCCTCACTATTCTTTGAAGTATCGGTATATACTTCCACCGTTTCTTCTCCATCACCCGCAGTCTGTTTATCAGATACTCTTTCCAGTCTAAAAAAACAATACTCTATTTCCAGCAAAACAGTGCCATCCGCATCAATAATAAACTGATACATTTCATCTTTATCTGCCAGCTGAACAGATAATCCAATATATGGCGGAGTTATTGTGACAAATTCTCCAGGGATAAATCTTGTTGCGAAAAACAACTCATCATCATCGTGCATAACGAGATCCAAATCTACATAAGGTCCAAAATAAACCAAATTGTCTTTTTCTACACAATATTCACTTCCCAAATATTTTTCTGTAACCTCATTTGCATATTCTTGCAGTTCCTCCTGATACCCTTCCTCCATTGTTTCATCAGAATGAGAATCCCTTATTGAACCTGCATATTCCCTCGCAATCCATTCTCCCTCAAGCAAATCAAAGTATTCTTCTGCTCCCCAATAGAAAATATCATCCGAAAGCACTGAACTTTCTGCCTCTATTATTCTTTTACCTGGTTCACTATGTATACTCTCTATATCTGCTTGCGGTTCTTTCTCACTTGCTCCACAGCCGCTTACACTGCCGGCAAGTACCAACAGCCCAAAGCCAATAAATATATATTCAAATATTTTTCTTTTGTCCAACTGCCACACACCTCTTTCCATATCAGGCCAATGCCTGTTCCAGCCATTGCGCAATAGACTCTTCCGAAAAGAAATAATAACGTATCCTGTCTTGGATGCCGCTCTTGTAATCTTCAACAGGCACTATAAGAAAGCCGTCCTCTTCAAATACCACGATCCTTGCGTATCCGGTGGGCGATAAATCATCATCCGTCTGGAATACGCCGTCCGTTGTGATTAAAGGGGCTGGTCTGAGATGATATCCATATACTTTCCCTTCCACATAATGCAGTATCCAGACAACGTCATAATCGCAGCTAAAAACCAGTTCAAGGACTCCATCCCCATCCATGTCTATCAAACTGAAATATATCGGCAAAGTCTCATCGGCATACTTAAATGTATCCTCTGCTGCAAAAATTACGTCCTGCTCTCCTGTCAGCACCGCAGCGTATAATTGCAGCGCCTGTTTATGTTCCTGATAGTTGATTTCATTTTCTATCGTTTTTTCTGTCTCCGGCATTTTTACAAGAGTAATTTCCTGCTCTGACAGGTTCCCCAAAAGGCGCTGGTCAAGCATACTTTCCGTAAATTCTATACATTCTGCCAGTTCCACATTTTCTATGGGGTCCACATACTCACAAAATTCCTCATACGCTGCCTCTTCTCCCCCAACTTCATAATAATCGCCCTCCATGCCCGCAAGCATTTCTTCTGTATAGCCATCCTTATTCAATTCTGTGAGCCTGTAATAAAAAGTACTTGCAGCTCCATCGGAGCCTTCATAAATGCCATTTTCATGGATTCGTTTCATCCCCCGAAAAATAAATTGATAGCTGTATACAATCCCGTCTTCATAGTGAAGAACCTGCGTAGATTCCGGTGAGCATTCCAAAACAATCTCATTTGCCCCATCGCCATTCATATCAACGATCATAAAATAATCTGCCTGCCGCCGTGCTCTGATTTCACCCAGACGCCAGTAATATTCATCCCAGTAAAATTCCTGATACCCTTCGTCAGTGCTGATAAAGGGCTTTTTGCTATTGAACACCATCCAATACGCAAGCATGTCCTCCTGCAGCCCGAGTTCCGCAATATCTTCCTCTTCTACAATCTCCTCTGCCACACAGTATGAATCAATCTCATAGTCTGCTATTTTAAAATGCCCATCAGTAAAACCAAGATCAAATGTTATCCTTATTGGCTCATATGGCAATGAATTTTCTAATTCTATCTGTGGTACAATATGCATTTGGAATGCCTCAGCATCAAATTCCATCATATCTCCAAAATTGACAACACCAGTATAAGCATACTCATTGGTCCATTCCGGCAATTTCCCTTCCCACAAAACATTTCCGCTATTGTCCAGAAAGGTAATTGAATTATTTTTGTCATCATACCGATACTCAATTTCGTCTTCAATGTCCTCTAAATAATCACTGTACATATAGACATTCCACTCATCTTCGCAATCGCAAACCAGCATGGCATATCTGCTTATTGAACCAGTGACAGTTCTAAGACTAATAAGTACTTCATTCTCTCCATCGCTATCAACATCACACACATTTAATTTGGGGATTTCTTGATAAAGGTTATGGAATGGGGGAAACGGATCTTCTTCTATCAATATTTTTTCTCCCTCAAAATAAAGGAGTATTGCCGTCTCCTCATTTACATTTATCCCATACAACCGTACATTTTTATTGAATTGGTTCAATAGAATCAGTGGGTCATTCCAATATGAATCAAGTGAGGGATACGCCTCAAAAGCATTGAGCATATCATCCGTTATAGTATCAAAAAACTGCTGTACATTTTCAAATGTCTCTGTATTATTTTCACTTCTCGTATCTCCTTCATAGGTTTCTGAAATGCTGGCTGTATTTTTACTTTCCTTCAAATTCCTATTTCCAATAACTAAGCTTGTTATAACTATGCCTATAAAGACCAAAATACCTAAAATAATCTTTTTGCTATCCAAAGCACGCTCCATCCTTTCTCACAAGATGAAACTCTCCAACAACAGATTCTCATACCCAGAAATATATATACATCCCGCCATTATCATACACAACATACACATAGATTGATCTCGTTTTTGCATTTATCATCTCTTTTTTAATATAAATTCCTGTTGCTCTTTATAAAGATATATAGCCGCCAGGTCCTCATCGGCTGCATCGTTTCCGAAAACCAATTCTACTGCGCTATTATCCTCCAAGATATAAACGGGTGATAATATTCCTCCTCCAACCCAACCATCTGGTTTCCCCAGTTTCTTTTCTATTTCATCTAAGGAACTTCCAAGTTCAATGTTCTCAAAATTTTCAACTGCCAACCCTCTATCCGAAGGAGTATATTCCATATCCCAGCCAGCAACTCTAATTATAGATTTATCCCCTTTTTTATTATTTAGTTCCTGCTTCGTCATAAAACCCTTAGGGTACATCCAGTTAGGCAATATCGTATCTCGAAGTATTGGATATACCGGATACCATTCAACTATATAGTAAGACTCTATTTGATCTTCAAAAGCATCATGTTCTACTTTTCCTTTGTATTCTACTTGGCACAGAAATGTGTTTACATAATCTTTATCATACACTTCCATCTGCGGCAATATAGTTCCATTTACTAAATCTATATCGACATATGTCTCCGGCAAAAAATAACCATTTTCATTTCCTACCTGCACCCAACCGGTTCCTGTATAATGCACTTCTTTGACTAATATAAAAGGCTCATAGTTGTCAAATTCATTTTCTTTTATTGCATATTTTTCCGGGACCCAATTTACTACAATAAATGATGCTATTGCCAATATTACTAAAGTCAATACAGCTATAATTGCCCACACTTTTTTCACTTTTTACCTCCTATCTTCTCCTTATGCAATACATACTTCTATAATTAATTTATCCTTTGATCCTTCTTTATCATGGATATATTTTCTCTAACACTTCATCTTCAGTACATAAGAGTAACATTCCTACTTTGTCATACTCACCCTCTTCATCTAATGAAAAAGAAACTACGACATACAGATTATTATTTATTTGGTAGTATGGAAATATCAAGCCCGATCCCCTGGCACCATTAGGCTCTCCGATTTCTTCCTCCATCTGCTTATAGGTTGTTGTATTATCTAATTGATAAAAATAATCCAAGTCAATCTCTCTTTCTACATATTTCCATGTCGCTATCAATCCTCCAACCTTATCTGTTCTCATATTTTGCATCTCTTTTTGACGCAATCCTGCACCTATCCCAAAAGCAATTACACCAAATAGTACAATCAGTATTGAACATATATATAACACTCTTTTCATTCGATACACACTCCATCTGCCACCGACTGCTACTTGTCTTCTGTTACATTTAACCATGAAAATTTTAGATTCTTTTCTTAATAATTATCACTCTGTTCGAGTTTTTATCAGCAACGTTTCTTGTTATCACTATACAACTTTTACACGATTTGTCAAATACTTTTCCAGTTGATAATTAGCTAAAACAGGCGTTTTCGGGACTTGAGACAGTTCCCCAGAAACGCCTGTTTTACATATGGTTTAAAGCAGTCTACTCCTCCTCTTCTATAATCAGGTCACCTGTGTATTTGCGCTCCATATCATGGCGTTTCTTGCGGTTTTCCACAGTGTCAAAGACAATAGAAAAGTCATAATCCTCCGGGTATAGCTCATCCGCCGCCACGTGCAGTTTCACCCGCTTGTGGTTGATCCAGATTTTTCGGTCGGGCAGTTGTACCCTTAGACAGCCCTTGTCGTTCACCGGCTCACAGACAATGCCGATCTTGTGGTCGGGATAGAGCATTACGCTGTCTCCCCGCTGGAACTTGTGGGACAAATCCTGATGTTTGGCAGCCGGGCGATCTTTTTGAATGCGGGGGCCGCCGGATGTCTGGGCAGACAGGATTCTCCCCGAATCCATCTTCGTCCTGCCACACTCCTGTCCATCTATGGTACTTCCATAAGCCGCCCTCTGCGCTACGTCCAGCATGACCTGGGGCATCCCCAGTCTTTTGGCAATGGCAAAGGCGCAGGATTCGCCCGCCTCTCCGATTACCATGCGGTACAACGGCTGCAGACTCTCCTGGTCAAAGGTCATTCGGGCGTTGGTCACTTCGGCGGTCCGGGCGGCGTATTCCTTGACCTCCGGGTAATGGGTGGTCACCAGAAACAGGCAGCCGCTCTCCCTCAGAGCCTCCAAAATGGCAATGGCGATTCCCATACCCTCCGCAGGGTCCGTGCCAGAACCCAGTTCATCCATAATGACCAGACTCTCGGCATTGACGCGGCCCAGAATATCAAGCACATTGGTGATGTGGGCGGAAAATGTAGACAGATTCTCCGACAGACTCTGCCCGTCTCCTATGTCGCACAGATACTGGCTGTTCATGCACACCCAGGCCTCCCGGCAGGGCACATGCAGCCCCCACTGAGCCAGCATACAGCATAGAGCCACCGTCTTCAGCGCCACGGTCTTGCCCCCTGTGTTGGGCCCAGTGATCACCACGCCCCGATAGGGCTCCTCTCCGTCCTCTCCCAGTGCAAAGTCCAGCGGCACTGCCATGGCGCGATCCATCAGCGGGTGCCTGGCCGCCACCAGCCTAATCCATCTCTCCGTGTTGATGGACGGCGGCACACAGTCCCACTCTATGCTGAGTTTTCCCTTGGAAAAAGCATAGTCCAGCCGCTCCATAATCCGGCTGTTTTCCCGAAATGCCTCCAGCTGTTCTCCGATCATCACTGTCAGCGTATACAGAATCCGGCGCACCTCGTTATCCTCCTGAATCAGCAGCAGGGACAGCTCCTCCTCATATTTCTGTACTGCGGCAGGCTCTATAAACAGGGTATTGCCGGTGGAGGACTTGTCTATGACACTGCCGCTTATGCGGAACTTGTACTCCTTTTTTACGGGAACACACAAGTGCCCGCCGCGCATGACGCAGAAACTGTCCGACATGCACTCTTTATGCGTGCGCAGCACGCTCTCCGCCTTCTCTTTTCGCTTTTCCTGTGTGCGCTGGATCTGGCAGCGCAGGTCAAAAAGCTCCCGGGTGGCGTGATCCTCCACCTGGCCGTTTCTGATCTGCTGGTGAATCTGCTCCCGGATTTCTGTGAGCGGTTGCAGATTCTCCCCGTAATAAGCCAGAGGAATCTGATACTGCTGTCCCCTGGACAGGTAATCCTGCATCCGTCTTACCGCCGCCAGTGCTCCTTCCACCTGTTCCAGCTGCTCAGGGATCAGCATATCTCCTTTTTCCGCGATCCGCAGGATCTGTTCCATCCCCTCCAGGGATACCAGCGGCGGTGTGCCGAATTTTTCCAGCAGCTGACGGCTCTCTGTAGTTTCTCGCAGCGCCGCGGCCAGCTGCGCCCAGATTTCTTTGATTCTCTCCAGCTCCAGGCCGGTCATTGTTCTCTGATCCTTTTCCATCTCTTTATCTCCTTTAAGTTCCGCACAGCCCCGTATCTGCCATTGCTATGAATAGTTTCCATGAACAGTTTCTATGAACAGACAAAAAAAGACCATGATACACCTGTCCTACAGGTTTGCTTCATGGTCTTAAATCTCTCAATCAATCGAATTCGGAAATATTTGTCAGCACATTGTAAGGCAGAAATGAGGGCAGACTCCTAGTGTGTCAGCGCCCGTAAGCATACGGTCACACACATACCCTCTGCAATATTTACTTGCAGTTTTCCTCCATTACAAACACAATCGACAAACAGCCTTCCTCCTTACTCAGTGATTTTTATGATATTTCAACTATACACTATCAACAGTCTGATTGCAAGCCCTATTTTGCGTCGGCGGGCACGGGCTTGTGGTACATCTTCCAGACAACAAATCCGAGCGTACCGGAAAACAATATCATTATCAGTTCCACTGCCAGAATGGACAGATACGCTGCTGAGATCACTGCCAGGGCATCTATCAGAAAATGCAACAGGATTGCCAGCAGATAGTACGGCAGTTTTTTCTCCTTCACCGCGAGGTACACCAGGTAAGACAATGAAATATGGAAAACGATGGCGGCTATTCTCTCCACTCCGCCCATATAGAATTGCCAGGCCGGCGTGGTGCCCAGCTCCGCCAGCTGGGACACGGCCAGCTGATAAGTGGAATTATCCAGACCGCTCTTTTTCAGCAAATCCGCTGTTAAAACGCCGCTGTTAATCGTTATTGCGACCACCAGATTGCTGATGCAGGACAATCCCACCAGCAATATCGCCTCAATACCGCCGTGACCCACGCCGTACATAATGGCGTTCTGCTTATTCAGATTCTTTTTCATACACAGTTTCATAGCCAGATAACGCCCTGTCTCCTCGAAAATGCCTGCTGCCAGTCCCCCGTACAGGGCATAGAGCCAGATATTGTCCGTCAGGGTCGTACCCGTAGCTCCCAACACTACCAGGTGCATAATCTGCTCCAGAATCAAGGCAAATACAAAAAAGGCAGCCGCTCCGATGAAAAAACTGGATATTCTGGCTTTGGTTTTGCGCCTTACGATTATACACAGGGCGATGGGCAGCCCTACGGATATGATAAAAGAAACGATAATGCCGATGATGTTGGCCATCGGAACATTGGGTATCACTGTGTTGCCTGACATATTGCACCTCCTTATTAGAGTTCCGCATATTCCCTACAAGCACACAATCCGGTGATGAATATCCGGCCGCTTTACGCGTCCTGATATCCATCAGTGCGCTTTACGGGAACATGCTGTTTTTTAGAGTTCCGCATATTCCTTAACAGAATGTTTCTATGATTTATATTTCACGGCCGTGCCGTAAGCGATGACCTCGGCGGCCCCGGTCATAACCTGAGAGGAGCCGTACTTGACGCCGATGACCGCGTCCGCCCCCAGCTCTCTGGCCTCATCCACCATGCGTTTGACCGCGATCTGCCTGGCCTCGTTCAGCATCTCCGTGTAACCCACTATCTCGCCGCCCACCAGCGTTTTCATACCGGCCATAAAATCCCTTCCGATATGCTTGGTCTGTACCACCGTTCCCTTTACCATTCCCAGCGCCTCAATCTCCTGCCCCGGGATATACTCAATACTTAGAAGCTTCATCCTCTTCTCCTCCTTTAATCTCTCTAATTCTGCCCACCAGGGCTGCCACTATAGCGGCGCTCACCGCCAGGGAAATACCGATATAAAACACCAGTATCCACACGGGTATCTCTTCCTTTGTGCTTGCGCTGATCCACAGCACGCCCCCCACAGGCGCCAGCGTCAAAAACAAAATCACTGCGGCTCCCAGTATGGCTCCATTCTGCTTTTTCCTGTGAATGTCTCTGCGAGTCTCATCCATAAATTTCACTCCCTCCTGCTCCAGCTTATCCATCTGTTCCAGACAGCCATCCACATCCAGCGTCTCCAAGCGGGGAGTATCCATAAGCAGCTGTCTGCAGTAAACCTGCGTCAGCTGGATACTCTCTTTCTGATGTTCCAGCAACGTCAGCTGGCGCTCCAGAATATCCTCCAGTGTATATCGCCCGTCAAAGAGCTGCCGGATGTCGTCGAGCGGCACGGAGAGCCTGCGCAGCAGGCGGATTTGTTTCAGTCTTTTCACATCCTCCATGCCATATTCCCGGTAGCCGTTCTCCGAGCGTCCCACGCTGAGCAGTCCCTGCTCCTCATAAAAGCGGATATTCTTGCGGGTGATCTCCACCAGTTCCTCCACCTGCTTAATCTTCATGGTCTGCGGTTCCCCCTTCAAGTCCGGCATCTGCCTGTCTGATAGCTTTTTTATACAGCTTCCACCAGGTGGAAGGTCAAGTGTTTTTTGTATTTAAGGTGAAATTTTTTGATGCTCTTGTAAAAAACAGAAAAATATGTTATGCTCTCTATACAAGGGAAGAGCCAGAGCTACGGCTTACCCCTACTTAACTAACCGCAATAGTTAAACAGCCGTCATTATTTGGGGTAATGACGGCTATTTACGTTCATCCTTGAAAATCTCATAGCAGAGACCTACAAGGGCACAAATGAATATACAAAATTGGAATAAATCCCCATATGTAGTCATTGGCAACGCCCTCCTTTCTTTCGTTAGGAGGATAAGCCCTCCTGAAAGGAGGGGTAAGCCGCCCGGCTCTGGTTTCCCATATGCGGATTATAACATTATTCCATTTTTCGTACAAGGATCATAAAACAATTATCTCATTTTTGGCGAAATGTGCCAATGTTTTTCTTGTTTCATATTATACGCATTTCAAATTATTTGATTTTGTGCGAATTTACTGCGTTTTATTTCTTGTCACGTTTGCACAAATGAGACAAGGAAGTCTCCCTACAGTCGCCCGCCTCACCCGCAACCTGTGTAATTGCAGCAGGTCTCCAGCTGCCATTCGCACCGGGGCGTGATATAATAACTGGCAATCCAGCTGACCTGGCTGCCCTCAACCAGCGATACGCTCAGATAATAGTTGTACCCTTCCGTCAAAAACAACTGAAACGTATATATTTTCCCGTCAAACTCCTGATACCACAGCTGTATCAGCTCATAGTCATAAGAAGAGTAGGGGCATTCCGGCTCCCAGGACTCATACAGCTGCACCGTGATTCCATCCATCCGGTATCGCTCCGTGATCAGCCCCAGCGTGGTATAATTGCTGGGATACCAGTAATGTCTGGCCAGATATTCCGATCGCCCGTCGTTGTCATAGTCCACCCGATACCAGTCATAGCTCCAGAGCAGCCGCTGCCGCAGCACGGCGTCTGTCACCAGCTCCTCACAGCCGGTATATACCTCCACGTCGTCGTTGATGGGGGAGACATCCATCAACTCCTCCCCGATCTCCTCCACATAGCGGTCAATCTGCTCCAGCGCCGCATCATCGCTCTTGTATCCGTCTGTCCAGACATAGGACGCCGGACTGAGCACAATTTCCGTGGCGTCCTCGCTGATCCCCTCCGAGGTCAGGCGATGGAGATAAATCGTATCCACATATTTGGAGTAAAAATTGTAGTTGCCGTCCACCAGATAAAATTCTCCCTCATATGGCACCACATAGTCGTTCCACCAGGTATTCCACTGGTCTCCCAGATATTCCGGCCCATCCTCCGTCAGACGGTAGCAAGCATTAATCATGAATCGGGCCGACCCGCCGGAATCCTCCATAAAAAGCAAATAGGTGTCATCTCCTATGGTATACTGGTAGATACGGTTGATATAGCCATTCATCGAGTAATCGTAATCCGGAAACCAGGCCGCAAGCACTGCCTCTTGATCCGTCTGTTCAAAGGGTTCCGCCAGTTGGTCGAAGGCAGACCAGTCCCTGGTAAAAAGAGCCTCCCGGGCCATATTCACCAGCCCCTCCGGCGCCAGCTGCCGCTCCTGCGTTTCCTCAGACAACAGTTCCTCATTGACCTGCCGCCACAGCCTTTCCGTCACTTCCGGTCTCTCCTCCGGGAAAGCCAGAGCAGCCTCCGTAGCCGAATACAAGACCTGTTTCTCACTGTTGTACTCTATTTTATCCAGATAACTCCAGTAGGATTCTACACCCACCTCTATGCGAGGAAATATCCCATAGAGACCTATGGGTATAACCTGCTCCCCCTCGCTTAGAAACGCCTCCACCAGGTACTGCTCCGGCTGATCCCTGCGGTACAGGGCAAAATACACCTGCTGTTCCTCCAGCGTAAAAATCCACCGCTGCTCCTGGGCCGTATACCCCAAATGCTCCGGCGTCCACAGCACATTGTCCAAAACTGCCATGGCCTGCTGGCGCTCCTCCACAGGCAAGAGCCTTTCCTCCCCGGAAAACCTCATATTGCCGCGGCTCTGCAGCATCAGGTCCAGTCCAATCTGCTGCATATAATCCCATATGGCCGTCTGCAGTTCCTGCCCGCCCTCCTGTCCGGACTCCCACAGCTTTTCCAGCTGGCAGTCTGTACTGTGGCTACTCAGATAGACACTCTCCCAGCTCTCTCCCAAATCAAAAATTCCCAACGCTCTGGTTGTCTTTTTCTTATAGTTATCATAATTACAGACCAAATAGACATTATCCTCATAGAAAAAAAGGGCGTACAACCTGTGATATCCCAGCCTTTCATATCCTGCAAAGCAATAGTCCCCCCGCTCGTCCTGCTCCAGAACCACCGCCTGACTGCGGTAGGAATATTCATACCGCGTCCGCTCCACCATGAGAATCTCGTCTGTTCCGTCTCCGTTCAGGTCCAGCCGGTAAAAGTCATAGGGCACCGACTTCCCCGGTTCTGAGGACAATAACTCATTGATCTCAGCCCCCACATCCCCATAGCTGTCGGAGGATTCCTCCGCTGTGATAGGCTGATAGATAAAATCTGTCCTCTCTATTTTCAGGCTGTTGTCGGTCAATTCCTCCAGCAGTTCGTCTGAGGTTCCTGCCGCCAGCGCCTTCTCCAGCCGCCGTAACAGCTCCTCTGGGAAATCCTTTGCCCTCTCATCCTGCATCAAGTCCGCTGGCTCCCACAGCATTTCCCTATCTGTCAACTCTATCACCAGCGCATCCATCTCTTTGGTCAATGTATTCTGTTCTTCCCCTGCAAGAGACTCCGCAGCTGTATCCGGCTGTGTATCCCCGCTGCCTCCAGACTGCGCCATTTCCTCTGCGCTCCCCTCGCCAGTTCTTCCACAGCCAAGCAGCAGAAATATGACGATCAGACATCCTGCTGCCAATCCCTTATTTCTATTTCCTCTTTTCATCTGGCTTTCCTCCGTAAAACCCTGTGTTTTATGCCAGTTTCCTATACCAGCTTCTCCTTCCCGTCCAGAACGGCCTCAGCCAAAGTGTCCCCCTCATACCGCAATTTCAGGGAGAAAAAATCCTGCCGCTCCTCCAGCAGACGAAAAAATATCTTATCTCCCTCCCAAATCGGCAGCTCATTTACCTTCTCCTTGGGCACCCACTCCAGATTGCCCTCATCACATGCGTGCATAATCCCCTCAAATCCTTCCGCTGTGTACAAAAACATATACTCCGCCGGGTAGGCATCTGCAATAAAAGTAATCACACCCCTCAGCCGATAGTCGGTCAGAGTCAGTCCCGTCTCCTCCGTCACCTCCCGCAGCAGACACTCCTCCGGAGATTCTCCCTCCTCGAAATGCCCTCCCACGCCAATCCATTTATCTTTGTTGATATCACGCTCTTTCTTCACCCGGTGCATCATCAGATAAGCCCCGTCCCGCTCAATATAACACAACGTAGTCAAATTCCTCGCCATATCCCAATTCTCCTATTTAGAGTTCCGCATCTGCCCTCCCAGTACCATCACCAGCAGAGAAAGTCCTGTCCATAGTGCGGCCAGCACTGATTTAGTGTCCCGTTGCCGCAAGGCAGGGGCGGCGGGGGCGTGGTGTTCCCCGGCAGACTCTGTGAGGGCGTCGGTACTTAGGCAGCGTACTTTGCTGCCTTATGTACCGCTACGCCCGAACCGAAGCGAGAGCGCGTCTGCAGGGGAATACCATGCCCTCACCGCCCCGTCCCTCGCCTCACCTCACCTCACTCCTGCGTCTGATCCTGCGCCGGAGCCGGCGTCAAATAACTGCTGACACAATACAGCACCTGCCCGCCATACTCCACTCTGGACCATCCCACCTCCGTGTTGATTCCGGTGCGCACCACCACATCCCCATAGCGGATCGTTGCCACCACCACCGCATCCGGGTTAGTCACACTGGGCAGCGCCCGCAGATTGGTCTCAATCTTAGCTGTCATCAGATCATGACAGTCTGTGAACTGCGTCCTGATCCCGTCATTCTCCGATTCAGGTTCCGGCTCAGACACATGGTTTTCCAGATCTGTAGTCAACAGATTCGTCACCGCATAACACACCCGGTCCTGATACACCAGCCGGGACCAGCCGCTGTCGCTCATGCCGGTGCGCCGGGCCGTATCTCCATTTTGCAGGGTCCAAAGCACTGTGCTGTCCTGGCCCTGGCTGGGAATGTCACGCAGATTGGTGGACTCCTTGGCCGTCACCACCTCATCCACTTCCATAAAGCGCATCAGCGCCTCCACATCCGCATAAGCCTGATCGGGAGCCTGCCCGTTTATCGCCTCTGCCGCCCCCTCATAGCCAAAATACGCCACATTCACATCCACAGGCTGAGATATTCCCGGCAGACTGCCCTGGTTGGTATACTGCCACATGGCATGGCTTCCCTCATAGGATGACTTTTCTGTCTCGGGATAGGGCAGCGCAGGATACTGGGACACCCACACCTTATAGGACTGCTCAATCCTGTCCATATCCCAGTGATTGCTGCCCGCCATGGCATAGCTGGAGCCGTAGAACATGGGCGTATATCCCTGCTTATAGATCTCCTGCATAAAAGTGATGGCAATGTCCGTCCGCTGCTCTTTTCCCAGATCATAAAGCACGCTGCCCTCCTGCTCGTATCCCTCACAGTCAAAGGCCACAGGATAGGTAATCTGGTACTGGGAAATATATTCCGCTACCCACAGGGCTTCCTCCTGAGCCTCCGCCTCCGTGGATGCCGTGGAGAAAAAATACACCCCCACCTGTATGCCCGCCGCCTGGGCCTCCTGCATATTGTAACGGGCGTTGGTATCGGCATAGATCTCCCTGTCCTCCTCTGAGCTGCGGTAGCCCACCCGGATCATGGCAAAGTCAATCCCTGTCTCCGCCACCTGGCCCCAGTCTATCGTTCCCTGATACCGGGATACATCAATCCCAAAGGTTACTCTCTGCAGCTCCTGCACCCGATCGGAGACCAGGAGCTGCGCCACGTCCACCTGGCTCCCTGTCTCCTGCTGGGACGGTTCCTGGGGGTCCGTTTCCTCCGGCTGCCCGCTGCTCTCCGTGGAATCAGAAACGCTCTCCTGCGTGACAACGCCGCTCTCCTGGGGCTGCTCCCCTCCTGATTTCCGGCGCTGCAGTACCATCACCATCAATATCACCACAATAATCAGAACCGCCGCCAACACTGGCAACAATCGCATCCATCTGCGAGGCTCTCTGCCGTTCTCCTCCAAATCGTCTTCGTAGTCCATCTATGTCCTCCTGAACAGTTCTGTCTACACGCCCTTCGCCACTTCCTTGGAACGCTGTTTTTTGACCTCATACAGCCTCTCGTCGGCAACACTCAGGGCCTCCTCCAATGACATGCCGTCGTCCGGCCCCAGCACGCAGGCCCCGGCCGATATAGTGACATTGTACACCTTGTCAGTGCCCTCATTGAAACAGCGAAAAGCCTCGTACAGCTCCGACAGCATCTCCGCCCCCTCTTCCACCCCATCATAGGGACAGACATAGGCAAATTCATCTCCGCCGATACGCCCCGCAATACCATGGCTGCCTGCAGCCTCCACCAGTCTGTCCGCAATGGCTTTCAGCGAGAAATCTCCCTCCTCATGCCCGTAACGGTCATTGATAATCTTCAGATTATTCATGTCCACATAGACCACCAACACGTTTCTGCCCTGTTGGTGACATTGTTCCGCCACCCGCTGGCCCTCCTCATACAGTCCCCGGCGGTTCCAAATCCCGGTCAGACTGTCGGACTTGGACAGATTATCCAGCACAATATTATTCTCTCGCAGCGCCACCAGACTCTCCTCCAGTTCCTGCTGTATCTTCTGGTTGGAGCGCAGCAGATCAATCATCTTGGCTGCCGAACTCAGGTGATTTACCAGAAACTCCCCGCTCTCAAAGATGTTCTCCGTCATCTCACAGAGGATCACACCCTCCAGAATCTCATTGAAAAACAATGGAAACATAATCATGCAGTCCCGCTGTATTCCCATGTTGTCCACAAAGAGATCCGACAGCTTCCTCTTTTGCTCTATAGCAGGTATCACATGTACTTCCCCCGCCTTCAGCACTGCCTTCAGATACAGTTCCTCCGGCGCCCGGAAAGGATCGCTGACCAGATGAGTGATGGGAGCTTCAAAGCAGTATATGCCGGCATTCTGCACCTGAAGCCAGTTGAGATTCTCCAGCAGCGTACCATAGCTCTGATCGGTCCCCTTTTCGAACTGCAATGTCTTCTGCACAAACAGCTTCATGTCAAAACTGTCTCTCTGGCTTTGCTCTTTCATCCCCCACAGCCGCTGATCCATTACCCGGATAATTCGCTGGTATATCAGCGGGAAGAGGTCTCTCTGTGATTTGGTAAAGGAGCTTCCTGTTCGCATCAACATTTTCTGCAGTCTGCGAAACACAATCATCAGATTGTCCACATCTGCATATTCAATAGTATCCACATTCAAAAACTGTTCCAGCAGTCCCTTTACTTCCCAGATGCCCTCCTCCTGCTCTTCATAGATAGAGCGGATGCATTTCACCAGAGCCTTAAAGGAATGACGGATCTGCTCTACCATCTTCTGCATATTTTCATGCTTGCAGCGATAAAACACATCATCAAACCATACATCCATCATGCGATTGTCTATCACATCATCTCTCTGCTCCTCATCCAGATTGCCTATGGAATCCCGTCGTATAAACTTGGTGGGAAGCACCATGCTTTCGACAGTTTCTCCCTGCAGCTTCTTCAACACCATTTCCAGTGCCGCCTCGCCCAGCTCCGCCGGGTCCGCCCGAACCGAGGAAAGCGGCGGAAACGCCTTGGCCGCCGCCTGTATATTATCATATCCAAATACATGAATATCTCTTCCGATCTGTAGTTTTCTACGCTTCAATTCCTCATACAGTCCAAGGGCTGTATCGTCGTTGATGCAGAATACCGCCTCCAGATCCGGGTTATGATCCAATAGCCTGGCAAAAGCTTTCTGGCTGAGTCGTGTCAAATTTCCTGCTTCATACATGCTATCGTTTACCGGCAACCCATGCTCCTGCATTACCTGAACAAAAGCCTCTTTCCGCTCCCTTGCGTCAGAATTGTCCTCCGGTCCGCCGATCATACCGATTCGCCTGCAATGTTTCTGCTCAATCAGGCATTCCATACCCTCCCGGACACCATAAAAATTGTCAAAAGTTACACTGTCATAGCCTGGAAGCTGTGAGGCGACCAGCACACAGGGAATTCCCTCATACTGCTTCATCACCTCCAACATACGCTCCGATGTACTGAAGCAGCCGATGCAGCCGGTCGCCGCCACGATGGCATCCAGATTCTCCTTCCGGGCGTAAGACAGAATGGTTCCATACTGATATTCATATCGGAGATCTCGATTGTCAGACACATCACGGTCCAGATATTTAGCAGGAAAGATAACCAGATTTACATTCCTTTTCTTCGCCGCCTTCATCACGCCCTTGCAGATGATCCTGGTAAAATCATCCATAATACCGCTGACCAATACGCCCACTGTAACCTTTTTCTGCTTTTTCGTCATCGCATTAACCTCCATTTATCTGCCCCAAAAGTATACTTAACCAAATATCTCCACTATGTCTATTATACCAATAATATACGGCGAAAAGTCTACTACTGTCAAGAACTCCGTAGATAAAGTTCTGGAAAACGGTCTTTTATACAACCGGTAGTTGTAGCGGAACTATCTCAACTGTTGATTGTATTTTTGTTAATCTTATGTTATTCTTAGTAAAACTACATCAACGAGGAGAATAATTATATGCTTACAGAATTCGCAGAACGTTTTGAACGTCTTCGTCAGGATCGGGGGTATACCCAACAGAAAATCGCCGAGAAGCTTGGCGTTACTCCTCAGGCCGTATCTAAATGGGAAAATGGCACCAGCCTGCCTGACGCCGAAATGATTCGCTTCATCGCCCAACTGCTGGACTGTACTACGGACTATCTGCTGAATCATCAGGCATCCGGCATCTCTCAGTACGATCAGGAGTCAGTACAACGGAAGACGATGCTCGAAAATGTCATTCAGATGGATGTTCTTAAACTGAAGTTTGGCACAGGTCTGGTAGATATGCTGATTGAGGAGAACAGCAACCATTGCCAAAAATTTCATGATATGCGTATGAGATTGGGATATGAGATGGGAATCATCGTCCCCCTCATACGTCTCATGGACGATATCACCCTGGGGGAAAAAGAATACCAAATACTAATTAACGGCAGGAAAATTGTCGCACAGAATGAATCAGAATACCCTAAATATTTTTATCTGCGTGAAGAACTCTTACCTGTAGCTGAATGGCGCACGGTCTGGCCGGATGGCAAATGGATGGAAAAACAGGTAATCCCACCAGAGGGTTGTGTCGAATATTCCGCCATGGACTGCATTGTTACCCATCTGGCAGAGGTAATCCTGTGTCATTATGACCAGATCCTGAACCGTCAGCTCACCGCTGATCTGGTGGATATGGTGCGCAGACGTTATCCGGCAGCGGTGAACGGCGTGGTGCCGGAGCGAGTGCCTCTGAGCCTGCTGCAGCATGTACTTGCCGGACTTGTGACTTCCCGGACACCCATCAACCAACTGGATTATATCATAGGCTATCTGGAGGAGCATCCCGTATCCGGGCCTGAAGGAATAGAAGCTGCTGTAGCAGCATTATCCCGGGAATTGCATTGATATCAGACTCCCATAAATAAAGAGCCCTGCCGTATCGTCTGATACCGCAGGGCTCAAATTCTTATTATTGTTTCTACATCGGATCACTGCTTACTGTCATAGGAAGAGTAATTATTCGCTGCATTCAAGCCAGACATATTCTTGTAAAAACTATATGCCTTTGCAGAGTTCTGGAGACTTTTATGCATATTTTTGCGCTCCCTGGAAAAGTAATTCTCAATCAGAGATTTATTTCTGGCCTCCTGAGCCTGGATGGATACACCCAAATCCGTAATCTCTTTAATCTGCCCTTGAAGCACCTTGATCTGAGCCGCATACTTCTCCCGGTTATTCTCCAATTCCCGCGCCAGCTTCTGATACATGACCTCAAAGCCGTCATCCAACTGGGTCAGCCGCTCAATCAACCGGCCTTTTTCCTCTATCGCTTCATCAAAGAGGGACATATCCACCTCTTCCGCAGTAAATACTTCCTCCTGCTTCCGATTATACTCCTGTATCTCCAAAAGCACCTGGCGTTTTGCCACCAGACTCTCCTGCAATATACTTAACTGACTCTCCATCAATTAGCCCCTTTCACCTGATTGATCCGCATAACTTCCTTCCAGGTATCTCTGACAGAACGCAGATGCCCGTTGACCTCCTCCAGAATATCCTTATCCTTCTTCATGTTGGCCTCTATCAGGCGCTGTGACAGATATACATAGATATTCTCAAAATCCTGAGCCACCGGGTATTTCATATCCAGTGTCTGACGCAGATAATCAATGATTCTCTGGGTCTTTACAATATTGGTATGTGCTTTTTGTACATCCTGTTGTGCCACAGCCGCAATTGCTACATTACAAAACTTGATTGCACCTTCATAGAGCATGAGCGTCAGTTCTGCCGGGGATGCCGTAAGTATTTTGCTGTTGGTATATTGTGCGTATGCATCGGGCATTGCCATATCATCAGCCTCCTAATAGGGAAGTAACAGCATTTGCACTGTTCTGCATCTTGGCCAGTGCAGTCTCCATTGCGGCAAACTTCTTGTACCACTTATCCTCGTAGTCGTTCAGCGCCTTCTCCTGCTCCTTGATCTTGCTGGTATAGCTCTCATAATCCGACTTCATCTTCTTGTCATCATAGAAGTTGCCGAAACTGCGGTATCCGTCCTGGCCCTTAGACAACTCGCTCATCTTGTCATAGAGATTCCGGGACAGATTGGTAAAGAAGCTGACAACCGTACTCGGATCATTGGCGATCATGCTCTTAAGCACATCGTCCTTGCCGGCAGAACTGGAATCGTCAGGATCGCCTGCAATATGATAAGCATTTCTCTCATTGTCAGCCGCCTCGAAATATCCCAGCGTCTCAATGCCGAAATCAGAGAGATACATGGTCTTGCCGCCCACCGAAATACCAGCGGACATAACTGATTTCATTGCCGAACTGACACTGTTCAGGTTCTCATCTCTTCGCAACAGAGAATCCTTGATCTTCTTCTCGTACTCTTCGATCTCTCTGTCGGACAGGGCATCCTTCTCTTCCGTGGTCAGAGGCTCATAACCCCTGGCAGAGTCAGCATTATACAACTTATCCATCTCGTTGATGATGGAGTTGTACTCCTTCAGGAAATTCTTGACCATATCGTAGATACCATCGGTATCCTGCTCGGTGGTCACAGTGATCTGCTCGCCCTCCTTAGTCTCATTCAGAGCGGTGAAGGTCAACCCGTTGATCTTAAAAGTATTGTCCTCATTAGCGTATCTCGCACCGTTTAAATATATTTCTGCATCCTGTCCTGATACCTTGGTAGCATTGCCTGCCGCCTGCTCACCTTCCCTCAGCACCAAATTGCCGTCCGCATCCGTCTTATAAGAACCATCTGCATTTTGATCATATTTCTTTAACGCCTGAACCGCATAATTAGCCTTGTCAAGATAAGCCTGTTCTTCTTCTTTCACCAGCTTATCTGTTGCCCCAGCAGCGCTGTAAGAAATAACGGTCTTTCCGTCCTCATCCACTGTAGATGTTTCTGTGATATTCACATATTTCTTAATATCATCCATCGCCTTGTCGGCATCATCTATATTTTTTACCTGAGCTTCATACGAAAGCTTGTCGGATCTCATATCTACAAGCTCAGCGGCCTGCTTCTGCAAATCGATCAAGGCCTTTTCCGCTTCCCTCACATCATCAGCGTCTGCACCGGACTCGGTGAGCTGTTTGATCTTCTCTTCCTGAGCCTGGATCTGCTTGTTGATACCATTTTCTCCATCAAGCAATGCGTCATAATCCTTGTCTAACCAATCGGCTTTATCTTCATATTTATCTTCCAGATCCTTCTTTTTCTGAAGTGCTTCTTCCTGGGTTCCCGCCAATTTTTTGTATTTTGCCAGATAAGAATCAACTCTAGAATTAACAGAAGCATCAATCAGACTTTTCAGATTATCTATAGTCTCTGTATCATTAGCTCCCACATATGACGCATATTTCATGTATTCGGCTGCAGTTGCCCTGTCGGAACCAATATCAGTCTGTATGCCCAATGCAGCCATTGCGGCGTTTCCTCCTGCGTCTGCCGCTGTAATGCTGAAATCATTAGCAGCCCCGGACTTTGGAGAACTGATATTAAATCTTTGCCACTTTTCATCAAAACTTGCATTCAATCCTGCACTTTTGAGTTTGCTCAGGACATCAGAAATTGTAGTATCTTTTGAAATCTTGATATCCACAGATGCATTAGCGGTCTTTACGGTAAAAGTACCATCTGATGTAACACCCAGATCTTCCATAGTGGACATTGCCGTATACTTGCCATCCGTGCTCAACTGTGCGCCGGTCAGATAACCAGTCTTGGCCAACTTTTTGATCTCCAGAGACTGCACGCCGTTCACCGCATCCTCACCGGTGATCACGCTGACAGCATTGGAATTGGACACCTTGGTCACTTTCTTGCTGTAGGCCGTGGTGAAACGCATATTATTCAGATATTTGGACTGCAGATTCTTCAGCTTGGTGTTCAGTTCCTTCCACGCATCCTGCTTCCAACTCAGCTTGGTCTGGGATTTCTTGGTCTTGTCTACCTTGGTCTTTTTGGCTTCTACCAACTGGGAGATAATACTCTCAGTATCCATGCCGGACATCAATCCGGAAAGTCTCATTGCCATATCTATACCCTCCTATTCTATCTTCTCTCGTCCACCAGAATACCGGCCATCTCCCACACCTTGGCAATCATATCCAGAGTCTTCTCGGGCGGAAGCTCTTTCAAAACTTCCTTGGTATCCTTGTCTACAATCTTGATGGTCACACGATTAGTTCCCTCGTGTATACCGAACACAGCCTCTGAATGAGCTACCATGTTCTTATTCAGTTGTTCCACAGCACGCTTCAGCTGCTCGTTAGAAGGCTGCTGCTCACCGCTGTTGGCGTTGGCATTGTTCTTGCTCTGCCCCTCTGCCACCACACTAACTGTGTTGTCAACCTGCGCTGCCTCCTGGGCAGTGCTGCTCTGCGTCTCCACGCTTGACTCCTTGGTCTGCGCAACCGGTTTGGGTACGCTCACTCCCTGAGCCTGTACGCTCATGATGCTTCCTAATGGTTCAATTGCCATAATTACAC
>CAZKAO010000025.1:0-40613 GCA_964550745.1 uncultured Acetatifactor sp.
GGTATCAGCACCTGATCGGCAAGAGCGTGATGCTGCCCATCATGAACCGGGTTATTCCCGTTGTCACTGACACCTATGTGGATCGTGAGTTTGGAACCGGTGTGGTAAAGATTACCCCCGCCCATGACCCCAACGACTTCGAGGTGGGCAAGCGCCATGACCTGCCTGTGATAAACGTGATGAACGACGACGCCACCATCAATGAAAACGGCGGCGTCTATGCGGGCATGGACCGCTATGAGGCAAGGAAAGCCATCGTGGCGGAACTGGAAAAACAGGGTCTGCTGGTGAAAATCGAGGACTATTCCCACAATGTGGGCACCCACGACCGCTGCAAGACCACCATTGAGCCCCTGGTAAAGGAGCAGTGGTTTGTGAAGATGGATGAACTGATCAAGCCGGCTGTGGAGGCCGTGAAAAAGGGCGAGATCAAGCTGATTCCCGAGCGCATGGAGAAGACCTATTACAACTGGACCGACAATATCCGCGACTGGTGCATCAGCCGCCAGCTGTGGTGGGGACACCGGATTCCCGCCTACTACTGCGACAAGTGCGGAGAGGTGACGGTGGCAAAAGAGATGCCTGGGCGCTGCCCCAAGTGCGGACATGAGCACCTGACCCAGGACCCGGATACTCTGGATACCTGGTTTTCCTCCGCCCTGTGGCCCTTTGAGACATTGGGCTGGCCGGAGCAGACCGAGGATCTGAAATATTTTTATCCCACAGATGTGCTGGTGACGGGCTATGACATTATCTTTTTCTGGGTCATCCGCATGATCTTCTCCGGCTATGAGCAGATGGGGGAGAAACCCTTTAAGACCGTGCTGTTCCACGGCCTGGTGCGGGACAGCCAGGGACGGAAGATGAGCAAATCCCTGGGCAACGGCATTGACCCGCTGGACATTATCGACCAGTACGGCGCGGACGCTCTGCGCCTGACGCTGATCACCGGCAACGCCCCCGGCAACGATATGCGTTTCTATTATGAGAGGGTGGAGAACAGCCGCAATTTTGCCAACAAGGTGTGGAACGCCTCCCGCTTTATTCTGATGAATATGGAGGGCAAGGAGGTGACGGAGCCTGCGGCCTCAGATCTTGAGCCTGTGGACCGGTGGATTCTGTCCAAGCTGAATACGTTAATCAAAGATGTGACCGACAATATGGAGAGCTTTGAGCTGGGTATTGCGGTGCAGAAGGTATACGATTTTATCTGGGATGAATTCTGCGACTGGTATATCGAGATGGTGAAACCCCGTCTGTACGATACGGACGACGCCGCCAGCCAGAATGCGGCGCTGTGGACGCTGCGGACCGTGCTGATCGACGCGCTGAAACTCCTGCATCCCTACATGCCGTTCATCACGGAGGAGATTTTCTGCAGTCTTCAAAGTAGCGAAGAGTCCATTATGATCAGCAGCTGGCCGGTGTACTGCGAGGAGCGCCGCTATGAGGCCCAGGAGAAGGCCATCGAGACCATCAAGGAGGCTGTCCGTGGCATCCGCAACGTGCGCAGCGAGATGAATGTGCCGCCCAGCCGCAAGGCGAGTGTGTTTGTGGTCAGCGAGGACCAGAAGATACTGGATATCTTCACCGAGGGCAGACTGTTTTTTGTCTCCCTGGCCTACGCCGGTGAGGTGTCCATGCAGCGGGACAAGGCGGGTATCCCGGAGGATGCGGTGTCTGTGGTGATTCCTGGTGCTACTCTGTATATTCCCTTTGCGGAGCTGGTGGATATCGCTCAGGAAATCGAGCGTCTTAAGAAAGAAGAGAAACGTCTGCAGGGCGAGCTGGCCCGTGTGAACGGCATGCTGAACAACGAAAAGTTCCTCTCCAAGGCTCCTGAGGCCAAGATTCAGGAGGAGAAGGAAAAGCTGGCGAAGTATACCCAGATGATGGAGCAGGTGAAACAGCGCCTGCAGCAGCTGGGATAGCATAGTACAGGGAGCAGGATGCTTTGCATCCGACTCTTTGGAGGAAAATGCATACAAAAAGAGGAGTTCGCAGGAAAGCTGTGAGCTCCTCTTGTGTGGGTAAGCATTTATAAGTTTTGAATAGGAAATATGGTGAGGCGGCCATGAAGAGACAACAGATTACCACCTATGATCAGGCGGTGGAGTATATTATGAATATTCCCAAATTCACCACCAAGAATACCATGGCGGACACACAGGAATTTCTGCATCGTCTGGGAGATCCGGACGAGGGACTGCGCATCCTCCATGTGGCGGGAACCAACGGCAAGGGTTCGGTCTGCGCCTATATGCGCAGCGTGCTGGAGGCAGCAGGCAAGAGAGTGGCGGTATTTACCTCCCCACACCTGGTGGATGTGCGGGAACGCTTTGTGCTGGACGGGGAGATGATCAGCCGGGAGGCTTTTCTGGAGGCCTTTTTGCAGGTCTATGAGAAGCTGGACTGGTATCACCCCACCTTTTTTGAATTTCTCTTTTTTATGGCTATGCTGTTTTTCTCTCAGGCTGGTCCGGATTACTGTATTCTGGAGACAGGCCTTGGCGGCAGGCTGGACGCCACCAATGCGGTGGCCCACAAAGAGATTGCCGTCATCACCCATATCAGTCTGGACCATGTGGAGTATCTGGGACATACTCTGGAGGCCATCGCCGGTGAAAAAGCGGGGATTATACAGGAGGGAGTTCCTGTGGTTTATGCGGATACCTGCCGGGAAGTGGAGCAGGTGATCCGGGGCAGAGCGCATATTTTGTCGGCGGATGCATACCCCGTGTCGAGAATTGACTACAGTTTCTCAAAAAATAGTAATAAAAACATTGATTTTTCTTATATTTCCCGTTATTATGGAAGTGTCAGCTTGGAGATTCCAACTTTTGCTAGATATCAGATGGAGAATTGCAGCTTGGCGCTGAGGGCCTTGGAGGTGCTGGCACAGCGGCAGCAGGCGGCAGATGTAAGCGCTTCCCTGCGGTTTACCCCGGAGATTTTGAAAAAGGGGGTATCCGCCTGTTTCTGGCCGGGACGCATGGAGGAGGTGCGCCGCGAGGTCTATGTGGACGGCGCTCACAATGCGGACGGAGTGCGGGCATTTCTGGAATCCGTTGCGGCGGACGGGCATAAGGGCAGCAGGCATCTGCTTTTTGGCGTGGTCAGGGACAAGGATTACCCCGCCATGCTGCGCCTGATCATCACAAGCGGATTGTTTGACCGACTGAGTATCGTGCAGCTTAACAGCGCGAGAACCGTATCTATGGACAGTCTGCGGCAGGTATTGGACGAGTATCCGGGAATTGAGGCAGCACAGTATCTGTCTGTCCCCGCGGCATTGCAGGACATGCTGGAAGGACAGGTATCTTCGGAGATGTACACATCACCTGTGAGGATCTATATCGCTGGCTCCCTGTATCTGGCCGGCGAAGTGAAAGCGATATTACAACAAAGAACATAATAGATAATTGCGAAACGTTCTCTGCAAGTGACGGGACTGGTGTTAGAAGAACTAACACCGTCAATATAGACAAAAACGGGCTCAGAAGTAAATTTGTTTCACAAATTAACTTCGGCAGCGGCAAGTCGCCCTTATTTTGTTTATATTGCCCATTCCCTGTGTTCTGGAAGGGAGTTTCGCAATCATTTCAGGAACTTAAATAGAAAGGTATAATAAGATGATTAATTTTGAGGAAGAACTGAAGAAATTCCACCCCAGTCTGGAGATAGAGGAGGCGGAGGAATCCATCTACAATCAGGATCTGACTGACATGGCGGATCTGTTGGTACGGATGATTCAGGAATCACAGATGACAGAAGAACAGTAAGCGGGAGGAACAGCATGTTTTGTTATAATTGTGGCTGCCACTTGTCAGAGCATGACTTTTGTACCTCATGCGGAGTGGATGTGTCTTTATATAAACAGATAATGGCTTTGTCCAATCTGTATTACAACGAAGGTCTGTCGAGAGCGGGACTGAGAGATCTGACCGGCGCTGTCACCAGCCTGCGGCAGAGTCTGAAGTTTAATAAAAACAATATTGAGGCCCGCAATCTGCTGGGTCTGGTGTACTTTGAGATGGGAGAGACGGTGAAGGCTCTCAGCGAGTGGGTCATCAGTAAGAATACACGGCCGGAGAAAAATATTGCGGATGATTATATCAACATGATCCAGGCGAGCGCTTCCCGACTGGACGCCATCAATCAGACCATCAAAAAGTACAATCAGGCGCTGGCGTACTGCTGGCAGGACAGCAGGGATCTGGCAGTGATCCAGCTGCGCAGGGTGTTGTCGCTCAATCCGAAGTTTATCCGGGCGCATCAGCTTCTGGCACTGCTCTATATGGAGAGCGAGCAGTGGGACAAGGCAAAGCGCGAGCTGGTCAAATGTGCGGAGATGGACCGCAACAATATCCAGACGCTCACTTATATGAGGGAAGTGGATCAGATGCTTTCCCCGGACGATTCAGGAAAGGTCAGCCGGCGTAAGGATAAGGATGAGGCGGTGCGCTTCCAGACAGACAATGAGGTTCTGATTCAGCCCAAGGGATTTAAGGAACCCCGCCGCAGCGGCGTGGGCACACTGCTGAATATTGCCCTGGGAATGATTATCGGCGTTGCGGTCATGTATTTCCTGGTGGTGCCCTCGGTGCGCACCAATGTGAACAATGAAACCCAGCAGCAGATTAATGAGATTTCCAACCAGATCACGGCCAAGAACAATGAGATAGCGGATCTGGAGAGTCAGATAAAGGCTATAGAGCAGCAGAAAGTGGAGCTGCAGAACGAGCTGGAGCGCTATGCGGGCACAGACGGTACTCTGCAATCTATGGAACAGCTGCTGAACGCCGCAATCCGCTATCTCAGCGCAATGCAGCAGGCCGAGAACAGCGCTGAGCGGAATCAGGGATTTTTGGAGACTGCGGACATGCTGGAGCAGATCAAGGCAGGCATGGTGCTGGAGGAGGCCCCGGAGACCTTCCAGAATCTGTATCAGCTATTGTTTACGGCTATCGGTCCTCATATGAGCGTAGTATATTATGAGATAGGGAATCCACTTTACTTAAGCAACAGCTTTGAAGAAGCTATTCCCCCGCTGGAAAAGGCGGTGGAGTACGACCCTGACAACGGTGATCCCTACTATGCTCTGGGGCGCTGCTATGCCAGAGTGGGGCGTAAGGAGGAGGCAATCGTCGCACTGGAGAAATTTATACAGATATACCCGTTGCGAGACCGCGCAGCCACAGCGAGAACTGTTATCGCAGAGTTGAAGGCTGGCCAGTAAGCTACAGTTTGAAAAATATATAAGCTACCAAGGAAGAGAGAACATATCGGAAAGGATGTGTTCTCTTTTTGTGGAAAAAAACGGATCAGGAGGAAGGAAAATGGAGGATTTTCAGGTCATTGACAACTGCCTGATGATCAGGCTGCCGGAGGAGATCGATCATCATAAGTCGTCCTACATTTGTGAAAAAGCGGACAGTCTTATCTTGCGTGAGGAGGTGGAAAATGTGGTATTTGATTTTGAGGATACCCGCTTCATGGACTCGTCGGGAATCGGTATCATCATGGGCAGATACAAAAAGATCATCTGTTTCGGCGGGAAGGTGTATGCGATACACGCAGATTCCCAGATTCGCAGGATACTGTGCGTATCGGGACTGAACAAGCTCATTGAGATCGTGGATTAGCCGCCTGCCGGCAGCTCCGGCGGAGAAGCGGAAATCATGGAAAAGGGGAAAAAGTATATGACAACGGAAATGCAGTTACAGCAAAACGGCGGCGTGACGGAGAGAGCGCCCTGGAAAAATGAAATGAGTATGGAATTTGACGCAGTGTCTCTCAACGAGAGCTTTGCGAGAGTGGCGGTGGCGGCTTTTGTGGCCCATCTCAATCCCACTCTGGAGGAGGTGGCGGACATCAAGACCGCCGTGTCCGAGGCAGTGACCAACGCCATCATCCACGGCTATGACAATGTGTACGGGTATGGCAGGCACGGTGACAGCCAGCCGGCATACCTGATTATCCATCCCGGCAAGGTATGGCTGCGGTGCAGCCTGGAGCGGGATGTGCTGCACATCGAGGTGGAGGACCACGGCAAGGGAATGGACAATGTGGAGCAGGCTATGGAGCCGCTGTACACCACCAGACCGGAATATGACCGCTCCGGCATGGGCTTCGCCTTCATGGAAGCCTTTATGGACGATCTGGAGGTACATAGCAGGCCGGGACAGGGCACGCTGGTGCGCATGGTAAAGAAACTGGGCACTTATCCCCTGATCGAAGAAAGCTAGAGCGAAGGGGAGTCCATATGGAAAATGTGTCAGTGCTGATAGCGAAATCACAGGCAGGTGATAAAGAGGCGAGAGAGGTACTGATAGAGAAAAATCTGGGATTGGTGCGCACGATCGTGCGGCGCTTTCTCGGACGGGGCGTGGAACCGGAGGATCTGTTTCAGATCGGAACAATCGGCCTGATGAAGGCGGTGGACAAGTTTGACCTGTCCTATGATGTGAAATTCTCCACCTACGCCGTTCCCATGATCACGGGGGAAATCAAGCGTTTTATACGGGATGACGGGCCGGTGAAGGTGTCCCGTACACTAAAGGAGCGTGCCATGAAGATACGGACGGCCGCCTCCAGGCTGCGCGGGGAGCTGGGGAGGGAGCCGAATCTGGAGGAGATCGCCAGGGATACGGGGATTGAACCGGAGGACATCATACTTGCCATGGAGTCGGAGACCCGGGTGGAATCCATCTACTCGTCAGTGTACCAGGATGATGGCAGCGAGGTCTATCTGGTGGATAAGGTGGCCGCCGGAAGCAATGGCTGCGGCAGTGTCTGCGCGGGGAGCAGCCAGGACCCGGAGAAGGAGCAGCTGATCGATCATCTGCTGCTTCAGCAGCTCCTGTCCACATTAAAAGAGCAGGAGAGGCAGCTGATCGTGTTGCGATATTACCGCAACCGGACGCAGACGGAGGTGGCTGCGATCCTGGGAATCAGCCAGGTACAGGTCAGCCGCATGGAAAAGAAGATACTGCTGCATATGCGGCAGCTGGCAGTAGAATAGAAGTTCCTTAAAAATTAATAAATTTTGTGTATTCTCTCTTCCCATTCATCATAAATTCGATTATAGTAGAGATGTAAACAAGTGAATGGGCATCGATGTGCCCCCATTTGATTGTCCGCAGGCGCGGGCGTATGGAGGTTAGATGAACGAAGAGAATAAGGATAAACAGGCAATAAATACACAGAGTCCCTATGACGAAGAGAGCCGGCTGCGCAGGAAGCGTATGCGGAGAAAGACGACGATTTCTTACATTATTGGTCTGATTGCGGCTTTTGCCGGACTGTTTTTAATGATGATGCTGGCAGTTGCGGCGTACTCCAGGATACAAACCGGGACAGAGCAGCCGGGAGATCTGCAGGAGACAATGGGCGGAGCCCAGATGGCGATGGGAAATGTTTACACGCAGGAGGAGTTGGACCGGAAGATAGCAGAGGCCGTAGCCCAGGCACAGGCGGAGATAGATTCCGCAGTGAGCATAGGGCAGGATGAACTGCTGGAACAGATCCGGGATCAGCTGACGGATGGTCAGTCCGCGCTGGAGGCATTGCGTCCGCTGTATCCCAATGATATTGTGCTGGTCAGCGGCGGTAAGTATCACTTTGTGCCGATCCAGAGCGAGATACCATTGCACGGTTATCTGCAGGAGAATCTGCAGGTGTTGGAGAACGGCCGTTTTCAATATGTGGAAAACGATCAGGTGGTGTCCCACATGGGTATCGATGTGTCCAAGTACCAAGGCAAAATAAACTGGCAGAAAGTGGCGGCGGACGGTGTGGAGTTTGCCTTTCTGCGGCTGGGACTGCGGGGCTATGAGAGCGGTAAGCTGGTGGAGGACGAGACCTTTGCGGCCAATATCAAGGGGGCGCTGGACAACGGCATAAAGGTGGGTGTGTACTTTTTCTCCCAGGCGATCACGGAGGAGGAGGCCGTGGAGGAGGCCAATTTCGTGCTGGAGCGGATTGCGCCCTACAGCATCGAGTGCCCCGTGGTGTTTGACGTGGAGAAGGTGGGCGAGCCCACGGCGCGGATGAATCAGTTGACGCCCCAGGAGCGCACCAATGTGACCATCGCTTTTCTGGATACCATAGAGGCGGCCGGGTACAAGTCCATGTTCTACCACAACATGGAGACGGCGCTGCTGCTGCTTGAACTGGACCGGCTCAAGGACTATGACAGGTGGTTTGCCTACTATGGGGAGGACCTGTACTATCCCTACGCCTACGGCGTGTGGCAGTATTCCGAGAAAGGCCGCATAAACGGGATTAGCGGGAATGTTGATATGAATATTGCGTTTAAGATGTGGGAGTAGCGCAAAAAATGATAAGCAGAACAGAGTCATTTGCCGTGATGGGGCAGATGGCTCTGTTTTTTGTTTTTTAAAGGGTATTTGCATAAGTTCTTGACGGTTTGGACATGAATAATCAAAACTTTAGATATTTGTCTGCGATATGCATAATAAGGCAGGCATCAGAAAGGACCGGGAGAATCATGGCGAATATAACCGTGTATTTGAAATGTGACCGCAATGTGGAGTGTCCGGAAGAGGACGTCTTTTTGAAAGATATTGCCACTCTGCAATGTACGGACCAACAGGTGCTGGCCAAGTGCAAGGCCATCAAGGTACATCATTTCACGGAGGGCGACCAGGCCCGGGGTGGAAAAAGCGCTGGCAGCGGGAAAAAGCCATGGACAGGAGGAGCGCATCAACAGCGCTGCGTGGTCAGCGTGTTAAAGATCATCGCCATGATGGAGGAGGCTTGTCCGGGAATCACCGTCCAGTCCGTGGGCGAGACGGACGTAGTGATTGAGAGAGTTCAAGTGCCCAAGTACAAGGGGCCGAAGCTGTGGTGCAAGGTGGCACTTGTCTGTCTGGTCAGTTTCTTTGGAACTGGATTTACCCTCATAGCTTTTCACAATGATGTGGGGATCAATGAGGTGTTTACCGAAATTTACCGGATTGCCATGGGCAGGGATCCGGCGGGGCTGAATGTGCTGGAAGTGGCCTACAGTCTGGGGCTGGCTCTGGGAATCATTGTCTTTTTCAATCATATCGGCGGCAGACGCATCACCAAAGACCCCACGCCCATCGAAGTGTCCATGCGCAACTATGAGGAGGATGTGAACAAAGCATTGGTGGACACTGCAAGCCGTGAGAGCAAGGAGGTGGACGCCTGATGCAGATGTTTATGTGGTGTGTGCTTGCTCTGGCGGGTTTCAGCTTTGGCTTGCTGGCGGCGGCCGGAGTGTTTACGGTGCTCAGTGCCGTGGGGCTGGTTCCCCGTTTTGCCGGAAAAACCCATTCTGCCAAGGAGATCTGGCTCTATGAGGATATGGTCATGGTGGGAACTATCGTAGGCTGTATATTCAGCATTTTCCACCGTTTTCTCCAGATAGGCGCATGGCTGGAAGGGCAGCTGCCGAGTCTTGGGTGGCTGTGGGAGGCGCTGGGACAGGGATTTCTGGGCGTATCCGGTTTGTTTTATGGCATGTTCGTGGGATGTCTGGCGCTGGCAATCGCGGAGATGCTGGACAGCATCCCCATTTTTACCCGGCGGATATCGTTTCGCCACGGGCTGGGCTGCGCCGTGCTGGCCATGGCTGTGGGCAAGGTCTGCGGCTCCCTGTTTTATTTCTGGCAGGAACTGCACAGGGTGGTGGGGTGATGCTGGGAGGGAATATGCGGAACTTAAATAGAAAGGGACAGGTGTATAATTATGAATGAACAACAAAAACAGGAGTATGAAAAATATGTGAAACAGGTGACTCCCACCCATAATCTGGGCCTGCAGATGCTGAAAGCGTTTATCACGGGCGGCATCATCTGCTGTATCGGGCAGTTTATCTTAAGCTACTGTGAAAAACTGGGACTGGACAAGCAGAGCGCGGGCAGCTGGTGTTCCCTGATTCTGGTGCTGTGTTCCGTGGTGCTGACGGGTTTCAACCTCTACCCCAAGATCGTGAAATGGGGCGGCGCCGGAGCACTGGTGCCCATCACAGGATTTGCCAACTCGGTGGCCGCCCCCGCCATCGAGTATAAGAAGGAGGGACAGGTATTCGGCGTGGGCTGCAAGATATTCACGATAGCCGGTCCGGTGATCCTGTATGGCATCTTTGCCAGCTGGGTGCTGGGGCTGATTTACTGGGGCGGAAAGTTTTTTGGTATCTGGTGAGAGCTGGTCAGAAGGAATCAGGGATACAGGACAGCTTATGGCAGGCAGAGTGACGGTCGTGAAGTTTTGGCCGTTCCTCTGCCTGTTGACATAGCACGACACCTTTTCTACCAGCGGTTGAGTCAGGCTCCAAAATTCTGCCCGCTGGTTATTGAGATCAATGGGTGACAAATGCTATGATATTTCCTGAAAAGACATGCGCTGCAGCGCGGAAAAGAGGAAAAATGCTGGATAGTGCGAAAATAGGAAATTTCATAGCAACAAAGCGAAAAAATATGGGCCTGACGCAGCAACAGCTGGCGGATAAACTGAGCATCAGTTTTCAGGCCATATCCAAGTGGGAGAACGGGAGCGCCTATCCCAATGTGGAGATACTGTACGATCTGGGCATAGCGCTGGGTGTGACGGTGGACGAGATACTCTCCGGGAATGAAAAGTTGGAGGAGGGACTGTCCTACAGCAAGGCAGGGGTCGACATTTCTTATACAGACTCCATAAAAAGCGAGATGTCGGCATACCTTTGCTCCGGCGACGCCAGGGTGTTGAACGGCCTTGGCCCCTTTGCGTCCCTGTACGATATTCATTTTCCAGAGATCAAAAACCCAGTGCTGGTGCTGAAGTCGGAGGAGCCGGGTTCCAAGCAGAAACTGGCCATGGAATACGGCTACACGGAGTCTATCTGCCACGACATGATAAACCATCTGGTCAACGATATAGCGGTGATGGGAGCCAGGCCCCTGGCGGTGCTGGACACCATTGTCTGCGGGAATGCACAGAAGGATATCATAAAATCTCTGGTAAAAGGAATTTCCGAGGCCTGCACAGAGAACGAATGCTCTCTTGTGGGAGGGGAGACCTCCATACAGCCGTCGGTCATTGATCCGGGGGTATATGTTCTCACCTCCAGCATTGCCGGGATTGTTGACAGGGACAGGGTGGTGGACGGCTCCGAGATCCGTGAGGGAGACGCCGTGCTGGCCATCGCCTCCAACGGACTGCACACGAATGGGTATTCACTGGTCAGGCTGCTGATGGAAAAAATGCCTGAGATTAAGCTGGACAAGGTGGAGGAGATCACTTTTGTAGAGCAGATTATGAAACCTCATACTCCCTATTATAAAGCCATCAAAGAGCTGCTAGAGATGGACTGTCTGCATGGGATGGCGCACATCACCGGCGGAGGTATCGCCGGAAACCTGTGCCGGATTATACCGGAGGGACTCTGCGCGGAGATTGATCGGAGTTTAATACGCATTCTGCCGATTTTTCGGTATATCAAGGCCCAGGGTAAGATCAGCGACGAGGAGATGCTGCGGACTTTCAATATGGGCGTGGGATTTATCCTTGTTGTTCCCGAAATAAAAAAGGAACAAATAATATGGACGGTGGAGAAACATTATGACTGCTACGAAATCGGCGGCATCCGCAAAGGCAGCGTGGAAATTGAATTTACCGGCCGCTTGAACTGGCTGTAAGTTTAGAAAGCTGTATCTGCGGGGACAGAATTTGTCCTCAGTACAGAAAACGGTTGCCAAGCCGTTTCGTTCTGTGATAACATAAGAAAGAAAAAACAATGCGCAGAGGGGTGTATTCTATGAAAAAGAAAATATTGACCATATTATTGTGCGGCGTATTGGCGGTGGCCTCATTGACGGGCTGTGGAAATACCGGTTCGGACGGTCCTACCGCTTCCCTGCAGCCGCAGCCGGAGCAGCAGAGCAATGTGGAGAGTGAGGGGAACGGCGGCACAGAGGAGACAGAATCGACTCAGGAGGAAGAGATGCAGGAGTTCGAGATTACAATGAGGGATGTATCCCCCATGGATTTGGTGAAGGATATGAAGATCGGCTGGAACCTGGGTAATACCCTGGACGCCACCAGCAGCAAGGTCGGCGTGAATGCGGAGATGGCCTGGGGGAACCCCAAGACCACCCAGGAGATGATCGACATGATTATTGACCAGGGCTTCAATGTGATCCGTATTCCGGTGTCCTGGGGAGGTCAGATGAGCGGCGCGCCGACGTACAATGTTCTGCCCGCATGGATGGACAGAGTACAGGAGGTGGTGGATTACGCCTATGGCCGAGGTGTCTATGTGATTATAAACATCCATCATGAGGACTGGCATTTCCCCTCCGAGGAGAACAAGGACGCGGCGGCGGAGCAGCTGAACGCTCTGTGGACCGCTATCGCCACACGTTTCAGAGACTATGATGAGCACCTGATTTTTGAGGGGATGAATGAGCCGAGAAAAATAGGAACCAGCGTGGAGTGGAACGGCGGTGACCAGGAAGGCCGGGACGTGGTCAACTATCTGGACCAGGTGTTTGTGGACGCGGTGCGGGCCACCGGCGGCAACAACACCATCCGTAATCTCATGGTGCCGGGCTATGCGGCCTCCTCCAACGATACAGCGCTGAAGGGGATTGTGCTGCCCCAGGACGATCATCTGATCGTGTCGGTGCATGCCTATACGCCCTATGACTTTGCGCTGAATACGGCGGGCAGATCCACCTGGGACAATGACACCAGAGATATCGATCATCTGATGGAACTGTTGGATGAACTGTTTTTGAGCAAGGGCGTGCCGGTGATCATCGGTGAATTCGGCGCCATGAACAAGGACAATGAGGATGAGCGCGTCCAGTGGGCCAACTACTATGTGAGCAAGGCACGGGAATATGGTATTCCCTGCGTCTGGTGGGACAACAATGCATTTGAAGGCGATGGAGAGAACTTTGGCCTGTTCAACCGCAGGGAGCTGACTTTCCCTTATCCGGATCTGCTGAAGGCGCTGATTGAGAGTGCTGAAGGCTAAACTCATCCGGCCCTGCGGGAGAGGCGGGAGAGCAGCTGGTAGCCCGCCACAGCGGACAGAGGCGCAAAGAGAAGATTCCAGCCTGTGGGCAGGCCGGGATACAGTTCTCCAAGGGAACCAAGCACGAATCCCAGGATCAGCAGGTAGGTGGGCTGGGGGCGGCGTTTCAGTGCGTCGCCCAGCAGACGGGTGACCAGCATGGTGCAGAGGACGGCGCCCACTCCCAGAGGAATCAGGGAAGCAAAGTGCAGCTGGCTCACAGCCGTCATCACCGGCTCATACAGACCTAACATCAGCAGCATCTGGGACACGCTGATGCCCGGCAGGATCAGGGCGATGGCAAGTATGCAGCCTCCCAGAAACTGAAACAGGAACTGCCAGAGAAAAGATATGCCCGTGGCTGCCATGCTGTCGGAAAGGCCGGCGGCAAACAGCCCCTCCGGCAGTGCCGCCAGCCCATATACGATAAACAGACCTGTCAGGGGCCAGAACAGCGCCTGCCAGGTTATTTTTTTGATATTGGCCTGCCTGTAGATCAGGGGGATTCCTCCGGCTACCGCTCCCAGAAAAAAGTAGCTGACGATCACGGGATAGCGCTCTAGCAGGGAGAGTACTCCTCCTGCCAGCAGCACCATACCTGCCAGCGCACCGGTACAGAACAGGGCCAGGAAACACAGAGTTGCCGCAAGCCGCCGGCTGCCTGTAGCGGCAGGAGAGTGGTCTTTGGAGGACAGGCACTCCGCCAGAAGTTCGGGCAGACTTCCCACGGACTCGATCAGTTCCTCATAAATTCCCAGGATCATAGCCATAGTGCCCCCGCTGGCGCCCGGAACCGTCATAGTGCCTCCCACGATCACAGCCTTGCCGAGAATATACCACCAACGCTGTTTTTTTATCATAAAAAGTCCTCCCATCAGATCCGGTTGTTTCAATATATCCGAAAGATGGGAGGAACATTCCATTTTTATCTGTCTGGCTTATCCTTTTATAAGCTGTAGCATTTTCTCCATATCCGCTATCAGATTCAGAGAGTACTTCTGCGCCTCATTGCAGGTCTGCTCCGCTATACTGTACTGTTCATTTTGAATTGCCTGGATCACCGCTGCACCATATTGATGGAATCTCTTGTGTTTTTCACCCAGGCCGTTCCAGATGGGCAGTATCTCGGGGATCTGCGGGGTCATGGCGTAGTAGAAATGCCCGAATCCGCATTTGGTGGAGTTGAGCTGCAGCGGCAGTACGGTGCGCTGGCGCACCATGTTCTGCAGATTGCCAAGCCATGTGTTGTGCGCCGTGATGGCGTTGCTCACATACTTGGCGAATTCCTCGTTTTTCAGATGGTAGAAAGCGTCCTCCGCCATGGTTCCCATCTGCTTTACCGTGTCGTCCAGTGTCTTCTCTATGTCCACCACGGGTTCCACGGCCTTGATCAGATCCCGGCTGACATTGCTCATAAACTCCGTGCTGTCACGCAGCTGATTTTCCATTTCCGTCATGGAACTGCTGATCTCCTTGCTGACGGCGGCGATGGAGTTGATCGTTTCATTGACACCGGATACATGCTCCTGATTCTCGCTGTTCAATGCCCAGACATTCTCGATCTTTTCCGTCATGCTGTCAAGGATGCTGATAGTTTCCCTGGTGCTGTCGGCGCTCTTCTGGGATGCCGCCCTGATGTTGTTCACAAACTCTCCCATATTCTGGGTCAACTGCTGGGTGCGCTCCGCCAGCTCGCGGATCTCGCCCGCCACCACAGCAAAGCCTCTTCCGGTCTCGCCTGCCCTCGCCGCTTCGATGGAGGCGTTCAATGCCAGCAGGCTGGTCTGCAGGGAGATAGTTTCGATTCCCGCTATGACATCGTTCAGACGGCCGATAAAGCCCTGGAGGGAGTCCATATCGTCTTTCATACTGTGTGATACCTGAACTGTCTGCTCCGAGAGCTCCCGGATCGTGGTAAGCTCCTCCTGGGCTGACTCTATCTTCCGGTATACATTGTCTGCGGCGGAGGAGACTTCTAAAATATTGTGAGTCATCTCCTCGTGCATGTTGCCGGAATTCCCCTTCATCTCCCTTCCAGAGGAGCCGAACAGGGTTTCCGTGGCCCTGGAGAGTCTACGGGATATGTCTACGATCTTATCATTTTGGTACTGCATGGTCAGATCCAGCGAACTGATCTGCATCACGGCCTTGATGTTCTTGTCAAATGCCTCGACAAACTGTTTTCTGCCCTGCTGCAATCGCTTGTAGATCCCGTATAGTTCCGGCTCACGAGAGTAATCAGCATCTTTTAATTCGGAAATAGCTTTCATTAGAACGACTTTGTTACTTCTGAATCCCATGTTGTATTCTCCTATTTTGAGTCCCGCATATCCCCTGCCGACACACAGATCTGGTGATCAACATCCGGCCGCTTTATGGCGTCCGAATATTGATCAGTGCGCCGTCCGGGGATATGCTGTTGTCTGGTTTTCCCTCCAGTGAATGAGGCTGACAGCTGCGAAACGCCTGCCATAGTTACCGGTAGATATGTTGTTGCCTGACTTATTATGTAGATAATTTTATGATATAGGATTTTTTATGATTTTGCAACAACTTTATGGATGATGTATCAATCATATTTTAGCCGAGCCCCTCATAGGTTGTACCAGTATAGGACTGGTATTATAAATATTGCGGTATTTACTGCGATACGCGGGAAAGGGGACACAGGAATGTTTGAAGGAAGGAGCATACAGGAGACTTGCAGGGAGCTGCAGAGCGACGGAGAGAGGGGGCTGACTCAGCAGGAAGCCGTCAGGCGTTATAGTATGTATGGCAAAAACGCTTTGCAGGAAAAGAGGAAAAAGACGGTGATAGAATCCTTTTTTTCCCAGCTGAATGATCCCCTGATCTATGTGCTGCTGGCGGCGGCAGCCATCTCCATCTTTTTGGAGGAGACCAGCGATGCCATCATCATCGGGGTGGTAGTGCTGCTCAATGCCGTGGTGGGGATGATTCAGGAGGGAAAAGCCCAGCGGGCACTGGATTCCCTGAAAAAACTGGTGAGTCCCAAGGCTTTCGTGATCCGGGAGGGCATCCTGCAGGAGGTGGAGGCATACACTCTGGTTGTGGGAGATCTGGTGAATCTGGAGGCAGGCTGCCAGGTCCCGGCAGATATGCGCTTGATTGAGAGTACCAACCTGAAGGCGGAGGAGTCTGCTCTGACCGGGGAATCCTTGCCCGCCTCCAAGTCCGCGGCCTTTATCGGTCAGGAGGGGATGCCCCTGGGAGACCGTCAGAATATGGTCTACATGTCCACTGTCATCACCGGCGGCAGAGGCCTGGGCATGGTGACTGCCACAGGCATGGACACGGAGATCGGCAGGATCGCCTCCATGATTAACGAGGGGAAGGAGGAGCAGACCCCGCTCCAGAAGCGCTTGGGAGACCTGGGCAAGGTGCTGAGCATTTTATCCCTGCTGCTGTGCGCCGCCCTTTTTGGCATTGCCCTGCTGCAGCGCCGCAACATCTTCGAGATGCTGCTCACCGCCATCTCTCTGGCCGTGGCGGCTGTGCCGGAGGGGCTTCCGGCGGTGGTCACCATCTGCCTGGCCCTAAGCGTGACCAGGATGGTAAAAGTACATACCATTGTGAGAAAGCTCCCCTCCGTGGAGACCCTGGGGGCCGTGAGCATTGTCTGCTCGGACAAAACCGGGACGCTGACCCAGAACCGCATGACGGTGGAACAGTGCTATGCGGGCCAGAAGATGATGCCGGTGACGGAGCTTGAGGGGCCGGAGTACCAGACGCTGCTGGAGGGCATGACACTGTGCAACGACGCCGTGCTGGATGAGAAAATCGGAGATCCCACGGAACTGGCTCTGCTGCAGCTGGCCCACAGCTATGGGGTGGACAGGGCAGAACTGGAAAAGCGGATGCCCCGCCGACGGGAGCTGCCCTTTGACTCAGACCGCAAGATGATGTCCACTTTCCACTATAAGGGCAACACGGGTGTTACCTTTACCAAGGGTGCGCCGGACGTGGTGCTGGGGCGCTGTACTCATATCATGGTGCGGGGACAGTATGTGCCCCTGCAGCCAGGGCATGTCAGGCAGATCCGCAGGGCCATGGAAAAGATGGCTGATGAGGCTCTGCGCACCCTGGCCATCGCCATGCGGGTGGGTAATCCTGTGCAGGGGCCAGGAAGCAGCGGCATCCAGGAGCAGGGTCTGACCTTCCTGGGTATGGTAGGTATGCGTGACCCGGCCCGGCCCGAGGCGGCAGGTGCGGTGGCCACTTTCCGACAGGCAGGGGTGGAGACTGTGATGATCACCGGGGACCATGTGGACACGGCCTACGCCATCGGCCGTCAGCTGGGCATCGTCCAGAGCAGGCAGCAGTGCATGACCGGCCAGGAACTGAGCCGAATCCAGGAGGAGGAACTGGCGGAGCGCTTATCTCAGGTGCGTGTCTTTGCCAGAGTGGCGCCGGAGCAGAAGGTACAGATTGTCACGGGCTTCCAGCAGGCGGGCCATATCGTGGCCATGACCGGGGACGGGGTCAACGATGCTCCCTCCCTGAAAAAGGCGGATATCGGCATAGCCATGGGAGCCTCCGGCACGGACGTGGCAAAGCAGGCGGCGGACATGATTCTGACGGACGACAATTTCGCCACCATTGAGAAGGCTATCGAGGAGGGCAGGGGCGTCTATGAAAATATCCGCAAATCCGTGATTTTCCTGTTATCCTCCAATTTGGGGGAGATCGCCACCATGTTCCTGGCGGTGATCTGTGGCCTGGCTTCTCCGCTGCGCTCCAGCCATATTTTGTGGATCAATCTGATCACGGATTCCCTGCCTGCTCTGGCCCTGGGGGTGGACCCCAACGACGCCAGATCGCTGATGCAGCATCCTCCCAGGAAGCCCGGAGAGAGCCTGTTTGCCCGGGGCGGCCTGGTATGTACCTGTTTCTATGGTCTGTTGATTGCGGCTATCAGCCTGACAGCCTTTTTCCTGATTCCCCTGCAGGCCATGCAGGCCCAGCATCTGCCGTTTACCCTGGAAAACCTGGGAAAAATGATGGCTCTGGAGGGTATTCTGCGCAGGTCCCAGACCTATGCCTTTACCGTGCTGGGCATGAGCCAGCTGTTCCATGCGGTGGGAATGCGGGATATGGGGCGCTCTTTTTTCCGGATGAATCATCTGGAGAACAAGCTGATGCTTCTGGCCTGCATCCTGGGCTTTCTGCTGCAGTTTGCCGTGACGGAGATTCCTTTCCTGATCACCGCTTTTGGCACCACCCATCTGCGGTGGGAGGAGTGGGGCATTCTGGCACTGTTGGCATCCTTCCCGCTGCTGTCCCACGAGGTGATGATACTGGCAGGCCGCAGGAGGAGAGAATGATTTGCATAAAGTTTGACTTTTTCACCGAAATGGTGATAGACTTAGGCGTAGGAGGACTGCCTGGATGTGGACAGACGCCCAGTGATGACAGGTCAAACAGGCATCTAACAAGGAGAAAAAGCTGTGACAGACTTTAATGTTTATGAGCCAGATATAATTTCTAATAAAGAGGGGCTGATAAGGAGTGTCCTAAATAGTAAACCAACTGATCAGATATGGGCTTGAACCCAAAGAGGATTTTATGATCTGCCAAGAGAGGTTGGTCTGGTGCTGATATTTTCAAACAAAAGCCAGATAATATTATCGCACCAATTAACAAAACAAGTACCCGATAATTTTACTGTTTTAGAGTGGGATCAAATAGATAAAGATATATACGATAGGCTATATAAGAATGTTCATGTGTTTGGACGGCACCAGCCGCTGGAATACGAAAAAATTTATTGATTTAAGGGTAGAAAAAAGATATATTATAACTGTAGGGAGAGGTATGTGCCGGAGAGAGGCAGGAGGAGAGGCTGGGCATGACAAGGACAATAGCTATTGGGCGTCAGGATTTTGAAAAGATCAGGACAGACAACAATTTCTATGTGGATAAAACGGACTTCATCCGGCAGTGGTGGGAATCGGGAGATGATGTGACCCTGATCACCCGCCCAAGGCGCTTTGGCAAGACCCTGAACATGAGCATGCTGGAGCAGTTTTTCTCTGTAGATTACGCCGGGCGCAGTGACCTGTTTGAGGGGCTATCCATCTGGCAGGAGGAAAAGTATCGCCTGCTGCAGGGGACTTATCCGGTGATTGCGCTCAGCTTTGCCAAGGTTAAGGAGACTTCCTATCAGGATGTTCGGAAAAGGATATGCCGCATTATTGCGGATTTGTACAGGCAGTTTGAATATTTGATGGACAGCGAGAAGCTGAGTGGGAAAGAGAAGGAGCTATACCAAGCTGTTTCGGTTGATATGGAGGATTATGTTGCGGCAGAGTCCCTTAATGCCCTGTCAAATCTTTTGATGCGGCACTATGGCAAAAAAGTGATCATTCTGCTGGATGAATATGACACACCCATACAGGAGGCCTATGTGAGAGGATATTGGGAGGAGCTGGTGGCATTTACCAGGAGTCTGTTTGGTGCGACTTTCAAGACCAATCCCTGTATGGAGCGAGCCATCATGACAGGGATTACTCGAGTGAGCAAGGAATCCATGTTTTCCGATCTGAACAATCTAAAAGTGGTAACGACAACCTCAGAAAAGTATGCAGACAGTTTTGGATTTACGGAGGAAGAAGTGTTTGCGGCTTTGGAGGAATATGGCCTGTCAGATCAAAAACAGCAGGTCAAGGACTGGTATGATGGTTTTGCATTCGGCAGCAAGAAGGATATTTATAATCCATGGTCTATTATCAATTTTCTTGATGATAAAAAGGTGGGTGCCTATTGGGTCAACACCAGTTCCAACGGGCTGGCCAGCAAGCTGCTCCGGGAGGGCAGCACGGATATAAAGAAAACCTTCGAAGAGTTGCTGGGCGGCGGTATACTTGAAATGGAGATAGATGAGCAGAGCGTTTATAACCAGCTTTCCGCGAAAAAGAACGCCATATGGAGCCTGCTGCTGGCCAGCGGGTATTTGAGGGTATTGGACACAACGTTTGTGGAGAGGACGGGCCGCACATATTATAAGTTGGTGTTGACCAACAAAGAGGTTCACATCATGTTCGAGGACATGGTGCGGGATTGGTTTTCCGAGAATGATTATTACAATGACTTCATCAAGGCACTGCTGTTGGGTGATGTGACAGCGATGAACACCTACATGAACCGGGTGACGCGGGAGATGTTCAGCTATTTTGACACGGGCAGGAATCCCGATAGTGAGCCGGAGCGGTTCTACCACGGTTTTGTGCTGGGGCTGATGGTGGAGCTGGCTGACCGATATACGGTCACGTCCAACCGGGAGAGCGGCTTTGGCAGATACGATGTGATGCTGGAGCCCAGGGAGGCATCTAGGGACGACGCCATCATTCTGGAATTCAAGGTGCAGGACACGAAAGAAAAGGAGTTGTCCGACACAGTATCCGAGGCTCTGCGGCAGATTGAGGAGCGGGACTATCAGGCGTCTCTTATTGCAAAAGGGATTTCACAGGAGTGTATACGGAAGTATGGCTTTGCGTTTTGCGGGAAAAAGGTGTTGATTGGAGAGTGAGCAAAAGCGCACGGAAATATGATACAATGTGTAAAATGCCCTGCAAAGCAGCAAGCCTGATGAATGGAGGCAGTATGATGTACCTGACACTAAAACTGAACGCGCGGTTTCAGCCCAAACACAGATTTGAACTGGAGGACGCCTTACAGGAAATATTAGAGAAAAAGCAGATGGGAGAGATAACCGGGGGCGGAACGGCGCAAAATCCCGATGGAGAAATAAAATATTGCGATATAGAAATATGTCTTGCAAATGAGGATGCAGACAGCGTGAAATGGCTGGCAGATATGCTGAACAGAATAGGCATTCCCAAGGGCTCCGTCTTACAGGGAGTGGAGCCGGAGATAGAAGTGGGGACATTGGAGGGGCTGGCTTTTTATGCCAATGGTACTGATCTGCCGGAGGAAGTATACAAGAGCTGCGATATAAATTATGTGATTGAGCAGATGGAGCAGGCGCTGGAAGGAATAGGCAGAATGTACAGCTATTGGGAGGGAGGAGCATATACGGCTTTGTATTTTTACGGAAGCTCCTTTGCGGAGATGAAAAAGAGAATCGAGCCTTTTGCCGCCTCCTATCCTCTGTGCCAGAAATGCCGCATAGAGCAGATCTCATAAATAGATCCGGGGGTAAGGATGTGATGGGGACAGCGGATATACAAGAGGATAAGAGCATGCTGCCGGAAGCCTTTTTGCAGAGAATGCAATCCCAGCTGGGAACAGAATATGCGGATTTTGTAAAGGGCCTTGAGGGAGAACGCCACAGGGCGCTGCGGGTCAATCCGCTGAAGGGCGGCGGGAGTCTGTCAGAGGCCAGAGAACGCTTTCTGGCTTTGAGTCCCTGGCAGCTGGAGCCGGTGCCCTGGGAAGAGGACGGCTTTTATTATACACAGGAGGGGCCCGGCAGGCATCCCTACCATGAGGCGGGAGTCTACTATATCCAGGAGCCCAGCGCCATGGCCCCGGTGGCTTTTCTTGACGTAAAGCCCGGGGAGAGGGTTCTGGATCTCTGCGCAGCTCCCGGGGGGAAGAGTACCCAGATCGCCGGAAGGATGCAGGGAAAGGGTCTGCTGGTGAGCAACGAGATCCATCCCCAGCGAGCCAGGATATTGTCGGAGAATGTGGAACGGCTGGGGATTCGCAACTGTCTGGTCCTAAACGAATCACCGGAGCGCCTGGCGGAGGTTTTTCCGGATTATTTTGATCGTATTCTGGTGGATGCGCCCTGTTCCGGAGAGGGAATGTTCCGCAAGAATGAGAATGCGGGGGAAGAGTGGAGCCCGGAAAATGTGGAGCAGTGCGCCGCAAGGCAGGACGGGATACTGGACTGCGCCGTGACCATGTTAAGGCCCGGAGGGAGACTGGTGTACTCCACCTGCACCTTTGCGCCTGCAGAAGATGAGGGGAGCGTCAGCAGACTGCTTGGCAGACATCCGGAGATGGAGATCCTGGACCCGGCTCTGTGCCTGACCGGGAGCGGCAGGGCAGAGATGGACTGTACGGCAGAACAAGATTGCCTGGCCGCCTGGGGCTTTGCCTCCGGCAGGCCGGATTGGATAGACGAGGGGGAAAAGTTCCAGATCCCGGATATCGAAAAAACGATCCGGCTCTGGCCCCACAGATTGCGGGGGGAGGGACACTATCTGGCAGTGCTGCAAAAGGGAGGTTCACAGACTGCAGGAGATGTGCGGAGTCTGTATGGGACAGAGAGGGGCATTTCTGAGAAGGAATGCCGGGAATATCTGGATTTTGCGGCGGATACTCTGACAGAGAGGCCGGAGGGTATCTATCTGCGTTTCGGAGACCAGCTGTATCTGGCGCCGGAGAATATGCCCGCCCTCAAGGGGTTGCGTGTGCTGCGTCCCGGGCTGCATCTGGGCACTTTGAAGAAAAACCGTTTTGAACCCTCCCATGCGCTGGCTCTGGCGCTTTGCCCTGGGGAGGCGCGGCGCTGCTGCCCGGTGGACGCAGACAACGGTTTGCCAGACATTATGTCCACAGCGCAATCCTACTTGAAAGGCCAGACATTTCCCTATACAGGAGAAAAAGGCTGGTATCTGATCACGGTGGACGGTTACAGCCTGGGCTGGGGGAAGCTGGCCGGAGGAATTATGAAAAACCATTATCCCAAGGGACTGAGAAAGCTGTGATCCATAAAAATGTAAAAATTTCTCTTCTCATCTGGATAAAAAGATGGTAATATAGATGAGAGTAAAGAAATTTAGGAAGGTCAATAAAGAATGGATAAGATTATTTTAACAGGGGACAGGCCTACAGGGAGGCTGCATGTAGGGCATTATGTGGGTTCCCTGAGAAGAAGAGCGGAGCTGCAGAACAGCGGCGAGTACGATAAGATTTTTATCATGATTGCGGATGCCCAGGCATTGACGGACAATTTTGAGAATCCTGAGAAGGTGCGTCAGAATATTGTGGAGGTGGCGCTGGACTATCTGTCCTGCGGGCTGGACCCCGCCAAATCCACCCTGTTTATTCAGTCCCAGATTCCGGAGTTGACGGAACTCAGCTTTTACTATATGAATCTGGTGACCGTGTCCAGGCTTCAGCGCAATCCTACCGTAAAGAACGAGATTCAGATGCGGAATTTTGAGGCCAGCATTCCGGTGGGCTTTTTCACCTATCCCATCAGTCAGGCTTCTGACATCACCGCTTTCAAGGCCACCACGGTTCCCGTGGGCGAGGATCAGCTGCCTATGATCGAGCAGGCCAGAGAGATTGTACACAAGTTTAACACCATCTATGCGCCGGTACTGGTAGAGCCCCAGGCTTTGATCCCCCAGAATGCGGCGTGCCTGCGGCTTCCGGGTGTGGACGGTAAGGCCAAGATGAGCAAGTCCCTGGGGAACTGCATCTATTTGGCTGACACGCCGGAGGATGTGAAAAAGCAGGTGATGAGCATGTACACAGACCAGCTGCACCTGATGGTATCCGATCCCGGCCATCTGGAGGGCAACACGGTGTTCACCTATCTGGATGCGTTCTGCCGGGACGAGCATTTTGAACGGTATCTGCCGGAGTACAGCTGCCTGCAGGAGCTGAAGGATCACTATACCAGAGGCGGTCTGGGAGATATGAAGGTGAAGAAGCTGCTGAACAATGTGATCCAGGAGGAACTGGAGCCCATCCGGCAGCGGCGTAAGGAATATGAGAAGGATATTCCCGAGATTTACAATATCCTGAAGCGGGGCAGCGAGGTGGCCAGAGAGGCGGCGGCGCAGACCTTATCCGAGGTCAAGAGCGCTATGCGAATCAATTATTTTGACGATATGAATCTGATAGAGGCACAGGTTAAAAAATATGAGGCGTAATCAAGAAGAGGACAGGGCATCGGCTCTGGAGGAAGAAAAAATGAATCCCATGCAGGTGATGATCGGCCTGGTGGTATTGGTTCTGGTGGTGGTAATATTCTGTTTCGCCGTGTGGAAGATCACTCATGCTGATCGTGCAGGTGCGCTGCCGGGACAGAGTACAGAGAATACACAGGATTCCATTGCAGACTGGGGCAACTCGACTCCTGCACCGGAGACATCTGTGAGTTCGGCAGAGGTGAGTACAGAGTCAGATGAAGATCCCGAGCCGGAGAATGCGTTGGGCATGACTTTTGATGCGGTGGATGAGTATGTCACGGCCAAGGAGGTGACCAATCTGCGCAGCGAGCCCAGCACGGAGCAGGGGCAGCTCACTGTGGTGACGCAGCTGAGCAATGGTCAGAATGCCCACAGGACAGGCATCAATCCTGACACAGGGTGGTCGCGTCTGGAGTACAATGGCCAGGTAGTTTATGCGGTAAGTCAGTATCTGACAGCCGTGGAAGTGGAATAGAAAGAAAACCGAACGGTCCTGTGACTGTTCGGTTTTTTGATACATTTTTTCCCCATAAAAGGTTATACTATTCTGCAAAAGGATTTTTATGCAGAAAGGGAGTATAACGATGAATCAGATGAAGGGAAAATCCAGCATCGAACTGGAGAAGAAAGTATATATTTTGAACAGCGCCAGCATTGTGGGCAAAAAGGAAGGGGAAGGTCCTCTGGGGAATCTCTTTGATATGGTGGGGGAGGACGATCTCTTTGGCTGTAACACTTGGGAGGAGGCGGAGAGCAACCTGCAGAAGGATGCCGTCCATATGGCTCTGGGAAAGGCGGGAAAGAAGCCGGAGGATATCCGCTATCTCTTTGCCGGGGATCTGCTGGGCCAGTCTATTGCCACATCCTTTGGTCTATCCTCCTATCAGATCCCGCTGTTGGGGCTCTACGGCGCCTGTTCCACCTGTGGGGAGTCTCTGACGCTGGGGGCTATGGCGGTGTCGGCGGGGTATGCGGACTATGTGGCCTGCGTGACCTCCAGCCACTTTGCCAGCGCGGAGAAGGAGTTCCGCTTTCCGCTGGAATACGGGAACCAGAGGCCCTTGTCGGCCAGCTGGACAGTGACAGGCAGCGGTGCCTTCATTCTGGGCGGGGAACAGGAGAACAGCCCCCAGGGGCAGCCGCCCAGGGCGGCCATTACAGGCATGACTGTAGGAAAAATCGTGGATTTTGGGCTGAAGGACTCCATGAACATGGGGGCCTGCATGGCTCCGGCGGCGGCGGACACACTGGTGCAGCACTTTTTGGATTTCAATGTGATGCCGGAGGACTATGACCGGATTATCACCGGCGATCTGGGCAGTGTGGGTCAGACGGTACTGCTGGATCTGCTGCGGGATAAGGGATACGATATCACCCGACAGCACATGGACTGCGGGATTGAGATTTTTGACGCTCAGTCCCAGGATACCCATGCGGGAGGGAGCGGCTGCGGCTGCAGCGCCGTGACTCTCTCCGCTTATATTTTAAGACAGTTGGAGCAGCATCACTGGAAGAAGGTGCTGTTCATGCCTACGGGCGCGCTGCTGAGCAAAACCAGCTTTAACGAGGGAAAGAGTGTGCCGGGAATCGCCCATGCGGTGGTGCTGGAGGCTTTATAGGGCCCAAAAATATTACAAAATAGTTAAAAATCATTAATATTTGGAATAGCCCTTGCATTGCCTGTTTTTTTTTAGTACAATTCTTTTCACAAGGGGCAGTATTTATCCCACCGGGATTGGTACTGAGCATGATATTGCGGAACTCAAAATATGAAGGGCGGCGGGAGACATGCGCAGGATGGAATTCAAGATGGAACGGCAGGGGCTTCTGGAAGCGGGACAGGATGTGACTGTCACGGAAGGACTTCTGCCCAGCAATTACTATTACACCATCGATCCCTCTCTGGCCATGTCGGGGAATATTCCCTTCCGCTACCGATTAAAGTCCCGAAAGGGCAGGGTTATCGACATTCAGGAGAATGCCAGAGGCTTTTATGTGACAGCGGAGTTTGACGAGCCGGAAGTGGATATGAGGGAATAGATTTATGGATTATCGCAGATACTACCTTTACAAATATCCGCCATATTGAAGGCGGGTGAAAAGGAGTGAAGCGAATGGACTATATCAATGCTTTCTGGGTAGGAGGATTAATCTGCGCACTGGTGCAGATTCTGATGGAGAAGACTAAGATGATGCCGGGGCGGATCATGGTGCTGCTGGTGGTGCTGGGCGCCTGTATCAGTGTTTTTGGCTGGTATGAGCCCTTTCAGGAGTATGCCGGGGCCGGAGCCAGCGTACCATTGCTCGGATTTGGCAATGTGCTGATGAAGGGGGTCAAGGAGGCCGTGGATGAACAGGGGCTGTTGGGCCTGTGGGCGGGCGGCTTTAAGGCGGGTGCCGTGGGAACCTCTGCGGCGCTGATTTTTGGTTATCTGGCGAGCCTGATCTTTAATTCCAAGACGAAAGACTGAGAACGGCAATTTCCTGTGCCAGAACGGAGAAGCAGCACTTTCAGGAAAATCATTATAAGGATATGTGAGAGACAAAGGATAACGAAAAGCTATGTCTAGTTGGTTTGTTTATGCAGGAATCTTAATTTATATGGAGGCAGCGTTCCATCTGGGGTGTTTTGGCCTGGTGGGCATCAACCCTCTTTTTTCAATAGGACTGATAACCTTGATTGCCGCGCTTCAGACGCTGATCAGCGGCAGTCTGTCCAGACGTAACAGGCACAGGGCTTTCTGGATCATGACCATAGCGGAATATGTGGTTTTTTTTGTGCAGGCAGTGTATTTTCGGATATTCCAGCAGCCTCTGCAGCTCAGGATCATGGTGCTGGGGGGAAAGGATGCGCTGACCAATTACTGGAGAGAGGCTTTGGAGGGACTGCTCCGCACTTTGCCATTGCTGATACTGATGGTGCTGCCGCTGGTGGCGGTGGGTTTCTGGCGGTATCTGACTACATGGGAGCTGCCTTATCTTGCGTCTATCAAAAAACTGCGCATGGCGCTTGTAGCGGGTGTGGCGCTTATTTACTGCGTCAGCGTCATGCAGATCGGGAACGAGCTGGATACACTGTATGCGGAGGAATACCGGGAATTCTATGACCCTCTATTGGTGATGCAGGAAATGGGAGTGACCGCCATGGTTCAGCGGGATGGTGCTTATGAGCTTGGCGAGATGGCATCGTCCCTGTGGGACAGGATATCGGATTCCCGCCCTGACAGGGATGACTCTGACTGGCAGCTGGCCCAGGGCAGCAGGGAGTCATCGGACGTCCCGGATGAATCAGGAGTGGGAATGGAGCAGACGTCGGGAACAGAAAGTAATCCCACCGAGCTGCAGGCCACCCCGGAGCCGGTGCTGGACACCTCGCCCCATGTGTGGAATCTGGATATGGATAAGCTGGTTCAGCTGTCCCAGGACAACAAGGAGACGAAGTGGCTGGCCGAATATCTGGGAGAGGTGACTCCCACCAACCGCAACGAGTACACTGGCATGTTCCAGGGCTACAATCTGATCTTTCTGACGGCGGAGGGCTTTTCTACCTACGCGATCAGGGAGGACCTGACCCCCACCCTATACAAGATGGTGAATTCCGGCTTTGTGTTCAACAACTACTATGTGCCTCTGTGGAGTACCAGCACCAGCGATGGAGAGTATGTGAACACCACGGGACTGATTCCCGACGGACAGCACAGTATGCGTACGAGTGCAGATAAGGATATGGCCTTTACCCTGCCACGGTTTTTTGCCAAGGAGGGGGTTTACAACTGGGCGTATCACAACAACCTGCTGTCCTATTATCAGCGGCATCGGACCCACCCCAATCTGGGCTATGATTTCAAGGCCTCCAAGCTGGGTGACCTGCCTGAGGAGGAGTATGGGGACTGGCTTTTCTATATGGAGCATGCGGACGCCTGGCCCGCCTCGGACTATGAGATGATGCTGGGGACTGTGCCGGAGTATGTGAATCTGGATCGTTTTGACGTGTATTATATGACAGTTTCCGGACATATGTACTATACCTTTTCCGGCAACAGAATGGCCAGCTGGCACAAGGAGGAAGTGCAGGATCTGGATATGTCGGAGAATGCCCGGGCGTATATCGCCTGTCATATCGAGCTGGATAAGGCGATGGCGAATCTGCTGGAGCAGCTGGAGGCCGCTGGGCAGCTGGAAAACACGCTGATCTGTCTCAGTGCGGATCATTACCCCTACGCTATGACCCAGGAGGAGTACGAGGAACTGGCGGGACGGGATCTGTCTCAGGACATGGAAACCTACCGCAACAGTCTGATTCTGTGGAACGCGGCCATGGAGGAACCGGTGGTGGTTGATAAGGTGTGCGGCTCTATGGATCTGCTGCCCACGCTGCTGAATCTGTTTGGCTTTGACTATGACGCCAGAATGTATGCGGGAAGAGATATTTTCTCGGACCAGGAGGGACTGGTGATTTTCATGGACCGCAGCTTTGTGTCGGACACTGTGGCCTACAGCCGCAAGGCTAAGACCACCACATGGAAGGTGGAAATGTCACAGGAGGAACAGGAGGCCTATATGGAGATGGCCAGGCAGGATGTGAAGGATCGGTACAATTTCAGCGCCTATATTCTGCGCAATGATTACTATCGGGTGATACGGCAGTGTCTGGATGAGGAGAAAACGGCGGATAACCCGGAGAGACCGGCGGAGGCAGTGCTTCCCTGGCCTACGCCGGAACCTATACCCACGGTAGGCGGAAATGCACCATAATAAGTCAAAATAAACATTGCGGTTCGATGCATGAAGCAGTCGGACCGCAATGTTTTACATTGTCTCAAAAGTAATATTTTTGCGGGACAGATACCCTGTCAGGGCTTTGTCCCATATCACATCAGGCTCTTTGTTCATCACAAAGGTATGATAGGCAGTACCTGTAGTCAACAGGGTATGGGAGCCATCATACTTGACGGTGAGCACAAGAGCCTTTATCTGTTCGGAAGGCATGCTGCAGTTGTTGGCGGCCAGCAGCTTGCCCACCAGCTCGGGTTTGAGGTGCAGCACGAACTTGAAGTACAAAGGGGTGCGTTTGCCCTTGATCAGCTGGAACAACAGCCCCTTCATCTCCTGCCAGGGTGCGAATTCGTAGGGGCAGACCTCGGGATTATCCCGCTCCTCGGAGGTGAAGAAGTCCTTGTTCACATGTCCGTCTATCGTGTAGGTATGAGCCGTGGACACGGTGGCCTCAGCCATCAGGAAAGGGTCAAAGCAATCTCCTGTCAGCAGCTGCGCCATGAAATTTTTGGTGTTGGTAATCTGTAATGCCAGCATATGTATTATTTCTCCTGATTGTTTTCCTTGCGATGTCAAAATCATTTTAACACAAGCAGAAGCATCAGCGCAAGTTCTGCAAAGAAAATTGCAGGCATGCCCCAGACGAAGTACCAGTGTTTGGTTTTGTGGCGGAAAAGCTGCATTCCGATGATGGAACCAAGGCTGCCGCCCAGGAGGGCGATCAGGAAGAGGGTGGCTTCGGGGATGCGCCACTGATGCCGGATGGCTTTTCTCTTGTCCATCCCCATGCTGACTAACCCCGCCAGGTTGATGCAGACTATGTATCCTATTACAAAGTATGTCATATCAATCACCATATCCTTCTATGCATAGAGACTTTTCCTGCATGCGTATTTTCAGTCTTTTGCATGATACAATATTAACTATGTGGGTAGATATTTACCAGTGCAAACCTGAGACTGCCCTGTATTATCTATGTTTTTTGCCTTGGGGCATATACAGAAAGAGGAGCCAGGGAAGCAATGTGGCTTCCGGCTCCTCCTGTTGTCAGTGACATATGTTTTACTGTTTATCCGCTTCCTGCATCTTCATGGCGCGAACCTTCAGGGACAGGCCAAACAGATTGATGAAGCCCTCTGCATCGTGGTGGTCGTACAGATCGCCGGTGGTAAAGGAGGCGATGCTCTCATTGTACAGGGAGTAGGGGGAGGTGGTTCCGGCCTTGATAATATTGCCCTTGTACAGCTGGAACTTCACTTCGCCGGTCACATACTCCTGGGTCTTCTCAATGAAAGCCTGCTCTGCCTCGCGCAGGGGAGTGAACCACTTGCCCTCGTATACCAGGCTGGCAAAACGACTGCCCATCTCTTTTTTCAAAGCATAGGTGTCGCGGTCCAGGATCAGCTCCTCCAGCTGCTGGTGCGCTTCCATCAGGATGGTGCCGCCGGGAGTTTCATACACGCCCCGGGATTTCATGCCCACCACACGGTTCTCTACGATATCGATGATGCCAATGCCATGCTTGCCGCCCAGCTCATTCAGCTTGCGGATAATGTCGGACACCTTCATCTTTTCGCCGTTTAGGGAAGTGGGTACGCCCTTTTCAAAAGTAAGGGTTACATACTCGCCCTGTTCGGGAGCCTTCTGGGGAGTAGTGCCCAGTACCAGCAGATGCTCGTAGTTGGGCTCGTTGGCCGGGTCCTCCAGCTCCAGACCCTCATGGCTGATATGCCAGATATTGCGGTCGCGGCTGTAGGAGGAGTCTGCGGAGAAAGGCAGGTCAATGCCGTGGGCCTTACAGTATGCAATCTCGGATTCACGGGAATCCATGTTCCACTTATCGCTCCTCCAGGCGGCGATGATTTTGAGATCCGGGGCCAGTGCCTTGATGCCCAGCTCAAAACGGATCTGGTCGTTGCCCTTGCCGGTAGCTCCGTGGCATATGGCGGCAGCGCCCTCCTTGCGGGCGATCTCCACCAGCTTCTTGGCGATCAGGGGCCTTGCCATGGAGGTGCCCAGCAGGTACTTGTTTTCATAGATGGCGTTAGCCTGTACACAGGGTACGATGTACTCGTCACAGAACTCATCGATTACATCCAGAACGTACAGCTTTTCTGCGCCGCAGAATTTGGCTCTCTCCTCCAGGCCGTCCAGCTCCTCGGCCTGTCCGCAGTCGATACATACGCAGACTACTTCATAATCGTAGTTCTCCTTCAGCCAGGGGATGATTGCGGTGGTATCCAGACCGCCGGAATACGCTAAAATAACTTTCTCTTTCATGTTTTCTCCTTTCCTGTATGACACGGGTAATTTCTTTCTTTCCGCATATCGCAGTAGGTTTGCGATATGGCATTCTTTTCATGCACTAGAGATACTATATACTATTTTATAGGGGATTGCAAGCCCTAAAATTGCATAAAAAGAAAAATATTTTTGCATAAGATGTGTATAACATGCATAAAACAATGAATATTCATAATATGCGGAATAAATATTCAAAAAAATACTTGACGTTATGCAGTTTGTGTGTCATGATAAGAGAAGGCTGCGGGGATGTCTGCATGGACTACGCTCCGGGAGGGGGCAGGACTTTATAGGGCTACGCTCCAGGCGGGGGCAAGGCAGCTGGCCGCACGGGGCGGTTCCCTCGGCGGATTTTTCTAAGGAAACAGGCGGAGATTGGGGCGGCTGCCGGGTCGGCGTCAACGCACATCCATGTGCAGTGACGCCTAAAACGGCCATCCGTGGCCGTTTTTCCCTGGGGTGCTGGCTGTTTCCTAAGAAAAATTGCACCTCGGTCTCAGCCCGCCCGGCCAGCAGCCCTGTCTCTCCCGGAGCTTACACTAAAGCGGAATGTACTTGATGGCTTGCGGGGTCTATACGGAAAATATGCAGGTTTTTTTGCCTTGATTCTGGTCAAGTTGGAACAGGGTGAGGAGCTGTCACGGCGCATCCTCATCCCCCGCCGCCCTGTAGTGTCCACCCAAGCTCCCAAAGGAAATAGTTGTCTTTTACCCCAAAATAGAGTATGATGGCAGGAGAGATATGCGAACTTGCATACAGGAAAGGAAGTGCGATATGATAAAAGCAGGAATCATAGGAGCTACAGGATACGCAGGCGGCGAGCTGGTGCGTATATTGATGGGACATAAGGATGTGGAGATCAAGTGGTATGGCTCCAGAAGTTACATAGATCAGAAATATTATCAGGTTTATCAGAACATGTTCCAGATCGTGGAGGACGTGTGTAAGGACGACAATCTGGCGCTTTTGGCAGAGCAGGTGGACGTGATATTTACAGCCACGCCTCAGGGCTTTCTGGCGGGGCTGCTGACCGAGGAAATCTTGCAGAAGGTCAAGATTGTAGACCTATCTGCGGATTATCGGATCAAGGACGTGAATGTGTACGAGCAGTGGTACAAGATAGAGCATAAATCCCCTCAGTTTATAGAGGAGGCCGTCTATGGTCTGTGTGAGATCAATCGGGATAAGATAAATGACAAGACCAGACTGATTGCCAATCCCGGCTGTTACACCACTTGTTCCATTCTGACAGCATACCCTCTGGTGAAGGAGGGATTGATTGATGTGGATACATTGATTGTGGACGCCAAGTCCGGCACCTCCGGGGCAGGGCGGGGGGCCAAGGTGCCCAACCTCTACTGCGAGGTGAACGAGAATATCAAGGCTTACGGCGTGGCCAGCCACAGACATACCCCTGAGATCGAGGAGCAGTTGGGCTATGCGGCGGGTCGGCAGCTAGCGATCAATTTTACCCCTCATTTAGTACCCATGAACCGGGGGATTTTGGTGACGGAGTACGCAAAACTGCAGCCCAAGGCGGACGGGAGCCTGCCCTCCTATGAGGAGATCAAGGCCGTATATGACAAGTACTATGCCGGAGAAAAGTTTGTCCGGGTGCTGGATAAGGGCGTCTGCCCCGAGACCAAGTGGGTGGAGGGCAGCAACTATGTGGATGTGAACTTTGTGATAGATGAGCGCACAGGCCGGATTATCATGATGGGCGCACTGGACAATCTGGTCAAAGGCGCGGCGGGACAGGCGGTGCAGAATATGAATCTGCTCTTTGGACTGCCTGAGAGCGAGGGTCTGGAGCTGGTGCCCTGTTTCCCGTAGGTCCTGCGGCTTTGAAAGTAGATTGCGAGGAGGGCGATTAAACGGGGATTTGGTGAAATGAAATGAGGGGGAGAGCGATGAATAAGGAAATACGATTTTTTGAGGAAATTTCATCAAATGCTCATGTTGCACTGGGTACAATGCAATATGATGGGTGGCTCCTGCGATTTGCCAATGGACATACGAATCGGGCAAATTCAGTCAGTGCTATCTATCCTTCCACAATCAGTTTTGATGTCAAGGTTCCTTATTGTGAAGAAATCTATAAAAAGGCAAACCTGTCCTGTGTATTTAAATTGACTGAAGAGGATGCCGAGCTGAACGAATATCTTGAGGCGCACGGTTACGAGGCTGTCACGCCAACGGATGTGATGATTTTGGATTTGAAAGATAGAATTTTTCAAAAAGGAACGTGTTCTTTTTCAGTAGAACCTACGGAGGAATGGTTACATGCCTACTTTGCATTTGAGGAAATTACGGATATAGCCAAGCAAAAAACATTTCGTCAGATGCTTTCCAAAGTTCTTGTTGATACAATCTACTGTTCTGTGATTAAGGACGGTGAAGTGGTGGCCTGCGCATCGGCAGCCGTGGAGCAGGGGTATATGCTCCTCCAAAACGTTGTGGTCAGTCCCAAATACCGTGGTCATGGCTATGGTCAGGTAGTCTGTGAATCCTTGATTGCTCAGGCAAAAGAAAACGGCGCACACCACACATACCTTCAGGTCGTCAGGAAAAATGCAGCGGCAGTAAATTTGTATTTGAAACTAGGTTATGAGAGAGTCTATACATACTGGTATATGAAAAAATAAATATAGATCGGCAATCTGAGGAGCTAAAAAAGATTTGAATACTTGTAGAGGTAATTGTAAAGTAAATTTAGAGAGGTTTGCAAAATGCGTGTAGAATATAGAACTAAAAAAGATTTACCATGTAATGAGTTATACCAATTATTTCTTGCGGTAGGCTGGGCAAAAGAAGATGAAACAACACAAGCAATGATTGATAATTTTAATATTGGTTTTATAAATTCAACGTTTGTTTTTTCAGCATGGGTTGATGAACATTTAGTGGGATGTGTAAGAGTCTTAAGTGATTTACATTTTCGCTCAATAATTTATGATTTAGCCGTTTTGCCGAAATTTCAAAATAAAGGTATAGGTAGAGAGCTTGTACAAAGATGTATAAATGCATGTGAAAGTTCAGAGTGGTTAGTACAAACGGAGATGGCAAAGGGTTTTTATGAGAAAATTGGATTTAAAGAAAATACAGATCATTTTTTAACAATCCCGTGCAAATGGTTCTAACCAGAACATTAAATTCCAATTTATCAGGAAGATGAATGGATCAATAAAGCAGGTTAATCGAGGTAGGAATTCTGTACTTGACTATTTCCAATTCACTGCATGGGAATATGCGGAGCTTTGCTAAATGTAGGGGAGATAGTAAATACAGTTAGGTTGTCATCTTTTTGTAGCGAGAACAAAGAGTGGAGAGGTTCTAAAGAATATGATAGAATTAAAAAGACTATCTATTGCTGATGGAAACGATATATATTATATGTTACAGGAAATACCTGCTGAGGAAAATGGATTAATAAATAAGGCAAACGGGTTGACATTTGAAGAATTCAAAGAGTGGTTAATTGGAAAGCATGCAAACTCTGAGCAAATCGGTATAGTAGATGGTTGGAAAGTACCATCTACAACATATTGGTTATACGTTGACGGAACTCCTGTGGGCTTTGGAAGTGTAAGGCATTTTTTGACAGATGCTCTTAGAATGGCAGGCGGAAATATAGGGTATGGAATTGCTTCACAGTATCGTGGAAAAGGATATGGGAATGAAATATTACGACTTTTATTGAATGAAGCCCAGAGATTTGGAATGGATAAGGTGCTTCTTACTATCCACACAGATAATGCTGCGTCAATAGCTGTGGCTCTCGCAAATGGAGGTATTATAACAGAAAAAACAGATGAAAGAATATACATATGGATAGATACGGCACAAAACTAAATAAGTTGCGAGGTTTATGACATATGTAATATTATGTTTTTAGCATGGAATAGTGCCTTGGAGGAATGTTTGTTGAATAAAAAACCTGACACAAATACTATGTGGCGTTTGCTAGGGAGGCGTTATGAGTATTGAAATAAAGCCAATGGAGTCGGATGATGAGATCAGAGGAAAGGCTTACGTCCACTGGAAAGCCTGGCAGGAGGCTTATGCCGGGATTGTTGATCAGGCGTATATGGATGCCCTTACTCTGGAAAAATGTACGGATATTGCCTTTCGCTGGACTGACAACCTTCTTGTGGGCAAGGATGGTCAGAAGGTGGTGGGCTTTGTAGGCTATGGCACATGCGGCGATGATGCCCTGCCGGAGACCGGCGAGATATTTTCTATCTATATTTTGCAGGAATACTATGATAAAAAGATTGGCTACGCCCTGATGTCCGCTGCTGTAGAGAAACTCTCTGCATACAAAAAGATTGCCGTGTGGGTTCTTGAGGGTAATCGGCGGGCAATAAAGTTCTACGAGAGATACGGATTTCGTTTTGACGGGACCAGAAAGCAGATTATGCTGGGCACAGAGAATGTGGAAGTGCGGATGATTTTGGATGTTGACAATATATGAAACCCTCAACTGCACGAAGAAACAGATCAACAACTATTACAGCGCATATGTGAATTTGCTGTGACATTGCCGGATGGAGGATACAGCGTGGTTCAATCAACCGTATATGTTTCAATGAGAGACGAAAATGACTTGAAGTGTAGTTATGCTATAGTGCGCAAGTCCGGTGTCAGCGTCCTCATTATTTTGAAGGACTCAGAATGTGCGATTGTTGATTATGGCAATTTAAAAAGAGAAAATACATATCGGTATCTGCTGATGAAACATTATACCGATGAGTCCAATGCCTATACTGACTTTTTAAAATTAATCGGAAAAATGTGCAAAAAGCGCGAGGACAGCAAATATTTTTTGAATCACATTAAAGAGGATAATAGAATGGTGCGTGGTGATTCAGGAGAGGAGCATATGATTTGCGAGGAAGAAAAAGGGCTATACGAGGAGAGATATAGAGTTTTTGAACAATTTGTTCTTGAGAACAGGATGCGTTTTTAGTTTATACATATGCCTGAACAGGTGATGAGGGGAAGGGAAAGGAAATGCAGGAGAAAACATTTATAATACGAACAATGATTGCAGAGGACTACCCGGGGTTGTATGCCCTGTGGATGACAATAAAGGGTTTCGGTATCCGCAGCCTGGATGATTCCCAGGAGGGCGTGGAGCGCTTTTTGAGGAGAAACCCGGACAGCAGTGTGGTGGCTGTGGCAGAGGACGGGGCTATCGTTGGCGGTATTCTCTGTGGGCATGACGGCAGGCGGGGGTGTCTGTACCATGTGTGTGTGCGGGAGGATTACCGGCGGCTGGGTATCGGCAAGGCCATGGTGGTGCATTGCATGAACGCTCTGAAGGCGGAGGGTATCAACAAAGTGAGTCTGATCGCTTTCACCCGCAATGATGTGGGCAACGCTTTCTGGAACACTATGGGGTGGACCCGGCGGCAGGACCTGAATTACTATGATTTTACACTGAACGAGGCAAATATCACGGCATTTAACCAGTGACATTTCGGATTTAGCCAAATCGTAATTTGGCGGGGGGACTGTAAAATGGAAAATAATCAAAATTATATACAATGGATTAGAAGTAAGGTTGGACATGAGAAAATAATTCTGATTTTTGCCGGTGGCTGCATCTTTAATGAAAAGGGAGAAATATTACTTCAAAGGCGCGGGAGCGGTAAATGGGGATTCCCAGGTGGTGCGATCGAGCTTGGAGAAACTCCACAAATGGCTGCAATCAGAGAAGTAAAAGAGGAAACGGGTTTAGATGTTGAGGTGAATAGCCTAATAGGAATATATACTGATTGTAATATGGAGTATCCAAATGGAGATAAAGCTCACAGTATCCTTCTTGCATATGAACTTGATGCGGTAGGTGGTGAATTGTTTTGCGATAATGAAGAGACTTTAGAATTAAAGTATTTTTCATTAGATGAAACGCCTGAACTGTTTTGTAAACAGCATGAAGAACTGTTGAATGATATCAAAGCACGGTAAAACAAACTGAATTGCATGTACTTTTGAGTAGAAAGAATCGGAGTTTTAGGGAGAAAAAATGAGTTATATTGAGGAAAATAGTAAAATATGGGATAAGCGTGTTGAAAAAAATGATAAATGGTCTGTTCCTGTATCAAGTGAAATAATTAGTCAGGCAAGAAAAGGAACGTGGAGTATTGTCCTGACACCTATTAAACCTGTACCAAAAGATTGGTTTCCGGACAGTTTGGCTGGTAAAAAAATTTTGTGTCTGGCCAGCGGCGGAGGACAGCAGGGACCTGTACTGGCAGCCCTGGGTGCTGATGTAACAGTATTTGATAACAGTAAAAAACAATTGGAAAAGGACGAGTTCGTTGCAGCCAGAGACAATCTCAAAATTAAAACAGTTCAGGGAAATATGCAGGACTTATCTGTGTTTGAAGACGAAAGTTTCGACTGCATAATTCATCCATGGTCAAATGGCTACGTTAATGATGTAAGACCTGTGTGGAAAGAATGCGCAAGGGTACTGAAGAAGAATGGTCTTCTGCTGGCGGGATTTGGAAATCCAATAGAGTATATTTTTAATGTTGGGAAATTAGAGAAGGGAATATTAAGTGTAGAAAATACGATACCCTATGCAGATATTGAGCATATGGATGATCCGGAAACAAGGACGGTTGTTGAGGAAGATGGATATATTTGGAGTCATACGTTAGAAGACCAGATACAAGGACAAATAGAAGTGGGGTTTGCCATCATTGGTTTTTATGAGGACACTGGTTGGAGCGTATTGAATAAATATATTAACTCTTCCATTGCTACGAAAGCAATCAAATTTTTTTAATAAGGAGAGAGCTATGAAACAGATTGAAGGCGGCGTTACCGCAGCGAAAGGCTTTGAGGCCGCAGGCGCAGAGGCGGCAGTAAAATATCAGAACAGAAAGGATATGGCGCTGGTGTTCAGCACCACACCCTGCCGGGTGGCGGGCACCTTCACCAGCAATGTAGTGAAGGCGGCGCCGGTCAAATGGGACCAGAAGGTGGTGGCCCAGTCCCCCTTCGCCCAGGCCGTGGTGGTGAACTCCGGCATTGCCAACGCCTGCACGGGTCAGGCGGGCATGGACTGCTGCCAGGCGGAGGCGGAGCATGCGGGTAAGCTGCTGGGTATTCCGGCGGATGCGGTGCTGGTGGCTTCCACCGGCGTCATCGGCATGGCCATGCCGGTGGGTCGGCTCTGCGCCGGAATTGACAAGCTGGCAGCGGCCAAGGCACACAGCCGGGAGGCGGGACTGGCGGCCGCTCAGGCCATCATGACCACTGATACTATTTCCAAGGAGATTGCTGTGGAGGTGGAGATCGGCGGGCATACCGTGACCATCGGCGGCATGAGCAAGGGCTCCGGCATGATTCACCCCAACATGTGTACCATGCTGGCATTTCTGACCACGGATGTGAATATTTCCAAGGAGATGCTGCAGCGGGCGGTGAGCGCTACGGTGGTGGATTCCTTCAATATGATCTCGGTGGACGGCGACACCTCCACCAACGACACATTGCTGGTGCTGGCCAACGGCCAGGCGGGCAACGAGGAGATATGCGGCGAGGGGGCGGACTATGACGCGTTCTGTCAGGCGCTGGACTTTATCACCGCCTATTTGGCCCGGATGATGGCCGGGGACGGCGAGGGGGCGACCTGTCTGTTTGAGGCCACAGTCATCGGCGCGGATACCAAGGAAAATGCCCGGACGCTGGCAAAGTCCGTGATCTGCTCCTCTCTGAGCAAGGCAGCGATCTACGGTCATGACTGCAATTTCGGACGTTTTCTGTGCGCCCTGGGCTACAGCGGCGTGAGTTTTGACCCGGACAAGGTGGACTTATGGTTCCAGAGTGAGGCGGGCAAGGCCGTGGTATACAGCCAGGGTAATCCCGTCTCCTACAGCGAGGAGGAGGCCACAAAAATTCTCTCGGCTCCCGAGGTCACAGTGGTGGCGGACATGCATATGGGAGACGCCCAGGCCACTGCATGGGGCTGTGATCTGAGCTATGATTATGTGAAAATCAATGCGGATTACCGCTCATAGGAGTATGATACGATGAAAGACTATGATGAATTATGGAATCAGTATGCAATCGAATTCAACGACAAATTGGAAAGCGCTAACGGCGGTGACTGGAATAAGCTGGATGAGGTTGAGCAAGAGATCGTAGCTCTTTGGAAACTTACAACGGATATGTATAGCGCAGGCTTTGATGAGTTCTTTCTGAATTGGGGCTATGAGTGTTACTCTTATGCTATGCGTGGTATTAGGAGAGTTGCGGACGCTGATTCCGGTATGGAAGAAACAAGCTGTAATGAGGTGTATGAGTTGTTTGACAACGCATATACAAAAGTTTTTGCGCGATTTGAAAATGATGAACGTATTAAGGCTTATGCGGATATTATAAAATATTTTACCGCGGACGATGAAGAGATTCTCGAAGAAACTTATGATATTTTTGATGAAAAACTTGGACCGCTGTTTTGTGAAAGAGCTTATAAATTTTATTGTGAGAAATTGAATAAGAGGGCGTGAACACAGGCAGTTATACTGACTATTCTGATTTAGCCAAATCTCTATTTGGCGGAGGTGCATTTGTGAGTGAATTAGTAGTAAAATATAATGAATTGACAGCTAAACAATTTATAGAGTTATGGGAAACTACTGTATGGGGAGATAGCCCATCGTTGGAGCAGACTGAACTGGCTATGAAATATACATTGTTCCGTATTTCTGTATGGGATGGAGATAAGATTGTAGCTATGGCACGGATGAATGGAGATATTGGACTTGATTATTACATTAAAGATGTGGTTGTGCGTCCGGAATATCAACACAAAGGGATTGGTCGAATGATGATAAACGAATTATTGAAGTTTATCAACGACAATGGTGTAAAAGGAACAGAGATTTTCGTTGAATTGTGTGCAGTTCCCGATAAGATTCCATTTTATGAAAAGTTCGGATTTGAGGCAAATGAAGCTCAAAGACTAAAATTATTTCATCATGTAGACTGATAATCAAATTCCGGTTTATCGAGAATATGTCCGGAGCAGTGAAACCCCTTAATTCAGACAGGGTCTATGGAAGAAAAAATTACTTTTGTACCCACTATAAGCATGGAAATACCTTGATTTGTGGATGTTTAGTGCATTAGTGGGGTCTATACACAAAAATTTCCCTTTTTGTCCCATGTTTTGGCGCTGAAATGGGGTACAAGAGACAAATTTTTCTGTATAGACCCTCTCCGCTCTTCCAAGAGACATTTTTGCTCTGAAATTAGTGCCTGTAGTGGGTACAAAATGATATTTTTTCTGCATAGACCCCGCAGATATGAAAAGAGGCAGAGTTTCATAGTTCTTTGGTTTAATTTGGGCTGGAAATCTCGTCATATGGAAAAACGACTTGAAAAAATCGGGCTTGGCAAATCGGAATTTGGCAGAGGAGTTAGGTTGAAAAATCAAAGATTTTTCAACTTTCTATTTGAGCAATATCGCAGACATAGTCTGCGATATGCATGGGGATTGATATGAGAAAGGCTGCTGTATATATTTTAAATATAATGTTAATTTTCGCGTT
>CAZKAO010000026.1:0-39939 GCA_964550745.1 uncultured Acetatifactor sp.
CAGGGGAAGAGAAAAGCCCCAGATCACCTGTTAAGATCAATTTTACATACAAGAATCTGCATTAAATGCAAAGTTTCTGCTTGCTTTTCCGAAAACAGTATGGTATTATTGATAGCTGTGATATATTAATTCCTTGCTCCCGGTGAGGCGGGGGCCAGAGACCAGAAGGAGGTAACTTTAATGAACAAGTACGAATTAGCCGTTGTTGTTAGCGCTAAGATCGAGGACGAAGAGAGAGCACAGGTTGTCGAGAAGTGCAAGGCTCTCGTGGAGAGATTTGGCGGTACCATTACAGAGGTGGATGAGTGGGGCAAGAAGAGACTTGCTTACGAGGTTCAGAAGATGAAGGAAGGCTTCTACTACTTCATCAGATTTGACGCAGAGCCCACAGTGCCTGCAGAGATCGAGAGCCGTGTCCGGATTATGGACAATGTCATCAGATACTTAGTCGTTAGACAGGACGAGGCATAAAGAAAGCGAGATTATGTATGAACAAAGTAATTCTTATGGGACGTTTGACCAGAGATCCTGAGGTGAGATATTCACAGGGAACCAACCAGACTGCGGTGGCGCGTTTTTCCATTGCGGTGGACAGAAGATTTAAGCGCGAGGGCGAGCCGGACGCGGATTTCTTCAACTGTACCGCTTTTGGCAAGCAGGCCGAGTTTATTGAGCGTTATCTGCGCAAGGGCGTGAAAGTGGTAGTCTGTGGCAGAATCCAGAATGACAACTACACCAACAAGGATGGTCAGATGGTCTACAGTGTCCGTGTCATGGTAGATGAGATCGAGTTTGCCGAGAGCAAGAATGCTTCGGCGGGCAATGGTGACGGCGGATACAATGGCGGTGGTTATATGGGCGGCGGTAACAACGCTCCCGCACCCAGCGGCGCAGGCGATGGCTTCATGAATATTCCGGATGGAATTGATGAGGAACTGCCGTTTAACTAATTAACAATTATTTTAGATAGGAGGCACTGAAAATGGCTTACAATAAAGCAGAGAAACCTGAATCTCCAATGAGAAAGAAGGGCGGCATTCGCAGAAAGAGAAAGGTGTGCGTATTCTGCGGCAAGGATAATGTGATCGATTACAAGGATACCAACAAGCTGAAGAGATATGTATCCGAGAGAGGCAAGATTCTTCCCCGCCGTATCACCGGCAACTGCGCTAAGCACCAGAGAGCGCTGACATCCGCCATCAAGAGGGCGCGTCACGTTGCATTGATGCCTTACGTTCAGGACTAAGGCTTAAGAAAACAGGAAAATAGTATAGGAGATACTGTGAAATGGCAGCATGGCTGAGATTTTGCGGTATCTTCTTTTTTTGTATTATTTCTCCATATTGCGGCGGATCAGCGGGGAGTCCCCATTGAGCGCAGGAATAAATTTTGTTGACAAATAATAAAAAAACGATTGACAGAAGGAAAAAAAAGGTATATAGTCTATTCATAATATTCATATAGAATAAGTAGGAAATGAATGGAGGGATTTATTATGGCTAAGATATATAGCAAAGCCACAGAGCTGATTGGACACACTCCGCTGCTGAAGGTGGAGAACTACATGCAGGCACAGGGCATTGAGGACGCCACGATCCTGGTGAAGCTGGAGTACTTAAACCCGGCGGGCAGCGTGAAGGACAGGATTGCGCTGTCCATGGTGGAGGATGCGGAGAAGAAGGGTATCTTAAAGCCGGGGGCCACCATTATCGAGCCTACCAGCGGCAACACTGGCATCGGCCTGGCCAGCGTGGCGGCCGCCAAGGGTTATCGGGCGATTCTGACTCTGCCGGATACCATGAGCGTGGAGCGGCGCAATCTGCTGAAGGCCTACGGGGCGGAGCTGGTGTTGACCGAAGGGGCCAAGGGAATGAAAGGGGCCATTGCCAAGGCGGAGGAACTGCAGCAGGAGATTCCCGGCGCGGTGATCCTGGCGCAGTTTGACAATGCGGCCAACCCGGCGGTTCATGCGGCAACCACCGGCCCTGAGATCTGGGAGGATACGGACGGTCAGGTGGATATTTTTGTGGCAGGTATAGGAACAGGCGGCACCATAACAGGTGTTGGCACTTATCTGAAGTCCAAGAATCCCAAGATTCAGATGGTGGCTGTGGAGCCTTCCGATTCGCCGGTGCTCTCCGGCGGCAAGCCCGGCCCCCACAAGCTGCAGGGAATCGGCGCCGGTTTTGTGCCGACGGTTCTGAACACCCAGGTGTATGACGAGGTATTCACCGTGACTACGGAGCAGGCATTTTCCACGGGCAGGGAGATCGCCCGCAAGGAGGGCGTGCTGGTGGGCATCTCCTCCGGCGCGGCGCTGTATGCCGCATCCCAGCTGGCGCGTCGTCCTGAAAATAAGGGCAAGACCATAGTGGCTCTGTTGCCGGATTCCGGGGACCGGTATCTGTCCACGGCGATGTTTGCAGAATAGTATGTGTGTGTAGAGGTGAATATGAAGATATCAACCAAAGGGCGTTACGCAGTGCGGGTCATGCTGGACCTGGCGCTGAACAACAGCGGAGAATGTATCAAGGTAAAGGAGATTGCGGGCAGACAGGGGATATCGGAGAAATATCTGGAGCAGATCATCGCCGTGCTGAACAAGGCGGGCTATGTGAAAAGTGTTCGGGGGGCCCAGGGGGGCTACCGCCTTGCCAAAGAGCCGGAAGAGTACACTGTGGGAATGGTGCTGCGGCTGACGGAAGGGTCGCTGGCCCCGGTGGCCTGTCTGGAGGAGGATTATGGCGTATGTGAGCGCTGCGACACCTGCGAGACACTGCAGGTCTGGAAGGATGTGTACGAGGCGGTCAACAATGTGGTTGACAATGTGACCATCGGAGACCTGGCCGCAAGGAGCAGACAGCGGACGGAGACCATGGATTATTCTATCTGATGCTATTGGAAAATCTTATCGGGCGTCAGTATAGTACTGGTTTTTTCCGCCATGTTCATAGCGCCATTGCCTTGGGGATACACCATATACATTTTTAAAAGCTCTTGAGAAGTGCAGTTGGTTAGAATAGCCAACTGCATTTCCTATATCCCCCACGGACAACCCCGTGAGTTTTAAGAGCTCTGTTGCCTTTGTCATGCGGTAGGATATGAGGAATTCCTGCGGAGTTTTCCCCATGCTCTCGTGAAAAATTTTCCCGAAGTAGCTGCGGTTTAACCCGATGGAAGCGGCAATGTCCTCCACAGAGATGTCATTCTGAAAGTTTTGTTCAATAAAAGAAAACGCCTCCTTGATGTAAAAATCGCGCAGACTGTTGCCCCTGCTGATCCGGGCTGAGGTGGAGGAGCGTACAAGACTGTCCATAAACAGATAAAGATGCCCGATTAAATGGAAAGAGGACTCCTCCTTGTGATTTACGATATATAGCATTTCATCCTTCATTGTTTCAGAAATATCTTTATACCGCGCCCTGTATACCGGCTGTTCCCGTTTAAAACCGGCCAATTCAACGGTTTCTTTTGCGCGAAGTCCATCAAATTCTATCCATACATACTCCCATGGAATTTTTTGGTCTGCAATATATGTACATATCTGATGCGGAAAAATCATAAAGCCCTGTCCGCTTTTGATCTGAAAAGTATTGGTTTCCTTTTTGTCATTTTGCGCATAAAGGGTTCCGGTTCCGGAAAGGCAATAATGGAACAAATAGTGATTCCTGGCAGCAGGGCCAAAGGAATGAGACGGGTCGCATTGTTCCCAGCCAAACTGATACAGACCCAGATCAACAAAATTTTCGCTTGGAAAGATAGAAAAAATCACTTCGCTCATACGATACCTCATAATGTCCTAATTGGTATATTTTCTCACATTTAAAAATATTATATACCAAAATGCGTGGTGATTTCAAATATAACCCCCGAAAAATAGCAAAAAGAGATAAAACGCCTCAAATGCTGATATTTTAAGCGGCATATAGATATGTTATGATGTTTCTATCAAAAAGAGAGGAGAGATACTATGAAAGGAAACAGGTTAAAATGCTTGGGGCTTGCGTTGGGATGCATGGTCACTGCACTACCTCTTCAAGGCTGCGGAGCTTCCTCGGACAAGATTGAAATTGAGATCGTCCAATATAAACCGGAAGCGGCGAATTACTTTAAGACGGTAGAAGATGAGTTTAATGCAACCCATGACACAATCCATCTGACAATCAGTTCTCCAAATGACGCGATGACCATTTTAAAGACAAGGTTTATCAGGGAGGATTATCCGGACATTATCGGAATCGGCGGGGATATCAATTATTCTTATTTTGTGGATGCGGAGATTCTGGCGGACATTGCAGACTATGATGGATTGCAGGACATCAACCAGGGATATCTGGACATTGCCGAATCATTGGAGCTGGTCCCCACAGAAGGAACCTATATTCTGCCCTATGTGGCCAATGCGGCCGGAATTCTCTATAACAGGGATATGTTCGCCGAACACGGGTGGAAGATTCCGGAGACATGGAGTGAACTGATGCAGCTGTGCGAAGAGATTAAAGCGGAGGGGATTCTTCCTTTTTACTTCGGGTTTAAAGACACCTGGACCTGCCTGGCGCCGTGGAATGCCATGGCTGTGGAACTGTCCCCGGCAGATGCGACAAAACAGGTAAATAGGGGTGAGACCACATTTACGCAGGAATACAGGCAATTGTCGGAGAAGTATCTGGCATTGCTGCCCTATGGGCCCAGCGACCCGTTTGCCTATGGCTATAATGACGCATGTACCGCTTTTGCCAGAGGGGAATCGGCAATGTACCCGATCGGCAGCTACGCGACACCCCAGATTCTGTCAGTGAATCCGGATTTAAATATTGATTCCTTTGTTATGCCTGCAAGCGACGAGAGAGAGGGAAGGACATTGAATTCCGGAATTGATCTTGGATTCTGTGTCATGTCCGAGTGTGAAAATAAGGAAGCGGCATATGAGGTCCTTGATTTTCTCTTTACATATGAAAATATACAGAAATACATTGATGACCAGAATGCGGTTCCATGCAAAAAGGGCGATTTCAGGCTGGCCTCCATGCTTGACGGAATGCTTGCATTTATCGAAGAAGGGAACATGACAGATTATCAGGATCACTATTATCCTTCGGAAATGTCCGTGGACGCGCTGCTTCAGACCTTCCTGCTGGAGAAAGATGTGGATGCTTTTCTCAAGAATTTCGATACAAACTGGCAGAGATATAACAGAGACATTATCCGCCTGGTGCAGGAGTATGAGCAATCCGGGCAGTAGAGATGAAATGTCACCGGAAAAACCGACGCAAAACTTTTTAATAGGAGAAAGATGATGAAAAATGATAGAGAAAGAACATTTTTGCTGATCACCATACCGATCCTGGCCTTGTTTGTCTGCTTTAATACCATTCCGTTGATACGCGGTGTGATATACAGCTTCACAAATTTCAAGGGCTTTGGAAAATACGACTGGGTCGGGTTGCGCAACTATATTGACTTATTTTCCGATGCCCGTGTGGGAAAATCTTATTTATTTACGATCAAACTGGCAGTTGTGACTACGATTGTGGTAAATGTGCTCAGTCTGATTCTGGCAATAGGATTGAACAGCAAAATCCGGGCAAAAGGATTCTTCCGCGGCGCTTACTTTTTGCCGAATATACTGGGTTCGCTGGTTGTGGGCTATATATTCAACTACTTTTTTACTTATATTCTTCCGGCATTGGCGGATATGACAGGAATAAGCTCTTTGAGCACAAGCATTTTGTCAAGCCCCAGCAAAGCGTGGATTGGAGTCATGATTGTGTGCGCATGGCAGGCGATTGCAATGAACACCATTATTTACATTTCCGGACTGCAGACAGTGCCGGAGGATGTGTATGAAGCGGGCGGACTGGATGGCGCCACAGGGTGGAAGCAGTTCCGCTACCTTACATTTCCGCTGATCATCCCGTTTTTTTCCATCAACATGGTGCTCTGTGTAAAGAATTTCCTGATGGTATTTGACCAGATTGTGGCATTGACAAAGGGCGGCCCGGCACAGAGTACGGAATCCATCTCCTACCTGATTTATAACAATGGTATGTCGGGCGGACAGTTCGGATTCCAGAGCGCCAACGCAGTGGTATTCTTTATCGTAATTGTAGCGATTTCTGTGGCACAGATGAAATTTTCCGGTTCAAAGGAGGAGCAGCTATGAAACATACATCTACAGTGGGAAAATCGAACAGGCTTGCGCTTTGCCTGCTGATTCTCGGCCTCTCTACCATAATATTTCCGCTTTATATGACCATTGTGATTGCGTTTAAGCAGCCATCGGAAATGACAAACAGCATCAGCGGTATTTTATCGCTGCCCAAGACATGGAGTCTTGACAATTTCAGGGAGGCGATGGAGGTTACCGACTTCTGGCACTCTCTGAGGAACAGCTTGGTGATTTCCCTGCTTACCGTGGGCTTATCCATCCTGATCCATTCCCTGATGGGATACGCTTTGGGCAGAAACAAAGCACACAGTAAATTCTATAACTTTGTCTATCTGTTCATCGTCAGCGGTATGTTTGTACCCTTCGCCATCCTGATGATGCCGCTGGCAAAGCAGACGGCGGAACTGGGGCTGGCTAACTGGGCCGGGGTTATCATCCTGTATGTTGTGTTTTACATGCCAATGAATATTATGCTGTATTCCGGATATCTGGTCAATATTCCCATAGCGCTGGAGGAAGCGGCGAAGGTGGACGGCGCTTCCACATGGACCACTTACTGGAAGATACTTTTCCCGATTATGTCCCCCATGCATGCCACGGTGGCGGTCATCACGGCGCTGGCTGTGTGGAATGACGTAATGACGCCCCTGATCATTATGGCGGGTTCCGGTGAAAACACTCTGCCGCTGGCGCAGCTGAACTTCCAGTCGCAGTTTGGCACAAATTACAATTTGGCGTTTGCATCTTACCTTTTGTCCTTGATTCCGATTCTGATTTTTTATATAATATGTCAGAAGCAGATTTTGAACGGGGTTACAAACGGTGCGGTGAAGTAAGGCAAGGCATAGCATGGGAACAGGATGACAGGCAGGGATATCATGGGAATAAATTACAACCAGGAAAATCATGTTTTTACATTGCATACGGCTCATACCACATATCAGATGAAGGTGGATGCTTTTGGATTCCTTCTACATACGTATTATGGAGGAAAAATATCCGGCAATATGGACTATCTGCTGACCTATTATGACAGGGGATTTTCGGGAAATCCTTATGATGTGGGAGCTGACAGGACTTATTCCATGGATGTGCTCCCCCAGGAATATCCGGTGATGGGGACGGGAGATTATCGGAACAGTGCGCTTGTTATCCATAGCGCAGATGAATCCGAGTGCTGTGACCTGCGCTATATGAGCCACAGGATCTATAAAGGGAAATATGGGCTAAAGGGGCTTCCGGCGGTCTACGCATCGGAGGACGAGGCGCAGACACTGGAAATAATTCTGGAGGATTCCGTCAGCAGAGTGCAGGTAAAGCTTTTGTACGGAGTTCTGGAAAGGGAAGACATTATCACCAGAAGCGCGGAGATCAGCAATTGCGGCACAGACAGCATTGTTGTGGAGAAAGCGGCGTCCGCCTGTCTTGATTTTGTGACCGGGGACTATGATCTGCTCAGTTTTTGGGGAAGACATGTCATGGAGCGCAATCTCCAGCGCCGGGAAATCGCCCACGGAAGCTTTTGTATCGGGAGCCGCAGGGGAACCTCAAGTCATCAGTATAACCCGGCAGTCATCCTTGCCGGAAAAAATACCACAGAGGAGCATGGGAGCTGCTATGGGCTGGTCTTTGTGTACAGTGGAAATTTTGTGTGCGAGGCGGAGAAAGATCAGTTTGACCAGACAAGAGTGCTTATGGGTTTGCACAGTGATCTGTTCCACTATTCGTTAGAGCAGGGCGAGACCCTGGTGGTCCCGGAAACCATTCTTGGCTATACAGATAAAGGGCTTGGGCAGCTGTCCACACAGTTTCACCGGTGTATCATGGAACACATTTGTCGGGGCAGATATCGCGATCTGCCCCGCCCCGTGATTCTCAACAGCTGGGAGGCGGCGTACTTTGATTTTGACGGTGAGACGATCTGCAGGCTGGCAAAGGATGCGGCGGCGCTTGGAATTGACATGGTTGTCATGGATGACGGCTGGTTCGGAAAGCGGGAGGACGACAACAGCGGGCTGGGAGACTGGCAGGTCAACGAGCGGAAATTGGGATGTACCCTGGCGCAGCTGATAGAAAAAGTAAATGGATACGGCGTGAAATTTGGAATCTGGATTGAGCCTGAGATGGTTTCGGAGGATAGTGCCCTCTATCGGGAACATCCGGACTGGGCGCTTCAGATCCCTGGCAGAAAGCCTGTGCGCGCCAGAAACCAGCTTGTTCTGGATTTCTCAAGAGAAGATGTGAGAGAAGCTGTCTTCGAAGCCATATGCGGGGTTTTGGATCAGGGAAATATAGAATATATAAAATGGGACATGAACAGAAGTATTTCGGATGTGCATTCCATGAAGAACAGGCAGGGAAAGGTCGCCTATGACTATGTGCTTGGAGTATACGATTTTCTGGAGAAGCTGATAAAGAGATATCCCGATATGCTGATAGAGGGCTGCAGCGGCGGAGGAGGGAGATTTGACGCAGGAATGCTGTACTATACTCCCCAGATATGGTGCAGCGATAACACGGACGCACTGGACCGGGTGTTGATTCAGTATGGGACTTCTTTCCTCTATCCGGTCTCTGCGGTGGCGGCCCATGTGTCGGCAGTACCCAACCATCAGACCGGGCGCAGCGTGAGCCTGCGTACAAGGGGAGTTGCGGCTATGGCGGGCGCCTTTGGCTATGAACTTGACCCGGGAAAACTTACCGGCGAGGAGAAAGAGGAGATAAGGAAGCAGGTCAGACGATATAAAAGACATGAGGAGCTGATTCGGAAAGGACATTATTATCGCCTCTCCGATCCGTTCCAGGATGCATATGCCGCATGGCAGTTCACTTCGGAGAACGGAGACAGGGCGCTTCTAAATGTGGTGATGCTTGAAGCCCACGGGAATATGCCGGTAATATATGTGAAGCCAAGGGGCCTTAACGCAGACATGGTCTATGAAGATGCGGACACGGGTAAAAGATATTATGGCTCGGCATTGATGGAAGCAGGAATGCCAATGCCCATGGAACCGGGCGAGTATCTTGCATGGCAGGTGGAGTTGGCAGTGAAGCCGGAAGAGTCTCCGTCATAGAGAAAAGCTTGTATAATTCTTGACAGTTGAAAAAACAATCTAAATTGTTCTTTATAATGATGTCAATAGGGCAGACATTGTCTGCCCTATTATTGACTTTTATGCCATATAAGCATACAATAATAAGCACAAAAGTCAATAGCAAGTAGAAGATTATTGTGGGTGCAACTGAAGAGTATTATTTATGTAGCAGTTTTCTGGGGAGGATAAAATTATTGGCCTGACCACGAGCAAGATATCTTGCTGATACGCAGAAAATTGGAGTAAGAGAATTGATGCCAGAGGATTGGAAAACTAATTATATGAAAAATAATAGAAAAAAAGCATTTACAAAAAAAACATTTACACTTATGTGCATTTCGTTTTTTTATTGCTTGCCGGATTAATTATTGGGGGATGGATATTATACACTGGAATCAGAATTTTCTTACCAGTTGATATTTCTCAGGATTATCGAAAAGTACAAGGGATAGAAAATATTATTTTGAGAAGTAGATGGGGTGGCATAGATCATAATGGACAATGTTATAAAAGAGTTTTTTGGGGATTGCAAAGAATTGAAGATCCTCAAACAGATTATTCAGAGATTTGTTGGGAATCAGATGATTCAAAGCACGAATTATTGGATTGTATTGATACAGATAATTCAATATGGCGGTCCGTTTATTCGCCGGATAAGAAATATATTTTGTATTGCGAAATAAAATATTGTTCAGGGGTAACGGATGATGAATACTGTTATTACAGAGTATATGAAATAGAAACAGGTAAGATTATCACAATTTATGAGGCATATAAGGAATGGTATGATCTCGCTTGGCTTGATTAAGCAGTGTTATGGTATAAGGAGGACGTATATATGAACAGTCAGGAATTCAGCAATCCCCTGGACTTAAAACAGATCCAAGTGACAGACGCCTTTTGGCACAGGGAGCAGGAACTGGTGCGTACAGAGGTGATTCCTTATCAGTGGGAGGCCCTGAACGACAGGGTGGAGGGGGCGGCCCCCAGCTACTGTATGCGCAATTTTAAAGTGGCAGGCCGCATGATGCGGGAGAAAAAAGACAAGGGCGCCGCCTATGTGGCCCCGGCCTATACCTTTCGGGGCTTTGAGGCCCTGCCGGAGGACCCGGCGCACCCCGATGAGGATAAGTTTTACGGCTTTGTTTTTCAGGACACGGATTTTTCCAAGTGGATAGAGGCGGTGGGATATTCCCTGCTGCAGTATCCAGACCCGGAACTGGAGCGGACGGCGGACGAGGCCATAGATATCGTGTGTGCTGCTCAGCTGGAGAACGGCTATCTGGACACCTACTATATTATCAACGGTATGGACCGGGCATTTACCAATCTGCGGGAACACCATGAGTTGTACTGCCTGGGGCATCTGGTGGAGGGTGCTGTGGCCTACTATCAGGCCACGGGCAAGGACAAGCTGCTGCGCGCCGCTGAGAGATTTGCAGACTATTGCTGTGAAATCTTTGGACCGAAGCCGGAGCAGTGCAAGGGCTATCCTGGCCACGAGATCGCGGAGATGGCTCTGGTCCGCCTGTACCAGGTGACCGGGGAGGAGAAATACCTGGAGCTCTCAAAGTTCTTCCTGGATCAGAGGGGAAGTATGCCTTACTATTTTGAACAGGAGGAGAAGGAACGTGCGGCCCACGATGGTCAGCCCTATCGAAATACCACCGACAATTCCTACCACCAGGCCCATCTGCCTGTCCGGGAGCAGTCTGAGGCTGTGGGCCATGCGGTGCGCGCGGTGTACCTGTACAGCGGTATGGCGGATGTGGCCAGACTGTGCCGGGATGAGGCCATGGAGGCAGCCTGTGACAGGCTCTGGGACAATGTGACCAGAGAGAAGCTGTATGTCACCGGTGGTATCGGCGGCACCCATATGGGAGAGGCGTTTTCCTTTAACTATGATCTGCCTAATGACACGGCCTACTCTGAGACCTGTGCGGCCATCGGCTTGATATTCTGGGCCAGAAGGATGCTGCAGCTAAAGCCTCGTGGAAAATATGGGGATGTGATGGAACTGGCCCTGTACAACACGGTGCTGGCGGGTATGGCATTGGACGGCAAGAGCTTTTTCTATGTGAATCCTCTGGAGGTATTTCCCCAGGCATGCCATGAGGATTCCCGGAAATTCCATGTCAAGAGTGTGCGGCAGAAATGGTTCGGCTGCGCCTGCTGCCCGCCCAATATCGCCCGGCTGGTCAGCTCTGTGGCTGCTTACGCATATACGGAGTCTCAGGATACGTTGTGGGTACATCTGTATATGGGCAGCGTGCTGACAAAAAGGGTGGGAGATAAGACGCTGGATTTGAAGGTAGAGTCGGAAATGCCCTGGAGCGGCAGAGTGAAAATGCAGTTACATGGCGATCAGGTGCCCTGCAGACTGGCATTTCGTGTCCCCGGCTGGAGCGGCGGGGTGAGGGTAAACTATCGCTGCGGCGGCAGGCCGGGTGAGATTGTCATTGATGCAAAAGGGCTGGCTGTGAAAGAAAACTGCGCATGCGGACAGCGGGGAACAGTGGCATACAGAGAAGGCTACCTGTACATAGACGGAATCTGGCAGGACGGCGATGAGGTGACACTGGATATGGATATGCCGGTGCGGATTCTGGAGGCGGACTCCAGGGTGCGGGAGAATATAGGCAAGGTTGCCATTGCCCGCGGCCCCATAACCTATTGCCTGGAGGAAGTGGACAATGGCAAGGATCTGCACCTGTGCAGAGTAGATTTGCAGAGTTTGCAGACCTCCGATATTGAGATGGAGATAACGGAGGAGCTGGGCCATCCCATGACTGTGCTGAAAGTGCCCGGCAAGCGGCTGATCTCGGAGGAAAGCCAAGAACTGTACCGCTCAGCCCGGCCTGCCCGGGAGGAGGACGTTACCCTGCGCATGGTACCCTATTACGCCTGGAACAACCGGGGTGAGGGCGAGATGAGCGTGTGGGTGAGAAAGAGCTTTTAAATATTCTCCCGTATCCGAATATCCACCGCCACATAATTGTACTCTTTCTCCGGCAGCTCTCCGGTGGTCAGGTAGGCGAACAGCAGAGTCAGGGGCTTGGAACCCTGGAGCTTGGGCTGCTGGCAGATGGTGGCGGCGATAACTCCCTTTTTCACCAGGGCCTTGGTGGTGGGAACCTTGTCAAAGGCGATAACCCGGATCTGTCCCTCCCGCCCCAGCAGGGAGATGCTGCGGCAGCCGCCGTTGACTCCGCCGGCAGCAAAGAACAGGGCGTTGATTTCCGGGTGCTCCGTCAGCAGGCGGGTGGTTTTCTCGTAGCTTTCAAATTCATCATCGTGATTCTCTATAATATCTACAATCTCCATATCGGATTTGTAGCGTTTCAGCGAGTTGACAAAACCGGCCACCCGCTCTGTGTGACATAGAATATCCGGGGAGCCGGTGACAATTCCCACCCGGATTTTGTCGGTGGTCATCAGGTGCATAAGCCCGGCGGCAGTCTCGCCGCTTTTGGCATAGTGGCTGCCCACATAGGCGATACGCCTGGAATTCTCTATGTCAGTGTTGAAGGTCACTACAGGGATGCCCTGCCCATACAGGTCATTGATACAACGGCGGATTCTGTCGTCGTTGTAGGGCGCCAGAGCGATGCCGCTGACCTCCTCCTCCACAAGCTCCTCTATGGCCTGCAGCTGCTGCTCCACCCCGTAGGTGATATGCTTGACGATAACGGTGCAGTTGTATCCGGCAAGCTCCTCCGCCTTCTCCATAACCCCTTCCTCCACATCGATAAAAAAGGGGTTGTCCGCAGAGAACAGCACTACGCCCAGTCTCAGCCTTTTTTTCTGGGCCGCCAGCACCAGCCCGGCGATGTTGGGCTTGTAATCCAGCGCCCTGGCAATCTCACGAATCTTTTCCGCCGTATCCGGATTCACCGATCCCCGATTATTCAAAACTCTGTCAACCGTTCCTCTGGACACGCCTGCCAGAGCCGCAATCTCCTTAATGGTCGCCATAGCTCATTCCCTCCTGTCATATTTATGTTTACCCTATCATAAATATAGTTTTAAGTCAAACGGAATATGGACGTGCCCGGGCACGGTCAGAGTTGCTTTTACCGCCTTTATCATATTGACCAGTTTTCCGCACTGAAAATGTGCATAATCCCGAAAATGCAAAAGAGATATTGATTTTGTTGTCTAAAACGAGTATGCTATTGTTATGTGTATATACACAAGTGCCCGTACACAATCTGCGTGTCGGCGCAGGGATACGGGAAAAAGAACGAACAATTCATATGTGCAGGAAACGGAGGGCAAAACATGTTATACATCGGAATTGATTTAGGCACATCGGCGGTGAAACTGCTGCTGATGGACGGCACAGGCAAGATTCAGAACATAGTCTCCAGGGAGTATCCCATCTATTTCCCCAATCCCGGCTGGTCGGAGCAGAAACCCGAGGACTGGTACGAGCAGACCATGATCGGCATTGAGGAATTGCTGGCGAATGCGGACAAAAGCCAGGTGGCCGGTATCAGCTTTGGCGGTCAGATGCACGGTCTGGTGATTCTGGATAAGGACGACAATGTGATCCGTCCCGCGCTGCTGTGGAACGACGGCCGTACCTACGAGGAGTGCGATTATCTGAACAATGTGATCGGCAAGGAGAAACTGTCGGAGTATACGGCCAACATCTCCTTCACCGGCTTTACCGCCCCCAAGATTCTGTGGGTGAAAAATAAGGAACCGGAGAATTTTGCCCGGATTGCCAAGATCATGCTGCCCAAGGATTATATCGCGTATAAATTGACCGGAGTACACTGCACGGATGTGTCCGACGCCTCCGGCATGCTGATCTTTGATGTGAAAAACCGCAGATGGTCCAAGGAGATGTGCGAGATCTGCGGCATCACAGAGGACCAGCTGGCAACCTGCTATGAGAGCTATGAGTCCGTGGGCTGTGTGCTGCCCGAGATTGCGGACAAGCTGGGGATTCCCCACACGGTAAAGGTGGCAGCGGGCGCAGGGGACAATGCGGCGGCGGCCGTGGGCACCGGCACTGTGGGAGACGGCATGTGCAATATCTCCCTGGGAACCAGCGGAACCATATTTATCTCCTCCAGAAATTTTGGCGTGGATAAGTACAATGCCCTTCACTCCTTTGCCCATGCGGACGGCAGCTATCACCTGATGGGCTGCATGCTCAGCGCCGCCAGCTGCAACAAGTGGTGGATGGATGATATCATTGGAACCAAGGACTATGCGGCGGAGCAGAAAGCTATTGAGAAGCTGGGCGAGAACCATGTATACTTCCTGCCTTATCTGATGGGAGAGCGCTCCCCTCACAACAACCCTAACGCCAGGGGTACTTTTATCGGTATGACCATGGATACCACCAGAGCCGATATGACCCAGGCTGTGCTGGAGGGCGTGGCCTTTGCCCTGAGAGATTCCTTCGAGGTGGCCAAGTCCCTGGGCATCAAGATTGAGCGCACCAAGATCTGCGGCGGCGGCGCAAAGAGTCCTCTGTGGAAGAAGATGATTGCCAATATCCTGAATCTGAAGGTGGATGTGATCGAAGTCGAGGAAGGTCCCTCTCTGGGCGGTGCAATGCTGGCAGCGGTTGCATGCGGCGAGTTCGCCAATGTGGAGGAGGCAGCGGCCAAAATTGTGAAGGTGGTGGACACCGTGGAGCCTGATCCGGCGCTGGTGGCTAAATATGAAGAGCGCTATGCCCAGTTCAAGGAGATTTACCCGGCCTGCAAGCCTTTGTTTGAGATCATCAAATAGTATCGACAATATAGAACTGCGCCATGAGACGCAAAAGGAGGAAACAATGAAAGTATTACCTATCACAGATCCCGCATTCCGCAAATACGGGCGGCAGATCACCAATGTGGACCTGACTGAGCTGGTCGAGGTCCTAAGCAAACAGCCCGTGCCCGAGGGTGTGGTGTATGAGCCCAGCGTGGAGGCTCTGGAGGCCATTCCCGCCATGGAGGCGCTGACCACAGCTGCCTTCGGCGAACTGCCCATCCAGATCGGCTACTGCAACGGCCACAATGAACTGCTGAATGCAGTAGAGTATCACCGTAACAGCGAGCTGAACATCGCCGCAACAGACGCCATCCTGATCCTTGGCATGCAGCAGGATATTGAGGATGACTTTACCTATGACACCGCTAAAATGGAGGCATTTCTGGTGCCCGCAGGTACAGGTGTGGAAATCTACGCCACCACCTTGCATTATGCGCCCTGCGGCGTGAACGGCGCAGGCTTCCAGGTGGCCGTGGTGCTGCCCAAAGGAACCAACTATCCCCTGGAGAAATCCCACGCGGATCTGTCCGTTGCCACCACCAACGAGGATGCGCTGCTGACCGCCAAGAACAAGTGGCTGATCGGCCATGCGGAGGGCGGCCTGGACGCTGGCAGCTATATCGGATTAAAGGGAAAGAACTTGAATGTCAATGCGTAATGCGGTAAAATGAAACTGTTAGTAACCGGACATACCGGTTCGCAAAAACAGCAGGCTCCTGGACAGTGCTGCACATAAATGTGTGAGAATTTACGGACGCCAGAGCGGCCGGAAATTACTCTGCCAGCCTAGGTACTGGGAGGGAGTCTGCGGAACTCAAAAATAGGAGGAGATTACAATGAACAATGCACCCAAAATCAAAATCGGCATTGTGGCCGTGAGCCGCGACTGCTTCCCTGAGAGCCTGTCCGTAAACAGGAGAAAAGCTCTGGTGGCAGCCTACAAGGCCAAGTATGACGAGACTGACATCTACGAGTGCCCCATCTGTATCGTGGAGAGCGAGATACATATGGTACAGGCTCTGGAGGATGTAAAGAAGAACGGCTGTAACGCTCTGTGCGTGTATCTGGGCAACTTTGGCCCCGAGATTTCCGAGACCTTGCTGGCCAAGCATTTTGACGGCCCTTCCATCTTCGTGGCAGCCGCCGAGGAGAGCCAGGCTGACCTGCTGGATGGCAGAGGCGACGCATACTGTGGTATGCTGAACGCAAGCTATAACCTGAAACTTCGCAATATCAAGGCATATATCCCTGAGTACCCTGTAGGCACTGCAGAGGAGTGCGCCGACATGATCAACGAGTTCGTTCCCATTGCAAGGGCAATCGTGGGTCTGAGCGACTTGAAGATCATTTCCTTTGGTCCCAGACCTCTGAACTTCCTGGCCTGCAACGCTCCCATCAAGCAGCTGTACAATCTGGGCGTTGAGATCGAGGAGAACTCCGAGCTGGATCTGTTTGAGTCCTTCAATAAGCATGCCGGGGACGAGAGAATCCCTGCCAAGGTTGCCGAGATGGCAGAAGAGCTGGGCGCAGGCAACAAGAAGCCCGAGGTGCTGGAGAAACTGGCTCAGTATGAGCTGACCCTGCTTGACTGGGTGGAGGCACACAGAGGCTATCGCAAGTATGTGGCTATCGCCGGCAAGTGCTGGCCCGCCTTCCAGACCCAGTTTGGCTTTGTTCCCTGCTATGTGAACAGCCGTCTGACCGGTATGGGCATCCCCGTATCCTGCGAGGTGGATATCTATGGCTGTCTGTCCGAGTTTATCGGTACCTGCGTGAGCCAGGATGCCGTTACCCTGCTGGATATCAACAACTCCGTACCTGCGGATATGTTCAAGGAGTCCATCGAGGGCAAGTTCCCTTACACCCACAAGGATACCTTCATGGGCTTCCACTGCGGCAACACCTGCTCCAAGAAGCTGGCATTCTGCGAGATGAAGTACCAGAAGATCATGGCGAGAAATCTGCCTATCGAGGTTACCAACGGTACTCTGGAGGGCGATATCGCTCCCGGCGAGATCACCTTCTACCGTCTGCAGTCCACTGCTGACAACAAGCTGCGGGCTTATATCGCACAGGGCGAGGTGCTGAATGTGCCTTCCAAGTCCTTCGGTTCCATCGGCGTGTTTGCTATCCCTGAGATGGGACGTTTCTACCGCCATGTGCTGATCGAGAAGAATTACCCTCACCACGGTGCAGTTGCTTTTGGCCACTTTGGCAAGGCACTGTACGAGGTATTTAAGTTCATCGGCGTACCTGTAGAGGATCTGAACTACAACCAGCCGAAGAGCCTGCCTTATCCGACAGAGAATCCTTTCTGCTAATCAAGGCGAGTAACATACAGGGGCGGGACATGCAAGTTCCCGCCCTTTTGCTATAGGGAGGTATCATCATGGCGATGGTATGATTGTGTTTTCCGTGCCTCCTGACAGTGACATTGTTCTGCAAAAAGAACAAAATATCTTTTAAAAGATATTGCACATTACCCAGACTGCGCCTATACTCTCTAGTTGGCAAAGAAAAAAGGTTTGCGGGAGAGATATACGTTATGGTTAAGGATATGACAAAGGGCTCGCCCATGAAATTGATACTGGGATTTTCCATTCCTCTGCTGCTTGGCTTTTTATTCCAGCAGTTTTACAGTCTGATGGACACGGTGATTGTGGGAAGGTTTCTGGGGAAGGACAACCTGGCGGCAGTGGGGGCGACGAATTCCATTAATTTTATGATTGTCGGTTTCTGCATGGGGATATGCAGCGGCTTCTCCATCCCTGTCTCTCACAAGTTTGGGGCGGGAGATCACCCGGGAATGCGCCGGGTGGTGGCTAACTGTATCTGGCTGGCAGCCGCTTTCGCCGTGTTTATGACAGTGCTGACCACACTGTTGTGCCGCCATATTCTGGTGGTCATGAGAACCCCCGGCAATATTCTGGATGCGGCGCATTCCTACATATGGATAATCTTTCTGGGTATTCCTGTGACTTTTCTGTACAATATGACGGCCGGAGTGATCCGTGCTCTGGGGGACAGCAGGACGCCGGTGATCTTTCTGGTCATGTCCTCCTTTATCAATATTGGACTGGACCTGTTCTTTATTGTAAATCTGCACTGGGGAGTGCAGGGGGCGGCCTGGGCCACCGTGATTTCCCAGGGGATATCGGGGCTGTGCTGTCTGTTGTTTATAATTAAAAAATTTGAGATTCTGCGAATCCGCAGAGAGGAGTGGACGCCCAATCGGCATCTGATCGGAACGCTCTGCGGCATGGGGATTCCCATGGGACTGCAGTATTCCATCACCGCCATTGGCAGCGTTATCCTGCAGAGCGCTACCAATACACTGGGTTCCAATGCGGTGGCGGCAGTGACAGCGGCGGGAAGAATCAACGGATTTCTGGCCTGTCCCTTCGATGCCATGGGCTCCACCATGGCCACCTACGGCGGACAGAACGTAGGCGCGGGAAGGCTGGACCGTATCGGGCAGGGGCTGAAGTCCTGCATTCTGCTGGGGGCCGGTTACTCTGTGATTGCCCTGGGTATCAGCTTTCTGTTTGGCCGTTCGTTGGCAACATTGTTTCTGGATGCTTCCGAGACGGCGATTATTGACAATGTGAAACTGTTTCTGACCATGGCTACGGCGTTCTATTTTCCGCTGGCGCTGGTCAATATCATTCGCTTCCTGATACAGGGAGTGGGGTTCCCGGCCTTTGCCATTCTGGCAGGAGTGTTCGAGATGGTGGCCAGGGCTTTGACAGGATTTGTCCTGGTGCCCAATCTGGGATTTGTCGGCTCCTGCCTGGGCAGTCCGATTGCCTGGATTTTGGCAGATGCTTTCCTGATCCCGGCCTACTTCCATGTGCGGAAGAAGCTACGGCAGGTGAGAAAGGTGTAGAGAAACCAAAGCGGCAGAAAGGAGACTAATTATGTATGACTACCGACAGGCGATAGACCATATCATGCAGCAGGAGGTGGAGGCCGGGCAGATTGCCGGGGCGGGCTATCTGCTGTTTCAGGGAGGCCGGGAGCGGTATTTCAGCGCCTGCGGCTATGCGGATCGGGAGAAAAAGACGCCCATCCAGCGGGATACTATTTTTCGGCTTTTTTCCATGACCAAGCCCATCACGGCTGCGGCGGTGATGCTCCTGGTGGAGCGGGGAAAACTGGACCTGCGGGATGCGGTGAGTCAGTATCTGCCCTGTTTCAGGAATCAGACCGTATGGAATCCCGATGGGGAGCCCCTGCCGGTAAATCGGGAGACCACGATCTACGACTTGTTGAATATGACCTCCGGCATCCCCTACCCGGAGAACTGGGAGGGCTGCAGTCCCTCGGGTCTGTTGATGGATGATTTGTTCCAGGAGCTGAAAAAGGCTCAGGCGGAGGGACAGCGGCTGACCACCCGGGAATGGATCGACCGCATTGCAGAGGTTCCTCTGGTATTTCAGCCGGGCGAGCGCTGGATGTACGGCCTGTCTGCGGATGTGCTGGGAGCTGTGGTGGAGGTGGCGACAGGAAAGCGTTACGGGGATTTCCTGCAAGAGGAGATTTTTTCACCTCTGGAGATGACCGATACCGGATTCTATGTACCAGAGGATAAGCTGGAGAGATTTGCCCAAAATTATATCTGGAATGAGGAGAAGAAAGAGCTGGAGATATATGCGGACTGTAATCTGGGAGAATACTACGGTTCGGATGTGTCTTTCGAGTCCGGCGGGGCAGGTCTGGTGTCCACCATGGAGGATTACAGTCATTTTGCCCGGCTGCTGCTGCAGGGAGGTATCTATAAGAGTACACGGCTTCTGGGAGAAAAGACCGTGCAGTTTATGCATCAGGACAGACTCACTCCCGGGCAGAAGGGAGCGCTTAACTGGGACAGCAATCTGGGGTGTGGTTATGGATGCCTGATGAGGGTGCTGACGGATCAGGGGGCGGCAGGAACCATCGGCAGTCCGGGTGAATATGGCTGGGACGGATGGACGGGTAACTATATGACCATTGACCCGGCGGACGATATGATCATGCTGTATTTTATCCAGAGAGGCGGTTACAGCAGCACTTCCGCACTGCGCAGATTGCGCAACGTCACCTACGGGGCGTTGGAGCGGCTGGAGGACTAGGCATACAAAAAAGCCGGTGAACAGTCACCGGCTTTGATTATTGTTCCACCACTGTTATTCTGTGATATCTGATTCGGCTGCAACAGCGGAGGCTACAGCAGACACTACCGCAACAATCACAGCGACAATAATAACCAATAATCCACCTGCCAACAGTATAAACATATCCGTATCCTCCTGTTTCCCTGTGTTTCTTTTTTCAGTATAGCGTATTTTGCCGGAAAAGACAAGATCCAAAAATTTGTTTATTTTCTATAAAAAACATAGATTTTCTGACAAATATGGTTTATAATGCTGATTAGAAGCAATGCGGTGCAGATTTTGGATTTCTTGTCAGAAATCGTATTGCGAATGATGGTAATATACATGGGAGTATTATGGGAAAGAGCAGACAGAATATAGATGTGATCGATAAATCCACGCAGAAAACAGATGAGGGAAAGCAGGAGTTGTATATGTATTCCCTGCGCAAGATGGCTGAGGACAATGTGGAGAGGAACAGGAATCCACTGACTCAGCTTCAGAATCTGCGTTCTTTTTTCTATACCGGGGGAGAGATTATCAGGGAACATCCTCAGGAGAATTTTGCGGTGATCTCCATGGACATTGCCCAGTTCAAGGCGGTGAATGAATTTTGCGGCAGAACTGCGGGAGATGCGCTTTTGGCGGCCATTGCGGCTGCATTTCGGAAGCAGGAGGAGCAAAGGCCGTTGACTATATCCTCCCATGCCAGAGCGGATGTATTTGCCATGTTGACCGCTTATCAGGAAGAACAGGAATTGATAGATATTGTGCTGGAGATCAAAAAGGTCGTGGATGAGTTCCCCATTGACTGTAAAGTACTCCCTGCTTTTGGCATAGCCACTTCACCGGGGGAGGAGGCCGCCATCAGCTATCTGAAGGATTGTGCGACGATGGCCATGAACACGATAAAGGGTAAGTTCTATGCCAGCTATGCCTTTTTTGATGATAAGATGCGCAAACAGCAGATGATGGAGAAGCAGATTGAGAACAATATTGTGGAGGCGTTGAAAAACAGGGAGTTTGCCTTGTACATACAGCCCAAGGTAGATATGGCCACCGGACGGATTATCGGCGGGGAGGCGTTGGTCAGGTGGGTGGACCCGGAGCATGGTGTGATACCGCCGGGAGAATTTCTTCCGGTGCTGGAGAAGAACGGTTTTGTGATTGACCTGGATATCTATATATGGGAGCAGGTGTTCCAGATGCAGAGCCGGCTGCTGGAGGAAGGGCGCGAGCTGGTGCCGGTCTCTGTCAATGTCTCCCGTGTCCATGCCTATAACAAGAATTTCTGTGATACACTGTGCCGTCTCACTGAGGAATACCAGGTGCCGCCGGCCTATGTGCCGCTGGAACTGACAGAGAGCGCTTTTTTGTGGGATGAGCAGGGGATGTACAGGCAGTTGGAGGTGCTGCAGCACAAGGGATTTATGACATCCATGGATGATTTCGGCACAGGTTATTCCACCATGAAGATGCTGAAAACTCAGTCCATGGATGAAATCAAGGTGGATCAGGCGTTTATTCGGGATCTGGAGACCAGTGAGAAGAGCCGTATCGTGATCCGCCACACTATCCGTATGCTGCAGGAGCTGGAGACCAATATCATTGCAGAGGGCGTGGAGACGGAGGAGCAGAAGAACTTTCTGTTGGACTGCGGATGCCAGAAAGCTCAGGGGTATTTGTTTTATCGTCCTATGCCCTGGCAGGATTTTGTGGAGCTGTTATAAAGGGTTAAGTAAAAAATTGCAGCCGGAATGCCGGCTGTATTTTTTTGCATAAATTTTAGTTTTTCTATTGACAAATCTCTGAAAAGGGTGTATCTTTTGAACTACCCTATATAGGATGGAACAGAAAATCTATCTGTTCCGAGAGCGTATCCGTTTTCAGGTTAATCTTCTTTTTCGGAAGTTACCCATGACGCAAAGTACTTAATGCAACACAGACAGATACATTGGTGTATTGACGAATGCACAGATGTATGGACACTTTCTTTTCTGACCGGATGGTTTTGCAGGCGCGCTGGCAATATGCAGGAAAAAGGAAAGAACAGACAGAAACAGAAAGGACAGGTGAAGTTTTTATTACATGACAGAAATAATAGGCGGGCAGACAGCGGATTTGACTGTACTGCTTGGCAGGCTGATTGACGATTACTCCACCCGAAAGCAGCCCTCCCTGATACAGATGAAAAAAGGACTGATCAGCAGAGAGAGCTTTCTGAAGGAGGCTGCGCAGTATGTGCAGGACGTCTATGCAGTATCCTCGGAGCAGGCGCAGGAACTGACGGATCTGTTTGAACAGTATATCTTTGGATATTCACGGATTTCGCCGTTGATCGATGACCCGGAAGTCTCGGATATCCGAATTGTCAGCTATGACAATATCCGTATCAAAAAGCGGGGAAGACGCATGGATGCGGGCATCAGTTTTTTATCAGAGAAGGAATACAGACAGTTCGTGGATTATGTGGCCACAAAAAATCAGGTCAATATCTCCAATTTGAATGCCATACAGCGTTTTACGGATTCGGACAGCCATTCGGACTTTATTCTCCGCTTTACGGTTTCCATGCCTCTTGTAAATACCTACAGCGAGCCTTATCTGTGTATTCGCAAGGTGCCCAGAGATTTTCCTGAGATGCAGGAGCTGATCCGCAGAGAGATGCTGGACAGAGAGCTGGCGGAACTGCTCGTCCGCCGCTTTCGCAGCGGATCGACGCTGATCTGCGGAGGCAACTCTTCCGGCAAGACCACTCTGCTGAATGCATTGAAGGAAACGCTGCCGGATGATGTGGCGATTCTGGTGACACAGCAGGCGGATGAACTGACCACGAAGCGCCATCCGGATATGATGTTCCTGCACTCTCTGCCTGGCAGCGGCGAGAGCCAGATCAGCTATGATCTGAAAAACATCAGTATTGCAGGGTTGACCATGGATGTAGATTTCTTTATTATCGGCGAGGTGAAAGGGGACGAGGCTTTGTATCTGTTGAACGCGGCGTATACCGGACAACTCTGTGCCGCCACTCTCCATGCGCCCTCCGCCGACAAAGCCGTGGATAAGCTGGTGGACTATGCCATGTACAGCAGCCGGTATTCACGGGAGGAACTGATGAAGATGATGGAATGCTTTACCACATTGGTGTTCATGGAAAAATACCGGGTGAAGCAGGTGTTCATGAACCGGGGATGGAACCGGGAGACCAGGGAGATGATGTATGAGAGATTGTATTAGAATATTGCTGCTGGCGGAGTTGGCAGCAGGATATACGGTACTGTTTGTGTGGGGCCGCCAGGTAAGCATCCTGCATCAGCTGTGGCGCAGGGCATATGATTCGCTGGAGACTGCGGCGGCAAAAAGAGTGCAGGACAACCGGCGCAGCCTGCAGCTGCTTCAGGGGAAGAAAGGGTTCTGGCAGCGGATGGAGCAACAGCTGTTGTACAGCGGTATCAGCAGGCGGTTCCCCGGACTGACGCCGGAGCTGTGGATTCTGGGCAATCTGGCGGCGGGAACTATTGTTTATTTCCTGGCGCTGTTTCTGGGTGCTGCCTGGCAGATGGCTCTTCTGGCAGAGGGGGGCTTATGGCTGTTGGTGTATGTGACATTGAACCTGTGCATGAGCCGCAACTACAATGCCACGGATGAAAATCTGATGAAATTTCTGGATTTTCTGGGCAACTACAGTATTACCTCCGGTGAAATCACAGCGGTACTCAGTCAGATCAGCCCCTATGTGGGTGAGCCGCTTCAGAGTGTGCTTGATACCTGTTATTACGAGGCGCAGACATCCGGAGATACCAGCGTTGCTCTGCTTACCATGGCTGAGAAACTCCAACATCCCAAATTCCGTGAACTGGTCAGGAATCTGGAGATCAGTATGCGGTACTCGGCGGATTTGACGATACTGGTGGCTCAGAGCAGGCGATCCCTGCGGGAATACACTCGGATGAGACAGGAGCGGAAGTCCCTGGCAAGAGAGGCATGGGTGAATATTCTGATCCTTGGGGCAATGACCGCAGTGATTTTGAAAGCGTTGGAGGCCCTGGTGAATATACCGCTGTCGGAGATTATGTTCCATACTCTGCCGGGGATCGGCTGCCTGATTGTGATCGGTGTGATATTACTGCTGTTTTACCGACAGGTTCAGATGCTGGATAAATAGAGAGACAAGAGGGAAGGTACCAAACAATATGGACTATATGACAATACACCGGATTCTTCAGGGAATCCAGCTTACGGCGGCGCTGTTGACAGGCGTGGAATGCGTCTGTATCGTATCTGGCGGACATACCAAAGAGGTGGTGCTGCGTGCCTGTGACACCATCTGTATGCAGGCGCGCCGAAAAAAGAACAGGCTGTGGGATTATGACAGGTGGGAAGAGTTCCTGCGGGTAAATGGCGCCGCGTATCACTATGGGAAGTGGATCAATCCAGTCAGCTATCTCACTCTGTGTCTGGCACTTGCCGGTGTGGGACTGGTGATCGGGCTTTCGCAGGGGCTGCTGCCGGGGATTGCGGCGGCAGTGCTGGCAGCCTGTCTGCCGGGGATTCTGTTGGAGCGGATGAACCGCCAGGACAATGAGGCTATGCTCACAGAACTGAATCTGGTCTACAATGCGTTGGCCATACAGATCAGGGCAGGTGTCTACATGACGGATGCTCTGGCGGAGGTGTATGGGAGCGTAAAGCAGGTCCGCCTTCGAGACGGGCTGCAGACGCTGTCAGGAGACATCGTGATGAAAGCGGATCTGGACGAGGCGCTGGAACGCTTTCAGGGACAATTTAATAATCGTTATATCGACTCGCTGTGTATCACTATCACACAGGCGATGGAGTCGGGACAGGCAGTGGAACTGCTGGGAGATATTGCCGATCAGATCAGGGATATGGAGCTGACGCTGCAGGGGCGCCGCAAGGAGAAGCTGGACCGCAGCATTACCTTCTATCAGCTGGGAATATTTGCCGCAATCGTCGCAGTGGTACTGTACGCCTGTGTGGAACACATGTTTATGAACAATATGTTTTGGAACTGATGGAACCGGCGGCATGAAAGTGCTCTGCGGCATTGTCGCAGGAAAGCCGGATGTAAAACTCAAACAGGAGAAAAATCAATGAGAAAATTTAAAAATGTATTCAAGGGTAATTCAATCAAGGCAGCAGGGAATAGCTGGAGGGTGAGGCTGTGCAATGCAATGACAGCAAAGAGCAGCGGCATTGACGGCCTGCTGGTGACAGTCGGGCTATGTATAATCGCACTGCTGCTCTGTGTGGTTATGAAGGATAAGCTGGAAATTTTTATTGGAACCATCGTGGATTCACTGACCCAGAAGGCCGTTGGAATTCTGGGCTAGGAGGCGTTGTATGAGAGGAAAACAGGAAGGCTCCATATTGGATTTCCTGTCCGTCTGCATCTGTATACTGGCGATGTCCATTGTGCTTACAGCATACTTATCCTGTACTGACCTGCTCAGCCGCAAGGGGCAGGTCAGTCAGGTGGCCAGACGCTATATTTTGAAGATGGAGACGGTGGGCTGTCTTACGGAGGGAGACAAGAACGCCATGGTGGCGGAGCTTCAGACCATCGGACTACAGGGAATCGATCTGACGGGAAGCACCACCGCCCCGGTGGAGTACGGTGACGCCGTCATCTTGCAGATCCGGGGAAAATTACGGGGCAGAATATGGAGAGAGGATCATGATATGTTTCAGTCGATTTTTACAGTCCATGAGATACCGGTGGAAGAGATATGTATGTCTACTGCAAAGCATTAGCAGGGATGGAAGAGAGCTGTCTGCCTCAGGCGGACAGGTGGATGTGGTAGTGGCCATGTTCTTTTTTCTGATGGTATTGCTGGTGGCGGTATTTCAATTTAAGAGCTTTACCTATATGGTATCCGGCGCATATGTGGAGGACGCCCTGGCGGCGGCAGACCTGGCTTCCGCGCTGATTGATGTGGAGGAATACGGCAGAACACATAATATTCTGATTACAGATACGCAGAGAGCCTTCAGAATCTACAGGGACGTCCTGTATTACAATCTGGCGCTGGACGAGGAAGGTTATAGCGGAAAAACGGAACTGCTGACCGGTAAAGTGCAATTGGAAGAGTATATTGTATACAATGTTCTGGATCGGGAAATACAGATCACCAGCTATGACGGGCAGGGAAATTGTCTGCGCCGGGAAAGCGCCCCTCCGGGAACAATCCGTACTCCGAACGGGGTGCTGGTGGAGCATACTACCGTGTACAGCCGCATAAGGTTTCAGGTTATGGGGCTTCAGGGGAATATCATTGAGGCAAAAAAGGAGAAGAGCGTGGATATAGTGAGATGTGAGAGCAAAGAAGAGTAATTAATGTGCCCGCCAAAGCGGGCGGATAGGAGTTAGTGTGAAGAGAAAAGAAAAAAACAGAGAAGAATTTCATGAAGGCAGACGGAAAAAGGGACTTCCGGGAATCATACTGGCAGCATTTACGGCGGCGCTGATCAGCTATGTGGCGCTGCTGAATGTGGAGAAAAACGCACTGAGCGCATATGAAAAGGCCGAGTGCTGGATCTTGTCGGAAACGCTGGAGAAGGGGACGGAGATCACGACTGACAATGCAGCTCAGTTGTTTCAACGGGCGCAGGTGGATGTGCAGCATATTCCCCAGGGAGCGGTGACGGACCCGAAAATGCTGGCAGGAAGTCAGGCGGCGGTCACCATTACCCAGGGGAGTATTGTCACCGATACCATGTTTACCAGGTCGGGCAGCTACAGAGCGGCTCTGGAAAAGCCTGTGATTGCCGGATGTAAGGCGGACGATCTGTACCAGCTGGTCAGCGGTACTCTGCGCAGCGGTGATCGAATCCATATCTATACGGTGGATGAGGAGATGGGAGATGCCTATCTGATCTGGGATAATGTGATGGTGTATCAGACCTTTGATTCAGGGGGCAATCTGATTCCGCCGCAGGATACGGTATCTGCCGCGGCCAGAATCAATGTGTTGCTGGAGGAAGGAAATGCAGAGCTTTTTTACAGTGAATTGTATAAAGGCTCCCTGCGGGTAGTCAAGTTATGGGAATAATGAAAATTCGGAAATCTGCCATTCTTGTACTGCTGTGTATGGGGCTGTGGGTAACGGCTGCAGAGGTGCAGGCCGGCGGAGGAGCCCAGATATCCTATAGCCCGGATGGTCAGGCGTTTACGACAAACAGCGGAGATACTTCCGTAGTATGGTATAAAGATGGCATGACAGTGCGCATTAAAAATGTGTCACATAAGACTCCCAGTGTGGGGGAACATATCTATTACTGGAAGCGTACAGGCACAATCCCTATCGCCTACTGGAAAGTGTCTCATCCCTATGGGAAATGTATTCATCAGGATTACACTTCATCAGGGAATTTCCATGGGGTAAGCCACGGCTCAAAGAGATGCGGAAAAAATTATTATTCCGGCTGGACGGGGTACTGTGCGGACTGTGGTGAGATTGCCATACGCGGCCTGATCTATATGAGTGCGGACACTGCTGCCGCCCTCACTGAGGTCCGGACGGGCATGAGCTATTATTATCTGTGTCCATGGTGCAGCAATCTGGAACAGGGTATGGAGATTCTGCCTCATACCTGTCAGGATATTTCCGCCAACCGTTACCAGGTGGTCTATGAAGCCTGCGGGGGCAGTGGATACATGGCTCCAAGCAGCCACATGTATAATAACGCCTCCTCCTATGAGGGGCGCGAGGTCACACCGCAGACGAGACTGACACTTTGCAGCTTTCGCAGGGTTGGTTACAGCTTCAGAGGTTGGAATACCAGACAGGACGGAACGGGAGACTGGTATGAGGATGGTGCGGAAATCCTTAATCTGTCTGACCGGGAGGGCGGGCAGGTAACACTGTATGCCCAGTGGAACGCAAATCAGTCCCTGCTGAGGATTGATCCGGCGGGGGGCAGTTATAAGGGGAAAAAGGGCATTACTACAGTGCCTGGAGATTATGGCAGCACCTATGTGCTGGACGATGGAAGTCTGACTCCGCCTGTGGGATATAAGGTATCCTTTGAGGCCTGTGGAGGGAATCCGGTAGGCAGCATTGTCGGCAGACAGATTTTCAGGGAATGGAGCATGGATACTCCCTTTAACGGACTGCTGAAGGGTAATATATACAGTTATCAGGGGGATAACGGGACAGAGGATACCGTCACGGCAATTTACCTGCGCCAGAGCATAAGACTGCCTGAAGCATATAAGGAGGGACATTCTTTCGGCGGCTGGTATTACGATCGGGAATGTACCCGGCCAGCGGGAAGTGCGGGCAGCAGCTTTACTCCCGACCGGGATATAACCCTGTATGCAGGCTGGGTGGAATTGCAGCTGCGTGCAGAGAATAACTACAGCGCCAACAGGGAAAGAGGGGCAGTGGATTTGAGCTGGGGGCAGCAGGACAATGTCCGCAAGAGTTACAGGCTGTATCAGCAGAGGGAAGGGCAGGAATGGCAGCAGATCAGTTCTGCCACTGATGTCGGCAACGGCAAGACAGTGTCCCGCAGCCTGGGATATACAGGCAGACAGGGCAGTTATCAGATACCTTACAGCGGTTTCTACCAGCTTACCCTGACCGGCGCTCAAGGAGGCAATTACGGCAGTTATACGGGTGGAAAGGGAGGTATGGTTCAGGGCACTTTTTATTTTGTGTCCGGAGAGACGCTGTCTTACGAGCTGGGCGGACAGAATGGATATCACGGAGGCGGCTCTGCCTCTGCCTATGGTGTGGGAGGCGGATATAGCCAGTTGTCCTCCGACCGACAGGGACTTTTGATGATTGCCGGAGGAGGTGGTGGAGCCACCGAAGCGCAGGCTGGTATGCCCGGCGGCTCCACCCAGAGAAATGTGAGCGGCAGTAACGGTGAAGGTGGAAAGGCAGGAGGAGGCGGCGGATGTCAGGGGGGCAGTGGAGGAACCTGGGTCATACATCAGCATAGTGCGGACTGTCGCCATCTGCACGAGGGAAATGCAGTGGAGGGAGGGGGATGTTATACGGAAATCGCAATCTGTAAAAGCACTTCCTTCTATCAGGAGTATAAAGGCTCCACGTTCTACTATGGCAACAGGGATAGCAATAACAATCCGTGCTTTTGTGTGCGGTGTGGCAGCTATTCCTGTCCGGGACATACCAACAGACATTATCGGAATATCTGTTCAAAATGCGGCACGGATTATGACGAGAGTAAACCGGCGGTGTGTGAAGCGCAGGTGGGATACACACTGAGCTGCAGCCGTACAGAAAGTTATATCTGCGGTATGACTCAGAATCAGGTATTGTCCTCCACACCGGCCTACGGCGGCTCCAGCTATATCTGTGCAGAAAAATGCAGCAGTTACACGGAACAGGCGGGATGGCAGGACGGCAATGGCACTCTGCAGATCAAATCGACAGCCATTGGCTATATGGAAAGTAGCCGATTGGACGGAGTGGTGGCGGGAGATGAGGGCAGGCCGGAGAAAATAGATATGGATACGGTTGAACTTATGGCAGTGGATGAGAATCTGGTGAGAGTGAGTTTTAAGAGACCTCGGGATACAGGAACCACCTATTATCATAAAGTGGAGTCCTACCCCACCGGGTCGGACCGGATGATCTGTTGTTCTAATATCACTGCCAACACATTGACAACACAGGTGCAGGGGTATCGGTATGTAGTTAACAGTACGGCAAATACCGCGGTGAGTAACTCTGACCGATGGTACAGGGATGCTGGGAGCAGTCCGTCATTTACGATTTCCCTGAATGACAGCGTCCAATATCTTCACATAGCAGCGCAGGACAAAGCAGGCAATCTGGGAGAAACAATTCATATCAGACTCTCTGAGCAAACCGTGATTGCATGGCCCGTGAGGACAGAACAGCTCAGGCTGGAGCAGGGCAGCAACGTCTGGCCTGCTGCGGAGGAGGACACATACTATGTCAGAGCGGGAGAGAATACCCCCTTTGAACTGACATTTACCGGCGCTCTGTGTGGCCCGGCCAGAAAGGATTATCAGATCACTCATCTGTTTTTTGCCGCCCAGGATCTGACCGCAGATGGGGAAGAAGGGAGGCTGGGAATTGTCACACCCGCCAGAGAGGATATTTCTCCGGGGACCTTCTGCTATCAGGCAGCGCAGCTGCAAAAGGTTATAGAGGGGCATCCCTGTGTAGGCGATGGCAGTTACACCATGACAAAGCGCAGCAACAGATGCAGAGATCTGGAGATCTCTCAGAAACTGTATTTCCCGGAACAACTGGGCAATCATCGGGTTCGCCTGACTCCGGTGGCAGCTGCGGAGAATGGCAGAGATGTGGTGGTTTCAGATTATTCCCAGGATCTGCAGAACAGCATCTGGCTCATTGTGGATGCGCAGCCCCCGACAATCAGCGGTATGGAACAGCTGGAGGCCATTGACTTTATGGAGGAGAGAGAGTCGGAAGCTGTCGAGGTGGTACTGACAGCACAGGATACGGGCAGTGGTCTGGCGGAGTTTTCTGTGGAGATATACAATGCGGACAACGGCAGCAGCCGTAAGATCACTGACCAGGATACCGGCGTGATCCGCCTGAGTCTATCCAGCGAAGACGCCCTGTTCAGCGGAGAATTTACAATAACTGTCCATGCGGTTGACCATGTGGGAAATGAAGCCACAGTCGGCAGCCAGTTGGAGGGAATATCTCTGCGTGCGACTCTGGAGCGGGTGCTGGAACCACATAATCCACTGTTCAAGGCGGGTGAGAGTGGACTGCTTACAATTGTTGCCACCGGCTATGTAGAGCGTATAGAAGTCATCTTCCCCAAGGAGATGACAGAGCTTGACCCTTCGCTGGATCATGTCTATGAATATAGTATACCGGATTACATCCAGACCGAAAAACTGACATTTATGGTTCCGCTGGGGATGCCGGAGGCGGTGATGGATATCACGGTCAGGGCATATAAGCGGGATACAGATATTGAGCAGCATCCACAGCTGGCTGCCATGGCAGTGGAAGGAAGTGTTCTGGACGAAGTGAGAACAAGACTGAAATAACTTAACAGAGGATATATATGAGATTATTTGTGACTATGTTTGGTCTGCAGCTGATGCTTACAACAGCTGTCATTAAAATGCTTTCCAGACTGGATGCGGAACATGGATTGAGGGCGGACAGGGAAGCGGGATGTATTCTGCTGGCAGGCTGTCTTGCGGGCGCGGGCTATATTGCCTGCGCCCATGACAGGGAACCCCCGATAATATGGACAATCTATCTGGTTCTGGCTGTCTACCTGACAGTCTGCGTGATTACTGATCGGCAGACCTGCAAGGTGTATGACTGCCTGCAGCTGCCGGCGGTGGTCTTTGGGGCAGCGCTGTGTCTGCTGCGGCCAGTGCCAGTGTCAGGCGGAACGGCGCTGATCTGCTTTGCCCTGCTGCAATATTTCCTTTTTATGCGGCTGTATGGCAGGGGAGATGGTATGGCCTTTCAGATATGCAGTCTGTATGTCATCGGCGCTGGCGGCGGCCCGGAGACTCTGTTGCTGCATATGGCGGCGGCGTTTGCCCTGCTGGGAATCGTACAGCTGATGCGGGGCAATATCAACAAAAAGGGGAACCTGAAAATACCGGTTCCCTTTCTTCCCTATATTGCGTTCAGCCTGCTATGTTTCCTATAGTGAAAGCAGCCATAAATTTATATTTTGAGCTGGATTTATTTTCTCGTAAGATGTTGTATCTCCGACTTTTTTTTGGTATGATAATGATATTTATATGAGGAAAAGGGTGATGAGGGATGATATCCATAAGTCTGTGCATGATTGTGAAAAATGAAGAGACGGTGATGGCCAGGTGCCTGGACAGCATAGCCGATCTGGTGGAGGAGATTATTATCGTGGATACGGGCTCCACAGACCGCACCAGGGATATAGCCGCTAAATATACTGACAAGATCTATGATTTCCAGTGGATTCACGATTTCAGCGCTGCCCGTAACTATGCTTTTTCCCTGGCCTCCTGCGACTATATCTACAGTGCGGATGCGGACGAGGTGCTGGATGCGGAGAACCGGGAGCGCTTTCGGGTGTTGAAGGAGCAGCTGCTGCCTGAAGTGGAGATCGTGCAGATGAAGTATGGCAACCAGCTGCAATATAATACCGTCTATAATTATGACGAGGAATATCGCCCCAAGCTGTTTAAGCGACTGCGGCAGTTTTCCTGGATAGAGCCCATCCATGAGACCATACGGCTTGAGCCGGTAGTCTATGACAGCGATATTGTGATTACTCATATGCCACAGGAGAGCCATGGGGGCCGGGATCTGGCCAATTTTGAGCGCCAGGTGCAGGCCGGGCGCAGGCTCTCCAGACATTTACATAATATGTATGCCCGGGAACTGCTGATTGCCGGAGATGCGGAGCACCTGAAGCGAGCCTGCGCCTGCTTTGTGGATTCTGCCGAAGACCCGGAGCGCAGTGGGGACGAGGTGATGGAGGCCCTTTGTGTGCTTGGCAGGGCTTATCGCGCACAGGGGGATTTTTTGGAATTTTTCCGGTATGCCATGAAGGCCATGGCAGCGGGCGGATGTTCGGAGGTCTGTCTGGAGCTGGGGCTTTTCTATGAGCAGGACAGGCAGGATGCGGCGGAGGCCGCCATGTGGTATTACAATGCAGCCTATGAGACGGAACCTGTTCTGATGCTGGAGAGCGGCGGACGGCGGGCGCTGGAGGGACTGGTGCGCTGCTACCGGCAGATGGGACTGGAGGAACAGGCGGCGGAGTATGAGGCCCGGCTGGAGGAAGTGGAGCCGAGATGAAATATACTATCTGCAAAAGCTGGAATAATGGTGGACGAATGGTAGCAATAGTGGTATGATGAAATCTGTCCGCGAGGATCGAACCGATAAAGATAAATTGACAGACAAGGAGATGACAATTGATGAAATGGGAGGATAATGTCCGCAGGGTAGTTCCCTATGTTCCGGGGGAACAGCCTGACAGACCGAATATGATAAAACTCAACACCAACGAGTGCCCTTACCCCCCCGCCCCCGGAGTGCAGGCGGCCATTGCGGCGATGCAAAGCGAGGATCTGCGGCTGTACCCTGATCCCGGCGCAGAGGTGCTGGTACAGGGGCTGGCGGATTATTATGGCCTGAAAAAGGAGCAGGTGTTTGTGGGCGTGGGATCGGATGATGTGCTGGCGATGGCGTTTTTGACGTTTTTTAACGGGGATAAACCCATCCTGTTCCCGGATGTCACCTATTCCTTTTATGATGTGTGGGCAGATCTGTACCGGATTCCCTATGAGACCTGTGCGCTGGATGATGACTTCCATATTCGACCGGAGGACTATATGCGTCCCAATGGAGGAGTGATTTTCCCCAACCCCAATGCTCCCACCGGGGTGTTTGAGCCGCTTGCGCTGGTGGAGGAGATTGTCCAGGCCAATCGGGATGTGGTGGTGATTGTGGACGAGGCGTATATTGACTTTGGGGGAGAAAGTGCCCTTCCCTTAATTCAAAAATATGACAATCTGCTGGTCGTGCAGACGTTCAGCAAGTCCAGGGCCATGGCAGGCATGCGTATCGGCTATGCCATGGGCAATGAGAAGCTGATCAGATATTTAAATGATGTAAAATTCTCCTTTAATTCCTATACCATGAACCGTCCCACGCTGACGCTGGGTATAGAGGCGCTGAGAGATGAAGCCTATTTTCGGGAGATTACAGGCAGAATTGTGACTACGAGAGAGCGGGTGAAAGGGGAGTTATCGAAGCTGGGCTTTACGTTCCCGGACTCTCTGACCAATTTTATTTTTGCCTCCCATGAACAGATTCCCGCCGGGGAGATTTTCAGGGCCTTGAAGGAACGGGATATCTATGTGCGCCACTGGGACAAGCCTCGAATCAGCAATTTCCTGCGAATTACCGTGGGGACAGATGAGGAGATGGATACATTACTGGCTTTTCTGAGAGAATATATAAATAAACAGATTGGAGAAAAAAGATGCTGATACACTATCTGATTATTTTTGTTATTTCCATGGTTCCCCTGATTGAGCTTCGAGGCGCTATTGTCTATGCCGTGGGCTTTGATCTGCCGCTGCTGCCCAGCTATATCATCTGTATTCTGGGCAATATGCTGCCTGTTCCCATTATTTTTCTGTTTGCCAGGAAAGTGCTGGAGTGGGGAGCGGACAAGCCCGTGATCGGTAAATTTTTTACTTTCTGTCTGGAAAAAGGCCATAAGGGTGGCGCGAAGCTGCAGGAGAAGGCAGGAAGAGGACTGTTTGTCGCGCTGCTTCTGTTTGTGGGTATTCCGATTCCGGGAACCGGGGCATGGACCGGTACGCTTGCGGCAAGTCTGCTGGATATGGACTTTAAGTCCAGTGTTATCGCAGTACTGCTGGGTGTAATTATGGCGGGTGTGATTATGGGCCTGCTCAGCACAGGGGTGTTTGGCGCTATCGGACTGGCCTTTTAAGCGTTGCACACATGGAGGTAGATATGGCGCAGGCATATTCGGATTTTGCCAGAGTGTATGACGAGCTGATGGACAATACACCCTATGAGAGCTGGTGTGATAATATTGTGGCTCTGATGGAACAGTATGGAGTTACTGTGCCCATACGGGACAATGCCAATCATAAGAAGCTACTGTGTAAGGACGCCTCTGGGAAGAAAGAGGAGGAAGCATTGGCATCCGAGCGGAATCTGGTGCTGGACCTGGGCTGTGGCACAGGCACTCTGACAGAGCTTCTCTATCAAAAGGGTTATGATATGATCGGCGTGGACAATTCCATGGAGATGCTGGAGATTGCCAGAGAGAAACAGGAGAAGAGCGGCAGTGATATCCTGTATATTCAGCAGGATATGAGGGAACTGGAGCTGTACAGCACTGTGGGCACGGTGATCTCTGTCTGTGATTCTCTAAATTATCTGTTGGCGGAAGAAGACCTGCTCACGGTGTTTCGCCTGGTGAACAACTATCTGTATCCGGGAGGCCTGTTCCTGTTTGATTTTAACACCGTCTACAAATACAGCCAGGTGATTGGAGATGCCACCATTGCGGAGAACCGGGAGGACTGCAGCTTCATCTGGGAGAATTATTATCACGAGGAAGAAGAGATCAACGAGTACGATCTGACTGTTTTTGTGCAGGAGGAAGGAGACTGTTTCCGGCGTTTTACGGAGAATCACTTCCAGCGGGGATATACACCCGAGACCATGTGCAGACTGGTGGAGCAGGCAGGAATGCAGGTGATCCGGCTGTTGGACGCGGATACTCTCGAGGAGGTCACGGCGGAGAGTGAGAGGGTCTATGTGCTGGCTCGGGAATATGGGAAGTAGTGTAAGAAGAGGTTCAGGACTTGCTTGGGCAAGTTCCAAAGAGACATTTTTCACTCAGATTGGAGGTTGGAATGAACGATTATATAGTGCGGGCCACGGCTGCAGGAGCGCAGATCAGGGCCTTTGCGGCAACCACCAGGAATCTGGTGGAGGAGGCCAGGGCTGCCCACAATACCAGCCCGGTGATGACGGCCGCTCTGGGGCGGCTGCTGACGGCAGGAGCAATGATGGGCATTATGCTGAAAGGGGACAAGGATCTGTTGACACTGCAGATTAGGGGTAATGGTCCGGGCAGAGGACTTACAGTGACAGCAGACAGCCAGGGGCGGGTCAAGGGTTATCCGTTGGTGGCTGATGTGATTCTGCCCGCCAATGACAAGGGTAAGCTGGACGTGGCCGGGGCTCTGGGAACGGGCATTCTGAGCGTCATCCGGGATATGGGCCTGAAAGAGCCGTATGTGGGGCAGACACCCCTGCAGACTGGCGAGATCGCAGAGGATCTGACCTATTATTTTGCCATATCAGAGCAGGTGCCTTCCAGCGTGGGTCTGGGTGTGCTGATGGAGCGAGATAACACAGTAAAGCAGGCGGGAGGTTTTATCCTGCAGCTGATGCCCTATACAGAGGAGGCTGTGATTGCCAGGCTGGAGGAGAACCTGTCTAAAGTGTCCTCCGTGACCACACTTTTGGAGGAGGGTAATACGCCAGAACAGATTCTGCAGCTCCTGCTGAAAGGACTGGATGTGCAAATTACGGATACCATGGAGACTGGCTTTGTCTGCAACTGTGATAAGAGCCGCGTGGAAAAGGCGCTCATCAGCATTGGCGAAGGAGAACTGCAGGAGATGATCGATGAGGGTAAAGAGATTGAAGTAAACTGCCAGTTCTGCAACAGGCATTATCTGTTCTCCGTAGAGGAACTGAAAAGTCTTCATACAAAGGCTAAAAAAGCGCGCCTTAGAGACTAAGGCTGCGCTTTTTCCAGAGAATTGCGGATAGCTTCCAACAGTACCAGCGAGGTGTATTTACTGTCAGCATCGTAGCTGATGTTATCCAGTGACTGCTGCTCGCAGATCTGCTCGCTCAGAGAGTTGAAGGCAGGCTGGAGCAATGGATACATAGTGGCCACGGCATCGCTCAGGTTGACCAGCTCGATGGATGTGATGTTTTCCCGGTCCACCATGACCTGCACATTCAGGGTCTGGTCGCCCAATACCAGTTCGGTGTTGTATACGCCGGGTATGTAGAGAGAAGCAGTGTTGGAAGTGGGCGCGGTGTCACCCAATGCAACGGTTCCAGCGCCGGGATCTTCTGTTTCAGCGGGAGCATCGCCCGGAGAGGAAGCTTCTTTGTCCGGCAGGAACATCATGACCAGCAGCACCACAAAGAGGATGCCCAATATGGCGAATATTCCCGTATAAATCAATTCTTTCATATGGAGGACCACAATTTTTGTCTTTGCGCTCATGTATACCTCTTTCCTGCATATCGCAGACATGCCTGCGACACTGCGTAAAGGCGTTCAGCCTCGCTTTGCTCATTGTTTATATAAGTTATGCGGCGGAAAAAGTGTTTATGACGGAAAAAGGGATTTGCATTTTTGAATAAAAGAGATTATTATGGGGAGAGGATTGCAATATGTAAAGTGAGGAGAGGATGGTGGGACGAAGTGAAATTTACCAAGATGCATGGCTGCGGCAATGACTATGTCTATATCAACGGCGCGCTTGAGCAGATTCCCCAGGAGAAGAAACCTGGACTGGTACGCTTTCTAAGCAACCGTCATACAGGCGTGGGCGGCGATGGCGTGATCTTTATCAATCCCAGCGATGTGGCGGATTTTGAGATGGAGATGTACAATGCGGACGGCACCAGGGCTGAGATGTGCGGCAATGGAATCCGCTGTGTGGCGAAATATGTCTATGATAAGGGTTTGACGGACAAACAACAGTTATCCATTGTCAGTGCCGGGCAAATCAAATATCTGGAGCTGAAGGTGGGTTCGGATCATCAAGTGTACACGATAAAGGTAAATATGGGACAACCGATCCTGAGGCCAGATCAGATTCCGGTGGCGCTCTCTGGCGACAGCGCAGTGAATGTTCCTATCCAGGTGGATGGGCAGGAGTACCATATGACCTGTGTGTCCATGGGAAATCCCCATGCGGTGGTCTTTGTGGACCGGGTGGCGGATATGAATCTGGAGCAGATCGGACCGCTGTTTGAGCATCACGAGTTGTTCCCCAATCGTACCAACACGGAATTTGTACAGATCGTGGACAGACAGCATGTGAAAATGCGTGTCTGGGAGCGGGGCACAGGGGAGACTCTGGCCTGCGGGACAGGGTGCTGCGCCACGGCGGTGGCCTGTGTGCTCAATGGCCTGACTGATCCGTCTGTCACGGTCGGTGTGCTGGGCGGGGAGATCGAGGTTACCTGGGACAGAGAGAGCAATCTGGTGTATATGACCGGTCCTGCAATCACAGTATTTGAAGGAGAGACAATATATGTTTAAAATCAACGACAATTATTTGAAACTTCCGGGAAGTTATCTGTTTTCCACTATTGGCAAAAAGGTGAACGCCTATGCGGCGGCTCACCCGGAGAAGAAGATTATCCGTCTGGGTATCGGTGATGTAACCCAGCCGCTGGCTCCGGTTATTATAAGCGCTCTGCACAGCGCGGTGGATGAGATGGGGGATGCGGCCACATTCCGCGGATATGCGCCGGATCTGGGATATGAATTTCTGAGAAATGCCATCGCCGACAACGATTACAAGGCCAGAGGCTGTGAGATCAGCGCAGACGAAATCTTTATCTCCGATGGCGCAAAATGTGACTCCGGCAATATTCAGGAGATATTCAGTCTGGACAACAGGATTGCGGTGTGTGATCCGGTCTATCCCGTGTATGTGGACACCAATGTGATGGCGGGGCGGACGGGAACCTATGATTCTCAGAGGGAGACCTGGAGCGATGTGATCTACATGCCCTGCACTGCGGAGAATGCTTTTGCCCCGGAGCTTCCCACAGAGACGCCGGACATTATCTATCTGTGCTTCCCCAACAATCCCACGGGGGCAACGATCACGAAAGATCAGCTTCAGGAGTGGGTGAATTATGCCAACAAGATGGGCGCAGTGATTATTTATGATGCTGCCTACGAAGCCTATATTGCCGAGGAGGATGTACCCCACAGCATCTACGAGTGCGAGGGCGCAAGAACCTGTGCCATTGAGCTGAGGTCTTTCTCCAAAAATGCGGGCTTTACCGGGGTAAGACTGGGCTTTACCGTGATTCCCAAGGAACTGAAGGCCGGGGACGTGAGCCTGCACAGCCTGTGGGCAAGACGCCATGGCACCAAGTACAACGGCGCGCCCTATATCGTACAGCGTGCAGGCGAAGCCGTGTACAGCGAGGAAGGCAAAACACAGCTGCGGCAGCAGGTGGCCTACTATATGAAAAATGCAGCCTATATCTACAATGGACTGAAGGATGCGGGGTATACGGTGTCCGGCGGTGTGAACGCTCCCTATATATGGCTGAAAGCGCCTAAGGGAATGAGCAGCTGGGAGTTCTTTGATTACCTGCTGGAGAATGCCAATGTGGTGGGTACGCCCGGCTCCGGCTTTGGTCCCAGCGGGGAGACCTATTTCCGCCTTACTGCCTTTGGCAGCTATGAAAATACGGTGGAGGCCGTAGAGCGGATCAAGGCATTGTAGGTTCGGAAAAATACCGCCAGCGGCTAATTGTGCCGGATAATGTCTGCATACTCCGCCTTGGCGGCGGAGAGCAGGCTATCAGGGGACAGTTCAATCTGGGAGCCGATGCGTCCGCCGCTGACGATGACGGAAGGCATATTCCGGGCGGAGACATCAATCCGGGTCACATACTGTTTTTTCATGCCGATGGCGGTGCATCCGCCGCGAATATAGCCGGTGACGGCATTAATATCCTTCACATGAATCATTTCCACGCTCTTTTCTCCCACGCTGCGGGCTGCGGCTTTCAAGTCCAGCTCCCGGTGGATGGGGATCAAAAACACAAAATAGTCGTGGGCTCCTCTGGTTACCAGCGTCTTGTACACCTTCTCATAGGGGAGCCCCAGCTGGTCAGCTATCTGTAACGCATCAATAAACTCCTCACATTCATAGGTGTACTGAGTATATGGAATCTTCATGGATTCCAGAATCCGCATGGCGTTGGTCTTGATTTCTTTTGATTTGGACATGGTATTTTTCCCCTTTTGTGTTGTAGCGGCATGTCGCAGGAGGTGATTTCCTAGCCGTAGTATCAGTATACTCCGGGCAGAGGGCGGCGTCAAGGAGGCGGAAGGCGGTGCAGAAATCAGAGGTGTTTTTTTCGCAGATTTTTGATATGATAATAGAAAAACGGAGGTAAAAATATGGCGTTAATTCAAA
>CAZKAO010000027.1:0-37251 GCA_964550745.1 uncultured Acetatifactor sp.
AACACCCTGCAGACAGGAATAAATCAGGGTCTCCTGCCAGCCTGTGAACAAAGGCTCCACGATTTGGGGATTATCCAGTTTCCAAATTTCGTGCATATAATTCACTTTATCAGGTATTGTGTCCCTATAATTAACCAACTTACCAAATATTCCTCTCTTTCTGCGGCAGACTGGATATCATAAAATGCTCTTTTATACGAAAACAGCACATATATTGTAACTTATTGCGTATGAAAAGGCAAATTATTTCTAGTTTTGTCCCTTTTGAAATAATGGTTGCCGGATATAAACTCCGGCGATTTCACTATAAAAATATCACCCCATTTATTGGGATGATATTTTTATATTTTCTATGTACTTACCCTTTGACCTTACAATCCCGCTTTTCCGCTGAGATACTCGAGCCACTCTTTCCTCTTCATAACAGAACACTTATGTTTCACCATCTTGCCGTTTTCGGGATTCTGGCAGATCACCACAATCCCCGTCGGAATCAGAGGAATCAGACCTCCCACATTGATAAGCTTCAGCTCCTTGATATCACTGTACTTAACGACAAAGCTACTGGCACCCAACAGACCGCCGATAAAGATGAACTTCTCATTCGTAAAGAAAAAATTCCCCCTGGTCTGCGACATCCATTCCCACAAATCACCCTGCGTATGTTCAATAATGTGGTCATCATCGCTCATATACTCCAATTTTCTCAAAGTTTCCTCCCACTCGGCTACTTCATTTGGTTTCAATTTCATTTTCTTTCTATCCTTTCGTAAACATTTTTTCTGTGTGAATATTGTACCACATATGCATGCGCAATTCCACTAAAATTTGTTTAATTACAATTTAATCACAATGTTCCGTTTAATTATCATCTGCCTTGCCCGTTCACTTTGCTTGTCACGGACCATCCTCGTCTTGCGATAACTGACATATGATTTCGGAAAGAAATAGGTTTTATATACTGTATATATCATGGAATTCTGGGCGAAAAAAGTTATATCAGTCTTTTTTATTATGGTTGTTAATCTTTTTCCAATATATCCATAATATAATTGAAAAAAATCCCAAAATGAAAACTGTTATTACGCTTGCTTCAATACCGTAAATGCTACCATTCCAAATATTATTACCAACAGATTTCATATTGAATATTGCTGTAATATTTTCATCATTGCCACTTAAATTTAGGCCCATAATACTATACAGGATAAAATTCCAAAATGAGTGTAAACCACAGGCTGCCCATATGTTTTGAAAACAGATTGTTAATAATGAGAAAATAAGTGAAATTAGAATGAGATTGATAATACCTATAACACCATAAATCATCTCGCCTGCAAATAAAGATGACCAATGCGGTACAATAAACATTATTGTGCTAATTGCAATGCCAATCGGCATAGATACCGTATTTTTAAGTGTATGGAACAAATAACCTCTGCAAAGCAATTCTTCCATTGATCCTTGTATAATAAACCCGCCTCCATAAAGAACAATCAATAAAATATTCTTTTTTTCAAATATTCCATGATATTCAATAGCACCTGTTAAAGTAATCAAGCCAATAATCATTAAAAGCATGAGAATAGCAATTAGCACACCAATAAAATAGTTTCTAACATGATTTGTTAATCCTATCTCAGATAAGGTTTTCTTTTCAATCAGTCTCCAATAAAACAATATTGTAAAAATCACTGTAGCATATCCGTAATATGTAATAAGCGTTATTGTTCGGCTGTCAAATACGTTCCCTGTAAGCATGTTTTTACCTAATGCGAAATGTAGCAGTATTGCAACCCCTTCTGCAATAAACAAACCTGCAATATAGCAAAACCAAAAGGCAAGAATTTTTTTAATAATAAATAAAGCAGGTTTCATATCTGCCCTATTATTAAACGGACTTATATTTTTTAGTGTTTCTTTCATTTCTCATTTCCTCCTTGTAAATCATGGATACCATTTAAAATGATTTTTAGGGACAAATTAAATGTATCCTCTACGGATAGTGAATTTCCAAATCCATTATGACTTTCAATAGTTGAAAACCCTTGCAAAAAACCTCGAAGCATACGGACAATATGCACTTTTTGCTCTTCCACTAAACCATAGGCGTCAAGCACTTGAAATATAACAGAAACAAGCCCTTCGGTGGCTTGTAAATGTTCATTTGTCTGATACATATTGTACCATTGCATAGCTTCAAATAATCCTCTGTGCAATGCGACAAAATTACGAAAGGTATAGCACAACGCAATTATTGCGTCATCTTTTGCTTTTCCAATGGCAGCTTTCATTATTTCTTTTTCTAACAAATCCCAACCATACAACATCAGTTCTTTATTCAACTCGTCAAGTCCACTTATGTGTTTATATAGAGAAGGGGATTTTACACCAAGTTTTTCGGCTAATGACTTTAATGTAATATTTGTAATACCTTCCTCGTCAGCCATTCTTGCTGCTGTATCTAATATTACCTTCTTGTTTAATCCTCTTATCATTTGGTTTATCTCCTTTTATATTTGGCTAATTGTATTAGCCATTATAGCAATCAAGTTTCCCAATGTCAAGTTGTTTTTTATCCAATAATTAGATAATTTACATCTTTCAGTAAAACGGCATAGTGGTAAATAAATTCTATTTTATACACTCGATCCCATCACTTTGATGAAAGATTTAGAAAATAGAGCATCAATAACCATATTCTGAAAAGGGAGCTAAATTTGGTGAGAATGATAGAATAATCGCCAGATATAAATTCAAAAACTCTTAACTTGAGCAGAAATTGTAGTCCTAAATATTGACAGCATATACAGAATGTGATACTTTATAACAATACAATTCTAAAGGTTGTGTGGGCAGCATGGGCGAGAAGGAGAAAAATTATGTACCATTATATCCAAAACAAAGACTTTTTGATACGAATGAAAAGTGTTTGCTCTGACATTATCAATCAGCTGGTCCAAAGCATCAATAATGATTCCGTTATGACGGTCAACGCTCATCTTGTCGGGAGTGGAGTCAAAAATCTTATAACGCAGAAATGATTTCAATCATCCATCCTTTATCGTTTATGTTGAAACTATTAACGAGGTCCACTATAAATATTTTGTCGCAACAAGAAACTTTTGGTTCTGATTACCTTAAAGGGCAGCGGAGATGTGCTCCATTTCAGCGTGATCGTCACATCTCCACTGCCCTGCAGTTTCATTCTACTTACCGCGGTGACAGCCGCACCATGTCCGCAAACACATATCCCCCGTTATAGTCCAGACACAGACAATAGGCGGGCATATCATCCTCATAGACATAGTAGTACTCAAGGGAGCCGTGAGTGATATATCCGATCTCATATACAGGCCGCTCTTTCTCGTCAAAAAAACTATTCAGGCTGCAGAGCGTGGAGCTGAAGGTGCGGGTGTCATGGCCATAATTTCTGCAGAACAGTGTGCCGTCCTCCCGGTATATGTAATTAATTTCCGCCACATTGCCCAGATACTCTACCCCACAGTCCTCCATGAGACCTTCATACAGAACACGATCCGGCTTTCCGCTCTCTGTATACTCCACATTCTTCTGGTATCCCTCTGCCGGATTGAAGGTTCCATACACAGACAGCAGAGAGTATACCTCCCCTTCCTCCCACTGCCCTTTCCCCATACCATATGTGGTAAATCCAAGCAGGTTCGCCACATTTTCCCCGTCACAGTTAATGTCGTTAAGATAAGTGATACCGTAGTATTTTTGATTCTCCTCATCCAGATACAACTCCAGCTGCAGATTTCCGAACCTGTCATAGTATTGATAGAAAGGGGGCTCCTGCGCATAACCGCAGCTGTCCAAAAACGCCTGACGGCTCCCATATTCCGCTGCTTGTCCCTCATCAATCAGCCATGTCCTGACAGCGGGATCGGCAGAATAATCCCACAGCAGATCGCGGTTCTGCCAGAAAAGGTAATCAAAATACTCCCGATTCAGCGGTTCGCCCTCTTCATTCAGAGCTATGTTCCCCTCATACAGACTTTGCTCCCTCAGACTGTCCCATATCCTGAGCGTACCGCTGTCCCGGCTCAGGCTCCAGCTGCGAACCTCCTGTGCCCGCTCTTTAAATTCATTCAACTGATAAATACGCTTTTCCTGCCTCTCCCCGTCCTCCGTGACAGTGAGCATGGCCCCGTTGCGAATCTCCATATATCTGGGGATCTCAATCGGTCTCTCTGAAAAACGCTCCTCTTTCCACAGAAAAAGCAATCCCGTATCGGAGCCGGAGGAAAATATCTCCAAATCCCTCCAGTGCCCATAGCCCACGCCGTCATAGGAGAAAGTCACAGGCTCTGTAAGTCTGCCACAGGGAACCTCCTGCAGGGCTTGCCCGTCTTCATCACAGAGCCGCAACAAATACTCCCCTGCGCCCTGCCCGCTGGGAACCAACGTGAGTGTAAACTCCTCGGTCTCATAAAAAGGGAAATCAACAGGAATTTCCTCGGCGCTCCCGCCACAGCCACACAGGCACAGAGACAGGGCGGCAATCACAAAAAACATACCTATCACATACTTTTTTCCTCGGTATTCCACGTTTTCCCTCCCGCGCTTTCCTGTTTTCCGCTCCCTGCTGCCTGTGCCAGGCTTACCCCGCGCCACGTCGAAGGCCCAGACCGTGCATTCCTCTCACATCAGTCTACGCAGACCAGCTCATACTCCTTCGTCCCATATCCCAGCTGCGCCGCTGCGTCTATGGTGTGGGTGCCGTGTCTGGACTCCACTCTCTGCAAAAAATGCTCCCGGCCCGGGTCGTTAGACTGCAGGATCAAATCCATACATGCCTGGTCCAATGCCACCGGGTCAAGGGAGGACAGAATGCCAATGTCCTTCATGCAGGGGTCCTCCGCCACGGCGCAGCAGTCGCAGTCCACGGACAAATTGCACATCATGCTGACAAACGCCGTGTTTCCCTTGAAATATTCCATAACACTTCCGGCGGCTTCCGCCATGGCCTCGCAGAATGCGTCCTGCTCCGCCACATGACTCCACACGATGTTCTGGTCATCGGTTATGCCGCCGGAGTGGATCAGGCATTTTCCCGCGCTGGAAGCGCAGCCGATGGAGAGCTGTTTCAAGGCTCCGCCGTAGCCTCCCATGGGGTGTCCTTTAAAGTGGGACAGTACCAGCATGGAATCATAGTTTTCAATATTTTTGCCCACCAGATTCTCCTTCAGCACCTTGCCGCCGGAAATGGGAAGCACCAAATCAGGCCCCTCCGCATCCAATAAATCTACCTGAAAGTATCTGCTCCACCCATGCTCCATCATCAGCATCTTGTGCTTTTCTGTGGTATTCCTGGCCCCGTCATAGGCGGTGTTGCACTCCACGATCGTTCCATTTACCGCCTCCACCATAGGGCGCATAAACTGAGGCCGCAGATAATTCTGGTTGCCTTTCTCGCCGGAGTGGACTTTTACCGCCACCTTCCCCGGCAGTTCCTTTCCCAGCTGCTTATACATTTTGATTACTGCCTCCGGTGTGATCTCTTTGGTGAAATAAACCTTTGCCTTTTCCATACGCTTCTCCTCTCGCTGATGGTATTTCTTTAGGCAATTGCAAAACATTCTCTACGAGTGACGGGAGTTTCACAATTGTCTGATTGTATCTCTTCCTGCCTTGCGCAATCAAAGAAATACAGATTCCTAACCGATATCTTTGAGTATAGTATATAACTTAAGGCACACTTTAAGTCAAGAGGTTTTTATGAGAAGCTGTCCGAAACCTTTCGGCGGGGATAAACCATTATGTCACATGCTCGTATGGGCATGCTGCCTTCTGTAGGTATCATTGTCCTTATGGGCCAGCTCCGCATTAATCTGGGCCAGCTGCTTTTCCAGTTCCCTGCATTTTTTCTCGTCTCCGGCAGCCCTTTCCAGCTGTTGCTCCAGTTGTTTCTTTTTCTCCCGAAGCTGTTTGATCTCCCGATCAACCTGGTCTGTGTCGGTGGTACATTTCTCTTTCCCTCTGGCCCTCTCCTGCCCTGCCTGGGCATAGTCCGTCCTGGGGGTTGCATAGCTGCTGTTAATCTGTAATGACATACGGGTAGTCCTCCTATTATAAGTGTTTTAGTTCCGCATCTTCCCTGCGGTCTACCCTCTTTTTCGTCCTGATGCAACACCAAATCCAGTCTTTTGCTGTGTAATGTCCTCCGGCTGCTGTGGAATGACCAGCAGTACGCTCAGACAAAAGCTTCCCTCCCGCACTTCCAGATGGAGCTTACCCTGGTATTTCTCTGCCACTGCCCGGATGTTTAAAAGGCCCCTTCCCTCTGTGATCCCAGCCTCCCCGTTATAGCTGTTTTCCACCTCCAGCAGGATAATATCCCCCTGCACCCTGCCCCTTACGGCAATATACTGCCCTGCACCGCCAGCATCCCGGCACGCCTGTATCGCGTTGTCAAGGGCATTGGAGAGAACGATGCAAAAATCCATATCGCTGATCCGGCAGGGACAGGGGAGTTTTAGAGAACAGGAGACTTGCATTCCGCAGTCTGCGGCCACACCGAGCTTGGCCCCCATCAGCATGTCCAACACGGGGTTATTGGTGGCACAGGGGAAATCTGTCTGCGCCCTATCCTTTTCCAGGTCTTCCAGATAGATAAGGGCCTGTCCGTATTTTTCCCGATGCAAAAGCCCTCTTATCACCGACATATGATTCCGGATATCGTGGCGGAAAGCGCTGGTTTTCTCATAGCGCAGCTTTGCCTCCTCCACATACTGCTCCATGTAACGGGTCTCCTGCTCCAGCAGCGAACATTCCATGCGCAGCCGAAGGCTCTCCGCCGCCTTTTTATCGGAATAAAGAATACAAAACAGGCTGGCAATTCCCAACAGCTGCAGAGCCAGCAGAGAAAAGCCAGGCTGTCCTAAAAGGCTGCCGTCCGGCTGCATATGAATGGTGTCTCCGTAAAGGTACACACTGATATATCTGCTGACCAGCACCAACAGCATCACCGGTGCTAAGGGCAAAAGCATCCTCTCACTTCTGCCGTCCTCCTCTGCATGGAGAAAATGGCGGTAAACCGCCACACCGCAAAGGGCAAACAGCAAAAGCGCCATCAGCCCGCCCATAACCATAATACCGTTTCCTGCTGTCAGAGGATGCCATCGGTAAAAGACCGGAAACAGCAGACAGGACAAAGAGTCAGAGACACCAAAACAGATTTGCAGCAGTTCTACCGTCACGGCGGCATATAGAAGTGTTTTTCCGCTCTCTGCCCTATAGAACAACAGCCCTGCCGCCACCAGCGATGTTCCGAACAAAAGCATTTCTCCCGACGCTTTACCCGGAAATAACACCAGCGCTCCCACCGCCAAAAGATAAATTATATAGTGAATTGCCTTTGCGCGTTTTCCGATAAAATGGGTAAAAAAGTGAAAACCCGCCAACATTTCCATTCCCGCCAATATAGAGGGATACCACTCCAGCAATACAGTCACGACACACCCTCCCCATTTTCAGAGTTTCATATATTCCAGTACTACTTGCGCAAACTCCCTGTTTTTCAGCCGGGATATGGGTATTTCATAGAACTCGCCCCTGCCGCTTTCCAGGACGGCAATTCCTTTCTGGTAACTTCTCAGATACTGCAGATTGATCAAATAGCTTCTGTGGCAGCGGTAAAACCGCTGACCCAGCTTTGTCTCGAGCCTGTCGATCCTGTCGTAATAGTCTACCACCTCCCCTGTGCGCAGATGCAGGTAGAGCTTTCTGTCAATCACCTCACAGTAGACTATTTTATCCAGATCCACAATGCGGCTCTCCATCCCCCTCTGTATCAGCAGGTTTGCACCTTTTCCGCCATCCATGGAGGCAAGCAGTCGCTCCATGGTTCTGGAAAAGCAGTCCGTGTCAATGGGCTTTATCAGATAATCAAAGGGTCCTGCGGCAAAGGACCGGAACACCATCTCCCGCAGGACCGTAGTAAATATCAGATAGCCTCCCCATCCTCTCCTGCGCAGCTCCCCGGCTGCCTCCAGCCCGTCCATGGTCTTCATGCGGATATCTAGGAACAGGATATCGATCTTCTGGTCGCTGGCCAGCAGTTCCTCCCCGCTGAAAAACAGGCAGACGGATATCTCCCTGTTTTTGCTGCGAAAAAAATTTACCGCCATCTGCCGGATGGCATCCGCCATATATTCTTCGTCGTCACAAACGGCCACAAAAATCACCTCAGCACCTCTTTTCCGCCATAATCACTCTATCTTCATTTTAGTCTGTTTCCACACTCCCTGCCATATCTCTGCTGCGAAATGCTGTCTGGATGATGTGAACAGCATCAAAAGGGCCGTCCGTTTGCCCGCTCTAGTCGGGCATTGTTTTTCATATGCCTAATTAGTCTATTTTAACTCCATACCAATAATTTCTTGGATACTCAAGATCATAAATATCCTCCCCATAGGGTATATCCAAATTGTGATCTTCCTTTAATACATATTCTTTCCCCTTAATCCTGAATACACTTCCCGGCTCATATTTGCACAACAGATTACCCCCGGATGTCAGACTTTCATAGTGTTCGTCATAGCGCTCCTTAGAATATACCAGCACACCATTCTTACTTGTGGAATAGAAACGGGTGGTTTCCCTGGTTCCCATCTTTATGGTAAAAAATCCCGGCTGTATATTTGCCTGATCCAGATATCCCTGAACTTCTTTCAGAGGAAACTCCAAGGTAAGGAAAGAAATTCCCTCACCCTTTGCCATGGTCAGATAATTCCAAAATCTGGCGTACCTTTCCAATGACCGGTCAAAGGGCGCTCCTCGCAGGCTCTCTGAAAAAATAGAGCCAATCGAACCATTTTTTGTGTATAAATAATGCTCTTGCCCATCATTAGAAATGTATTTAAAATATTGATTTTTACCAAAATCAATATAATTGTCTTCCGCCTTCACCTCTTTTGTATTTGATACATCCACCGGCGGAATCTGATCAATGCCAAACCGGACACCATTGCATATTATATATTCATCTCCTTCTATCTGCACGGCAGACATATTATTATTAATAAACGACAGCATATCATTAGATATATATTTCGTTTTATTGCCCAAATCCGCAGTATAGATTCCTGCCGTCTCGCTTCCGCCTCTGATAAAAGCATCACGCTTTTTCCCGCCCACATTCTTCTTTTCAAGCAAAACATTTATCAAAAGTTGTTTCTGATCATTAGACAACATGGCGGCATGTCTCTGATTAACATTTCTCATTGCTATTGACATTTTTACCATCCCCCTGCTTCTATTTTGTTGTTGCTAATCTTTATATCGTCATCCCTCACAGGTTTTTGATAAAAATGGCGTAAAACGCCTCGGGGACTGCACAAAACTCCTATCCTAATCTTTTTCCTCAAAAGGCCTCAAAAATTCTAAAATTCGGTCCACATCAAAATATAGCCCCTTACTTGATATAATTTACGGTAAGGATCGCAACTCCCAGCACCGCCAGAACCACGCCCGTAGCTCTGTTCAAGGTAATGGCGCTGGCCTTGTTGGCAAATTTGGCGGCGATTCGGGCCCACAGCAGCGTGGAGGCCACGCAGAAGATCAAACACCACATATCCGGCATTCCACCGATGGCAAAGTGACTGACTGATCCGGTCAGTGCAGTAAAGGTCATGATAAACACGCTGGTTCCAACCGCCGTCTTCAGTTCATATCCCAGTACGCTGGTCAGAATCAGAAGCATCATCATACCGCCGCCGGCTCCGATAAAACCGCAGATAAAGCCCACCATCGTACCGCAGATAATTGACTGTATAATCCGCTTTTTCCCGCTGACCCTGTTCATGGACTCCTTGGTGGTCATAACCGGCTTTACGATAAACTTAATCCCCAGCAGCAGGGTCATAAAGACGGAAAAACTGCCCATAGTGGTGTTGGGAACCTTGCTGGCCGCCCAGCTTCCCACCAGGGTAAACAGCAGCACCGTGACCATCATCACCAGGCCATTGCGAATATCCAGATTCTTGTTTTTGCCATAAGTGTAAGCGCTGACCGCGCTGGCCAGAACATCGCTGGCCAGTGCAATACCCACGGCCTCGTAAGCCGGAAGCCCAAGAAAGGTGATAAGCATGGGGCTGATCACGGCTGCTGCGCTCATGCCCGCAAACCCGGTGCCGAGACCGGCCCCTATCCCCGCCAGAAAACAAATTATAAGTTTATAAATCATCCGATGATCTCCTCCACACCTTTGGAACAAAGCACCTTTATGGCATTTTGGTGTTCCTGCGAGGCATCATTCTCGCAACCATATATGTATTTAGTTCCATCGTTTTGATTCTTTATCCCATTTCTTCTCAAATAATAAATCCAGTTCAATCGCTTCTACTATTGGTGTAAGCAATGATTTTACCAAGGCTATGGCATCCCCGAAATCCACTTGCACCGTCACTTTCTTCTTGATAAAGTTTTCCCATCTTTTCTGACGTGTTGTATCTTCTATAAAATCTGTTTCAAAAGCTGCTATATCATCAAAACCAGTTCCTCTATGATTAAATGTTTCGATAATTGCATTCTTAAGTTTATCTCCATCCAGATCAAAACAATCCGCCAACACATAGATATCATAAAAGTCTTTATATCTTCCATTGGCAAGACCAAGTGATACAAATGCTTCAAATTTTTCTGCAATCACAGAATAGACAGAATAGGCATATATTTCTGGAAATTCCATTTTTATCCTTTCAGGATATACCACATCTCCAAAGCCGATGTCTATCGACACAGGCACTCTGGTTCTATCCAGATATCCCGTAATAGAAACATTCACTCCATGATACTCCTTGAATTCTGTAATATTACTCACCTTCAATGATTCTAATTCAAACCGAAGAGCATCATCACATTTGATTGAGAATATATCGTGGAAAATTTTCTTCATCTCTTCAGCATCATTTGAAATATGTTGAGCCAATAAATCAATGTCCCTCGTTGCCCTTGCATACTCTCCATCAAATAATGCATATAGAAATATTCCGCCTTTCAGGGTAAATCTCTCTGCATATTTTGACACAGTTATTCTATATACAGCTCTTTCCAGGCCAAATGTAACCAACTTGTCCTGCATAGTTGTTCCATCTTTTATTGCCTGTTTCTTTAGTCTGTCCTTTACGGATACCGCACTTATCATATAAGTACCTCTAAATAATTCTTCATAACATCTCCGCATCTGAGCATCTCTGCATATCGTATGAGTCGATTCAGATTCCTGTCATTCCGATGAAGATACGTTGTCAGCACCTCTTTGGTCTCCTCAATCCCTAGTCTTTCACGATAAAAAACAATATCTACAACCGTTTTCTCTATGTCATATATTCGAAACTGCTCATTCCCTACTTTTACAGTCTCAATGCCAATATTAAAACGACCCTCTGTAAAATAGCAAACGTTAAGCTCGGGCCAATCAGGAAGTGTTGAAACTTTTGATTTTCTTGGAATCGCTACATCAATTACATTCGGTCTGTAAGTCGATAGATTATAATATACTGCTGCGCTCAGAAGACAGATAACTCCACATGGTACAAATGCCCGCACATAATAAAAATCCGATTCCTCCCCTTGGAAGCCTGTATTCTCATAATACTTTTTATTTAGTTTAATCAGTATTCCCTGATCAATCAGTTGGTTTATCTTGTAATGAGAAAAACCCTTCTCTTTAAGTTCATGTACAGAAAAAAACATCTGGTCATTAGGAATTATGGCTGTGCTCGTCATTTTACTCACCTCAATTCCAGTATATCCAAAATCATGGATAATATTTAAATGAAATTCGTTACTTTTTAGTTTTGCCGAATTTCATTTAAATCATACTAAATCTATCCTGTTTTGTCAAGCCTATATTCGGGTGGACGTCCACTATTTATTCTCACAATATGCCACGATGCTGTACATTTATCATTCATCATACTCGAAAAATCCCTCTTCGGTATTCACATTACACAGTCCCCAGCAGTTCAGTTGGCTCAGTTCCCCGCTTCTCCAGAGCCAGGCATCGGGCCACCAGGTATCACGGAACTCCCCGGAGAGTTCATCGGCCGGGGTGCCGGGGGCGTAGAGGATAAATTCCTCACCGTCCTCTATTCCCACTGGTTCCGAGGTAACATAGCGAATATTTTCCTCAATCCACTCTCTACCCGCCGGTTCCTCTGTTGTCAGTTCTTCCAGATACATGGAAAAGGCATAGTCATTGGTTTGAGTCGGCTCACTAAAACGGCCGCTGAACCGGCAGATATAGATTGTCCCATAGGGATATTTCGATGTGTTCTCTCCATTTTCATGGCTGTAATACTCGCCTGTAAATGTGCCGTCCGGCTGCAGGGTCAGAGTGGTTCCCCAGGCCCCTGCGCCGCTGAAAAACAACATTTCCAGAGGTGTGTCCGGAAACTCGGCATCGGGGCTTAATACCTGCCCAGCTGCCGTGCCGTCCATTGCCTCCTGAATCTCATCCGGATCAAAGCGAACCGGATAAATCTGAGGCAGGGAGGAGGCTTTTGCCAGCCCCTCCACAAGGACGCCCTGCTCTGTGGATAACAATACAAGACTCTTTCTCAGCAGAGCGCCAACCTCTTCGGAAAACCGGGTCATTTCCGGGGTCATTTCCAGTGTCTCTTCCGCAGGCAGTACAAAATCCACAGACCACTCCTCTTTCACCGTCTCTTTACCACCCTCCAATGAGAACATGGTACAGGTGTAGTTGCCTATCCCCTGGAACATAGTGGGAAGATATTGGACCAGATAATCCTGTCCGCCCTCGCTGTAAAGCATGATCGTATTCCAACCTACATGGGCAGGGCTGGCCTCCGCCGTCCAAATCTGTGTGCCATCCTCTTTCTCCACCGCAAGTTCATAAACCTGGTCGGGAATAACGGTTCGCAACACGATATTCTCCCTCACTCCATCGTGATCCAGATCGGAGCGATCCACGACTACGGCGCTGGTTTCGTACCAAATCCTCTCCACAAATGCCCAAACATCCTCATAGCGGATGTCAATTTCCTCAAACTCACCATTAACCTGCTGATTGCCATGCCCGGACTGCATGGGTTTATCCGAATTGTCTGCCCCACTGTGGGGCCCAAGCGACGCACTCAGGGTGATATACATGGGCTTAAGATCCAAACTGTTGCCGCCGACAAGCACCGAAAATGTCTCATCCACTTCATAACGCTTGATAATCAGGCCGGAGCCAACATCTATGTATGAATATTTCTCAAAATCCGACCAGGACAGGGCATCCCCCTTTTCCGAGAGAGCCGCCACATCTTCAATTGTCAGCTGCGTAAACGCCGCTGTCGGCTCTGACTCATCATCGCCGCCATCCTCGGAAAATACTTCCGTTTCATCCTGATCACCGTACCCGGAAACAGGTTTCGATTCGCCATCACCGTCTATCCCGGAAGTTTCAACCGTCAAACGATCTTCATCCTCTTTCCCCTCCTGGGTGTCACTGCTTTTCGGATTTGTCAGCAGGCAAACCGCCAGTGCTGCACAACCGGCCACGGCCGCCAGCACCACCCAAAAGCCAGGCTTTCTCCAATTTGCCAGATTCCGGATTCTTCCCTTGGTATCACCCTCCCCAAAGGCCAGGGGCGCACCGGCAATCCTGCGCTGCCCGGTGGCAAGCGCCAACAGAGACGCGGAATAATCCGCCCGGACACTCTCCCCCATTTTTCTGATTACGGCCTCGTCACAACTCATCTCCATATCCTTGCCCATAAGGACAAAAGCCAGCCAGACCAGAGGATTGAACCAGTGTATGCACAGAGCCAGAAATGCCAAGGCTTTCACAATATGGTCAAGCCGTCTGATATGGTGCTGTTCGTGGAGAATGATATATTCCTGTTCCTTGCCGCCAAGACCACAGGGCAGATAGATTCCGGGACGGAAGAAACCAATTACAAAAGGAGATTTGATATCGTCCGCAATAAAGATATTGTCCCGCAGCGGAATGACCACCTTGAGCTTTTTGCGGATTCCAAAATAGGCAATCACACTGTAAACCGCCATTGCCAGGAATCCGACTCCCCAGATATAAGTGGCAAAAGTAACTGGAAACTCCAGGGGATCAGCGCCAAGCTGCTCTGTCCCCTGGGGCAGTTGTCTGTTTACCACATCGTTTACACCGGGAACCGGCATCTGGATTTCCGGAAATTCCGTGTGCACTATGTTGGCAGGGATATACTCTATACTCGATGCTGCGCTGTGGGATTCCATTGTCGGCACCTCAAGCATGCCCAACAGGGAAAACGGAGAGCCCACTGCCACAGGGCAGAACAGCCGAAACAGCACCACATACCAAAGAGCATAGGAAAATATTTTGGGCGCCCTTCTAAGCAGCAGTCTGGCAAAGAGTACAAACAGGGTCACCACACCGGCCGTCAGGCTCATATTCAAGAGCGCCGGAAGAAATCTGTACCAGTTCATAAGCTCACCTCCTCATCCCTTCAATCATATCTTTCAGTTCGTCGATTTCCCTGTCGGACAGCTTTTTTCTGGTGCCGAAAGCCGCCAGAAACGCAGGCAGGGAACCGCCAAAGGCCTCTTCCACATACTGCTGGGAATGCCTTGCGTAGAACTCTTCCCGGGAAATCAGGGATGTGACAGTCCCCCCTACATTCTGAAAAATGCCCCTGTCACAAAGTCGCTTTAACACGGTGAAAGAAGTTGTTTTCTTCCACTGAAATTCGGCGGCTCCCAATTTAGCCATTTCCCCGGAAGTCACCGGCTCGTTTTCCCATATCAAATCCGCAAAACGAGCCTCAGCAGAACCAATTTTGAAATCAATCATAAGATACACCCCGCATTCTACAATCTGTAGTATTTATATACTACATCATGTAGTACGGCATGTCAATAGAATTTTATGAAAAGGATACCCCTATATATCCTCCGCCAGCACTCTCCTGCGCTGCCAGACCCCCGACAGAAAATAAATCATCCCCGGCACGGCGCAGCCGTATGGCGCAAGCCCATAGCCCAGCACAAAACCATAGAATCCCCAGTCCAGCACAATGCCAAAAAGCCAGCTCAAGCCGATCCGCAGCACCACGCCGTCCAAAAGGGAAAGTACCATGCTGAGTTTTGCATTGCCAATACCCTGGATAAAGGCATTGCTGCCCCGCATAACCGCCATCGCCGGGAACATCCACAGAATCGCCTTGATAAAGATGCCGGACATATCATGCACCCGCACATCATCCGAAAACAGCATAAACAGCTGCCTGCCAAAAACAAAATAAACCGCCATGAACAACACCATCAGCACAAAAGAGAACAGCCAGACATACTGCACCACCTGCTTCGCCCTCTTCTGTTCCCTGGCGGCGATGTTCTGGCTAATCATAGGCATGGCGGCAAACTGCAGACCCTGAGATATCTTGTTGACAATATCATCAATCCGCACACCCACGCCAAAGGTTGCGGAGGCCACCACTCCCACGTTGTTGACCATAGAATTGACAAACAGCATGGACAGATTGATGCACCCGGACTGAATAGCCAGAGGCGTCCCCAGCTCCGCAATCATTTTCACATATTTCTTCTGAGGTATAAAGCTCTCTCTCCTGAAATCAAATCCAAATGCCTCCCTGTTCCGATAGAGAAAATACAGAGAGAACAGGAAGGACGCAGCCTGTCCGATAATCGTAGCCCAGGCAGCTCCCGCAACCCCAAATCCCAGTATTCCCGTAAACAGAATATCCAAAATCAGATTCACGGCAGACGCTATGCCGATAAACAGAAAAGGCCGCTTGGAATCCCCCATTCCCCGCAGCACTGCCGACACCATATTATAGCCCGCCGTGAAGACAAGCCCTCCGCCGCATATAATCATATAATCCGACGCCATATCACGGGACTCCGTGGGAATATTCATGACATCCATAATCCACGGCCGCGCCAATAAAATAACGCAGGACAGAAACAGACCCAGGCCCAGAATCAAAGTGAATAATGTACCTATGATCTCGTTTATCTCCTTCCGCTTTCCCGCCCCCAGGGCCTGGGATATCAACACTTGCCCCGCATTGGAAAACCCAAGGCACACCATGGTGGCAAAATTCAATATCTGGCTGCTCTGGGAGACGGCAGACAGCCCCGCCGTGCCCACATATTTGCCCACGATCACCATGTCGATGGTGCTGTACAGCACCTGCAATGCATTGGACGCCATAAAAGGCAGCGTAAACATGAGGAGCTGCCACACAATATTCCCTTTGGTAAAATCCTTAGAAAGACTTCCTGCTCTCACAATCTCTTTTCCAACCTCCTGCTGTCACAGGCATTACAGGTCAGCTTATAGCGCCTGCTTTGCCCTCTCCAGTATCTCCTCCGGTCCATATGGACATGCCGCTTTCCCCATAGCGTTCGAACAACTCCAGATACCGCCTCTCCACCTGTTCAAAGGGCTGCACCGCATAGGAAAAATCCGTGGCCATCTTTGGAGCGTCCTGCTCAAGACGCTCATCCAGCAGGTTCAACAGATCATAATACAACATGTCACTGTCTATCTGCTTTACCTGCTTTTCCTCCTCGTCCGTCAACGCAGAGCCCAGATACTTGATATAAACCTGTCTGAGCAGCCGCTCCTCCACCGCCTTGTACTGCGGCATGGTCGCTTTAACTGGCCGGGGCACATCCGACAGATAACACTCGCTGGCGTCATGCAGCAGACAGGCCAAAATCAGACGCGGCGAATATCCCCGGGCCTCCGCCTCCAAAGCGCAGTGGATACAGTGCTGTCCCACAGAGAAGAACGTCTTCACATGCCCGTTGCCCCGGCAGATCAGAGACAGGGCATGGGAAATGTCCCGTATGTCAATTTTTTCCCTGTCCGGCTGCGCCGGGTCAAAATGCTTTCCGGTATATGTAGTAATATAACTCATGCTTTTCCAGTCCCTTTCTACCACCCAAAATGCTCTTTAATCAACTCCGCTGCCCCTCTCCTATCTATATCCTTTGAAAATCCGGATTATATCTTTTTCTCGCAATTTCACCCCGTGAAAAATCATGCTGCTCCTCTGTGTTTTCATCAGGCCGATCCGAATATAGGAATCGTTTACTGCGTATATTGTCATTCCTGCATTCCTTCGCCAGCAAATCCAGTTTTTCCACGCCAGACTCCCATAGAGAGTACTCTGCCCGGCTTATTGTGTAGTATTGATCGTAGTAGATCGCATAAGGGACTGTAATTACCAGTAAATACTTGTCCAAATCCGGGCAGTAGCCAACCTTATAAAAATGATCTGTTCTGACTTTTTGGCCTTCCAGATACATATAATCACCCATATTTCCTTGTGTCTATCCTTCAACGTCTTCCAACTCGCCTGTGGTGTCATTGATCCTGTAATCCCGGGTTCTGCCATCCCTCTCATAGCGGATCACATGATAATATTTGCCGTTGTCCAATTCCAGATTGAGATAATAAATACAGTCCATCGGGACACCGTTCTCCTCCCCAGCCCCGGGGCTGACATAATAGTAATCCGGCAATTTCACACCCTTTAGCAGTTCGTACCCCTTCTTTTGCCATTCCGCATAGGGCAGCGGCTCCTGTACCATCTCCGCCTGGACATATTGAAGAAAACATTCCAGCGCCGCCACAGCATCCATATTGAGCGGCAGCCCTTCCGGATAGGTATAATAGGAGGCATCATACAGATCCAGTCTGGGGAACGCTCTGTGAACAGGATATTCGTTACTTTCCAGGTCCACCCGGACCATACGGTATCCATCCATGGCAATGGCATAATGATTCCATGTTCCATCTGCCATATTGTGTACTGTCACATCATATCCGTATGCCCATTTATAATCATCCACATCTATGGTCCGCTCCAGTTCCAGGCTCCCCTGCCTGCAGCAATAAATCTCTGTCTGGGTCGTGCCGGAGCTGCTGCCCCATCCCTGCTGAATCAGCACATGTCCATCCCCACTCCACATCCCCTGATAAGGGTCCCCACGCATCCCCCCTGAATCCGAGTCTCTTATGTGAATGTTATTTTCCGCCTCTCTCCAGGAACCATCCTCCTGCCGCAGCAGCACAAACATGCAGCGCTCGTTATTAGAGGCATAAATACCGCCACCGTCCCCAAACTCCCCTTTGACCACAAATGCGGCATCCTGCAGCCCATCTCCGTCCAGATCCGCCTCCGAATAGTCAATACATCTGTACTCCTCCACATCAGGCCGCCGATTTTCCATCCAGTTCTTCACTATTCTCAGTTGCTCCTCCGACGCATTTCCACCGCTAAAATACAACAGGGGAACCTGCCACACCGGTTTCAGGTCCGTGCAGGGATTTCCATAGACTGCCGCATACAGCAGCTCCGGCTTGTCCGCCAACGGTGAAAAATCCGTGATCCGATTGTTGGACAGCCCCACCTGATTTAATCGGGAAAGATCCGTCAGGGCTGAAATGTCGCTTATCTGATTGTTGTCCAGTGCCAGATCATAGAGCCTCGTAAGCCCTGCGATAGGTTCAAGATCGCTGACGGCATTCCCTGCCAGCCCCAGCCGCTCCAGCTTAAGCAATCCGGCCAGGGGCGTCAGATCCGCAACTGAATTATCGTTCAGATTGATGCTTCGCAGCTCTGTCAATCCGCTCAGAAAATGTATGTCGCTGATCCCACAGTCCTGCAGCCCCAGATCCTGCATGTTCTGCAGCTTTCCCACACTCTCTATATGCTCCGCCTCCGCGTTGCCGTAAAGAGCCAGCTCCACCAGCTCCGTCAGATTTTCCAACACTGCCAGATCGTCAATCGGCGTCTGATACAGGGAAAGACATCTCAATTGAGGCATCTCCTCCAGAAAAGAGACATCTTTCAGATCACAGTTTACCAAAAAAAGTTCCGTCACCGTGTCCATTTGTGTCAGAAAGGACAGATCCATATCTTTCTTTGCAGGATATTTAATATGTAACCGTTCCATTTTTTGCAGATCGGCAATAGGTGTAAAATCCTCAATCTGACAGTTTGCCATTATGCCATAATCAATTACCAGTCCTTTAAGGTTTGGCAGAAAACGAAGATCCTCCAGACTGTATATATCTTCATTTTTTAGCACCAGATTTTCACATTGCTCAAGTTTATGCTCTACAATCTCCCATGTGTCTTCATTCTCAATTCCCGCAGAATACCACACCCGTGTCCGAAATCCCTCATCCGCCATTATCTCTTTCAATATCTCCCTGGCTGGCTGCTCATCTTCCTTTGTCCCGGGCTGTTCGGCTATATTTTCTCCCTGGTCCTCCTGTTCCGCGGGCATGGCATGCTGCCCGCACCCTGTCAAAAGGACGGCTGTTATAAACAATGTCAAAATTACACTTCTCGCTATTCTGCCGCTTTTGTCAGACATCCTTTCTCCCACTCTCAAAATTCCACCCTTCAATTACCATTCATCAGCTGCAAAAATCATCCATGCCGTATAACCCATTCTCCTGCTGTCTCCTTTAGATACATGAATGGCTGAACTATTCCGCCTCGACAGGTTGCCGCCTGTGCCAGACTCTAAATCTGCAAAACAGTCCCCACCGGCACATATTGAACCTGCTCTCCCATCTCCTCCCGCAACAGGGCAAAATTCTTCTGGCCGGTACAGTGGCAGGTGTAATATTGGGTGGCATAACCTTTTAAACGCTGTGCTATATCCCGCACCAGCTCCGGGGATTTATCTTTCCAGATATGGAATCCGCCGATCACATGGGTCACCGGCTCTCCCAGGTCCCGGCCAGCCTTGTTCAAAATATTGACTATGCCGCAGTGGGCACAGCCCGCCAGCAGCACCTTATGCTCTTCCTCCCGGATCAGCAGGCTCTGCTCATGAGAAAAATCATCCCGCTGCTTCTTCCCGTTTTCCACTGCATACAGGTTTCGGTTGGACTGGGGATACAATTCCCGGTCTTTGACATCCGTGATAATCATCAACTCCTCGTCCAGCTCCAGATTGCCCTCAGTGAGGACGATCTGCTCATGGGAAGCCAGGGCGGCATCCAGCCCTATGCCGATATACAGCCCCAGCACTCTGGTAAAATGCCCATCAAACGCTTTCTTATGGATATAGATCTTCGCCCTGTGGTTATGCTGCAAAAACAATCCCAGCGCCCCGCCGTGATCATTGTGCCCGTGGGAGATAACCACTGTGTCAATCTCCTCAATCTTTACCCCCATCTTCTCCGCATTTTCCAGAAAAAGCTTATCCGGCCCTAGATCAAATAAAATCTTGTGTTTTGCCGTCTCAATATACAGACATAAGCCGTGTACTTTCCCGTATTCCGCTGATATTGCCGTGTTTTCTACCAGTACTTTTATAATCATGTCACGCAACCTCCATGGATCAATTCATATGCATTCCCATGGCTGTCACCAGTGCCACCAGATTGCCCAGCCCGTCCGTAATCCGAGTCTCATAGTAGCAGGCCCGCCTGCCGTCCTTGATCTGCCTGCACTCCGCAACTAACTTGGCATCCTTGGGCATACTGATATAGCTGATATTGCTGGTGGCAGTTACCGTAGTCTGTCCGGGAGGATTGGCCGCCACCGCAAACGCGAAATCCGCCATGGTGAACAACGCCCCTCCCATCACATGATGATGAGCCGCCATATGCTTTTCCTCCGTCACCAGGCTGCAGCGAGAGTATCCATCCGCCACCTCCTCGATAACAATTCCCGTGGTCTGTGTGGCAAATATATCCGCCTTGAAAAATTCTCTTGCTTCTTCTAATCGTGTCATTTTGGTCATCCTTTCACCTGTATTATTTTTGATTTTCTTTTCCCGTTATTTCCCATTTCTAATTTTCTTAACATTTCGATTCATCAAATGCCTGCCAAGGTTTTTATATGCAAATGCTTTTATCGCAGACATTTCCTGATGATGCTCTTGTAATAATTCATCCGGGGAGTCATAAACTCCAAAATCCTGATTGATTCCTTCACTCTGAATATAAGTGTTATTTCTATCAAAATCTATAACCGGATTTTTGAAGTCTTTGACAGCTACACCATAACCACAAAACGCACCTGTGCAATCGCTCTTTTGCTGTTGTAATTTCCCCAAATATTTTTTATCAAGAATAAACGCTTCTAACTCATACCACTTATCTTCAAAGTAAACCTCAACCCAACTGTGAAATACATTTTGAGGCGCTTTTTTATAGACAATTCCTGTCATTGCCCCTTTCTGCAATTCTTTATTAATGGTAAATCCATGTACTCTGCACGGAATATTACATGCTCTCAGCAATGCCATGAACAGGGTTCCTTTTGTATTGCATTGCCCATAACCATCCTTCAAAACCTTTGATGCCGGAATGTTGTCATCAACATTATATCCAAAAAGTACCTCGTCTCTGACAAAATTGTAAATTGCTTTCAAACATTCAAATTCTTCTAAATCCTTCCATTTTCTTCTCTGAATTAACTGCTGTATTTTTTCATTAGAATAATCCAGCATCTTTGTTTCACATAGATACTTATCCATTTTTACCTCTTGCACCATTCACTCCCACTCCCCAATCACTGGTGTAAAGTCCTCCGTATCCCCACAGAAAAAGCCTCCCAGCTTACCGCAAATGTACTCCATCACGGACCTGGCGGCCTCATAATCCTCCAGCTGGAGCGTGACATAGCAGAGGAATTTCACTTGATGTTTGTCCAGGAAAGCGTCTGCGTCTTTCTCTCCCAGGCGGGGCTCTACGACCTCCACGTCCACACAGCCGCCCTCCCCCAGGGCAATCTCCAGCACCTGGGCCTCCTCCCAGTACTCCACTTTATATGCGGTGTCCGCCAGCGCCTCCTTAAGTGCTGCCGCTGTCATTTCCTGGTCGGACATGTAGAACCAATCGGACGGCACATCGACCGCAGGTGTCTGGGGATTCTGCCCAGAGACATGATCCTTAATATTTTTTGCATTTATCTGGTTTCTATTTGTCTGCTTTTTGCTGGTCTGATTCTTCTTAATCTTGTTTTTCATGTGTCCGTTTCTCCCTCAGTCTTTCCTTACCATATATATCCCCAATTTTGCTAACCAAACCTTTTGTTGAAGCTGCAATATTATTTCAATTTATACTTGCGTGTATCGCATCAATAAATGCTTCCATTTAAAGCATTTTCATTTTCAGCACCAGATTGGTGGCGCTTTGATATCCAAGGCTCCCATAAAAATGTTCATGCCATTCGTCATTGACCATCTGAAGCTGAATCAGCATTGCGCCCTCTTTCTTTACCCTGCTTTCTATACTCACGGTCGTCTAGATTTTCCTTTCCGCACAGTGTAGGTTGTCCGAACAAGCTGCTTTTTCTTTCAATGAAAGTCGAGAATTCCTGCGCGGGAACATCGCAAAAAATCGTTGTTCTCCGATACGCAGGGAAGACTTTTTCAAAGCCTCTGAAAATCCAAAACCTGGCTCAGACATCGCCCCCCACAAGGAACAGTGCGCCATTCATCTCTTTGAACACAGTGATCTTCCCCGGGGTAAATGCAATCGTGTCCCCATTCTTGTATAGCTCTTTTCCGGTAATTTGGAAAATGGACATCAGATACAGCTTTTCATGAATCTCAGCCCAATCGGATTTGGGATTCAGAAACCACAATTCCTGAAAGCCAAACTGCCGCAAGCCCCATGTTCCCATCAAAAGCTGGTCTCCTTTCTGTCCCTGCCGTATGGCAATCCACAGAGGAGCCGGGAAATAATCGGGGTCTCCCGCATTTTTCTCCAAAATGCCCATATGCTGCAAATACACCCGGCGGCTGATGAGCAGTTCGGCAGCACTCACATAGACGCCGATGGCGCCCTCCATCTCCAGAAGCGCTCCTGCCAGCCTTGTGAGCAAACGGCATACCCGGCATTTGCCCTCCAGGGACTGTCCGCCGCCTTTCTGCGCTATGAGCCAGAAAGATTTATTGCCGCACAGGGCCTTGTATTCCTCAGCGCTGAACAGACTGTACTGAGGCGTGTCCGGAATCTGCATCTCCTCCGGCGGCACCGGAAAAGGCATATAGGAACACCAGAATTCCACATCCTCCAGCTTCACCACCATGTGTACCATGGGCGGGTTGCTTTGATCTATTTTCCCCACGGCGCCGGAGCCAAAGACATTCTCCACAAGCCTTCCCGCCTGGGCAGCATCCTCCATTACCCTGTCCATGATCAGCAGACAAAGGGTGTCAGTCTCCACCGGTTGCAGCGGGCACGTTGTTTTTGTTTTCTTCATAAAACGATCAAAAAGTCCCATTTTTACATCTCCATCTGTCCTAACATTATATCGCAGAATCCTTTTAAATACAATCATCCTGCCGCTTTCCTACGCCTCTACCACACTCCAATCGCACAGTCCTTCGTTCTGTGTAACCCGGCGAAGCTCGTCCCGCACTTCCATCAGGGCAAAGCCCAGCAGATTCTGTCCCAGCCAGCTTCGGGGATTCTGTGCATCCGGGGCATCTGCGGAAAGCCCAATTCCCCAGATGGTATCATAGGGACTGGCCTCCGCCAGAACGCTGTCGCCCGTGGAGAGCAAAAAGTCCCGCAGACTCCGGTTCTGACTGAATTTGCACCAGTTTCCGTTGAGTACAATGGAGTATTTGGCCTGATCCCAGAGCGCCTGGTTAAACCCCCGGACTTTGCGGCCAAGCGCCTTGATCTGGTCAGGGGAATAACTGTCCAGAATCTGCTGCCGGATTTCCTGGTCACCAAAAAGATCTGCCTTCTGTTCCATCATAAATTGTTCCATACAGCAGTAATTGTGGGCCACGGACCAGAACTCCCCCATCCACCATTGACTGAGACAGCTTTTGGTGATACCTCCCTCCCTGGATGGCCGATTCCCCCAAAACAGGCAGAAATCATGTTGCTTACCGTTAGCCTCCTCCTGCCACAGCCAAGTCCGGGAATATTTTGGCTCGCCTGATGGCCGCCACAGCTGCATACAGAACTCGCCCTGTGTCAACACTTCGCTGGTATCCTCATTTTCCCACCAACCCTTCCATGTGACAGGCTCCGGGAACAAATTCCGGTACTCTTCCTGTTCCTCCTGGGAAAGAGTGTCCATCCAATCCCAAAATCGACACTTATAATCCTCCCCATATCCCATGCGCCAGCCAATGGAATACCGCTCGATTTCCGGGTAGGCCAGCCAGAGGGGAGGCATGATTTTTTTGTCTTTATTTTTCATTATTCTTTGTCCTTTCTACTACAATAGTAATACTAATGTTTACCTTCACAACAGCCATCAGCAAAAACAAACTTCTCCCTATACTCTGCCAGTCAAGCCGTCTATCTTCCATGATTGCAGAATCATATTTACAGATGGTTCATAGTCAACGGAAATCGCATAACCACTTTCATGTCCCGCCACAGCCTCACTATCGCAAAAACCCTTTGAAAATTCCAAACTGGATAGCTCCTTCAGGAAGGATATTATAACCTCTTCAGCCACATCAAGATTCTTAAAAATCTGATTTTGCTGCTCTGGCATCTCTATGTAAAAACAGCTTAAATTATCCGGTAGTGACTCCACTTGAAACAGTGCGTCCTTTATCTCATATCCTCCAAGCTTAAAGTCCCCTGTAATCTTAGCCATATTGCACTTAATGCAATGATCTATCGCTGCTTCAATGCCCGACTGCTCCCATGGAACTTCGACCCAATCAGAGTAATTTTCATCCACGGGATAGTCAATTCTTTTACAGCAAAACCCTTCCAAAGATTGCATCAGCTTAACTACCTTTTCCTTAAAATCCTTTTTATCACATATTAAACCTATGTTAATATAGCTGCCGCTCCAGCTCCCACGCATATTCTTATTCTCCATTATAAAATGGTACTCATGGCAGGGGTCTTTTACCGTAACCTTCCAATCACCATGGCGGTATATCCTGCCTTGAATATTTATTATAGCAGATTCCTATTGGTCATGTAAATGAAACAATCAAAAAAGGAGGCGAATCCCCCAGATTAAACTCCGGTTGATTCGCCTCCTGCATATTCCTGCCTTTACTCAAACAAACTATACGGTATCTGTATAACGGGCACTTCCCTGTACATTATATGTTCCGTCAGATGTATAGCCATTGGCGGCACTCGCCTGCGTAGTCATATAATAATCTACAAGTGACGCATTGGTGGCAATAGAAGAACCATAGTCCTTGAAGAATTTCTGTACCTCGGACATATCTGACTTCTTAAATGTGTCCTCGTCAATCTTCATTTTGCCCTTGTTATCCACGCTGAAGCCAAACTGCTTAAGAACATCCGCATTTTTCGCTGTTGTCTCCCTGATGTGTGACAAGTTAGCCAATACGCCGGAATTGGAGCTGGATTCGGCTGCGGTAAACATATTGTTGTAATTGTTGACAAAACTCTTTGCTGTGGCAAAAATCTTGTCAATATCGTATTTATCTGTCTCGTTGCCGTCCTTATCCTTTACCTTTTCATATAATGTATCAGATCCAAGCGTCTTGCTGTCTGCCTTGAGGGAGGACGCACTGGACGCTGCCGTGCTGCTCTCCGTACTATCCGCAGCACTGGAACTGGCCGCGGCACCTGCAAACTGAAGGCGTGACGCAACCGTAGAACCATAACTCGTGATATCCTTGGCTGAGAACATCTCCTGCACTTTAGAAACGCCTGCCTCTTTCAGCTTAGCCTCGTTAAGCTCAAGCGTTCCATTTGAATTGACTGTGATGCCAATTTCAGCAAGCTTATCCGCATTTGCGGCCGAGGAATTCATCACATTTGCCACATACGCCGTCTTGTTGGTCAACGTAGAATTCTTTGCTGAATTCACAACATCATTATAATTTGCCACATAAGATTTCATCGCAGAGACGACCTTGTCTGTTGCGCTCTGGCCATTTGCCGTGTCCGTATAAGTTTTGTCGCTCTGTAATGCTGAAACAGAATTCTTCAGGTATGAAAGTCCCGTTGTCAGTTCGGAATTTGCCTTCTGCGCTTCTTTGGAAACCTTCGGATTCCTCTTCTCTTCCAGAATCTTGTCGAGAACATTGCTTGAATTGCTCTTCTTGCCAGTTGACGTTGTGCCTGAACTGCTGCTCTTGGCCTCTGCATAATAAGCCTTCATCAGCTTGCCATAGCTGCCATTCTTGATCGTCGCATAGTCTGCCAGCCAATTACCGGAAGATGATCCCATACTGGAAAAAAGCGATGAATAATCTGTGCCCGTACTTCCTACGTTATAACTGAGTCCCATAATTTTACCCTCCTGTCATCCTTGACTCTACTTAGAGAAACTTCCTGTTATGCTTATTATATCGTTAACTCTGGCAATATGCAATAGATTTTTTGGGATTTTTATGCTCTCGACAATTTTTTTACACCATATTTTACTTCTTAATCCACCCTTCCACAATGACAGCCTACATCTGATCCTTGCCCGTATATTTCACATAGGCGGTCCCCAGCGCCAGGACCAGCGCCCCCGCTCCCAGCAGCGCGCCCCCGGCGGCAATCTCCCCTGTGCTCAGGATCTTGGATGCATTGGCATAGGCAAAGGGGCTTAAGACCGACATTTTCTCCATCTCCGGCGCCACCCTGCTCACCAGGTCATAGGCATAGAAAAGCAGCACCAGTCCCAAGCCCACCCCCAGCCTGTTCTGCCGGAAAAAGGCGGAGACGGCAAAGCATATCCCGGCCAGTTCCAGCCCCAGCAACAGCTGCATGACATGGTACAGTAACAGTTCTTTTCCGGGAATCCCCTCCCCCAACAGCAGAAATCCCAGGCCGTATAATCCCACACAGAACAAATGGAACAGAAGCAGATTGGTGCAGATAACACACCATTTTGTCCAGACCACTTTCCCTCTGGCTATGGGCAGGGAAAACAAAAACTCGCTGGTATGCCCATCCTCCTCCTTGGATAGCATGGTCATGCTGACCACGGCGGCAAACATGGCGCCGCCCAGTTCGTGGATGGTTCCCACCTCCGTGGCGTAAAAGCCTTTCAGGGTTGCAATACTCAGCTGATCCATGCCAAAAGCTGTCGAGAAAGTCCCCATGGCGGCAAAACTCTCCGCCATGCCCGCCATCTCCTCCTGCATACCGGAATATAAGAGAATGCAGGCCATCCCCATGCCGCCCACGCAGATCGACCACAAGAGCAGAGTCTTCCAATATTGTCTCATTTCATGTCTGTATATATGACGCATAATACCCTCCATATCCCGTCTTTACGCCCTGTAATATTCAATAAACGCCTCCTCCAGAGACGGCTCCTCAATCAGCAGTTCCGTGATGTCATGCCCCTCCAGTTCCCGGTACAGTTCGTTTAGATCTCTCTCATACAAAAATTCCTCCTGTATGCCGTCCCGCACCCACTTGATTCTCTTTGCCTTAGCCCTGGTCAGCGCCGCCACTGTCTCCACGCATTGCAGCCGCCCCTCCTTCATAATGGCCACCCGGTCACAGTAGCGCTTTACCTCCGGCAGCACATGAGTAGACAGCATACAGGTGGCGCCCTGCTCCACATACTCCCTGATTAACCTGAAAAATACCGTCTGCATCAGGGGGTCCAGACCGCTGGTAGGTTCATCGAACACAAACAGGCCGGGCCTGTGCTGCATGGCGCAGACAATGCTCACTTTTTTGCGGTTTCCCAGAGACAGCTCACGGATTCTTTTTTCCGTGTCCACCTGCAGACGCTGGCAGAGCATTTCCGCCTCCTCGCCGCAGTCCATGCCCCGCACCCGGGCCGCCAGACGGATGACCTCCCTTACTCTCATGTTGGGATAGAACATTGCCTCCGAGGGCATATAGCCTACCTGGGCCAAAATCTCCTCCCGGTGGCGGCGGACATCCTGCCCAAACAGCCGGATTTCCCCGCTGTCAAAGCCGATAAATCCCAGCATTGCCCGGATGGTGGTGGATTTTCCCGCGCCGTTGGGACCCAGGAATCCAAATATTTCCCCCCGCTCCACGGTCAGGCTTAAATCCGCCACACCTCTGTGTTTCCCGTAATTTTTGGTCATATGGTCAATCTCAACAACCTTTTTCATTTTTTCCCCTCTCCTGAAATGCCCGCAAGTCCTCATTTAACTGCTTGGCGTCCAATATTCTCTTTATTTTGTAGACCAGAAATCCGCAGATATATGCCAGCACCATAAAGAGAGCATAGAAAACGGTCACCGAAATACTCCTGTCAAACCAGCCCCCCAGATAGGAAACTGCCGTGTAGATGCCGGCGCAGAGCAGCAGATAGCCGGTCTCCCTGACTCCCATCCGGTCTCCCTCATCGAAATTGTCCAGCACATACCGCTGGAAATACCCCATCCCATAGGTCAAAAAGATCATTTCCCCCATGTGCAGGATATTGGCCTCCATACTTCCACCCAGCAGCCGGTACATGGAGTAGAAGAATAAAATACAAAAGAAATAAATGCATGCCTTAAACTCTATAGCGATCTCCACCGCCAGATAACGCTCCAGCAGCGACATATTTTTTTCATCCGGCCTTCCCTTGTCCGTTCTTTTTTTACCCATATTGTCCTCCCCTACTATTCGCCCCGCAGCCTTCTGCGAAAATCTGACGCATAGGTGCGTGAAATCATGATATGCTCTCCGTTGCACATGGTGGCGTCAATCCGATTGGAGGCCCTGCTCCTCAGTTCCCGAACCTTGTCAATGTTCAGAATCATGGACTTACTGCACCGAAAGAAATTGACAGCCCCCAGCAGCTGCTCCAGCTGGGTCAGAGAGTAATCCAACTGCAGCACACTGGTCTCTGTGTAAGCGAAGGTCTTTCCCTCCATGCTCTCCAGGTATAGAATCTCCGATGGCTCCAGAATCGTCTGAATGCCGCCCTTATTGCCGATCAGCTTACGGTTTTGAAACTCTAAAAACCGTATCAGCTGTTCCATCTCTGCCGACGGACTGCCGCAGCGCAGAATCACTTCACTCTCCCCCTGGGAGATATGCTCTATGGTATATTTCATATAACTTCCTTTCTATCCAAAAGCATCAGGTAACTGTAAAACCATTGTAACAACTCTTCTATTAAAGAGCAACAGGGCCTGCTGTAAGTGACACTTTTTCCCGGTCAAACAGCACTGCCGTCAAGACTGCCTTTTTGATTACCTTCTAATCAATAAAAAAAAGAACGCCAAAGCTCTGTAAATTCAAAACTTTGGCGTTCCTCTTTATATCGGAGTGGCGGGATTCGAACTCGCGACCTCCGCCTCCCTAAGACGGCGCTCTAACCAAGCTGAGCCACACCCCGTAACAAAAAACATTATAACCCGTTAAATGCAAAAAAGCAAGTCCTTTTTTTAATAATATATAATTTTTTGTCAATCTGCTATTTTCGGTTATTTTTCGTCTTTTAAGGCGAGCAGCTGTACCAGATACTCCCATACACGCTGTGTGGAAGAGATGCTCAGGGTCTCCTCCGTGGTATGAATATCGTACATGTTCGGGCCGAAAGAGATACAGTCAAGATTCTCGATCTTTGATGCCAGAATGCCGCATTCCAGGCCTGCATGAATCGCCTCCACCTGCGGCTTTTCTCCGTACATCCTCTCAAACAGGGCCACCATCTTATTCCTCAGAGGGGAGTCCACCCGGTAAGCCCATCCCGGATAGTCGCCGGTTACCTCGCACCTGCCTCCCGCCAGGCATGTCAGAGCCTGCACCTTATCAAGCAGCGCCTGCTTACTGCTCTCTATGCAACTGCGCACAGAAAACTCCACGGCAACCTTCCCGCCGTCTATCGTCAGTATTCCCGGATTCAGGGAAGTCTCCACCAGACCGGGCACATCCGCACTCATGGCCTGAACTCCCCATGGCAGGCTGTATAGGTAGTTCACCGCCTGCTGCAGGGCTTTTCCTGTCAGACACTCCGCCCTCATGGTATTCAGAACAGCCGCTGTGACCGTCACCTGCGGATCTTTAGTGGCTAACTCCCGGCGAAGCACCTCTCCATACTCCTCCACCAGCTGTTTCAGTTGATTCTCATCAGCTTCCTCCACCAGAACACGGGCCGTTGTCACCCGGGGAATGGCATTGTCAGCCAGTCCTCCCTGGCAGCTGTAAAGCCCCAGCTTTACGGAGCCGGACAACCTCCGCAGAAGCCTTGCCATCAGCATATTGGAATTGCCGCGCCCCTTGTGGATCTCCGCACCTGAATGACCGCCCTGGAGACCGCCGACCGTCAACTCGTACTGCACTCCTGTCATGGGCTGGCATTCCATATCCAGCATGCAGTTGATCCTTGCGCCTCCGGCGCAGCTGGCAAGAAAGATTCCTTCCTCTTCAGAGTCCAGATTCAGCAGCCTATGCCCCTGAAGCATGGACAGGTCAATGGCTCTTGCGCCATCCATTCCCACTTCCTCATCGACAGTGATCACCACCTCCAGGCGGGGATGCTGCAATGTATCATCATCCAGCAGCGCCAGCCCATAGGCCACTGCAATGCCGTCATCGCCGCCCAGGCTGGTGCCCTCAGCAAAGATCCGATCCCCCTCTATGGCAATCTTCAACGGCTCTCTGGTCATATCAATATCCAGCTCCGGCTTATGCACCGCCACCATATCCATATGCCCCTGCAGAATCACCGCCGGTTCCTGCTCATAGCCAGGTGAGGCATTTTTGATAATAATGATATTGCCCACCTTGTCCTGAATACATTCCAGCCCCCTCTCTCTGGCAAAAGCCGCCAGATAATCACTGATTGCCTCTATATGACCAGATCCGTGGGGAATTTGTGTAATTTTCTCAAAATAAGTAAATACTCTGCTCGGTTCAAGCCCTGATAAAACTCCCATACTCTTCTCCTTCTGATTAAAGTTCCAGCAATATGCTGTCTATCCTACTTTATATCCTGTGCCCCATACCACCTTCAGGTATCTGGGCTCTTTGGGATTCTGCTCAATCTTCTCACGGATATGGCGAATATGCACGGCAATTGTATTGTCTGCACCGATAGCCTGCATATGCCAGATCGCCTCATATATCTGGGTGATAGACAGCACTTTTCCTCTCTCCTGCACCAGGAGTTTTAAGATCTTATACTCGATAGGAGTCAGCCTTACCTCCTTATGATCCACAAAAACCTGTCTGCTGTTGTCGTCAATCATCAGATCATCCACCTGATAGATCTTATCTATATTGGCGCATACATTCACAAGCTGAATATATCGGCGCAACTGGGACTTAATCCTTGCCAGCAGCTCCAGAGGATTACACCCGCTCACCACATAATCGTCAGCGCCTGCATTCAATGCCAGAATCTTACTGGTCTCATCATCCCTGGAGGACACCACGATAATAGGCAGGCTGCTCATCCGGCGGATCTCCTGCAATATCTCCAGCCCTTCCATAATATCCTGTCCCTGATCCGGCCATACCACATCGGTAATCAACAGATGAATCTGCTGCGCTGCAATAATCTGCCGCAGCTGTCTCCTGCTTTCTGCCACTAACATCCGGATATTCTCTCCCAGCAAAAGCGGCCTCAGAGAAGCAGTAATACCTGTATTGTTATTGTAGATCACGATGCTTTTATCCATACGTCTCACAATCCTTTCTTAAATTTAGAGTCCCACCGTGGTACTTCTATCACCTTTACCCGTTAATCCTTTATATATATCCCCAGATCCATGGCTTCTAATACCGCATAAGCCTCCTCCTGAGTATATCCGTAAAAACCTGCCAACATATCTCTTCCATACAGGGAAACCGCACATTCTATATTGACAATCTCATCGCCATCCACAATGTCGATTACCTTGTAGGTATACCCCTGAGCAGTAGTGTAGTTACGCTCGTTTACCGCCTCGCCCGGATAAGCGCTGGCTGCGGCATACGCCGTATCATTTCGATGATCTATCTGCAGGATGGTAAAATTTCTCTCCCCTCCATCCTGAATACGGATATACACCTGATTATCCAAAACATGAATATACTGTTCTGCCGTATCCCCTCCCACAAGCTGCAGATCAGGAACAGGCACGATTATGCCGCTCTCTGTCTGAAAGTCCTGCAGGGTCATATACTCCATAGCCTCTATCTCACATATGCTGCACTCCTCCGGCTGGTCCGCCGATCCTGAGCGCTGCCTTGTCCGCATGGACATCTGACTTGTATCATCACTTCCTGCGGTCGCCGCATTATCGCTGGTAATGGTAAATCCATTCTCCTTCACCCGTATGAGTCCGCCGCCATAATTCATGGCTGTCGCCACACCGCCCACCAGCAAAAATACTGCCGCCGAAGCTACGGACACCATAATGCGTCTCCTGCGTCTGCTTTTTAACTTGTGATGATGAATCTCGTCGGATACCAGCTTTACATCCAGACGGAATGTTCCCACCAGGTCCATCTCTCTCTGATATTCTTCTTTGAAGCTACGCAAAATCGTATTCCTCCTTCAGACTCCTTTTCAGCATCTCCCTGCCCCTTGTCAGTTGCGAAGTCACAGTAGATATCTTTCTCTCCAATATCAGAGCAATCTCCTTCACTGACAATTCTTCATAATAAAACAGATGTATCACTTCCCGGTAGACTGCGGGCAGTCTCCACACCGCTTCCAATACCGTTTTGGCTCTCTCCTTGTCCAAAAAGACTTCTTCCGGACTGCAATCTCCCGTTTCCGGTTCCTTCTCCAGATCGACATCATCGCTCCGGCGGCGGTTAAAACCATTACGCCATATTTTGCGGCAACCGTTTAAGGTGACTCTGATCAGCCATGCTTTTTCGTATTCCTCATCATCAAATTCCTTAGAGGATTTGAAATACTGGTAGAAGGTTTCCTGTACGACATCCTCGGCATCTGCTCTGTTTCCCATCCTGGCATATGCGATCTTGAAAAGCATATCACTGTAGCTGTCAATCTTTTCCTGTAGCTTCTCCTGTATTCTAGTTGTGTCCTGTATCATGTTTGTATCCATATCAAGCAACCTGTCTATAATTTATAATATCCCTGAAAAGTCAAAATACTGCAAAAAATCCAAAAAAATTTGACCCGCTAACTATAAGACAGTTTTGCGGATCAAAATGTTTCAAGATCACTGTTATTTTTTTGGGGTTTTTTTGTCTTTCATCTCCTCCACTACCTCCAGATCCTCCGGCTGGAGTCTGCGGAAATGGTTAAGCCCCGAGATCAGAATGGCAATGCTGTTTTTCGTGGTATCGAAGACACCCTCCTGATACATGGTTGACACCAGCATGCCCAGAGGTACGGCGATAATCATGCCTATCACGCCGCCCACCTTATAGCCGATGTACAGCAGAAACAGTGTAGGGATCGGCGCTACGCCGATGGAGTCTCCCACGATCTTGGGCTGGATAATCTGCCGGGCCAGCTGACCACCGCCCCAGATAATCAATAGACCGACAGCCATCTTATAGTCTCCGCTGAAAATTTTGATCACCGCCCAGGGAACCATCACCGTGCCGGTTCCAAAAAAGGGCAGCAGATCTAAAAACGCAATTCCCAACGCAATCAACAGTACATAATCTACCCGCAGCACACTCAAACCGATCACCAGCAACAGATACATCCAGACCTCTATCCTGAGCTGAGCCTTGAAATATCCGCCCACAGACTTGATGATACTCCTTCGTATCATATCATATCGGGACATGATGGTGGCGGGTGTGTATTTTCTGATCCAGCCGCTAATCTGGTAGCGGTCCGCCACAAAAAAGTAGGATGCCAGCAGACACATAATGACACCAATCAGCACAGAGGGCAGCTGCTTCGCAAAATTGCCCGCCGCTGTGATGGTAGGCGTGCCGATACGCTCAAACAGGCCCGCCATGAACTCTCCCACCTGATTTCCCAGATTGGCTATTGCCAGCTGAGTGTCCTGGGGAAGCTTCTCGTATATCCCGTTGAAGCTCTCTCCCATGCTGGCCAGGTCCTCCTGCATGGAACCCCACATATCCGGCAGTGCGCCCAACAGTCCCAGACCTTCTTCTATCAGCTTGGAACCGACCAGATACAGCACCAGCACCACCAGCGCTATGACAACGATAATAACAAAGGCGCTGCCCACCTTTCGTTTCAGCTTTATCTTTTCTTCAAAAAAACGCACCAGCGGACTGGCAATCATAGAGATGATTCCCGCCATCACGAAAGGCATAAACCATATAAGCAATCGTGGCAGCAGCAGTACCACCAGCAGCAGTACGGCTACTGCCACACCCAGATTAGCCAGCGCCTTGAAGTATTTCCTCGATGATTTCATAGATTTCCTCCCTGCCTTGCTTAGTGACTGCGGAAAAGGGAATAATACGGGTATCCTTCTCTGCCCCCAGCGTCTCTCCCAGGAGTTTTACCTGCTTCTGAATCTGGCTTCGCTTTATCTTATCCAGCTTGGTGGCAATAATAATAGGTTTAAATCCGTGGCCAATAATCCAGTCATACATGATACAGTCGTTCTCCGACGGCTTATGGCGAATATCAATCAGCAAAAACACCGCTCTGAGCTGCCGGGACTGATGCAGATAATTTTCAATCATTTTTCCCCACTGGGCCTTTATGCTCTCGTTTGCCCTGGCATAGCCGTAACCGGGCAGATCCACAAAATAGATACTGTCATTTACATTGTAGAAATTGATCGTCTGCGTCTTGCCAGGCTGGGCGCTGGTACGCGCCAGACTCTTTCGGTTCATCAGGGCATTGATCAGAGAAGACTTTCCCACATTGCTCTTTCCTGAGAAAGCCACTTCCGGCATGCTGTTTTCCGGCAGTTTACTGGTGATACCACACACGGTCTCCAGAGCTGCATTTTTAATTATCATAGAGTACTCCGTTATCTAAATGACGCCGCTCTGTTCGTCGGCGGCGTCAAATTTCCGATTCTTTTACTGGGCTATTTTTACCGAGACATCTCTGGAAATCGTCATTGGTTCGCCTCTTCCCTCCACGGACTCTCTGGTAATGACACATCGGCCGATGCTGTCATCCGAGGGGATCTCATACATCACATCCATCATGACACTTTCCATGATGGAACGCAGGCCTCTGGCCCCGGTTTTTCTCTCAAAAGCCTTGTCTGCAATGGCTTCGATGGCATCCTCCTCAAACTCCAGATCTACCTCGTCAAACGCAAACAGTTTCTGATACTGCTTGATCAAAGCGCTCTTGGGTTCCTTCAGTATGCGGACGAGAGCCTCCCTGTCCAGCCCCTGCAGAGATACATTGATGGGCACACGTCCCACAAACTCCGGAATCAGTCCAAATTTGACCAAATCCTGAGGCGTCACCTCCTGCAGCAGTTCCCCGATCTCCTTGGTGGATTTCTGGGCCAGCTGTGTATTAAAACCGATGGATTTGCGATCCAGCCTGGACTCCACGATCTTCTCTAATCCGTCAAATGCACCGCCGCAGATAAACAGGATATTGGAGGTATCAATCTGGATCAGATCCTGATGGGGATGTTTCCTGCCGCCCTGGGGCGGTACGCTGGCTATCGTGCCCTCCACGATCTTCAGCAGGGCCTGCTGTACGCCCTCGCCGGACACATCACGGGTGATAGACACATTCTCCCCCTTTTTGGTGATCTTATCAATCTCGTCAATATAGATAATGCCATACTGCGCCCTGTCTACATCATAGTCCGCTGCCTGTATCAGCTTCAGCAGGATATTCTCCACATCCTCGCCCACATAGCCGGCCTCCGTCAGAGTGGTGGCATCCGCAATCGCAAAGGGCACGTTGATGATCTTAGCAAGAGTCTGGGCAAGATAGGTCTTGCCTGAACCGGTAGGACCGATCATGATAATATTGCTTTTTTGCAGTTCCACCTCATCCGAGTCCTTGGGCGCTGTCACCCTCTTGTAGTGATTATACACAGCCACGGACAGTACCTTTTTGGCCTTTTCCTGTCCGATCACATAGTCGTCCAGAAATTTCTTGATCTCCTTTGGCTTCAAAAGCTTGATATCCTGTTCCTGCAGGACGGATTCCTCCTCTTCCTCCATTTCCTCCTCCAGAATATCCTCGCAGATCTCAACGCATTCATCACAAATATATACCCCTGACGGACCAGCAATCAGTTTTTTAACCTGCTTCTGGGATTTATTACAGAATGAGCATCTGATTTCGCCGTCAAAATTATTACCTGCCATTCTTATATTTACCTCTCTATCGTACTCTCTTTTAAATAATTGCCAAACTCCCTTTCCAGAATCAGGGGCCAGACATGTTTTTATTATTTGTCTGCCGATTCGATCATAGCGTGGGAAGTGAGTATCTTGTCAATCAGACCATATTCCAGAGCCTCTTCGGCACTTTTCCAGTTATCGCGCTCGGTGTCGGCGCACACGGTCTCATAGTCCCTGCCAGTGTTCTCTGCCAACATACGGTTCAGCTTTTCCTTGGTCTTCAGGATATGCTTGGCAGCTATCTCGATCTCCGTTGCCTGGCCCTGGGTTCCGCCCAGAGGCTGGTGTATCATAACCTCGGCATTGGGCAGGGCATATCTCTTTCCCTTAGCGCCGCCTGCCAGCAGAAAAGCGCCCATGCTTGCCGCCATACCGATACAAACTGTGGCGACATCGCACTTGATGTAACGCATGGTGTCATAGATTGCCATGCCTGCGGTCACGCTGCCGCCGGGGCTGTTGATATACAGGTGGATATCCTTCTCCGGGTCCTCGGACTCCAGAAACAGAAGCTGCGCCACCACCAGACTGGCGGTCACTTCATTGACCTCTTCTCCCAGAAAAATAATTCTATCCTTCAGCAGCCGGGAATAAATATCATAAGACCGCTCACCCTTGCTGGTCTGTTCCACAACATAAGGTACTAAACTCATAATTTCCTCCAATCTCAGGCGTTGCCGCCTCACTTTTCTGACTATAATTCCATGCGCTTTTACGCCTGTTTGTGCCACTGGTGCTTAACGCAAACACATTATACATTACTTAGTGATCTTTTACAATCACAAAACAGAGGATTTCATAAAAAATTAATCAATCCTCTGTCTGTCACCCTATGCTCTTTTATTTTACAGCTTATTCAGCATCCGCTGTGTCTGCCGCCTCTGCCTTGGCAGCTTTGGCAGACTTTTTGGAAGCCTTGGCCTCCTTGGCATTCTCCACCACGAACTCAACAGCCTTGTTCACGCAGATGTCTTCCATCACCTGTTTCCTGCCGCTCTCGCCCAGAAGCTCTTTAACCTTGTCCGCCTCCATCTTATAGCTTTCCGCCATCTTGGCAACCTCGGCCTCAAACTCCTCCTCGGTGGCCTCCATCTTCTCGG
>CAZKAO010000028.1:0-36718 GCA_964550745.1 uncultured Acetatifactor sp.
TTCGCAGAATATTTACTTCTGCGAACATGATGAAAAGCGTTCTCCAAACAATATAATGACTAATTTGTTAATTTTTATTCAGTACCCATGAAAGGAGAAAAATGGATCGTTTTAATAATTTATGTAATCGAATTAGAACACCATGGGCTTGTCATCAACGTTTTTTAAAATTTATAGGTGTTTTAATTGCCTCACTGATAATTTTTATCTACGGATACATGATTATTACTGAAAATGAAGTATATCAGGAGTGTTTAAGACAGGGCCAGGAGGGGAATGTTTCTATATTGTTGCAAACCGGCGATGAAATTATACAACAAATACCTGTTTATGACAGATCAATAAGTGGTTTGAAAGTTTTGTTTTCAACATATGGTAACGAGATCACGGCAGGAGAAATATATATTGAAATAATCGATGAAAAAAACCAATTGTATTATGAAACTACTGTTGATGCGACCAAAATTACGGACAACCAATATTTAGAGTTCGAATTTAGCCCAATTACTTCGTCATCTGAAATGGTTATATATACATTGTGTATGACTTTTAATGATATAGAAAAACAGACTATTTGCGTGCAAATGACAGATAAAAATGTATATGATGAATTAACATTTTCTATAAACGGTGATAATGATGCAGCAGACATAGTTGTTTGGGAAAAATTAGATAGCCGAAATAATAGATTCCTTCAAGCGTTCACTATTGTAATGGCGCTGGCATTTGGCGTAGTATCATGTGCATATTTCATGATATATAAGTTTAATATGAGAGTGCATCACATATATTTATTTGTTACCATTTCCCTGGGACTAATTTATATGATGATTATACCTGTCAACACCGCACCCGATGAAGAATTCCATGTATATTCTGCATACAGTGTTTCCAATAGCATGTTAGGAATAGATAATTCTTCTAACGGGACTATCATGATGAGAGCCGATGATGCGGACTACATTTATTATGGAAAAATAGAAAACAGAACCTTTTTTGAAAGATACTATGCCTTATTGAAGGAAGTGTTTGCGGAAAATACCGCCATCGTGGAAACGATGCATATTCCTGTGTATGACTATTTTCATGTATATTTCTTTTCGGGACTTGGAATCACAGTTGGACGGCTGTTGAACTTAAGCACACTTTGGGTGCTTCTTCTGGGACGACTGTTTAATCTGGCAGTGTTTGTTTGGGGTACATATTATGCAATACAAAAAATTCCCTTTGGTAAAATGATTGTTTTCATATGGGCATTATTACCAATAACAATGCAGCAAGCAGTATCTTACTCCTACGATTCGTTGGTACTGACTCTGTGTGCCATAGTTATAAGCTTATCATTAAAACTAGCCTATGGTGATACTTCAAATATTACAAAAGTGGAAAAGAGTTTATTATTTATTTGCATATTGCTACTTGCACCTACAAAAAGTCTGGCAATTACCCCCCTTTGTACCTTGCCATTACTTGCTGCCTTTCGTAAAGAAAAAGAGCAGAAAAATATTATTTTTTATACTGTGAGTATGATAGTAATATCGCTTGTTGTCATTTGGCTAATCCGCATTGAACCTGTTAATAATGCCTTAACGGTTGGAAATAAAGGTATTACACATATGGCTTCAACAGTTTTTGATGGCAGAGGATATGAATTGGAATATCTGCTCAAGGATCCGAAAAATCTTTTTCTTATTATTTGTAATACAGTATATAAGCAATGGGATTTTTACCTGGAAACCTTCTTGGGAAGGCGGCTGGGATATTTTGAGATAATTCTGCCGCTGCATGTTGTATTGCCATATTTCATCATGCTGATAATTGCTGGCGTCAGAAAAAATAATGAGCCACAATATTTAAGCAGAAAGGCAAAAGCCTTTTTGATCCTTGTAGTATTGCTTGGATATGGATTTGCAAGCGGGGGAATGTTGCTTGGCTGGACCCACACAAATATGCAATATGTGGAGGGCGTACAGGGAAGATATTTGCTTCCCTTTGCAATTCCGGCTTTTCTAATAATCAGGAGTGGAAAATTGTTAGTCGATGAGGAAGTGGACAGGAAATTGATGTTCTCTTCCATATGGCTGGAAATGCTCGTAGTTTTCTGTATTTATAGGCATTTCGTCTAAGTAGGGAGGACAGAAAATTAGATTATGGATAAAACAGTACCTAAGCTGTTGATCGTTATACCCGCATATAATGAGGAAGAAAATATCGTACGCGTGGTAGAGGATCTCAGAAATAATTACAGTGAATATGACTATATAGTGATCAATGACGGGTCTGTGGATAATACCGCTAGACTGTGCCGGGAACATGGCTATAACTTAGTTGACTTGCCTGTAAATCTGGGATTGGCAGGCGCGTTCCAGACAGGAATGAAATATGCCATGTATGAAGGTTATGACTATGCGATCCAATATGATGGGGATGGGCAGCATGATCCTAGGTACATAAAAGGTATGTTCGAAAAAGCCGAACAGGAGAATCTGGATATTATTATAGGGTCACGCTTTGTTACAGAGGAAAAACCTTTTACAGCAAGAATGATTGGAAATCGTGTTATTACTGCATGCATCAGAATTACCACAGGAAGGAGGATCGGTGATCCTACGTCAGGTATGCGGATGTTCAATGCACGTATGATAAAAAAGCTGGCCACAGCAATGAATTATGGCCCCGAACCAGATACGGTTGCATTTTTAATAAGATGTGGTGCGAAGGTATCCGAATATCAAGTGACAATGAATGAGCGGATAGCAGGGGAAAGCTATTTGAACTGGTCAAGGAGTATTAAATATATGTTCCATATGTGCTCTTCCATTCTGGTAGTGCAATGGTTCCGAAAAAGGAGGCTGTAAAGATGTCTATATATTTGCGGATCACATTACTGGTGGCCTCTCTTCTGGCTTGTGTGTATATAGCGAGGAAACTTCGAAAATCTCAGATGGGGCTGATGGATACAGTGTTTTGGATAGGACTTTCTGTCCTGTTTGTAATACTGAGTATCTTTCCTGGAATTGCAGTGTGGGGAGCGGAGCTGTTCGGCTTTATAGCGCCAGTCAATTTCATCTTTCTGACGGTCATCTTCCTGTTGCTGTTACGGTGTTTCCTGTTGACAATCCGGGTTTCACTGCTGGAGGATAAGCTGCGAAACTTGGTGGAGGAGCTAGCTATAAGGGAAAACAGGAGGGAAAATGGTTAAGTATATATTATGTGTTATCTATCTTTTATTTTCTGTGTCCGGACTGACTCTGTTTAAAGTCGGCTCAATGCAGGAAGGAGGTCTTACAATCCCGGTAGTGAATGTAGCATTGTCGAAATGGACGCTGATAGGCATAATGTGCTATGGCCTTAGCTTCCTTATCTACCTGTGCGTCATCAGCAAGTTCGATCTGGGAGTGATAATTCCGATCATAGGGGGTGTTGTCAACATACTCATTTTGCTGGTGTCGTATTTTATACTAAAAGAGAATTTGTCAGTATGCTCAATTATCGGAGCAGTCATTATTTCCATTGGTATTGTCATAATGAACTTAGGGAAATAGGGTAAATGGTAGAAAATCAACGAAAGGGAATAAAATGTGCTTATTCAATGAAAACCATACTTTTGTCATATGCGCATATGGTGAAAATCCATATCTGGAGCAATGCCTTACTTCAACATTGCACCAAGAAATGAAATCCAATGTAATAATAACGACCTCTACCCCAAATGATTATATCAAAGGGCTTGCTGAAAAATATGATGTTCCTCTAATAGTTAATCCCAAATACAAGGTGGGGGTAATAGAGGATTGGAATTTTGCATACCACTCTGCCCCAACTCAGTTTGTGACAATTTGTCATCAAGATGATGTATATTATAGTAACTACTCAAAATTTTTTTATGATCAATGTGCCAATTCTCCTGATATGCTGATTTTTTTCTCTGATTACTGTGAGATAAGAAATGGAGAGAAATTAGATCGAAGTAAACTTTTGCGTATCAAACGTTTTATGCTATGCCCTCTGAAAATTAAATCGTTACAAAAATGTAAGTTTATCAGACGTATCATATTATCATTTGGTTCAGCGATATGCTGTCCAGCTGTTACTTTTAATAAAGGTAATCTTGATGAACCGATTTTCAAGCATGAGTTTAGCTCTCTATGTGATTGGGCTGCCTGGGAGGAAATATCCAGGAAAAGCGGGGATTTTATATATTGCCCCCGAATAATGATTGGACATCGAATACATGATGTTTCTTGGACAAGTCAAGTGATAAAAGACAATACTAGGGAGCTAGAAGAAATAAGGATGTTCCAAAAATTTTGGCCTAAACCTATTGCCAGGTTTCTAGAATATTTTTATAAACAATCAACCAAAAGCAACGAACTATAAGGCTTTTTTATGCATCCAAGCGAGGTATACATGAAGAGAACGTATGACAAAATTATTATTGGGGCTGGGTTATACGGCCTATATGCTGCCTATGTTTGTGGCAAAAGGGGAGAGAAAATTCTCGTAATAGAAAAAGACAGGGAAGCGTTTATGCGTGCTACTTATATAAACCAAGCAAGGGTTCATATGGGCTATCATTATCCCCGGAGTCTTACCACAGCTCTAAAATCAGCTAATTATTTTGAACGGTTCTGCAAGGACTATTCATTTTGCATTAATGGCGAGTTCGAACAGGTATATGCGACCTCTTCCAAATTTTCGTGGACAAATGCAGGCCAGTTTGCAAAGTTCTGTAGCGATGCCGGGATTCTCTGCAGAGAAGTTTCTCCAAGTAATTATTTTAGTCCAGGGATGTGTGACGGGGCTTTCATAACAAAAGAATACACATATGATGCAAAAATGCTTCGAGATTACTTTATAAGCGAAATATCAAAATGTCCCACTGCAACAGTCATATACAACTTTGAAATTGTGGAGATGGAGCGTACAGAAAATTCTATATTGGTTTATGGGAATAACAATGACATATATGAAACAGATTATCTATTAAACGCAACATATGCTTCAACCAACCAAGTATCAAAGATGTTGGGTCTGAAACCTTTCCCCATCAAATATGAGTTGTGTGAAATAATATTGTGCAACGTAAATGACACTTTAAAGGGACTTGGATTGACTGTGATGGATGGACCTTTCTTTTCCATTATGCCTTTTGGGAAGACTGGCTATCATTCACTTACTTCTGTTACCTTCACTCCTCATGCTACGAGCTATGAGACATTGCCTCGATTTACGTGTCAAGAAGACAATCCTTATTGCACTCCTGATTCACTAGGCAATTGTAATGATTGTCCAGGCAAACCTAAAACAGCATGGACATATATGGCAAGCATGGCAAGAAAATATATGAGAAAAGAATTGAGTTTTTCTTATGATCACTCACTATTTTCGATGAAGCCTATCTTAAAGGCATCAGAAATTGATGATTCCAGGCCTACGGTTATCAGGAAAAGCTTGAGTGTTCCAACTTTTGTCAGTGTACTTTCCGGCAAAATTAATACGGTTTATGACTTGGAGGATATACTTTAATGGATAAAGAAAAAAGCTTTGTATCAGCAGTGGTATATATGAGGAATAACGAGGAACATATTGAGAAGTTTATGACCTCCTTAAATGAAGTACTGAAAAATAATTTTAATGAATATGAAATTATTTGCGTAGATGATGCATCAAGTGACCAGGTAGTAAATAAATTGAAAACTCTTTTTGCTGGAAAGCCGGACTGCACCGTCAATCTTATTACATTGAGCTATTTTCAGGGTGTGGAGAAAGCAATGAACGCTGGCATTGACATAGCCATTGGCGACATGGTCTTTGAGTTCGACTGCACTGTCCTTGATTTTGAGCCTTTATTAATAATGGATGTGTTTCACAAGGCCCAGGAAGGATTCGATATTGTGTCAGCAAGTCCCCGGAACATAAAAAGAATTGGTACAAGCATTTATTACCAATTAGTCAAAACGCTTAACAAAAATGTTGGCTCCATCCAGACTGAGACATTCAGGGTTGTTTCAAGAAGGGCATTGAACAGAGTTGAAAACATGAACAGTTCTGTACCTTTCCGCCAAATACTCTATTCTACATGTGGGCTGAAGCAAACTACGCTCAAGTATGACTCTATCGGAAGCAAATTTATAAAACTAGAACATAATTACAGAAGAGAACTTGCCACAATGACATTGCTTGTTTTTACAAATATTGCAGAGAGGTGTGCCTTATGTTGCACGATTGTTGAGTTAATCATAGCAATCTATTTACTTGTAACAGAAGGGTTGTGCACTAGCTCCAATATTGCCTTTTGCATGGCAGGCGTCTTTCTATTTTTCTGGATAGTACTGAAATACCTCTCCATTCTTAAGGAACTGGTATTTACTAAGCAGAAGTATATTATAGATAATGTAGAAAAAATCAGTAATCATAAAATATAGGAGAGGATGCTATGAATGGAACGGTTTACTTAGTAGGCGATACTGGGTTCGTGGGCTCAAACTTGTCAAAACACAACTACTTTACAAAAACAGCGCATTCCACTAATGTTTCCAATATGTATGCTGCAAGACCAGATGTACTTATATATGCAGGAGTCACGGGAACAAAGTGGTATGCCAACTGCCATCCCCAGGAGGATATGGCAGTGATTGATGCTGCTATACAAAATATAAGCAAGATTGCCGCCAAGAAACTGGTACTGATTTCTACTGTAGATATATATGACTGTCTTAGTGGTGTTGACGAAAACAGTGTAATTGATCCAAATAGCCTTTGTACATACGGAAAACACAGATACATTCTGGAAAATTGGGTCAAAGAAAATGTATCTGACTATAATATCGTTCGTCTACCCGCCATTTATGGAGATAATTTGAAAAAAAATTTTCTTTTTGATATGATACATTTTGTACCACACATATTAAAAAAAGACTTCTATGATCAAATCTCTAATGAGATATCTATCAAAGAGTTCTACATACAAAACAGAGATGGGAATTATATACTAAAGTCTTTGTCCGTCACCGAGTATCTGAATTTACGAAAAAGGTTTAAAGCAATTCATAGCAATGCAATGCTATTTACAAACAGCGAAAGCAGATATCAATTTTATAATTTGGGTTGGCTCTGGGAAGATATAGGCAAGATAGTAAATAATGAAATCCATGAGATCAACATCGTTACAGAGCCGGTTTCTGCGGCGGAAGTATTCAGATATGTATATAGCGAGAACTTTGAAAACCATAATGCCGCACAAATATGTTACGATATAAGGACAAAATATTGTAGAATTATGAAAGGTCGCCACGGCTACTTGTATGGTAAAGATTATATTTTGGAAGATATTAAACAATTTGTAGACGCGTATTCATGGAACGCTTTGATATTTTAGTGGCATTGCAACGGTTATGTGCTTTTCTTGAACCGTAGAATTTTCGTTCTTCAAAAAATGACCATCGATAATCGTCACCTCCAACGCTCAAAACTTCATCTACCAGCATGATATCTGTATCCAAAATTGCCGTTACCGCAAAAGATAATTTAGAATACATTTCACCGGAGTATGTGCGCAACGGCCTGTCAATAAAATCCCCCAACTCAGAAAACTCAATAATCTTATCCATGTGCTCCTTAACATAGTCCAATATGCATCTCAATAACATCCCCGATTTCAAGATATTCTCACGCCCTGTATTTGTTAAATTAAATCTAATGCCTATCGCAATTAAGGATACCCTGTTTCCCTTTGTATCGATATATCCCAATCTTTCACCGGCCCAAAATGTCGGTAATAGGCGGCACTTTTGAATTAAAGTGTTTAATCTTCTTTATTGTATTGTAAACTAAATAATAGTATGGTAAACTATTTGAAAATACAAGTCTTAATATGATTCATGCACTATGTAAAACAGCAAACTAATTTTGAAGGAGAAACTATATATGGAAAAGATTCGCAGAGAGCAATCCCCTCCGATGATGCGGCGGGATATCACCTATATTGCAGGTGTACAGATGGAAGAGGCAGTGGAGATCATCAGGCATTGCTTTTTTCGCGATGAAGAAATGGAATTGGTTGAAAAGAGAATATGCAGTCCGGAAGAGTTCCGAGATGCATATATGGAGTATATCAAATATTGGAATTTTGAGAGATGTATAGGAGAATTGCATGAATATACCGGGAGAGAGGCATTTTATTATTATGGCAGATGTGCGGTGTGCAATACTCCACAACCATTTTTGGTGGATTACCAGTTCGCAGGGGAGGAAAACGGCCATAAGAAGCCGAATTGGCAGGAGAGGCTGGTATGCGCCAACTGTAGATGTAATAGCAGGCAGAGATTTATGGTCGGGAAAATCTTCGCTGATTATGCTCCAGGCAAAAAGATCTTGTTATATGAACAAACCTCGGATGTATATGGAAAGGTTGTGAGGGAGATCAGTGATGTGACAGGGTTTGAGTACGGGGGGATGGATTGTGTTACGGCGGAGATTGAAGGAATTCATTGTGAAAATATCTGCAACTTGAGTTATGCAGATGAAAGCTTTGATCTGTTGGTTGCCAATGATGTCTTTGAACATACGGTAGAATACGCAAAAGCATTTGAAGAGGCATACCGTGTTCTGAAGAAAGGCGGCAAAATGTTGTTTACAGTTCCTTTTGACGGAAATGCCGTCCATACGGCGACTCGTGCTGAAATGGGAGAAAACGGTATGGTGAGTACGGAAGAAGAATGGTATCACGGTTGCCCGATTCCGTCATTTTCTCCATTGCTTGTATGTCAGGTTTTTGGATGGGACATTTTGAAAGTATTAAAAGAATCCGGGTTTAGAGATGCTTGTGGCAGGATATATTATGGATTGAAAGAAGGGTATCTGGGATATCTGCCAATATATTTTGAGGCTTGTAAATAATTGAGAAAGGGATGGCATGAAACCTTCATTAATAAATGTGCTTCGTGAAGAACAGAAAACAGATGTGGCGATATATGGTACATCCATGCGGCGGGCAGGGGTGACATGTGCTGAAATGCGGGAATTCCATATATGTGAACTGGATCTGGAAATCAGTGAAAGCTCTTTGGAAAATGTAGATGCGATAATACTGATGAGGCAATTGATAGCGCATAGGGATATTTTTGCGAAGATGCTGAAGCATTGCCGGGAGCATTCGGCTGATATTTATGATCAATATGGGAAAAAGTTAAATATAATATCTGAAGAAGCGAAAGCATATGAGTTCTGTACCAAGGAAACATTGGTGGAACAGGTTGCAAATCATGACCATATTAGTTTTGATATTTTTGATACGCTCCTAACCAGAAAGGTGATGGCACCAGAGGATGTATTTGAGCTTGTTGGAAGAAAACTATGTGATGAAGGGATTAAAATAAGAAAGTTCAAGGAAAAAAGAATAAAGGTGCAGGAAGAGTTAGGGCTTACGAATCCCTCTATTGAAGAGATCTATGTCAGATTCTGTAAAAGATATAAATTATCCGAAGAATTTGTAGATCGTTGTGTAAATTTGGAACTTGCAATAGAAAACAGCGTGTTAATCCCCAGGCTGGACATGGTGGAGATTTATCAGAACTGCATTAAATCGGGGAAGATTGTCAGCTTGGTAACAGATATGTACATTCCGGGAAAGCAGTTGGAATCTATTTTAAAGAGAAACGGCATAGAAGGTTATTCGGCAATATATGTTTCTTGCGATAAAAAGCAATTAAAATTGCAGGGATTATTGCAATTATATCGTGAAGAAACAGCAGGAACAAGATATCTGCATATAGGAGACCACTATATCCATGATGGAATCTGTGCAGCGCTGGCGGATATAGACTATTGCCTGGTTGCCAGCGGGGATAAGCTGGCCAGGAGAGCTGGATATGGTAGCTGCCTGGAGCAGGCATGTTCATTGGAAGAACATGTTATGTTGGGTATGGCAATTGCGAAGATATTTAACAGTCCATTCGTAGAAACCAAACAAGAAGGAAAGGTATCTATATATTCAGATTATGATTATGGGTATGCTTTTTGCGCCCCGCTTATCAGTTGGTATGTGAAATGGATATATGAGCGGATTTTAGATAATGAGTTTGATGATATTTTGTTTGCTTCCAGGGATGGATATCTCATTCAGAAATTATATGATATATTGCGTGAAAAACTGGGTAATTCATCGCTTCCGAAGGGGATGTACTTTTACACATCCAGAAAAGCATCTGTCATGACAGGCATTAACAATGAAGCATATATCAACATGCTGATTGACATGTCTCTGCAGATGCCTCCGCAGAAGATGATGCGGGAGCGTTTTGGGTTGGAGGCAAGGGACATACTGACATATGATAAAGAGGAGTACGGTGACAGCATTCATAAGTATGTCTGGGACCATGTGGATGCAATTTTCTCGAGGGCAGAATCAGCGAAAAAAAATTATTTTAAATATATGGGAACTATACAACTGCGAATCGGTGCAAAATACGCCTTTATGGATTTTGTATCTTCAGGTACAAGCCAGAAGTCTTTATCCAAGATTGCTCCCTTTGAGTTATATGGCCTGTATGCTGGATGGAATGGGTCAGAGGCCAAGGAGAGTGTAGGTGTACAGGCTCTTTTTGACCAGAGAGATTCCTTTTTCATGAGACATTATAAGATCATGGAAACCTTTCTGACATCATACGAACCGTCTGTCAGCCATTTTGATGAAAATGGCAAGCCGGTATTTTCCTGCCAGGACAGAAGCCGGAAAGAGTTAGAGTATGTGGCTTCCATGCAGAGGGCAGTTGAGGATTATTTTTGTGAACTGTTGGAGCTATTGGGCGATGTATTTGTAAAAAAGTCATTGGTAGATAACAAGCTTGTAGACAACATGTTTTCAATGTGTGATCAAGCAGTTGTAATTGATGAAAACAGTGTGTTAAACCATTTGCGATTAATGGATGATTGGCGCAAGAAGAGTAACAGGATTTCACAAATTATTGGTTAATATCAGAGAGGATATTTATGGAAGAGATATTTGGCCGGGAACTGGATGCAAAGATTGAAGAGAACGGTAGTAAAGTAGGCGAATTATTGCTGCATGAGAATACATCGAGTCCAATGAATATTCTTCATGAGGCAGACTGGGATGTTTTTTATGAGTTGAGCCCCATGAGGGAGGGACTATTGAATTGGTATCCTTTCGGCGAAGGATGTCATATCTTGGAATTGAGCAACGGGTATGGGGGCATAACCGATGTTTTGTGCAGAAATGCAGCGAAAGTTACAGTCCTCGAAGCATCGCAATATCGTGCTAAATGTATCTTGAAAAGATTTGCGAACAGAGATAATCTAATTGTAAAAGTCGGGAAGTTGGAAGCATTGCCTGCCGGACAGCAGTATGATTATATTGTTGTGGAGAGAACGATTGACACGGGAGAGCAGCTGGAAGCATTGCTGAATGAACTTTCTCCTTTTTTAGGGGATGCAGGAAGATTATTGTTTGTCTGCAGCAACCGTTTTGGGATGAAATATTGGTGTGGAGTTCCAGATCCTATAAATCATAAGCCGTTTGGAAGTTTGAGGCAGAATGCAGGTGAGAAAGGACTTAGTCGGCAGGGAGTGATATCCGGCTTGAGTCAGAATGCAAATATAGAAGGATTTCAACTATATTATCCATTTCCTGACGAAAGGTTGCCGCAGGCGATTTATACGGACGAATATCTGCCAACGGCCAGCATTCGTGACAGAGTCATTCCTTATTACACAGACCAGGAACAACAGGGATTGGTTTGTCTTGAAAATGATATTAGCGATGAACTTATTGCAAATCAAGTGCTGCCCTTTTTTGCAAATGCATTTTTGGTAGAGTGTGCTAAGAAGAAAATAGACAAGGGGGTAATATTTGCCGCATTATCTACTGACAGAGGAAAAGAACATGGTTTTGCAACCATAATTACCAGTAGTGAGGTAGTGCATAAAAAGGCACTATTCCCAGAGGGTATACAGGGTCTGGGATTGATCTGCAAGAATCAGCAGGAATTGAGCAATAAAGGAGTTTTGTGCATAGAACAGCGACTGATAAGGGATCGTATAGAGATGCCATATGTGAAGGCTCCTACATTGATTGAGCATCTAAAGGAAGCTTATGCAAAAGACATTAAAGAAGTTGAGAAAATTTTTGATCAGTTGTATGAGGTAATATTAAATTCATCCAATCATGTTGCTTTTGAAAACTGTAAGCTTTTGGATCAGACATTGACAGAACTTAATGCTGGGATTATATTAGAGAGAGCGTATATCGACATGATCCCGTATAATTGCTTTCTTAAAAACGGAGAGTTTCTGTTTTATGATCAGGAGTTTGTAAGAGAAGGATATCCGGCTAAGTATGTTCTGTTTAGAGCATTGCGCTATACATACATTTATATAGCGGAAGCTGAACAGATCCTTCCGCTGGCATATTTCAAAGAGAGATATGCGTTGGCGGAAGTGTGGGACGCGTTTGAACGGGAAGAGGCCAAATTTGTAGAGGATAATCGAAACTATAGTTTATATGCATCCTTTTATCGTTGGGCAGGAGCAAAGAGTGATTTGGGAATGAGGACAAAAGAGAATCGGTTCCAAAAGAAGAGCTATGATATAGAGCTGTATAAAAGAGATTACAAGGTTAAGACTGTCAAGGCGGTTCAACTGCAGATGTTAAAGGAGTTTGATCGTGTTTGCAGGGAAAATGATTTGTCATACTGCGCAGCATATGGCACATTGCTGGGCGTTATACGTCATAAAGGATTTATCCCCTGGGATGACGATCTTGATTTGATGATGCCCAGATGTGATTTTGATAAGTTGACAAAAATTGCTCATCTTGTGTTTAGTGAGCCATACTTTTTGCAGACGGCAGAAAACGATGAGTGCTTTTATGGTGGATATGCAAAATTACGTAACAGTATGACAGCCGGGATTGAACCGAGAAATCAGGGACAGAATTGTAATCAGGGAATTTGGATTGATATACTTCCGATAGATGATGTGTTGGAAGATGCGGAGGAAAAGCAATTACAAAAGAAAAGAATCCAATATTATCAAAAACTTTTGCTGAAGAAAATATATCCGGAATCAAGAAGAATATGGAACATATCTGAGCAGGAGGAGATGTGGTATTTAGAAACAAGCCGTATGTTTACGAAAGCAGAATTATGCGATGCGCTTCATAAAACTTATACCTGTTTTGGAACCAGGATTTCAGATAAAGTTACCGTATTGTCACGAATTAGATTTGGAACAGAAGCTGTGGAATATGATAGGGCAGATTTTGAGTTCTTAATAAAGGGACAATTTGAAGATATGGAGATTCCGATTCCCGTGGGCTATGAAAATTGCCTGAAAAGAGATTATGGCGAAGGGTATATGTTATATCCCTGTGTGGGCGAGAGGGTTTCTCGTCACAAAGCTGTTTTTGATACAAAGAAATCTTATGTTGATTATTTATCCTGAAGCAGATATAATAATCCTTGCTAGCTGTAGAATACCGGATGAAAGGTAGAGATGATATTATGGAAAAATATAAAGTTGGCTACTTGGCAGGCGTATTTGATTTGTTTCATATAGGTCATTTGAATTTGATCAGGAAAGCTAAAGAAAGATGCGAATACTTGATTGTAGGCGCATTATCTGATGAATTGGTATATAAATTCAAAAAAAATATGCCCTATATCCCTTTTGAGGAGCGAAAGCAGATAATAGAAGCTATCCGCTACGTGGATGAGGTGGTGGAGGTTACAGAGGAAAATCATGAGAAGATGAAGGCTTGGAATATTTATCATTTTGACTGTCTGTTTTCTGGTGATGATTACTCGGGGAATCCTTATTGGATTGAGGATCAGCAGTCTCTGCAGAAGGTTGGTTCTAACATAGAATATTTTCCATATACGAAAAGCACCAGTTCGACTATGATCAAAGCTGCAATTACAAAATCGTTAAAAAAAGAGAATGACTAGATTATGAAGCCATAAGAGATTTGACAATTCCAGATGAAAACAGGAGTGGAAAGATAATGCAATGTTTATATGATGAGCAGGGATACGAAATAAAGCTGGAATTATCAAAAACATATAATCCTCAGCAGGCTGGCGAAAGCAATGATGCAAGGGATTTGGGCGTTTTGGTCAGCTATTTAGGGGCTGTAGAACCAGAACATGATCCTGTTGTCTGGGGCAATGATATGTATGTATTATCCCGGTTAGAATTTCCATATACAGGTCAGTGGAATTACCATGCTCTAAGGGAGTTCTGGGGTGCAGAGGAGAATGGTACATGGACAAGCCCTTGCAGTATTGCCTATTTGAAAGACCCGGGGATTTTTAAAAGTGGGTTAAAGATTGTCTATTATGTTCCACAGTTTTTGGTTGGATTGCACTCAATGATGCGGATATCTGTCAATGGGGAGATCGTGAAAGAGATTGCGTTGGACAGTGAGGGCATATATACAGAGATTATGGATATAACGCATATTGGCGCAGAGGATCAGCAATACTTGAAGGAGGCGCATAGAATATTAAAGATTCTGTTGCAGGAGTTTGATCGTGTGTGCCAAAAATATAACTTGCACTATTATCTGATTTGTGGTTCCCTGTTAGGCGCTGTCAGACATAGAGATTTGATTCCATGGGATGATGATGTGGATGTTGCTATGCCCAGAAAAGACTTTGATATACTGCTAAAGCATGTCGAAGAGGAGTGGGGGAAAGACAAAGACATCATGTTTCTTAACTATAACCAGATGGGTAACGATGCTTTTCTGGACTATATGACAAGGATTGTCTATATGAAAGAGGAAATCCCGGTCAATATTTTCCGCAAAATCAAAGGCAAAGGGCGTTCGGATGTGGATAATCATCTGCCTATGGATATCTATGTGCTGGATAACGCATCAAATAATAAGGTATTCCATAATATACAGACCCAGTTGATTAGAGGACTGTATGGGCTTGCTATGGGGCACCGTGCCTATGTGGACCCTAATGATTATACCAATCGGGATGAAAAGACACAGAGGATCGTAAAAACATTGTCCAGCATTGGCCGGTATATTCCGCTATCTTGGATACTGGGATGTTATGAATGGGTAAGAAAATGGAATAAGAATAAGTCGTGTGAAGATTATTTTGAGTCCAATGGGTTTATATACTGCATTCCCTGGCGATTTAAGCAGAAATGGTTTGGCGAGGGGGCGCGTCTGCCACTGGGAGATATTATGGTCAACGCACCGCAGGATTATGAGGCATTTTTGGCAATGCATTATGAGGATTACAGGCAGTATCCGCCGATGCATTTAAGACGACCTACGCATAGTGTGGAAGCAAGTGGAATCTTTTGAGAGGATGGGTTATATATAATGCATAAAATCAGGCATAAGGCTGTTTGGCTGCTTTTTGGGGCATATTTGATCGGACTGATTTTGCTGCACAAGCAAGTATTTCTCTATTTTGATGATTATGGATATGCCAGTTTATCATATGGTTATAATGTGGGAACCAGTGGTCTGCATTATGGCCTTGTTGATGTTTTGAAGTATTTGGGATGGCACTACTTCAATTGGGGTGGAAGGATACTATATTTTCTCTTCGAAATATATTCTTTGAAGATTGGTTTAGGGTTTATGCAGTATTTTCAGGCGCTGATTATATGGGGAATCGGGCTCGTTTCTTATCTCTTGGCTAAGGAAAATGAAGAAAGTAATTTTTACAAAGCAGCTGTGGCTGTATTTATGTTTGGTACATTGGGGCTGCTGGTTTTGAATAAGGGTATATTATGGTATTCTGCATCAGTATCATATGTCTGGCCACTTTTCCCATTATTTATATTGGTATATATTCGCAGATATCTGAAAACCTTTAACAGGGTAACAGTTGTTTCTGGGATTGTTGTTGCTTTTCTGGCCGCTTTTTCTTATGAACAGATTGCGGTCTTAACAGTAACATATATGTTGGTCAGTTTTTGGATTGAACGGGTGCAGGGACGGTGGAAGAAGCCTGACTGGGGAATGTTGGCAACAGCAATTGTGGGTGGAATGCTGGAACTGTTGGCTCCTGGCAACTTTATCAGATCCGCCACTTCGAGGTATGATGAATTCAATGGATTGAGCATATTTGGAAAGATTAGTCAGAATTTCCCTAAATTATTGGAAATGAATTTTGGAAAGGATAACAAGTTCTTTGTTATTGTTTTAGTCTTGGCGGAGTTTTTTATTATATGGTATTGCCAGGACAAAAATATGAAATCCCAAGTGCGTTTTGGGTGTGATATGGCTGCCTATTTACTCCTTTCCAGTATGCTGGTTTTGACGTGGGGAGTGGAGATGCCCATGCTTATCAGCAATAGCTGTAGAACTGTATGGGCTGCACTATTTTCGTATCACGTGATAGTTATGCTGTGGAAAATAGCAAGGTTTGATTTGGTGGCACTGTTTATTGGAGGATTGTGTTCAGAGGGCATGATGTTAGTGGCACCGACAATGCCAGAGCGATGTATGATTCCATTTGATTTTGTTGTTATAATTATTGTGGCAGCGGCTGTGGGCGCAGGCGGCAGACCAGGTGTAAATATAGGGAGGATAGCTATTATCTGTGTCACAGGTATTTTGGGAATTATAAATATGTCCAGTATAGCCCGTGGATACCATGAGAATTGGATGATAAATGTTATTAATGATAGCAAATTACATGAAAAAGCTGTGAGAATTGCAGGCGGTGAAGAAATAAATACAATAATTCTATATAAATTATTTGACGATGCATATGCTGCTGATATGCCATACCAGCAGTCTTATATGGAGTATTGGATGAAGAATTATTATGAGATTCCTCAAAGTGTTTCTTTTGTATGGGAGGATATAAATGAAATGGGGACGGTTAAGGAAGTAGTGATGTGTGCCACCCCTGTGATACGTTCCATTTATCCTGAAATGCTCGATGAGACAACACAGTATAATGAAGATGGAAGTCTGAATATAGGAGTTATCCCAGAGGTTATGTCAGATTATTTGCGGATTATGATAAACGGTGAGGTATATAATACGGTAATAGACAGAGGCTTTGTGTCAACTTGTGTGCCAAAGGAAATACTTGCGGGTGGATACTTGGAAATTAATCTGCTTGATCAGGCATCAGATATCATATCTGATAGTGTCATATGGGTGGGGGAGTGTAATGTTAAATAAAAAGCCAAAGATAACAGTTTCTGTCATAGCTAAAAGAGTAATTTCCTCATTATTGTTTGCTTTAATGCTTTTTATAATTATTTTGATCAGATCATTTGCTTGGCTAAATACGATTTTTGGAGAGATAAGCTTCTCTACAGTAGTATATCAGCTGATGTCGCCAATGAAAGGTACTTCATCAGATATTCTATGGAATTACATTTTTTCATGTGTTATTCTATCATTTGCACTTTCGATGGCCCTATTTACTGCTTATAAATTTATGTTTTTTCTGCTTGTAAAGAGAAATATTGTGTATGCACGAACTTATAGGGCGCTGTATGTAGTGGCATTTGTTTTTATATGCGCATTTCTGTTAAGAAAGGCAATAATTCGTGCAGGAGTGCCAGAATACATTAAGGAGATCACAGATGTTTCCTTTTTGTTTGAGGAAGAGTATATAAATCCCAATGATGTCAAAATATGTTTTCCAGATCATAAGAAAAATCTGGTCTTAATTTATTTGGAATCAATGGAAAGCACATATGGCGCAATGGAAGACGGCAATGGCGGAAGTGTGAATTACATACCAGAACTGACACAGCTGGCTATGGAAAATATTTGTTTTTCCAATTCCGATGGCCTGGGAGGTGCAGGTGCTTATGGGGATACAGGATGGACCATGGCAGGCTTACTCAGCAGCAGCATGGGAGTTCCCTACAAGCTGGGCATTGATGGAAATGAGGCAGGGGGATATGAAAAATTCTTGCCGGGAATAACAGGATTGGGAGAACTTCTGAAAAATGAAGGGTATACAAATTATTTTATGTGTGGTTCGGATGCTGTATTTGGAGGAAGGAGCGATTTCTTTTTGCAGCATGGCGATTATATAATTTATGATTACAATACGGCGGTTGCGGATGAAATCATAGCGCCTGACCATTATGTTTTTTGGGGAATGGAGGATAAAAAACTATATGAGTATGCACGAAGTAAATTAACTGACGTAGCAGCTGCCTCAGAACCATTCAATTTTACTCTTTTGACTGTTGATACACATCATCCACAAGGATATGTGTGCGAATTGTGCAATGATGATTACTCGGAACAATATGGAAATGTGATATCATGCGCTGACAGACAGGCGTATGATTTGGTGTTATGGATGCAGGCGCAGGAGTGGTATAAGGACACCGTAATTGTTTTTTTGGGTGACCATTTAAGTATGAATGTGGATTTTTTCGAAAATATTCAAAGCACTGACCGAAAAGTGTACAATTGTTTTATTAATGCCTTGCAATCGGAGGCAGACGAGAGAACTCGCAATAGAAATTTTTCTACCATGGACATGTTTCCAACAATACTTGCATCAATGGGGGTGACGATAGAGGGAGAAAGGCTGGGACTTGGTACTAATTTATTTTCTGCTAAAGCGACTTTGGCAGAAGAGTTACTGGATTTTGATGAGGAATTAAAGAAATATTCAAGTTATTATATGCACAATTTTATTGCTGTTGATGAAGATTCTACTTCGTGGCTTGTGAGATTCATAGACCAGGCAAATAAATACAATTATATAAAAACATGGTATCCATACGATGAAGATGTATGGAAAGAAGGATTCGGGAGTTTGGAAGGGCAAAAGATATGGATGGTAGGAGATGAGTCGATCATAGAAATTCCGATAGAAAAAGAGTTGACGAATCGCGATTTGGAAATTGATATGAGTTTTGCGGTGCATGGTACACAGCAGAGAATCAAAGTATTCATAGATGACAAAACGGTGTTTGAGGATGTTTTGCAGGAAAATGATACAGAAATTTCATTTTCAGTACCAAGGAATATGATTAATGGAAATACAGTTAGTTTGCATTTTAGTCATCCAGATGCTATCTCATCGAAAGAATTAGGACATGGAACAGATGAACGGAGGTTATCATTTTGTATATATAAAATGCGTGTCAAAAATAAGTGATAGAAGCTAGATGTTAATGCTGGGTGCTAAAAAGTACAGACATGGCCTGAACTCCTAACAGTAAGTGGTTTCACTCCTTTTTAGATGTAGCTCACCATGTGGTCAGTTTTACACTGAACAAGGGGCTGGCCAAGGGCTTTAAGGCGGGGCTGTACGCCCACAAGGAGGTAAAGGAATATGTCATACTTGCTATTTTTGCAGCATCTTAGGGAAGCATGTGGAGGAATTTTTGAAAATTTAATGCTCCAGATAACTTCTCTGGCAGGTTCGTTCCCGACCTTTTTGTTGTTAAGCTTCATATACTGGTGTGCTGACAAAGAAATGGGCATATATATGGCAGGGAATGTTGGTCTTAGCTGTACCTTTAGCCAATATTTCAAATGGCTGTTTCGGATAGAACGTCCATGGGTTTTGGACGCACGAATTAAGCCCGTGCAGGCGGCTCTGGCCGGAGCCGGGGGATATTCTTTTCCCAGCGGACATACAGTGCGCAGTTCTGCAACCTGGGGGGCTATGGGGACATATTCCCGCAAGAGGAATAAACATTTGTGGCGTATCGGATGGCTGATCGTGCTGCTGGTGGCATTTTCCAGGAACTATCTGGGTGTCCATACATTCCAGGATATTCTGGGAGGGCTGGCCTTGTCTATCCTGTCCATGTTCCTGCTGGCAAGGGCGCTACGCTGGAGTGAAGAAAGGAAAAACAGGGACATTGTTATATGTTTTATAGGCTGTATTGTATGCTTTTTGCCAATGCTGCAAGCGGGATGCCTGTCCAATGCCGGGGCTGCATTTGGGATGTGGTGTGGATGGTTTTTAGAAAAAAGGTTTATACATTTTGAACCTTGCGGGAGTTGGAAGGAGAAAGTAGTTCGCTTTACTGTTGGGGCATTTGGGGTTTTATTAATACAGACAGCGTTCCGGGATTTCTTAAATCTATGGATGCAGTCTAAATATTCTGGATTTTTTATGATGTTTATCCAGATGTTGTTCATCTTGGCCCTATATCCATATCTCTTTTCTAAGTTTTCTTCTCGGAATAAAAAGCATTATTTATTAGGCATTTCGGGTGTAGTTGTTGTACTGGTTTTTATGGGAGCTATGGCAGCCGGTAAGATTCGGGAAAACGCAAATAAAGAGAGTGAAGTGGAATTGACGGTTACAGAGAGCGCAGGGGAAGCAGTGGCCGCCGCATCGCCTGTCGTGATCGCCCATAGGGGGTATTCTTCCCAGTTTCCGGAAAATACATTGATTTCCTTTGAGGGGGCAGTTGATATTAGGGCAGATATGATCGAGTTGGACGTACAGCTCTCCAAGGATGGCGTCATTATGGTATATCATGATGGAAATTTGTCCAGGCTGGGCTTAAGCGGCAGCGTGGCGGATTATAGTTATGAAGAGTTATGCGCCATTGATGTAGGAAGTGCTTTTGGGGGAGAATATGTAGGGGAACGGATGCCCACATTGCCAGAGGTGCTTGAACTAATCAGGGATACAGACTTGGGAATCTATCTGGAATTGAAAGATATTGGGGAAGTGCAGGGATTTGAGGAAGCGGTTCTTACGGCTACGAATAGTTATGACATGACGGAGCGCTGTGTTTTTGCTTCATTTAATTATCAATATTTACAGCATTTAAAGGAATTGAACCCTCAGGTGAGCATTCTCTATAATATATCGTTATATGATGCAACTTTGCCACAACAGTTTGAGGCGGAATATTATGGACTAAATGTTCGGAATATTACCTGGGAAGTGGTTGACGCGATCCATTCTTGTGGAAGGAAAGCATATGTTTGGACGGTAGATATGCCAAGAGATATTGCTGCTATGCGGGTTATGGGAGTGGATGGGATAGTAACTAATTGTCCAGGAATTGCCAAGGTGATTGTGGAATCACAATATTCACTTCTGGCAGAGCAGTATGCAGAATCATTTGCCTTGCCAGGACTATATGGACATGCCTTGCCGGAAGAATGTGCGGACGCAGTAGTACAGGGAATGACCTATGCGGATGGATATATACTGATATCTGCCTATAGAAAGTCCGGTTTAAACAGTCTGCTTTATGTGCTTGATTCTGCCGGGAAATGGCTGACTACGGTTGACATAGGCCTTTCAGCGCATACAGGGGGAATTGCATATGATAATGTGCATGACCTCTTATGGGTCACTGCCGCATCTGGCAGTGTATGTGCATTGAATTGGGCGCAAGTAAAGGAATCTTTTGGAACAGGTGGAAAGGGAGATGTTGTTTCTGGTCCGGAAGTGCTTTATTCTTTTGATGCGGAATTGACAAATCACAATGGCAGCAAGGTCGCTTCCTTTTTAGACGTGGTCAACGGCAAACTTTATGTTGGTTCTTATGTAATAGGGAGTGAAGGACTTCTACGGGGATATGACATTACCGATCCTGCAAATCCTAAGCTGGTGACGGAACAGCAGCTGCCGGAAAAAATACAGGGAATGACTGTGATTGCTGGGGAAAAAGGAGACTATCTGCTCCTGTCCCAGAGCGCTCGGACGGATGACTCAACATTGCTGGTATTTTCTTATGATGAGCAGACGGAGGCTTATACCGAGGCAATACAATCTTATGTTTTGCCGGAGGGAGCTGAACAGTTGGAGGCGTTAGAGGACAGGATCATGATTTTGTTTGACTCTGCCGCCAGGCCACATCAGGAGACGGCAAGGATTAGAAATGACCAGGTGTATGTTGTGGATATGAAGAAATGGTTGTGGGAGTAGTACATACCACACAAAAGCCAAATAGTCAAGGCCATTGCATTTTAACTCAAAATATGGCATAATGAAGCATACGCACAACTGTAGGCATCATTATGCCGTATTATATTGCCTATAATCAGGAGGCTGCAATGAAACTAATTATTCAAATTCCCTGCTACAACGAAGAGAGTACCCTGGAGGTGGCTTTGAACGATCTCCCCAGACACATAGAGGGGATCGACGAGATAGAATATCTGATTATCAATGACGGCAGTACGGACAAGACCGTGGAGGTGGCCATGAGATGGGGAGTCCACCATGTGGTCAGCTTTACCCGGAACAAGGGGCTAGCCAAGGGCTTTATGGCGGGTCTGGACGCTTGTCTGCAGTATGGGGCGGACATCATCGTGAATACGGATGCGGACGACCAGTATTGCGGAGAGGATATTGAAAAGCTGGTGCGTCCAATTCTGGAGGGAAAGGCCGATATTGTGATTGGTGAGAGGCCTATTGACCAGACGGAGCATTTTTCACCGCTGAAAAAGAAGCTGCAGCATCTTGGCAGCTGGGTGGTGCGCAAGGCGTCAAAGACAGATATTCCGGATGCCCCCAGCGGTTTTCGGGCATTCAGCAGAGAAGCAGCGCTGCATATTAATGTGTTGAACGAGTACACTTATACATTGGAGACGATCGTGCAGGCGGGGCGCAACAGCATGGCTATCATGTCGGTGCCGATCCGCACCAATGCGGAGCTTCGTCCCTCCCGGTTGTTCCATAGCATGTTTGGCTATATCAAAAAGTCTATGCTGACCATTATCCGGGCCTATCTGATGTATAAGCCCCTGCGTTTCTTTATTTTTCTGGGATTGATCCCGTTTGTGATCGGGTTGGTACTGGGGATTCGCTATATTGTCTATATCTGCATGGGCCTGGCCGGCGGGCATGTTCAGTCCCTGATATTAGCCAGCACATTGCTGCTGTTGGGGGCGATGTGCTGGACAATAGGTATCCAGGCCGACCTGATTGCCGCCAATAGAAAGATTCTGGAAGAGGTCCAATATCGGCTCAGGCGCATGGACGGGAGAGGTGGCAAGGATGACGGCAATGGAGCTGTTTGACCAATACAAAGGAAAAAGGATAGCCTTTATAACCACGAAAAATCTAAGCTATATACGCAATCATCAGGAGCTTGAACTGCTTCGTCAAAACAGCGGAGAGATCAGGGTCATTGGGTCAAACCGAAAGAATTATTTTCTGCGCATTGCGCATGTATGGATCAGCCTCCTTTTCTCCTCCTTTCGCAGATATGATGTTGTGTTTGTGGGGTTTGCCCCTCAGTTGATTTGCCCTTTTTGGGCCTGGAAGTTTCCAGGCAGCGTGCATATTGATTTCTTTATTTCACTGTATGATACTTTTGTCAATGATAGAAAGATATGCAAGCCAGGCAGTGTGTGTGCCAGAATTCTGGAATATCTGGACAGGCGGACGGCAAATACTGCGGAATACATTGTGTGTGACACTAAAGCTCATGGAGCATATTTTGAAAAAGCGTTTGGCGTGGAAGAGGAAAAGAAAGTCATCCTATATCTTCAGGCGAATTCTCATATCTATTATCCCAGAGAGGCCGTTAAGAGGGAAGAACTCCGGGAAAAATATGTGGTGTTGTATTTCGGCAGCATTCTCCCATTGCAGGGTATAGAGGTGATTATGGAGTGTATCCGGCTGCTGGAAGGGAATAAGGATTTTTATTTCCAGATTGTGGGACCGGTGAAAGAAGAGGCAGAGGATGACCTGGGAAATGCAGAGTTTATTCCCTGGCTGGAGGAAGAAAAACTGGCTGAATATATTGCGGCGGCCGATCTGTGCCTGGCAGGACATTTCAATGCCGGAATAGAAAAGGCAAAGCGTACGATCCCTGGCAAGGCGTATATCTATGAGGCAATGGGAAAGCCCATGATTCTGGGGGATAATCCTGCCAACAGAGAATTGTTTGAGGAGGATCAAAAACACTTTTTTGTGGAGATGGGAAGCGCAGAGAAACTGGCAGCCAGAATAAGGGAATGTTTTGAAAGGACTGGAGTCTGATGCCAGATGCGTGAGCAGAATTAAACGAGAGGTAAGTATGGATGAGAAAGATTTAGTCTCTGTGGTGGTTCCAGTCTACAATGTGGAGCAATATGTCGGCAGGTGCATTGAAGCCCTGATCGCGCAAACCTACAGTAATATTGAGATTATCCTGGTAGATGACGGTTCCGGAGACAGATCTGGAGCCATATGTGATCAATACAGCGAACGTGATTGGCGGGTTGTTACGATTCATAAGGAAAACGGCGGGCTGTCGGATGCGCGCAATGAGGGAATCAAGCACGCCAGGGGGAAGTGGATCACGTTTGTGGACAGTGATGATTATGTCCACCCGGAGTATGTGCGTATCCTGTATCAGAATATATCAGAGAATGGAGCAGATATTTCCACCTGCCAGTTTATACAGAAAAGGAGCGGTGCGGACAGAGAAACAGGGGATGAGAGTGAAAAAGGAATTATGTCGGATAGTCCAGCGGTATATTCAAAGCACGAGGGATTGGAAAAACTGCTCTATCAATATATATCCACATCCGCATGGGCAAAAATGTATAAGACGGAACTGTTTCAGGAGACCCTCTTTCCATATGGGAAATTGTATGAGGATGTGGTCACGGTCTTTGATATTTTCAGGAAAGCGGAACATATTGCAGTGTCCAATAGCCGCCTATACTATTACTGTGTAAGAGGGGACAGTATTATTCGGAAAGGATTTGCAGAGAGAAAGCTGGATTATATTGAAAATACAAAATATGTTTTGAACAAAACAAGGGAGGCTTTCCCCGAATTGGAAAAGGCTGCAATATCCAGGGCACTGTGGGCGGACGTGCATGTAGTGGTCCAGATTGGGAGAGACAAACGCCACTCAAAGGTACAGAATGAGCTGTGGGAGGAAGTAAAAAAATATCGGGGGACAGTATTGGCCGATAAAAAAAGCCGTCTGCAAAATAAAGCAGTAATGCTTTTAAGCTTTTTTGGGAAAAAATTTACCTGCGGCATATATTGGCTCTGCAAACTGTCGAAATGAAAGTGAGAATCAAGGGATGAGCAAGGTTTTATCGATCATAATCGCAGCATACAATGTCGAAGCGTATTTGGAAAATACGCTTCATTCCTGTGTCGTGGATGATTGCCAGCTGCAGGAGGACTATGAAGTCATAGTAGTGAATGACGGTTCCAGAGATGGAACCCTGGCCATTGCAAACCGGTATGCGCAGCAGTGGCCAGAAGTGTACAGGGTGATTGATAAGTTCAATGGCGGATATGGCTCTGTGATCAATGTGGGAATCGAGGCAGCGGAGGGTAAGTATTTTAAACTGCTGGACGGAGATGACTGGTATGACGTACAGGCATTGGCGGAGTTGATACAGCGGTTGAAAAGCTGCGACAGTGATATGGTATTGTCAAACTATGTAATGGTTCATGAGGGCAGCGGAAGGAGAGAGGTGTTTGAGTATGCGGAATTGGAACAGGAGAAACTGCTTCCGCCCAAGGAGTTGTGGAAGTTGAGCAGACCTTTGGCCATGCATGGTATATGTTATAAGACCGACATTCTGCGAAAGATGCCAGTTTCCATTACTGAGCATTGCTTTTATACTGATACAGAATATGTGATTTATGGCTTGGCCTATGTAAAATCAGTGACCTATTATCCCCTGGACTTGTATCAATATCGAATTGGTCTGGAGGGACAGAGTGTCAGCCCGGCCGGCCTGGAGAAACATATTGGCGACCTGGAACGAGTAATAGCAGGTATTGAGGCTTTTCATGACCAGCTTCAGAACGGGGACAACAAGGATCTGGTTAGCTATCGGATCGCTCTGTCTTATCGCGGATATTATACCTCTCTACTGCTGCTTCCAGAGAGCAGGGAGGTGCGGCAGAAGATAAAGACATTTGACGAGAGAATAAAAGCGCAGCAGCCAGAGCGTTACCGCTGGATGCAGAATAGGAAATTTCGCATCCTCCGCGGCGTTCTGCGTGCAACGGGATATTGGGCATATGAGCTGTGCGCGCACTATTATAAATGGGAGAAAAAACGGGATGGGAGATAGGCAGAAATCTATTAAAGTAAATTTTTTTATGAACATTCTGCTCACCGTATCTTCCTTTATTTTCCCGGTGGTGACTTTCCCCTATGTTTCCAGGGTGCTGGGGCCTGATGGTACAGGTAAGGTTGCCTTTGCCGTCTCTGTCATATCTTATTTTGCAATGTTTGCTCAGTTGGGGATACCTACTTATGGAATCCGGGCATGTGCGAAAGTACGGGATAACAAGGAGGAACTGACCAGAGTAACCCATGAGATATTGTTTATCAATTTTTTGATGAGTATACTGGTATATATTTTTCTGGGGATATCGCTGGCCGTGGTGCCCAGGCTTGGCCAGGACAAGCCCTTGATGATTATTATCAGCCTGACCATCCTGTTTAATGCCATAGGGGTTGAGTGGCTGTATAAGGCATTGGAGGAGTACAGCTATATTGCCATACGGTCTATTATTTTCAAGGCAATTGCGTTGGCGGCAATGTTTGTGCTTGTCCGGGAAAAGCAGGACTATGTGGCCTATGGGGCAATTACGATCCTGGCGGCTTCGGCGTCGAATATCTTGAATTTCATCTGGATGTTCCGAATGATCGGGCTAAAGCCGGTGGGAGGGTACAATCTGAAGCGGCATATAAAAGCGGTCATGGTTTTTTTTGCAATGTCCTGTGCCACCACGATCTATACCAATCTGGACACGGTAATGCTGGGCTTTATGAAAAATGACGAGGAGGTGGGATATTATAGCGCCGCCGTCAAGATCAGGATGCTTCTGACGGGGGTGGTGACTTCCCTGGGGACAGTATTGCTGCCCAGGGCCTCCTATTATATCGAACAGGGAAAGAAAAAAGAGTTTCTGGCGATATCGCATAAGGCCATCCATTTTGTTTTGTTGATGGCGTTGCCATTTACGCTTTTTTTTATACTGTATGCCAGGGAGGGAGTATTGCTATTGTCCGGACAGGAATACTTGCCTGCCGTATTGCCGATGCAGGTGATTATGCCAACGCTGCTGTTGATTGGCATGACAAATATCATGGGCATCCAGATGCTCATTCCTCTGGGAAAAGAGAAATATGTGTTGTATTCTGAGATCGCGGGTGCAGTGGCAGATTTGGCGCTCAACACCCTGCTGATTCCAGCGATGGCATCTGTGGGGGCGGCGATAGGAACTTTGGTGGCCGAAGTGTTGGTATGGATTGTGCAGTATTTTGTTCTGCGGGATGGATATAAAGAGATATACGCCGATATGCGGTATGGTTTGTTCTTGGCGGCAGTTTTTCTGAGCATGGTAGCAGGTTATAGCATAAAGCTATTGAACTTTACAACCTTCCCTACATTGGTTCTGGGAGCTATAGCTTTCTTTGGTATATATGGGATAGTGCTGTTGAGTGCAAGAGAGACTTTGGTGCTGGAAATCAAGGACTTTCTGTTTACAGTAATGAAGAAATAGTCTATAATGCCACATGTATGAACTTGGGGAACTGTTCAATACGATTTATGATAGAACTGCTTATGAAGGAGAAAGAGAATGAAAGCAAAGGCGGCACTACTTTTAGCGGGGATACTGTTGATTGCGGGAACCCCGTTCCCAGCAAATGCGGAGGAAATTGTTGTTGGTGAGGGCATTATTTCCGAGGCAACAGAGCAACAGGAGGCGGTGGAAGTACAAGGTATATCCTGGTGGACCACGGAAACTGTCAGTCAGGTGGCTGACAGAAGCGGTCGTTTAGATGCAAGGCCGCTTACCAAGACGGAGATTGCAAATTTGTACCAGGATGCAAAAAATAGCTCTACCCCCCTAGCCTATGATGTGCAACCCCATGTGGGGGCGCCTTATGCGGCAGGAAGCGCATCGGCAGCCAACAGGCAGTCAGCATTGAGAGAAGTGAATATGTACAGGTTGATTGCAGGTATAACGCCTGTGGTAGAGTCGGCGGAATTGTCTGTTGAGGCGCAGCATGGAGCAGTATTACTGGCGGCTGTGAACCAATTAACACATACGCCCTCCAAGCCGGCGGATATGGACGATGCTTTTTATCAAATCGGCTATAGCGCTACAACCAGCAGCAATTTAGGCGCGGGATATGGACGCATGGAGTATGGTGTGGATGGCTGTATGCTGGACAATAGCGGCAGTAATCTGACTTCTGTGGGGCATAGGAGATGGTTTTTGAATCCGGAGATGCTATACATAGGTTTGGGACAGGCTCAGTCCGGTAGGGGATATGATAAATTCTATGCTTACAAGGTATTTGATGACAGCAATGAGAATTTGGATCATGATTTTGTGTCTTGGCCGTCTTCCGGTAATTTCCCGATAGAGCTGGCAGTTGCCAAGCTCCCCTGGTCCATATCGCTGAAAATGCAGCGTTATGCGACTCCCAGTCTGGAAGAGATCGTGGTGGAGATTAAGAATCCGGCGGGCAAAGTGGAGGTTTTCAGTGCCGCTGACAATGGCACGGATCTGAGTGGTGCGGGGAAATATTTTAATGTCAACACGGGTGGGTATGGTGAAGGTTCCTGTATTATCTGTAATTTTGGCAGCAATTATTCGGAATATAGCCAGCCGGGAATCTATCAGGTGAAGGTGACAGGGCTGAAAAGCAGGGAAACAGGTGAGCCGGTTACGATTGAGTATCAAATTAATATGTTTTATGCCTCTGATTATGCGGGCAGAACTGCGGTGACGGAAGAGCAGTACAATGCCATCGGACAGTTTGTTGAACGACTGTATGCCTTGTGCCTGGAACGGGCATCGGAGGAGGCTGGCAAACTTGACTGGACTATGCAGCTGGCCGATCACGACAATAGCGGTGCCGGTGTGGGATATGGATTTGTATTCAGCGATGAGTATATGAACAAGGATAAGGGTGACAGCGATTTCTTGGATATGATGTACGAAGTATACCTGGGACGGGCTGCCGATGCCAGTGGCAAAGAATATTGGAGTAACATGCTTAGTCATGGTGTATCGCGTCAGTATGTGTTTAAAGGGTTTGCTGAGTCTGCGGAGTATGATAAAATCTGTGGCGGATATGGCATAGAGCGGGGAAGCGTGACTCTGACGGAGGGAAGAGACCAGAATCCCGGAGCAACAATGTTTGTATACCGTCTCTATAACACGGCTCTTGGAAGAGAGGCGGAACTGGAGGGGTTGAACGATTGGTCCGGCGCCATAGCCAGAGGCGAAAAGTCTGCGGAACTGGTGGCACAAAGTTTCATTCATTCGAAGGAGTTCCAGAATAAAGGATATAATGATGAAATGTATGTTCAGGTGCTATATCTGACTTTTATGGGGAGAGAATACGATGATGCGGGGATGCAGTATTGGCTGGAATGTTTGGCAAACGGCTATACCCATGATGAAGTGCTGGCGGGATTCTCGGGTTCGGAAGAGTTTTATAATATAATGTCGGAATATGGATTATAAGCCGGCAGACAGAGGATAGTTCTTGGAATCAGCAACAGCGGCTGATAAATGGAATAAGTCCAGGGAGCTATGTATAAATGGAAGGTAACTCAGGTAATTATAAAGTTGCAAACAATGGAAAAATATAGTATAATCCGTATATGTGTTGAACAGTCTAGTATCAATACATCAGAAAGGTCAGAAATATATGAAAAATGCATTAATTACGGGAATCTGCGGCCAGGATGGTTCCTACCTGGCAGAGTTGTTATTGGAGAAGGGTTATAAGGTATATGGCCTGATGCGGAGAAAGGCCGTCGTAGATTATGGCAATGTGGAGCATATCAAGGACAAACTGCATTTGATCTATGCGGACATGACAGATCTGGCCTCGCTGGTGAATGCCATGAGAATATCTGATGCAGATGAGGTGTACAATCTGGCGGCTCAGTCCTTCGTGGCTACCTCCTGGGAGCAGCCTCTGGCGACAGCCCAGATTGACGCGCTGGGAGTCACCAACATGTTGGAGGCAATCCGTATGGTGAAGCCTTCCTGTCGTTTCTATCAGGCGTCTACGTCCGAGATGTTTGGACTGGTGCAGGAGATTCCTCAGAAAGAGACAACCCCTTTCTATCCCCGCAGCCCCTATGGCGTGGCCAAGGTGTACGGCCACTGGATTACGAAGAACTACAGGGAGAGCTATGGGATGTACGCCTGCAGCGGCATCCTGTTCAATCATGAGAGTGAGAGGCGCGGCAAGGAGTTTGTGACCCGGAAGATCACGAATGCGGTGGCAAGGATTAAGCAGGGCGTTCAGGAATTTGTGGAGCTGGGGAATTTGGATTCCAAGCGTGATTGGGGACATTCCAAGGATTATGTATATGCCATGTGGCTGATGCTGCAGCAGGAAACTGCGGATGACTATGTGGTGGCCACCAATGAGACCCGGACCGTCCGGGAATTTGTGGAGACGGCCTTTGAAAAAGTGGGTATCAAAGTGGAATGGTCCGGCACTGGTGTGGATGAGGTGGGTCGGGATGCGGCCACCGGTAAGGTGATTGTGAAGGTCAACAGGGAATTCTTCCGTCCAGCGGAAGTGGATATCCTCTTGGGAGATCCCGCCAAGGCAGAGAGTAAGCTGGGGTGGAAGCGGGAAATCTCCTTTGACGAGCTGGTAGGACGTATGGTAGATATGGATATGGAGCTGGTGCGCAGAGAGATTGCCTATGCGGGAATTCAGTGAGTAAAAACAAGGCACCAGAATGAAAGAGGAATTTTCAATTTCCTATAGGGAAGGAGGAATTCCTTTTCTTGTAAGGAGACAGAAATATGTCAAAGGGATTGGTAATAGGGGCTGCCGGATTTGTGGGCAGCTATCTGATAGAGGAGATGCATTCCTGCGGAATGGATGCCTATGCAACCAAGCTCCCCCATGAGCGGCTGGAGCATGAGCATGCGCGAGTCTATGATCTGGATATTCTGGACAGGGAAGCAATCGTGACACTGTTGCTGGAGATACGGCCGGATTATATCTTCCATCTGGCAGCCCAGAGTTCCGTAGGTTTATCCTGGAAGAATCCGGGACTGACGGTGGACGTGAATGTCAAGGGAAGCATCAATGTGATGGACGCCGTGAGGGAGCTATACTACAAGCCCCGGGTGCTGCTGATCGGGTCCGGGGAGGAGTACGGCCATATCCGTCCGGGCGAGACACCCATCAGAGAGGATAATCTGTTACGGCCGGGGAATATTTACGCAGCCACTAAGGCGTGCCAGAACATGATTGGCAGCATCTATGCGCAGGCGTATGACATGCAGCTGATGATGGTGCGCTCCTTTAACCATATCGGACCGGGACAGGCTCCGATGTTTGTAGTATCGGATTTTTGCAAGCAAGTGGCCGAGATTGAAAAGGGGCTGCGGGAGCCCGTGATGTATGTGGGGAACCTGGCGGCAAAGAGGGATTTTACGGATGTCCGGGACGTGGTCAGGGCATATGTGATGCTGATTCAGCAAGGTGTGCCGGGAGAGACCTATAACATGGGTTCGGGACACGCTGTAGAGATTCGCAAGGTTCTGGATATGATCATCTCTATGTCGGAGAAAGAGATCCGGGTGGAAACCGATCCAAATAAAATCAGACCCGTGGATGTACCGATTATAGAAGCGGATATCACCAAACTGAATGAGTTGACAGGCTGGAAGCCCCAGATAACGCTGGAGCAGACAATCCGGGAAACTTTGGACTATTGGCGAGAGAGGGTATAAGCGGCAGGTATTTTGCCAGATGTTGAAGTGTCCGCCTGGGCGGGCAGCTGGAGGAAAGCATGATTAAAGGGAACGGATTATTTGCTACAGACGGAACGACGAGTTCAGACCGCAGTCTGCATACGCCGGGAAATTTTGCCCGGCAGAATCTGTTGTATGTGCAGGAGGTAGGGCGGTTAAAAAGTTTGAAACCACATAGATGTGTCAGGGAGAATCTGGAATCCTGTCTGTTTTTGATGGTACTCGGTGGCAGGGGAACTCTGGTGGCAGAAGGCAGGGAATATCAACTGCAGACAGGAGATTGCGCGCTGGTGGACTGTAGAGAACACTATGAGCATATCAGCAATGAGGAAGATGGCTGGGAGCTGGCATGGGTACATTATCATGGCAATACAGCGCATAATTTTTACGAGTTGTTCCGGAAAGGAAACGGGGGAAGCGCTCTGTTTCATGTTGAGGATATAGAATCATGGAATCAATTGATCGGTCAATTGCTGGAATTGCAGAATGATCGGAGCATATTGGCCGAATTGCAGTGTGGGGAGCTGTTGCTGCATCTGCAATATCGAATCCTGCAGAAGCTGTCCGATTGCGGTACACTGGAAGACGAACAGGAAAAGCAGTTTTTAAACGATATTCGGGAATGGCTGAATGAGAACTACGCAAAGAGTGATGTGCGGGGGGCGTTGAACCAGGCTTTCGCACAGGATATGGAGGAGACAGATCATTCCTTTGCGCAGCATTATGGAATCAGTATTGATGAGTATGTGGGCAATCGACGTCTCAATGCGGCCAAGGAACTATTGCGGTTCAGTGTAAAGCCCGTGGCGGAGGTGGCAGCAGCAGCAGGCATCGGCGATGTGACGGCCATGCAGCAGATGTTCCGGGAGAAAGAGGGTATGAGTGCTGAGGAATATCGGCAGAAGTGGGCACAGTGGATCAGGTAAAGGATAGAAGAGGAGAAGGGTTTCGATGAATATTATATTACTGTCAGGAGGCAGCGGAAAGCGGCTGTGGCCCCTGTCCAATGACATTCGTTCCAAGCAGTTTATCAAAATGTTCCGCAATGATGAGGACGAACTGGAGTCTATGCTGACCCGTGTATTCCGTCAGATCACAACGGTTGACCCGGAGGCAAGGATTACCATAGCAACCAGCAGGAAACAGGCCAGTACGATCAAAAACCAGCTGGGAGGGCGGGTGAATATCTGCGTGGAGCCTGAGCGAAGGGATACGTTTCCTGCCATCTGTCTGGCATCGGCTTATCTGCATGATGAGCTTGGTGTGTCGGAGGAGGAGGCTGTGGTGGTATGTCCGGTGGACCCCTATGTGCAGGATACCTATTTTGAAGCGGTACAGCGCCTGGCAGAGCTGGCAGAGCAGGGAGAGGCAAACTTGACTCTGATGGGAATCGAACCGACTTATCCAAGCGAAAAATATGGTTATATTATACCGGTTACCGCAGATCCGGTCAGCACTGTCAGCACCTTTAAGGAAAAGCCGGATGAGAAGACCGCTAGGGAGTATATTGCCCAGGGGGCGCTGTGGAACGGCGGCGTGTTTGCGTTCAAACTTGGATATCTGCTGAAGCGTGCCCATGAATTGATTGAATTTGACAATTACCGGGATCTGTTCGCCTCCTATGGCAGCCAGAGGAAGATCAGCTTTGATTATGCAGTGGTGGAGCAGGAGGAGCAGATTCAGGTATTGCGGTATAATGGGGAGTGGCTGGATCTGGGCAGCTGGAACACCTTTACCGAGGCCATGGACTCTGAGACCATCGGAAAGGTGACATTGGACGATCACTGTAAGAATACCCAGGTGGTAAACGAACTGAACATACCGATCCTGTGTATGGGCTGTCAGGATATGGTGGTGGCGGCTAGCGCGGACGGTATTCTGGTGTCCAGCAAGGATCGCAGCGCGCATATCAAGCCCTATGTGGAGGAACTGGAGCAGCAGGCCATGTATGCGGAAAAGTCCTGGGGGAGCTTTACGGTGCTGGATGTGCAGGAGGACAGCATGACCATCAAGGTGGAGCTGCTGCCGGGGCACAAGCTCAGCTACCACAGCCATCAGCACCGGGACGAGGTATGGACGGTTATGGGCGGCCAGGGCTGTGTGGTCATCGACGGGATGAAGCGCATAGTGAGACCCGGCGACGTCATCACCATGCCGGCCGGGTGCAGACATACGGTGATCGCTGATACACAGCTGAGGTTGATCGAAGTACAGCTGGGCACGGAGATCAGCGTGGAGGACAAGCAGAAGTTTGAGGATGTGGAATAACAGAGCAGGACGGATATAAGATAAAAAACAGAGGGTGTTGTCATTGTACAGCACCCTCTGTCAGACTTTTGGTTTAATATGACACCATGCAGATCACGATCTGCCAATGTAATTCCGTCAGGGCTCAAGGTATTTCGTGCTTGCCCAGATCGCGCACATAGATCCATTCACCGACCCATTCGCAGGTAGAGGTATTGTACTGACGTTTGTAGAGCTTATTGCCTCTCCTCTCAAAAACCCACTGTATAATATCAGCGCAGGGCGCAACAGTCTCATCCCCGGAAGACGTGGCGGCGCTGGCGGAGATAGAAAGCTCCGGCGCCACAAACAACAGGGAGAGCGAACACAATACGGTCATTAAAGCTATCTTACTGATTTTTCTCATGATATTCCTCCTCGCTTGAATAAATGGTAATGTTCAAAGGATAGCTTTCCAGAGTATCTGTTGTCTCCAGAAAGTATCCACTGACAATATAGACATCATAACTGCCGTCTCCTTTTTGTATGGCATATACATTGTCCTTTGACGTGGCGAATTGATACCCCTTGACATTGGGACCATAAACATTCGCCTCCAGAATGACTAAATAGGAGCCTATGTACATACTGACAATAAGTAAAAGCATACCGACACTGATCAAATAATTCTTCTTATCACTCCGATGCCGCATCATGCGGAGACGGCGACAAAGATTGCCTCCTTCCTCATGGCACAGTGTAGATGATCGATCCTTCTCTGCCAGCGCATAATCCCTGCCAGTCAAGAGGCGGTATATGCTGAGCGTATAATTATATGCTTCCTGTGGACCCTTTTTCATAATAGCGTCATCGACCCGCATCTCCAACAGGGTATCGATCTGCCTGTTTAGCCAGTGGGTGAAAGGATTCCACCAGTAGGCAATAGTCAGGCATTTTACAGCGGATTTGATCCACAGGTCATGGTGTATATAATGATATATCTCGTGCTTCAAGGCATAAAAGGTATCCTCATCAGATACATCCATATCCATCGGCAGCAATATCCTGGGCTTGCGCAGCCCGGCGATCAGAGGACTCTTTACACCGGGCATCTTAACAATCCGTATCCTTCGGAGCTGCTTCTCGGAGCAGAGTTCCTGCAAAATGGAAGCGTAAGGCTCCTTGCCGGTGACATCTTCGCCGAATGTGCCGGCGAATTGTCTTATTATCTTATGCTCCCGTGCAAACCGAATCCAAAATACAAACGCGCCCACAAACCATATTACACAGAATAATGTCCAAAGAGACAGCTTAATTCCAAGGAAGGTCCCAAATGGATGTCTGAACAAAACCACTATATAGGATAACAGCCTGGGAAGCGCGTATGTCTGTGTGAATGGCAGTTCCAGCGGAAACAACAGCCTGATCAAAGTTACAATACAAAACACTGCCAACAGCCTGTAGCCAATGTGTATCATCAGAGAGTCACTGCGAAAGCACATCGCAATAATGGCCAGCATCAGATTGCTCATGAGAATCGTCATAAGCACTGATGAAAAACTTAAGTGGAACATAATTAACTCCTGTTTTTCTTCTGTTTTATGTCTGCCAGCAGCTGCTCGATTTCTCTGATGTCTTCGGATCTTGTGGATTCATCTTCATCCATCTCGAACATACCTGCAAGAGCGGCTCTCTTGCTGATAATGGTACGGAAGCATCGATAGTCATGGAAAAATTTCTCGACCAATACTTCCTTGGACTTCTCGGTGGCACCGAAGGTTCTGCTCAGCACATTGCCGCTGTGTGTGATGCCCTTCACCTCAACCAGTTCAGCTGCCAGCAGCTTGCGCAGGACAGCCTGTACAGTGCTTTGGGTAAGTCCCACGCCGGAATTTACAATCTCGGTGGAGGTCAGAGCCCGATCAGATTCATGTAGAATCTTCATAACTTCCAGTTCTCTTGGATTTAGCTTCATAATAACTACTCCTTTCTATATTTTAATATCGACAATATTATAATACTTTATTCAAGATTCCGCAAGATATGACTGCATTTTTTTCCATTTTTTTTAAGTTATATTTAAGATACGCAATACTTGTCAAGGTTAGCCTTGTGTGTAATGATTACAACAAAAAACATATCCATGGCGCGGATTTATGACATTCCGGCGTATGGAGGTATCAATAATGGGAAACATAGATATTGCGCTTATATTCGATGGCAGCAGAGACGGCGGATATGCTGCCGGAATCGGAAAAATAGTGATGTCAAATTGCTTTTTTTCTCCGCCTGTGGTATAATGTGGCAAATGTCCTGCCGTCTGTCGAAAAATTTACAGTCAGCCGGGAAGACCACGGAATTATGATACAAGGGAGGAAATATCATGCTGAACAATAAATCAATACTGATTACCGGAGGGACCGGGAGTTTCGGGAAGGCTTTTACTAGATATGTGTTGGAACACTACGAACCCAGGAAAATCATCATTTACTCCAGAGATGAATTTAAGCAGTTCATCATGCAGAACGAGTTTAAGGAATACGCCTCTAAATTGCGTTTCTTTATCGGGGACGTGCGGGACCGGGAGCGGCTGACCAGAGCGTTTGAGGGCGTGGATTATGTGATCCATGCGGCGGCGCTGAAGCAGGTGCCCGCCTGTGAGTACAATCCCGCCGAGGCGATCAAGACCAATATTAACGGGGCGCAGAATGTGATCGATGCTGCGCTGGATACCGGTGTGAAGAAGGTGGTGGCGCTGTCCACGGACAAGGCTGTGAATCCGGTGAATCTGTACGGCG
>CAZKAO010000029.1:0-36707 GCA_964550745.1 uncultured Acetatifactor sp.
AAAACAAGTGTATCATATCGGTATCGTTTTACCGCAAGTTACCGCCGCCACACGGAGGCAACGATCCGGGCAAGATAGGCATCAACCAGGTACTCGAAAAGGATGTGAACCTGAGTATTGCCCGCAAGGTGCAGCAGTATCTGGAGGCTCAGGATATCAAGGTGGTTATGACCAGGGAGGATGATAACGGCCTCTATGACAGCGATGCCTCCAACAAGAAGGTGCAGGATATGAAGCGGCGGGTGGCGCTGATTGAGGAGGCTCATCCGGCCATCACTGTCAGCATCCACCAGAACAGTTATCCGGAGGAATATGTGTGCGGCGCCCAGGTGTTTTACTATGGCGGCAGCAAGGAGGGACAGAAGCTGGCGGATCTGCTGCAAAAGCAGCTGGTGGAGAAGCTGAATCCGGAGAACCACCGGCAGATCAAAGCTAATGACAGTTATTATCTGCTGAAGAAGACGGATGTCCCGATTGTCATTGTGGAGTGCGGTTTTCTCTCCAACCAGGTCGAGGCGGCGCTGCTTAGTCAGGAGGATTACCAGGACCGGGTGGCGTGGGCGATACATATGGGAATATTGCAGTATCTGAATGGGGCGGATTGAAAAATCCGCTTTTTTCGGTACTTGTGTCTTTATAAACGGTCAAAGGAAAGGGAAAGCCATGGCAGGGAATAAGGAATTGGAACAGCAGCTGCGCCTCCATATGCAGAGTCTGATCAAGACGCAGCAGATTCAGGGAGCGGAATATTGTGTTTCCGTGGAGCACAGGGTTGCTGCAAGTGGAAGAGTGGGGGCAGTACCGCCGCTCACAGAGATCCAGTCCATCACAAAGATGTTTACGGCCGCTGCCATTCTTCAATTACAGGAAAAAGGCAGGCTGTGTCTCACCGACTGTGTGGCTGATTACCTTTCGGAGTTTGCAGAGGAGCCTTTTTCGGGTATCACGATCCTGCATCTTCTCACGCATACTTCCGGTCTTGCGGCATTGCAGGATGCGTTTTTGGAGCGTGATCTTGACTGGGAGGCCGATGTGGATCAAAGTAATGTAAGAGATTCCTGGATTCCGGCGATTCTGAAAAAGGGTTTGTTTTATGCGCCGGGAAGCAGGTGGGAATATTCCAAGGCGGGTTTTTGTGTTTTAGGTGAAGTGATACAGCGAATAACCGGGAGGAAGGCGGAGAATCATATTCGGGAGAACATCCTGCTCCCCTGTGAGATGCTGGAAAGTCATTGGGTGGACGCGGCGGGTTCCGTGTGGGACACCATTCCCCGGACGGCCGCGGGGCTGGCTGCGCCGATGAGGGAGCTGGTGCAGTTTGGCAGTATGCTTGCGGAGGGCGGCATCTATAAGAGACGGAGAGTCCTGAGTGAGAATTCCGTGATGCTTTTGGAAAAAAATCAGCTGCCGCCCGAGATGAAAGATTTCTGCTGGGATCATGGCGGAAGAAGTGTGGCCTACGGCGCAGGATGCCCGGTATATGTACCCGGCTACGAGCCGCAGTGGGTTGTGGGAGAAGGGACGATCTATCATGAGGGCGCCGGCGCCAGTATGCTGCTGGTAAACCGCGCAAGGAGGCTGGCGGCGGCATGGAGTACCCCTTTCTGTCAAAAAGACGAGTGGTGTGAAGAAGCAGTCAAAGGAACCGCGGGCTTGATCTGGAGCTGTATGTGAGCTCATTGGCAGTATGATCGCAGCCCGCCTTCTTTTGGAGTGGAATTCGCCTCTGAGGCGAATTATGCTCTCTAACCCCGTTATTGATGTCATAGAAGCATACAGGTATACTCTAGGAAAGAGGAGGAAAAATGACATGAAGATATTGCGCAAGAGTTCTGAAGAGGAAATGATTTTGGAATATTTAAGAGCAGAGGTTTCTTCCGAGCGGTTTTCGGACGACATTCAGGAAACGATGAAGAAACTTGCGTTGGATGAAACGATCATATTATCCGCAGATCTGCAAAGTGATGATGAGAACAGGAAAAGAAGGGAATTGCTCGGCTCCTTCAGGGGATACGGCAGAAATCAAAGTATGTTTGAACGTTTTCCTGTTATTACAGATTGGAAACTATGTAGCTTTTCTCAAGAAGATTTAGAGAAAATCAGATACATTGATTATAGCTATTGGAACGAATTGTCCGGGGGAACACACCGGCCTGTGGATGCGGCAGAGATGATATGTAAAGGGATTTGCATTTATGGACAAAGCAATGAGGGCTTTAGCAATGCGGCTTCGTACATCACAAATGGGGGGACTTTTCCTAAAATGTTCTTTCTGACAGCAGATTTTAAGAGGTATGTCATTGTGGAGGGACATTTGCGAATGACGGCATATGCAATGGCGTCGGATTATTTTAATGATATTAGGGTGATAGTTGGGAAGTGCGATGCGAATGAATTGAGCGGATGGATGTGAAAGTATCCGAAAAATTTCGTGGATTGGTCCGTAAAATAATAAGCGCAGCAGGAGTAGACATACTGACTAATTGGAATTTTTATTTAAGGAAGAAAATGGAAAAACAGATTAAAATTCAGATTAAGGCACTTCGCGAGCAGCGGGGAATGACGCAGAAGGAGCTTGCGGAAAAAATGCAGGTTTCTTTTCAAACCATCAGTAAATGGGAAAACGGGGTGAATATGCCGGACATTACGCACATTCCCAAACTGGCGCAAGCTTTCGGCGTGAGCGCGGACGTCATCCTTGGGTTGGAGACTTTAAAACAGAAACCGGACTGGCGAAGATTTGACGGCATCGATTATTGGAACGGAAACCGCCAGTTGTTCAAGCTGTGGAAAAGCCTGTATTGGAATGACGATTATTTTTCTTTTTTGGTAAAAGAGGTGTGGAAGCTGAATCGGCCGGTGGATATTCTGGACTTTGGCTGCGGCTTTGGTTTTCTGGGAAGAAAGCTTTTGCCGCTAGTGCCGAAGGGGAGCAGCTATACGGGAATCGAACTGGATTCGTGTGAGCTCAGGGAGGCGGAAGGTTTCTTTCAGGAGAGTGATTATCCATATGAATTGATACAGCAGGATATTTATCTGTATGAGCCGAAGAAGAAATATGACCTGGTGGTGGCGCTTTATTTAATGTCCTATGTGCAGCACCCGGAACGGTTATTGGAGAAAATGAAGGCATCTTTAAAGCCGGGCGGTATGCTGCTTTTGATAGACAGCAACATGGAGGTGGAGCGGGCAGGTTATTTTTCGGGACTGGAGCGGGAAGAAAACGGCCGGAAATGTCCGGACTTTACGGAAGTATGGGAAAGTGAGGTAAGCCACCGGGAGAGGGACTACCGCATGGGAACGAAGCTGCCGTATCTTTTGAAAAAAGCCGGTTTTCGAAACATTCAGGCGCGAATCAGCGATAAGGTGATCTTATATGACCCCACTGATGAAGAGAAAAAGGAAACCAATGGTATTTTCCGCTATGTATATGAACATGAAGATTCCTATCAGGGAGGGCCGGAGTATTTTGCCGCGCGGGGGGCGGAATATCGGAAAGCCTGCGAATATGCTGATTATTACAAAAGGACAAAAGAATATTTTGATACGGCTGAGCCTTTTGCGGTGAAGACATCAGGCTTGTATTTTGTATTTGCAATAAAGTAAGAGACAACGCAGTAAGCGTGCCAAAGGAAAGGAAACATATGAAAAAGGAAAAGGGGTTTACGAAGCGAATCCTGCGCAATAACGCCTATGCTGTGAGATTAGCGCTGGATATATCCCCCAAGAGGGTATTGTTTGCGTTCATAAAGCGTCTGATTGAGTATCTGTTATGGGTATTCTACAGCGCCTTTTTTATTCGCTTTATTTTAGATGCTATTGAGCAGAGGAAACCTTTGCAGGAAATCCTGTCCGCGATCCTGGTGATTGGCGGAGTGAGCCTGATCCTGCAGCTGTTTCTGTATTACTGCGATAATGTACTGTTCCCGGCGTGGAATGTGAAAATTTTTCACCAATTATACAACAGGGTCTACAGAAAGGCAGAAAATGTGGAAATCGGCTGTTACGAGAACCGGGAGTTTTATGATCAGTTTTCAACGGCGCTGGACGATATGGGAACGAAGCTGTGCCAGTGCATTGATAACATGAGCACGGTAGTCAGCGGAACCCTTGGAGGTATCCTTGCCTGTTATACCATAGTGGAGATCGACCCATGGACCATTCTGTTTTTGATTGCGCCTCTTCTCGGCAACTTTCTCTTTGCGCCCAAGATGAATCAGATATTTTATGAACGCTACCAGGACGGAGTGCCCTATGAAAGAAAAATCAATTACATAAACCGGGTCATGTACTTGAAGGAGTACGCAAAGGAATTTCGTCTCTCGAATGTTTTTCATGTGGTGGAAGATCAATATGCCCAGGCAACGGAAGGCAAGTCGGGTATATGGAAAAAATATTTTAAGCGGGCATTTTCCATCGGTATGCTGCAATATTTCTTTTCTTATATGGTCATTTTTGAAGGAATCTTATTATATGGGGGATATCAGGCCATCGTTCCGGCCGTGCCAAAAGTTACCTTTTCACAGATGGCGGTGCTCACCAGCGTCATGGTTACGGCGTCATGGGTCTGGGTTCAGGTCATCAATGCGGTGAACCGGAGCACGGAAAACAGTCTTCTGGTAGATAATCTGCGTAAGTTTCTTGCGTATGAGGAGACGATCCCGGAGGACGGGGAGGGGATCCTTCCCGAACCGGAGATTTTTTCAATTGAATTTTGCCATGTAAGCTTTGCCTATCAAGAAGGGAAGCCGGTGCTGGAGGATGTATCCTTTTGTGTAGAGCCGGGGAAAAGCCTGGTGCTGGTGGGACAAAACGGTGCGGGAAAGAGTACAGTCATCAAGCTGCTACTGCGTCTCTACGAGCCCACAAAAGGGGTGATCAAGGTCAATCGGCGCGACATCCGGGAATATCAGCCCGCAGCATACCGCAGATTGTTCGCCTGTGCCTTTCAGGACGGCGCGATCATGCCGGGAACGGTCCGCTACAATGTCCTGATGGGCCGGGAGGGCAGCGACGGAGAGGTGGTGTCCGCCCTGAAGAAGGCGAGTGTGTGGGAAAGGATCGAAAAGCTCCCGCTGGGACTTGATACGCCGCTCACCAGGGAATTTGATGAAAAGGGAGTGTTGCTCTCCGGAGGAGAATGTCAAAAAATACTGGTGGCGCGGGCCTTTGCCAATCCGGCTCCGGTTGCAATTTTTGACGAGCCCTCTTCCGCGTTGGATCCGATTGCGGAAAACGAGCTGCTTTCCCGCATTCTGCAGGAAACCCGAGGAAAGACGAGAATCCTGATTTCTCACCGCCTTTCCTGTGTCAAAGACGCGGATTGCGTTCTTCTGTTTGAAAACGGAAGGAAGGCGGAGGAGGGAACGCACTGGTCGCTGATGAAACAAAACGGGAAGTATGCAGAGATGTACCGGGTGCAGGAGAGGAATTACTTTGCAGTGGAGCAGGAGAAGAACTGTTCTGCAATGGAACAGGCGGGAGGTAATGCCGGATGAAGGCGGAAGAAAAAAGAAGGGCAGGGGGCATCTTATCCAACAATTGCTTTATTATCGGACTTTTGTTTCGGGCATCGCCCCTTTACGGCATCAGTGTGATCGTGGAGGCAATCCGACATAATCTGGTGAATTTTCTGGAACAGACCATATGTGTCTACCTGATATTGGATGTGATTGAAACAGGGAAGCCGTATCAAAATGTTTTGTATGTGGTGGGGCTGTTTCTCCTGTTGGATGTGGCTGCCGCGGCAATCAGCAATTTGTATGAGCAGCGGACAAAGCTCCGCTGTCTGCCGATCGTGCAGAAAAAGCTAAAGGAGATGCTGTATGAGAAGGCGGGCAGGGTAGATCTCTCCTGTTATGACGATGTGGAATATTATAACGATTTTATGTTGGCGGTTTCGGAGGCGGATAATGCGGTCAGCCGCGCGGAGCAGCTGCTGCGCATGTGCTTTGGCGGAGCCACGGTCCTTCTCTGTTACGGGGTGTTTTTTGTAACGCAGGATGTTGCTTCCATACTGTTTGTTCTTGTTTCCTTTGGGCTGAGGACGCTGTTCTCCAATTTGTTAAATAAGTGGCGATACAAAATCCGCCAGACAGAAAATCCCCTGGAGCGGAAACGGGAGTATGTAAAGCGTGTCTTTTACCTAAAGCAGTACGCAAAGGAGCTCCGGCTGAATAAGGAAGCGTCCCGGAGCATGCACGAGGAGTTTGACCGGGTGAACGAAGCGCTCTATCTGCTGCATAAGAAAATGGGAATGAAGAGCTTTCTGTTGGATTTCAACGCAAAGTACCTGATGTCGGATTTTGCTTTGGATATTATCTATGTGCTGTATCTGATCATCAAGGCAGTGCTGCGGGGAAGTATTTCATTCAGCGGCGTGGTAGTGCTTTACAATTCCGCGGCAAATCTCCGGCGGGGCTTTGGAATCATGGCGGACATCGGGCCATATGCGGTCGAAACCGGCCTGTATGTGGAAAAGATCCGATCCTTTCTGGAAAAGGAAAGCGCGATCATCAATCAGAAAAGCCGGGAAATCCCGAAGGGGGCAGGAGAGCTGGAATGCCGCGACGTATCCTTTGGCTACCAGAAGGATAAGTTGATCTTAAGAGACATCAACCTGAAAATCCGCGCCAGGGAAAAGGTTGCGCTGGTAGGTTATAACGGCGCGGGAAAGACTACCCTGATCAAGCTGCTGCTGCGCCTCTATGATCCGACGGAGGGAGCCATTTTGTTGGACGGCGTTGACATTAGGAATTACGATGTGGAGGAATATCGCCGTTACATCGGAGTGGTATTTCAGGACTTTCAGCTGTTTGCGGCAACGGCTGCGGAGAATATTGTGATGGACCGGCTTGGAGAAGGATATGAAAAGGCGGCTCTGGAGGCCGCAAAAAAGAGCGGATTTCTGGAAAAGCTGGAAACGCTGCCAAAGGGTCTGCACCAGGAACTGACAAAGGAATTTTCGGAAGACGGCGTGGAATTGTCCGGAGGGGAGGAACAAAAACTTGCGGCGGCAAGGGCGTTTTATAAAGAGGCGGGCATCGTGTTTTTGGACGAGCCGTCTTCGGCACTGGATCCATTGGCTGAATACCGCCTGAACAGAGCAATGCAGGAGGTTGCGAAAGAAAAAACGGTACTTTCCATTTCCCATCGCCTCTCAACCACCAGGGACGCCGATTTCATCTATGTCATGGAGCAGGGGCACATCATAGAACAAGGCACCCATGAAGAGCTGGTGAAACGGCAGGGCGTCTATGCTGTTATGTGGGAGGTACAGGCGGGCAGATACGCGCCCGTTTAAACAAAATGCCCTGAAAAAAATTAGGGGGCGCTAAGAATAAATAACTGTTGTAACGCGATTGCTCCCTGTTGTATAATATTGAAGCAGGAGAATATTGCAGTATCTGGCAGAGAACGGGAATTGATACCAGACTGTCAGCTTATTCTGCTTGCAGATGAAGGGGAAGACAAATGCGAAAGGGCAATGGTAAAGCAGCAGAATTTAGATGTTTGCAGGGAATTCTGATCGGCGTACTCCTGTGTTTCCTTCTGGGTGAAAAGGTCTGTGCAGAGTCTTCCCGGAACGATAGACAGGCGGAAACACAGTACTATGTGGTCAGGAAAGGGGATTGCCTGTGGCATATTGCAGAGCGGCAGATGGGGGACGGCAGGCGTTGGCAGGAATTGTATGAGAGGAACAGAAAGAGCATTGGAGGGAACCCTGATTTGATTTTGCCGGGCGAGAAGCTGGAGATTCCCGAGGACAAACAGCGAGATTAGACAAATCTGAAAAAGTATGATATGATATGTCCATAGAGTAGTTAGGACAAAAAAGAAAGGGGCAGCGTCTCTCTTTGGGAAAGCGTTAATAGAATGGATACGAAAGTGATAACGATACAGGGAAGAGATGATTTTTTTAGCCCTGAGGAGGAGAAGGCGCTGCGGGAGGCGGGAGATGTGCTGCGCCGGGGAGGCTTGGTGGCCTTTCCCACAGAGACGGTGTATGGCTTGGGGGGAGATGCCCTGAATCCGGAGTCTTCCCGGAAAATCTATGCCGCCAAGGGCAGGCCGTCGGATAATCCGCTGATTGTCCACATTGCACGGATGGAGGATCTGGCACCCATTGTCGGGCAGGTGCCCAGGGAAGCCGTATGTCTTGCCCAGGCTTTCTGGCCCGGGCCGCTGACCATGATTCTGCCCAGGGCGGATAGAGTTCCCCTCGAAACCACGGGAGGGCTGGATACGGTGGCAGTGAGGATGCCTTCACACCCGGTGGCGCGCAGGCTGATTGCGTACGGCGGCGGTTATGTGGCGGCGCCCAGCGCCAATCTCTCCGGCAGGCCCAGCCCCACGGCGGCAAAATATGTGATAGAGGATATGGATGGGCGTGTCGATATGATTATTGATGGCGGAGAAGGGGACATCGGACTGGAGTCAACTATCGTTGACCTGACCGTCAGCCCGCCTCAGATTCTGCGGCCCGGATATATTACCCAGGACATGCTGGCAGAGGTGCTGGGGCAGATCAGTGTAGACCGGACGATTCTGGAAACAGACAGCGGACAGGCTCCCAGGGCGCCGGGGATGAAGTACCGGCACTATGCTCCTCAGGGGGAACTTACGATTATTTCCGGTCCGGTCAGACAAGTGACAGACTATATCAATGCTCACGCGGCAGAGGACAGAAATCAGGGCCACAAGGTGGGAGTTATCGGCACGGACGAAGCACTGGCACAGTACCGGGCGGATGTGGTCTGCAGCTTGGGCAGCAGGCAGGATGAGGACAGTATTGCCAGGCATCTGTACAGTATTCTGAGAGAGTTTGATGATGCGCAGGTGACCAGAATTTACTCGGAATGTTTTGAAACCACGGGACTGGGACAAGCGATTATGAACCGGCTGTTAAAGGCAGCAGGTCATAGATTGGTGGTATTGAATGGTAACCGGGAACCATAATTCCCGGACATATATAGTTGCTGGCGGCCTGGGTGTGCCAGGACGCGGAAGGAGGCAAAAATGATAGCAATAGGAAGCGACCATGGCGGTTATGATTTGAAACAGAGGGTAATCCAATATCTGGAGGAGAAGCAGATTCCCTACCAGGACATGGGCTGTGACAGCAAGGCATCTGTGGACTATCCCATCTATGGCAAAGCGGTGGCTCAGGCGGTGGCTGACGGCAGCTGCGAGAAGGGAATTGTGATCTGTACCACGGGAATCGGTATCAGCATTGCGGCCAACAAGGTGCCGGGAGTGCGCTGCGCGCTGTGTTCGGACACCCTGTCCGCCAAGATGACTCGTCTGCACAATGACGCCAATGTTCTGGCTATGGGCGGTGGTATGCTCGGCGACAATCTGGCGCTGGATATTGTGGAGACATTTCTGAACACGCCTTTTTCCAACGAGGAAAAGCATCAGAGAAGAGTGGACATGCTGAATTCTTAAAGTGGAACTCTCAACAGCATCTTTCTTTCCAGCGCCTGGAATAAATGCTGACCGCAGTCTGGACAGGATTTATTCCACCGGATCTGGTGCTGGAAGGGAAGATGCGGAACTCTCAACTAGGAGGAAAATAATATGGCAAAGGTTGTAATTATGGATCATCCCCTGATCCAGCACAAGATTGGATTTATCAGAAGGACAGAGACCGGCACCAAGGATTTCCGGCAGACCATCAGCGAGATCGCCATGCTGATCTGCTATGAGGCCACCAGGGATCTGCAGCTGGAGGACGTGCAGATTGAGACCCCCATCTGTAAGACAACGGTAAAGGAACTGCGGGGGAAAAAGATGGCGATCGTGCCCATCCTGCGGGCGGGCCTGGGTATGGTGGACGGTATGCTGGGCCTGATTCCGGCGGCGAAAGTGGGGCATATTGGCCTGTATCGCGATCCGGAGACTTTAAAGCCGGTGGAGTATTATTGTAAACTTCCCGCCGACTGTGCGGAGAGGGAAGTGTTTGTGGTCGATCCGATGCTGGCGACCGGCGGCTCATCTGTGGCAGCAATTCAGATGCTTAAGGACAAGGGCTGCAAAAACATTCATTTCATGTGCATCATTGCGGCGCCGGAAGGTGTGGAACTGATGAAGAAGGAGCATCCGGATGTGGATATGTACATCGGCGCACTGGACGAGAAACTGAACGACCACGGGTACATTGTGCCCGGTCTGGGAGATGCCGGGGACCGTATCTTTGGTACAAAATAAGAGGGTGTGCTATGAGCGGCAAAAGAGAAGATTATATCAGCTGGGACGAATACTTTATGGGAGTGGCACAGCTGTCCGGCATGCGCTCCAAGGACCCCAGCACTCAAGTGGGCGCCTGCATTGTCAGTAGGGAGAATAAGATTCTCTCCATGGGCTATAATGGTTTTCCCAATGGCTGTGCGGATGATGAATTTCCCTGGGCACGGGAGGGCGAGGGCGAGCTGGACACCAAGTATCCCTTTGTGACTCACAGCGAACTCAACGCTATATTGAACTACCGGGGAGGTTCCCTGGAGGGCACCAAGCTGTATGTATCCCTGTTTCCCTGCAACGAATGTGCAAAGGCGATCATTCAGGCAGGGATAAAGACAGTGGTCTATGCCTGCGACAAATACAATGGGCAGCCCTCTAATATAGCGTCTAAGCGGATGTTTGATGCAGCTGGGGTAGAATATATCCCCTATAACAAAGCAGGGAGAAAAGTAGAACTGGAGCTATGAAACGGTGTCATAGAAACAATTTAAAATGGAAGATTGCCTTTTTGATGGCGGTAGTGCTGGCTTTTTCCAGCATATCGTCCACTTCGTATGCAACCAGTTCCACCAAGCAGGAGATTCAGGATAAGGAGCAGGAGAAGGGGGAGCTGGAGAGCCAGCAGCAGGCTAATGAGCAGGAACTGAGCAATCTGAAGGGACATCAGAAAACCCTGAGGGGGCAGTTGGCAGAACTGAACGAGCAGCTGACTGCGGTCAGCGAGCATCTGGAAGAGCTGGAACTGCAGATCCGCAACAAGGAGCAGGAGATCACGGACGCTGCGCTGGCTCTGGAACAGGCGAAAATCAAAGAGGCATGGCAGTATGACTGTATGGAAAAACGCATCCAGTATGCCTATGAGAGTGGGCAGAGTAATCTGCTGGACGTCTTTTTAAGCTGGGAAAGTTTTGCCGAATATCTGAATATGTCCACTTATACGGAATGCATCGCAGAGGCGGATGACAACATGCTGAATCAGATTATTGAAACCCGGGAATTCATTGAGTCGGAGGAGGTTCGGCTGCGTCAGGAAAAGGAAACGCTGGATTACCTGAAAGTACAGGCAGAGGCGGAGAAGAGCCAGGTGTCCGGTCTGATCAGCCAGGCCAGTAACCGTATGGCGGACTATACGGATCAGATCGCAGAGGCGGAGGCGGAGGCAAGGATATATGAGGCCAACATCAAAAAGCTGGAGGAGGATCTGGAGTATCTGAGGAAGAAGCTGCAGCAGGAGATTGCCATGTCCCAACGGGCGGCTAATGCCACCTGGAGGAACATTTCGGATGTGACTTTTGCAGATGGGGATCTGTATCTGCTGGCCAATCTGATCTACTGTGAGGCAGGCGGTGAACCCTACGAGGGAAAACTGGCTGTGGGCGCAGTGGTAATCAATCGGATGCTGAGCAGTGTCTATCCGGATACAGTGCTGGGCGTGATATACCAGAAAAAGCAGTTTTCGCCGGTGGGAAGCGGCAGACTGGCATTGGCTCTGGAGGTGAATAAAGCCAATGCTGACTGCTACAGGGCTGCCGAAGAGGCGATGTCGGGCCTTAGCAATGTGGGGAACTGCGTGTATTTTCGAACCCCGATAGAGGGTCTTACCGGTATCTCCATAGGGGGACATATCTTCTATTGAACGCGCCAAAGCGCAGGCGATATAGGATAATAAGGATAATATAAGAGCCTCGGATGTCACAATCCGAGGCTTTCCAGCTGTATCTGCAGTTGATCGAACTTGTCCTTATATATGTAAGTCAGCAGATGATTCAGCTGCCGCAGCGAGGCAGATAACTGTCCGCTGGTCAGCAGGCCATCCTCAAAGGCCTGTGCCAACTCGTCCAGATCTACCACCTTGGAGCGGCCGTCCGGATAGACGATCACATCCGCCAGCAGATCTGTGACAGTCAGTGTGTGTGCCTGTTCGTCGAGGGCATACTCCACAATATCACAGTACCAGTACAGCAGAGAGCCGTCATGACGGTAGAACTTGCTGATCTTGAAGCCCTCCTGCAGAAAATAGCAGGAACAGCCGTGGCTGAAGGCGATCTTGGGGTTCAGGGTTTTCCAGGAGGTGATGACCAGATCCTCTGTCTGCTTTACAATGACGTCGTCTTTCAGCGGGATACATTCGGCGGGGATCAGTCGTCTGCGGTACAATTGTAATTCGCTCATAAGTGCCTCCTGTTCTTTGGAATGGAAACGATTTTCCGTCTGTTAAAATGATACTACAATGTCCCTGGGCAGAAGTCAACTTTATTTTTGGAAAAAATTATAGAATTTTCTGAGGATATCGCACGCTTTTACTGGACTTTTTTTGAAAAAAAATATATAATAGTAAAATGAATAAAAAAGCGCCTTATGACAGAAAAAGCAAACAGGATAAGAGTGTGTACCGGGCACTGGTGCTGATCATGCAGTTTGGCATCAATATGCTGGTGCCGATCGGCGTTATGTCCTGGCTGGGGATTCTGCTGGATCGCAGATGCGGCACCTCCTTTTTTATGATCCTGTTCTTTTTTATTGGGGCCATCGCAGGGTTTCAGAATATCTGGCGTATGGCCAGGGCCGTCTATGACGACACGCCTGGGGAGGACAAGGAAGACAAGTCCTAGCGCTATGGGAGGTTAGCGGCGAGGCACGGGGTACTGCCTGGCCGGACGGATGGGAGTCAGATGATAAACAGACTGAAAGAGATGAACAGGGCGCTCCTGGAACTGGATCTGGGTATTTTATTCTGTGGTGTGGCTTGCCAGCTGACGGGTATGTGGTTTGTCGGGCGCAAAGGGCTGTATTCAGCTTCCCTGTGGCTGGGCATTCTGCTGGCGCTGCTGGGAACCTGGCATATGTACCGGACGCTGGACCGGGCGCTGGATCTGGGAGATGGCGCCTCCAAAGTGATGGTGAGCGGCAGCATGCTGCGCTATGCAGTGTTGGCCATCATTCTGGGGATTATCATGGTTACGGACGTGCTGAATCCCCTGATCGTATATTTAGGTTATATGATGATGAAAGTAGCGGCATATCTTCAGCCGTTTACCCATAAAATATGCAATATGTTTTTTCACGAGACTGATCCGATACCTGAACCTCTGCCGGACGAGGAGATTGTAGTGGAAACCGAATCCCCGGAGTGACAGGCGGTGCGGTTCTGTGAGGAGATGTATTGAAAGAGGGAGGTGAGTATATGCAAATTGGACCTGTGTTATCCTCCACCAACGACATTGATTTTATGATCCATGGCCTGTTTAAATACAGTTTTTTCGGCCATGAGGTGTGGATAACAACATCGCATGTGTGCATCCTGATCGTCATGCTGATCATTATTGGCTTTGCCATTGCGGCAAACCGGGCTATGAAAAAGGCCACGGAGGTGCCGGCAGGTTTCCAGAACGTGGTGGAACTGATGGTGGAGAAGCTGGATGGCATGGTAGACAGCCCCATGGGGAGAAATGCTCCCAGATTCTACAATTATATTGGAACGATATTTATTTTCATCCTGCTGTCCAATATATCAGGGCTGTTGGGACTGCGGCCGCCTACCGCGGATTATGGCGTTACACTTCCGCTGGGTATTCTCACTTTTGCGCTGATTCATTTCAATCAGTTCAAATATCAGAAGCTCAAGGATATCTGGGTTGATATGTGTTCGCCGCTGCCCCCGTGGCTGCCCATCTGGTTCCCGATCAACCTGATCAGTGAGATCGCCGTGCCGGTGTCCCTGTCCCTGCGTCTGTTTGCCAATGTGCTTTCCGGCACAGTGATGATGGCGCTGGTATACGGGCTGCTGAAATGGTTTGCCGTCATTTGGCCTGCGGCGCTGCATGTGTATTTTGACTTGTTCTCCGGAGCAATTCAGACCTATGTATTCTGTATGCTGACCATGACATACATCAACAATGCCATCGGCAGCGAGAATTAATATTAAAAAGGAACTAAAAAAGGAACTAAAAATAGGAGGAAAAAACTATGGATTTCAACACAAACTTTATTTTGGGATGTTCTGCAATCGGCGCAGGTCTGGCAGTTATCGCCGGTATCGGACCTGGTATTGGACAGGGTATCGCAGCCGGTCACGCAGCTGCTGCAGTGGGACGTAATCCGGGCGCCAAGTCCGCAATTACATCCACCATGCTGCTTGGGCAGGCCGTGGCAGAGACTACAGGTCTTTATGGTCTGTTGATTGCCATGTTGCTGTTATTCGTTAAGCCGTTGGGTAAATAAGCCTCTGAAACAAATAAAATCTACGCCGGAACCGGCGTGTAGAAGAAAGGAGGCAGAGAATGATACTTTTAACGGCCCAGGAGCCCATGGAAAGACTCTTTGATCTCGACTTCCAGCTGCTGGCGGACGCAACACTTATGATTATTGCGATCTTTGTGTTATTCCTGGTATTGAGCTATTTTCTGTTCAATCCGGCAAGAAAGCTGCTGCAGGACCGTCAGAACAAGATCAGAAATGAGCTGGATGACGCACAGAACAACATGGAGCAGGCAGCCAGACTGAAGGAAGAGTATGAGGCAAAGATAAAGGACATTGACAAGGAAGCGGAGGAAATTCTCAGTGATGCCCGCAGGCGTGCGCTGGAGAATGAGAACGAAATCATTGCCAATGCCAGAGAAGAAGCATCACGGATCATGGAGAGAGCCCGCAGCGAAGCCCGGCTGGAGAAACAGAAGATGGCGGACGAGGTGAAGCAGGAGATGATAGGCATTGCCACGATGATGGCAGGCAAGGCGGTAGCTGCTTCGATGAACGTAAATATCCAGGATAGTCTGGTGGACGAGACTCTGAAAGAAATAGGTGAGAATACATGGCTAAGTTAGTGGAACAGACATATGGAGAGGCCCTGTTCCAGACCGCCATGGAAGGAAATCAGGTGGATGCATTTCTGGAGGAGGTAGAACTCATTCAGACAGTGCTTAAGCAGAATCCGGAATGGGACAGACTGATGAAGCATCCCAAGATCTCCAAGCAGGAAAAGGTGGAGATCATGAAGGGGGCATTTACAGGCAGGATCAGCAGAGAGATGACAGGATTTCTGGAATTGATTCTGACCAAAGAGAGATATGGCCATCTACAGGACATTTTCCGGTACTTTACGCTGAAAGTAAAGGAGGAGAAAAAGATCGGCACAGCCTATGTGACCACGCCGATGGAATTGTCTGAAGTCCGCAGGGCGGACATACAGGCCAAACTCCTTGAGACCACTCCCTATCTGACCATGGAGATGCATTATGATGTGGACCCCTCGCTGATCGGCGGCATGGTGATCCGTATCAAGGACAGAGTGGTGGACAGCAGTATCCGCACGAAGCTGGCGGATATGAAGCGAGAACTATTACAAATCCAGCTGGGATAAACCCGGTCGGAAGAAAGGTGCGAACCAATCTATGAATTTGAGACCAGAAGAAATAAGTTCCGTGATCAAGGAACAGATTAAGCGATATGCGTCTGAGCTTAATGTCTCTGATGTCGGCACAGTCATTCAGGTGGCGGACGGCATTGCCCGTGTACATGGTCTGGAGAACGCCATGCAGGGTGAGCTGCTGGAATTCCCCGGTGAAGTGTACGGCATGGTGATGAACCTGGAAGAGGACAATGTAGGTGCAGTGCTTCTTGGTAGTCATAGAAACATTAATGAAGGCGATACAGTTAAGACTACCGGCAGAGTAGTGGAAGTCCCTGTGGGCGATGCCATGCTGGGACGTGTTGTGAATGCACTGGGACAGCCGATTGACGGCAAGGGCCCCGTGCAGAACGAGAACTATCGTAAGATTGAGAGGGTGGCAAGCGGCGTTATCACCAGAAAGTCCGTGGACACTCCTCTGCAGACAGGTATCAAGGCCATCGACGCCATGGTGCCCATCGGAAGAGGCCAGCGTGAGCTGATCATCGGAGACCGTCAGACAGGTAAGACGGCCATCGCCCTGGATACCATTATCAACCAGAAGGGGCAGAACGTAAAATGTGTGTATGTGGCTATCGGTCAGAAGGCATCCACCGTGGCCAATATTGTAAAGACTCTGGAGGAGTATGGTGCTATGCAGTATACCACCGTAGTGGTATCCACGGCCAGTGACCTGGCGCCTCTGCAGTATATCGCTCCCTACGCCGGCTGCGCTATCGGCGAGGAGTGGATGGAGAAAGGCGAGGATGTGCTGGTGATCTACGATGATCTGAGTAAGCACGCCACGGCATACCGTACCCTCTCCCTGCTGCTTCGTCGTCCCCCCGGACGTGAGGCTTATCCCGGTGATGTATTCTATCTGCACTCCAGACTGTTGGAGCGTGCAGCCCGCATGAGTGAGGAATACGGCGGCGGTTCCCTGACAGCTCTGCCGATCATTGAGACCCAGGCAGGCGATGTGTCTGCATACATTCCCACCAATGTGATCTCCATCACCGACGGCCAGATCTATCTGGAGACAGAGATGTTTAACGCAGGCTTCCGTCCTGCTATCAATGCAGGTCTGTCCGTATCCCGTGTGGGCGGCGCAGCGCAGATCAAGGCCATGAAGAAGATTGCTGCTCCCATCCGTGTGGAGCTGGCCCAGTACCGTGAGCTGGCGGCTTTCTCGCAGTTTGGCTCCGAGCTGGATGCCGACACCAAGGAGAAGCTGGCTCAGGGCGAGCGCATCAAGGAAGTGCTGAAGCAGCCTCAGTACCAGCCCATGGCGGTGCAGTATCAGGTTATCATCATCTATGCAGCTACCAACAAGTATCTGCTGGATGTGCCTGTGGATAAGATCACACGCTTTGAGAAGGAGCTGTTTGAGTTCCTGGATACCAAGTATGCGGAGGTTCCCCGTGCGATTGCGGAGGAGAAAGTGATTTCCGAACACACGGAAGAGCTGTTGATCAAGGCAATCGGCGAGTTTAAGGCGCAGTTTCAATAAAGTATAGAAAACAGTGCATATTGTAGGCACAGCTTGCGATATGCGGGAAAGAGGTAAATATGGCATCAATGCGTGACATTAAGCGTCGCAAGGGGAGTATACAAAGTACCCAGCAGATCACCAAGGCCATGAAACTCGTTTCTACCGTGAAGCTGCAGAGGGCCAGAGCCAGCGCAGAAAGTTCCAAGGCATATTTTAACTGCATGTACCAGACCGTAAATCGTATTCTGACAAAAGTCGGCAGTATGCAGCACAGATATCTTCAGCCCGGCGATTCCGGCAGGAAGGCAGTCATCGTCATTTCCTCCAACAGAGGACTGGCGGGAGGTTACAACTCCAATATTGTGAAGCTGGTGACTCGTCATGAAGGCTGGAACAAGGAGGATGTGCTGATCTATGCTGTTGGACGCAAGGGCAGGGACGCCTTTGTCAGAGAGGGCTATGAGGTGCGGATGGATATGTCCGATATCGTGGAGGAACCCGCGTACCCGGATGCCATGCTGCTGTGCAGCGAATTGTTGAAGGCATATGCGGAGGGAGAGGTTGGAGAGATTTATCTGGCCTATACTTCTTTCAAGAACACTGTGAGCCATGTGCCTACACTGCTGAAGCTCCTGCCGGTAGAGCAGGAGGCTGAGACGGACGGACAGGAGCCGGATGTGCCCATGAATTTTGAGGCAGATGACGAGGAAGCACTTGAGATGATTATCCCCAAGTATGTGACCAGTCTGATCTACGGCGGCCTGATGGAGGCTGTGGCCAGTGAAAATGGCGCACGAATGCAGGCAATGGACAATGCGACCAGCAATGCGGAAGAAATGATAAGTGATTTGACGCTGAAATACAATAGGGCTCGTCAGGGCTCTATCACACAGGAATTAACAGAGATTATAGCCGGAGCAGAGGCAATTTCATAGAATTCTGCTTCCTAGGCGGATGCGAAACTCTAATCAGAAAGGATTTTATATGACAGGACAAAATAAAGGAAGGATTACCCAGATTATTGGTGCCGTGCTGGATATCCGCTTTGGTGAGGGCCAGCTGCCGGAGATCAACGAGGCTATTGTGATTCCCGGCAAGGACGGCGGAGAGCTGACGGTAGAGGTATCCCAGCATCTGGGCGACGACACCGTGAGATGTATCGCCATGGGTACGACAGACGGTCTGGTGCGGGGCATGGAAGCCATTGCCACCGGTGCGCCGATCTCTGTGCCTGTAGGTGAGAACACTCTGGGACGTATTTTCAATGTGCTGGGTAAACCCATTGACAACAAGCCGGCGCCGGAGGGTGTGACGTATGAGCCTATCCACAGAGCAGCGCCGGAATTTGAAGAACAGTCCACCGAGACAGAACTGCTGGAGACCGGTATCAAGGTCGTTGACCTGCTGTGTCCCTATCAGAAGGGTGGTAAGATCGGCCTGTTCGGAGGCGCCGGCGTAGGTAAGACGGTGCTGATTCAGGAGCTGATCCGTAACATTGCGACAGAGCATGGCGGCTACTCCGTATTCACCGGCGTGGGCGAGCGTACCCGTGAGGGTAATGATCTGTATCACGAGATGAGTGAGTCCGGAGTTATCGACAAGACCACCATGGTGTTTGGTCAGATGAACGAGCCCCCCGGAGCCAGAATGCGTGTGGGCCTGACCGGTCTGACCATGGCAGAGTATTTCCGTGACAAGGGCGGCAAGGATGTGCTGCTGTTCATCGACAATATTTTCCGTTTCACACAGGCGGGCAGCGAGGTGTCTGCTCTGCTGGGACGTATGCCCTCCGCCGTGGGTTATCAGCCCACGCTGCAGACGGAGATGGGTGCCCTGCAGGAGCGTATCACTTCCACGAAAAACGGTTCCATCACCTCCGTTCAGGCGGTGTATGTGCCTGCGGACGACCTGACTGACCCGGCGCCGGCCACTACATTCGCCCATCTGGACGCTACCACGGTATTGTCCCGTTCCATCGTGGAGCTGGGTATTTATCCGGCTGTGGACCCGCTGGAGTCCACCTCCCGTATACTGGACCCCCGTATATTGGGTGAAGAGCATTACAAGGTGGCCCGCGGAGTGCAGGAGATTCTGCAGAGATATAAGGAACTGCAGGATATTATCGCCATCCTGGGTATGGATGAGCTGTCCGAGGACGACAAACTGGTGGTATCCCGCGCCCGTAAGGTGCAGAGATTCCTGTCCCAGCCTTTCTTCGTGGCGGGTCAGTTTACCGGTCTGGAGGGAAAATATGTGCCCATCAATGAGACCATTCGTGGATTCAAAGAAATCCTGGAGGGCAGACATGATGATATTCCTGAGAGCTATTTCCTGAACGCCGGAAGCATTGATGATGTGCTGGCCAAAGTGAAATAAGGAAAGGCGGTTTTTCCATGGCAGACAATAATTGCTTGACTTTAAAGATTATTACGCCCAGCCGGGTGTTTTATGAAGGCGAGGCAGAGATGGTGGAGTTCAACACCTCCGAGGGAGAGATCGGCGTGCTGCCCGGCCATCTGCCTATGACAGTGATCGTCAAACCGGGTGTGCTTACGATTACGGAGCCGGAGAGTGAAAAGGAAGCGGCGCTCCATGCGGGATTTGCGGAGATTCAGCCGGATCAGGTCACAATTCTGGCAGAGATCATTGAGTGGCCCACGGAGATAGACGCAGCCAGGGCGGAAGCGGCCAAGGAGCGTGCCCGTGAGCGTATTCAGGAGCGTGACAGCAATACGGATATAGCCAGGGCGGAGACAGCTCTGCTGCGGGCGATGGCTCGTATTCAGGTGTTGAAGTAAGGCGGAAGCTGTATGTCACGCCGGATGCGCCGGATGCATATGTTATAGAAAAAGAAAAGGTATTACAGGCATGGACTTTGAACGCAGGATTTTACCTTTTTATATGACATATCCGGAAGCGGGCTATGGAAATGTGCCCCTTTACGGCCGACAGGATGCGGACGTGCTGCGTGATCTGGAGTATTTTCGGCAGATGTATCCTGCAGAGGTGCGGCGCTTTCAGAGCAGAATCGCAGAGATTCTGGACAGGGTGGACTATGAGGGCAGCGTGATCTATGACGAATATCCTGATCGCTATACACTGGAGCGTCTGGCCGCAAATGTAGCGGATATTCTCCGGCGAGAGGAGAGACAACAGCATCCGCAGCAGGAGGATTCAGACGAAAGCTGGGGAGTGAGACAGTCCCTGATCTTCGTCCTTCTGGTCGATGAAGTGTATAAACGCCGTCGGGGCGGCAAAAGAGGTTTTTTCAGCTTATTTAATGATGTAGGCTGAACTCGCATTATACAGGTAAGAGGTAAGGTTTACAACAGACAGAGCCACGGGAACTGAGAGTTTTCCGTGGCTCTGCCTTAGAGGAGAAGTTGTGATGGATGAGATGGGAAGGCTGTTGCACGATATGATAAATGAGGGGCTGGTACAGGCAGTGCTGAGCAACAGCCGCAATTCCGTCTGGGGGGACAAGCTGAAGCTGCGCCCGGTGCTGTTGAAGGACAAGCTGATGTTCCAGAGTACCCGGTATACGGGCACACAGGTATTTCATCAGAATCACAGCGCGGGAGAGGCATGCGACCTGATCAGAGAGCTGATGCAGGGCCAGTTTCGTCAATGTGAAATCACGGCCCAAGACAGAAGCGCCACTGTACTGGTCAGCAAGAAAGGAAAGATGACTGTCAAGATCCGGCAGGCCGCCTGTGATGCACCCAGGGAGCTGTCTCATAACCGTGAGAAACAATATATACTGAAGGAAGGGTGTCCTGTGGATTTCCTGGTAGGGCTGGGAGTTCAGACTCCGGAGGGCAGGATCATCAAAAATAAATATGACAAATTCCGCCAGATAAACCGTTATCTGGAGTTTATTGAGGATATTCTGGATCAGCTGCCCTCTGAGGACACGATCCATGTGATTGATTTTGGATGCGGCAAGTCCTATCTGACCTTTGCTATGTACTATTATCTCCATGTGCTGCAAGGGAGAGATATCCGCATCACGGGATTGGATCTCAAGGATGATGTGATTCGGCGCTGCAATGAGCTGGCAGGACAGTGCGGATATGAGCAGCTGCATTTTCAGGTGGGAGATATCAGTACCTATGAGGGGGATCAGAGGGTAGATATGGTGGTGTCTCTTCATGCCTGTGATACAGCTACCGATTATGCTCTGGAAAAGGCTGTGCGCTGGGGAGCCAGGGTCATTCTGGCGGTTCCCTGTTGCCAGCATGAGATAAACCGACAGATTCACTGCGAGGAACTGGCCCCGCTTTTGCGGTATGGCGTGATCAGGGAGCGGATGTCCGCGTTGATCACGGATGCTGTCCGGGCCAATTTGTTGGAGCGTCAGGGATACGAGACTCAGATATTGGAGTTTATCGATATGGAGCATACCCCCAAGAACCTGCTGATCCGGGCGGTAAAGAGAACGTCGGAATCCGCAGGTCAGCGATTGACAGACAATGGGACAACACAGCCGCATATGCAAAAGAGACAGGCGGCACACCCGGCTTCGGGGGCGTCCCGGCAGGGGGAAAATACCCTGCAGGAGACCATGGAACTGTTGGGGATAGAGCCTACACTGGCTCGCCTGTTGGAGGAATAATGAAAAAACTGATATTAAAATGGATGATCATTCTGCTGACTTTTGTAGCAGCGCTGCTGGTGGCAGGCCAGGTCATGAATCATGACAATCGGGATATGACGATGGAACTGTCAGCGGCCAGTTTTCCCATTATTACATTGGAAAAAGATGACATCTCCTACAATGAGCTTCACGGGTATGCCAGAGCCATAGATATCTCCTCCCAGCGGGGAACTATTGCGGAGCTTGGAGAGAACCGGGAACTGGCGTTTCACATCGATACCTACGGAACAAAGGTCGAGTCGATCCGCATGGAGGTGCGCAGCCGGGACGGCAGCCGTCTGATCGAAAACACCGAGATTACAGATTATGTGCAGGGTGATACGATCAGGGTGGAGACGGTGCTGAAGGACTTGATTGAAAAGGATACAGAGTACTCTCTGGCCCTGGTGCTGGCAGACGACAGCGGCAGAGAAATCTGGTACTATACGCGGGCAATATGGAGCGACAACACATGGGGGTATGAAAAGCTGGAGTATGTGCGGGATTTCCATGAGAAAACCTTTGACCGGGAAGCGGCCAGAGATTTGATCAAATATTTGGAGAGTAATTCCCAGGGTGACAACACTACTTTTCATAAGGTGGATATTCATAGCAGCTTTAACCAGATTACCTGGGGAGAGCTGGGTGTACGGCGGCTGACAGAGCCCGCCATCAATTTGGTGGAGCTGGCTGCTCAGACCGCCTCCATGGAGCTTCACTATCTGGTGGCAACCGGCAGCGGAAAGAGCCAGGTCTGCTATCTGGTGGAGGAGCTCTACCGGATTCGTTATACTCCTGACAGGGTTTACCTGCTCGAATTTGAGCGGACTATGGACCAGATCCCGGCAGTGGAAGGGGACATCTATGGCAATGACAAGATTATGCTGGGAATCGTGGGGGAGGATACCGCTCTGCTTGAGAGCGGGGACGGCAATATCGTGGTCTTTGAGGCGGCTGGACGGCTGTGCAGTTACAATACAGCAAGCAATAAGCTGGCGCTGTTGTTTTCCTTTTATGAGGACAAATCCCGCAGTCCAAGGGCACAATGGGATGCCCGTGAACTGTATCAGCAGTACAAGTTGAAGATTCTGGGTGTGGACGAGGGGAATAATGTTCAGTTTGCCGTCTATGGCTATATGAACAGAGGGAGACACGAGGGCGAAGTAGGCATCCAGATCTACACCTACAACAGTGCCCACAATACCATCGAGGAAATGATATATATCCCCTATGACAAGTCTTATGAGATACTGGACTGTGAGCTGGAGCAGCTTCTGTATCTGAACAGGGAGGGCAAGCTCTACCTGTATCTGGACCACAGTATATATGAGGTGAATACGTTGGAGCGCACCAGTGAGCGGATCGCCTTTGTGGAGACGGACGAGGCTCTGGTGATCTCTGACAATCACAAAATCGTGGTATGGAGGCAGGGCCGGGGACTGCAGATGATGGATCTGGGAACGGAACATGTTATCCCCATCAAGGTGGGAGAGGATGAGATAGCCCGTCCCCTGGAATTTATGGGAGAAGACATTATCTACGGTGTGGCAAAGCAGGAGGATGTGGTGACAGATGCAATGGGGAGGCAGATCTTTCCCATGTATCAGGTGTGCATTCGCAATTCCGCCGGAAAGCTGTTGAAAGCATATGAGCAGGAGAATATATACACTCTGTCCTGTCAGGTGGAGGAAAATCAGATTATTCTGGAACGGGTACTACGGCAGGAAAACGGCGGTTATATGAGTACCACAAAGGAGCATATTATGAACAACACCACCGAGGAGACGGATAGGAATCAATTGGTGGTGGTGGCAGTGGACGTTTACGGAAAGCTGGTGCAGATTCAGGTGCGCAGTGAGATCAATGTCAAGACGCTGCAGATACTGACGCCCAAGGAGGTTGTTTTTGAAGGAGGGAGAGATGTAATCCTGCCGACAGATACCGGACAGGAGCATTACTATGTGTATGATTTGGGCAGGATAGAGGGAATCTATTACGAACCGGCACAGGCAATCAACCAGGCTGACGCCTGCTCCGGCGTTGTGGTAAATGATCAGGGCAGGACCATGTGGATCAGAGGAAACAGAGCGATCCGCAATCAGATCATGGCCATCACGGCCCCGGAGAAAACGGAGGAAAAGAGCAGTCTTGCGGTATGTCTGGATACCATGCTGGCGCTGGAGGGAATTGTAAGAAATTCGGAGGAACAGCTGAGACGGGGACAGACCGCCCTGCAGATTCTGGAGAAGGGTCTGGGCGATCAGGCACAGGTGTTGGATCTCAGCGGATGCAGCATGGACGCCATGTTGTATTTTATCAATCAGGATATCCCGGTGCTGGCTCTTCTGGAGGATGGGGAGGCTGTTTTGCTCACCGGCTTTAATGAGTATAATGTAGTGGTCATGGAGCCCGCCACGGGCAGACTCTACAAGAAAGGTATGAATGACACCCGCAAGTGGATGGAAGAGTACGGGAATCCCTTTATTGCCTATATCAGGACGGAGAGCTAGGGAAGTGTTGCAGAAACCGTTTTTTCCGGGCCGGAGGCAGTTATTTTGCAGTGGTGGGGAAAATATAATTTCTATATTTTTGCAATACAAAGAGCAGCAGCATTCCCAACACTCCGCAGGAAAGGATCTCGCCGATCCCCACTGTCAGCATGAAATAAGGGATGGAGCCGGGGAACTGGTAGGCAAAGTACAGCACCGGCGGCACGATCAGCGTGTTGGCCACGATGGGAGTCAGGGGAGCCAGCCATTTGCAGCGACGCAGCATATAGGTGCCAACGGCGCCCAGCAGTGTGGCAAGGCTGCCAAATACCACGTCCCAGATGATCGCGCCGGTCAGCAGATTGCTGATCAGGCAGCCCAGGAACAGACCCGGTATGGCAGCAGGTGTAAAAAAGGGTAATATGGTGAGTGCTTCAGAAAATCGAAGCTGGATGGCATAGTTGGCCAGCCCCAGAGAGTTGGCCAGCAGGGTCAATACCACATAGAGGGCAGCGATAACCGCCGCCTGAGCGATAAAAAGTGTTTTGCTGTTTTTCATTGTTAAAATCTCCTTTAGTATTTTTTTAACGAGTGGAAGGTCTCGAACACTCGGTTTAGACAGCCTTTCAACCCCGGTTATTCAGGCTTCTGCAACGAAAACAGTGTAACACATTTTGAAGGGAATGGCAAGCTGCGAAAAGGGCCCCGCTCAGTCTACCAGCCCTGCCCTCAAAAGCCGTCTGCGGATAAGTCCGCCCAGGCTCAAGGTGATGGCGATCTTGACCAGTTCGGCGGGGATATAGGGGATTACGGCCAACCACAGCGCCTCCAGGAAAGAGCATTTCATCAGATAGCCCAGCCAAATGGTGCCAAACAGATACATGGCCATTGTCCCCAGTATCATGCCGGTCAGATGCAGCGGCCATTTGGACGGCCATTTGCCGACGAAGAAACCGGTAAACAGGGACAGGAAGATATAACCGATAAGGTAACCGCCGGTGGGCCCCAGCACCTTGCCCACGCCGCCTGAAAATCCTGTAAACACAGGCATTCCCACCAGGCCGATCAGCAGGTAGCCCAGGCAGCTGACAGTGCCCCACTTCATCCCCAGCAGATACGCGGCCAGCAGTATCCCCAAAACGCCCAGAGAGACGGGCACGGGGCTTATGGGCAGAGGGAAGGAAACGGGCCCCAGCACGCAGATAACAGCAGTCATTAATCCTATCAATACAATTCTTTTTGTGTTCATTTTTTGTTCTCCTTGTCTGGTAATCTTGCTGCCTTAAGGTAGTGTGTGATCATAAATTGTAAACCCACACATTAATAGAGTATACAATTTCCACGGCGAAATGTCAACCACAAATAAGGAAAGGTTGATAATGCGAGGGCGCCATATTGGAAACAGCACATAGACTTTACAGAGTGTTGGGAGATGTGCAGACGGAATGACAAACTGGGAGACAGCCCGGACCTGGGCGGTTGTGTTCATCAACTGTATCTGGACGAGAGAAAATAGCGGCATAGGGTACAAAAACCCCGAAAGTCAGAGAAAACTGAGTTCTGACTTTCGGGGCATATTTTTATAGCAATTCTCCATTTCGATATCTGGCCACGATGCTCTGTATCCTTTCGTTGGGATTCAGCAGATCGCTGATGGAGGAATCATGGTTCAGAGTGTCAATGATGTAAGCGATATATTTGCTCATATCACAGTTGATGTACCATTCCCTCTCCAGAAGTTCCGGAGTCTGGTAGATCAGGTTGGTGGTCAGGATTCTGGTGATAAGGCCGTTCTCGTAGGCCTTGTCAAACTTGTCCAGTCCACCGGTAAACAGGCCGAATGTGGAAAATACAAAGATGTTTCCGGCCTGGCGCTGTTTCAGGGCAGCGGCTGTCTCCAGGATGCTGTCGCCGGAGGAAATCATATCGTCAATGATGATTACGTCCTTGCCCTGCACACTGGAGCCCAGAAATTCATGGGCAACGATGGGATTGCGGCCGTTGACCACCCGCGTGTAGTCCCGGCGTTTGTAGAACATGCCCATATCCAGTCCCAGCACATTGGCAATATAGATGGCACGCTTCATACCGCCCTCGTCAGGGCTGATAACCATCATATGGCCATTGTCGATTTGGAGATCCTTCACATGGCACAGCAGCCCCTTAATAAACTGATAGGCGGGCTGCACCGTCTCAAAGCCGTGCAGGGGAATGGCATTCTGTACACGGGGATCGTGGGCGTCAAAGGTGATGATATTGTCTACTCCCATATTTACCAGTTCCTGCAGTGCCAAAGCGCAGTCCAGAGATTCGCGGGTCGTCCTCTTGTGCTGGCGGCTCTCGTACAGATACGGCATGATCACTGTGATCCGGCGGGCTTTGCCGCCTACAGCGGCAATGATGCGCTTGAGATCCTGATAGTGATCGTCGGGGGACATACGGTTGATATGACCACAGAGTGAATAGGTCAGGCTGTAATTACACACATCCACCAGCAGATACAGATCGCAGCCTCTGACGGACTCCATGATCACACCCTTTGCCTCTCCGGAACCAAAACGGGGAACTTTCGTATCCAGCAGATAGGAGTCTCGCTGATAACCGGAAAACGCCAGAGAATCTTTATGTTCATTCTCGCGCTCCGTCCTCCATTTTACCAGATACTTGTCCACCTTATCGCCCAGCACCCGGCAGCCCTCCAAGGCAATGATCCCAAGGGAACCTACGGGAATGGTCTCTAAGTTACGCTTCTCTTCACGATTTGGCATGAAAATCCTCCTTATTTAGAGTTCCGCATATCGGCCTGCAGCACACTCGCCAGGGATATGCTGTTTAGTGTTCTCTGCCCGAAAATCTTTTCTTATACATGCGAATATCGGGACCTGTCAGTTTGCATAGTGAATAATTGCTGGTAATGCGGGAAAAGATACGGTCGGAGTAGCGGTCACGCATTTCCTCCAGATTCAGATTGGTGGAAATTATGGTGGCCTTTTGCCGTAGGTGTCGTTCGTTGAGCAGGGAAAACAGCTGGGAGGTAACAAAACTGTTGGTCACTTCCGTTCCCAGATCATCGATAATCACCAGGTCACTATTGTAAATATCCTTGCAGAAATTGTAAAGGATATCTTTCGATTTCGTATCAAAGCTGTAGCGGGCAAGATTCTCAAACAGTCCGCACGCGCTGAAATAGATCACTGCAAACCCCTGGGAGAGCAGTTCTCTGGCAATACAGCCTGACAAAAAACTTTTACCCGTACCTACTGTACCATAAAATAATAAATTTTGATAGTTATTTTTGAAATTATCTACGAATTTGTGACTGATTAAGGTAGCGTTTTCAAAGCGCTGCAGATCCTCGCCCTCGTAGTAGGCGGTGGAAAGAGTGCCGAAATTTTCCCGGGAAATCATCTCCTGAATCCCCGATTGTTCATATAACAGTGTAATTTCCTGCTGGCGGAAGCAGTGGCATTTCTCACCGCCGATATAACCGGTATCCTGACAATCCGGACAGTCATAGAAGGGCTCCAGATAGTCCTCGGGATACCCGGCCTGGATAAGCAGCGATTTTCTCTGCTGCGCATTCTGGGCCAGCTGTCGTTTCAGATCCTCCAGCGCCGCGTTATCTCCCTCCAGCAAAAGCCGGGCGTGAGCCACAGAGGTGGCTCCCACGGATGTATCCAACTCCTGATATTCCGGCAGCTGGGCGTAAACCTGCTGTCTGCGCTGCATCAGCAGCCGCATATTGCGGGTCTGTTTTTCCTCGTAACTGCGTTTTATAGTATCGTATTGTGTTTTAGTCAATGCCACGGGCTATTCTCCTGATTATATTTCTCCGCCTACGAACGGATCAATTGCTCATCAGTTCCTTCTCCAGTTCATCAAAGTCATAAGTATTCTGTTTGAACTGATTAAATTTGTTGCTGACCACACCGCAGCGGGGAGCGGCGCTTTTCTGCTTCTGATGCTGTTCGTCCACTCTCTTGATGTCCGCCTTATGATGTACATTCTCCCTGTGCCAGCTGCTGAGGATTCCCTCGGCATACTCGAAGCGGTGCTTGTCTACTGCCAGTACAGTGCGCTCACAGGCCTCAAAAATAATATCTGTGCTGAAGCCGTACTCCTTGGTCCAACGGTTGATATATTCCAGCTCCTTGCTGGTGGGAGAGGAGGATTTGCCCAGCTCGTTCATAATGGCATAGACAGTTTTATCGTATTTGAGGGCGGCCTTCTGTGCCTGCTTGGGTGTGGTAATGCCCTGCTGCGCCCAACTGACAGCTACCTTCTCCATATAGCGGAAATCCTTTTTTCCAAGGTCCACACAGTACTGAATCAGATAGTCGATCAGATCATCGGAGAAATGCAGTACATCCGACATATACAGGATCGTCTTCATATCTGATGCCGTCAATGGTTTGCCTACATACACCTGCGCCACAAACAGCAGCTGGGCGGTATTCTCCTGCTCTTTAAAGCTGCGGAGTTGGTCGGCGTTATAGGCAGGCTTGGCATAGGGGTCCTGTTCCTGGGGCTGCAGCGTCACAGCGGCGCCCTGACTTGCGCAGGAACCACCAGGGTTCAGCTCACACAGATGTATTCCTACCAGATTCTTGTCTTCGTCATAGTCCAGGGTCAGGAGCTTCTGCTTCTCCCAGTAGCGGAGTGAGCGCAGAACATCCTTCTCCGTATGGTTAAACTTGTCCGCAATATCCGATACGCTGAAAGACAGATTGGCATGCATCATGCGAAGCAGATACAGATAGATCTTCAGCTGGGCATCGTTGGCGTCCTTCATATAATCATCTATGAAATAATTGGAAACGGCGGTAGATTCAATATAATTATCCTTGTAAATAGTCAACCTGGCCATGAAAATCATCCTTCCAAATATCAGTGGTTCAAAGTATAGCATAGGAAAAACAAAAAGGGAATAGGCACTTTGCCACAAAATTTTTTTCGGCATCGAAAGGAAAAAATCCGCTTAAAAATGTGGAAATGGTGGAAATAGTGGATAAATAAACCAGACGTTTCGGCAAACTCCCGAAAACACAGCTTAAATCCGTCAACGCACCAAGGCGGCTTATCCACATACTGGAGACAAAATATCCACAATTTTCCGAAAAAGGATGCGGCGAAAAATTGTGGATACTGTGGAAATTGTGGATAACTATTTTTGGAGGAGGGATTCGCCGATTTTCAGCACATCCCCGGCTCCCATAGTTATCAACAGGTCGCCGTTTATGCAATTTTTTCTAAGAAAATTTTCAGCCTCATCAAAAGTGGAAAAATAATCGCACTCGATGCCCAATGCCCGGACGGCATCCTGCAGATCCCGGGAACTGATGCCAAGGGTGTCCTTTTCGCGGGCCGCATAGATATCCGTCAGCACCACGCGGTCGGCCAGGGATAAAGCCTGAGCAAACTGCTGCATAAAGGTTTTGGTGCGGCTGTAGGTATGAGGCTGGAACACGCACCACAGGGTCTTGTGGGGATAATTTTGAGCCGCTTGCAAAGTTGCGGTAATTTCTGTGGGGTGATGCGCATAATCATCTATTATAGTGACGCCATTCATATTGCCCTTGTACTCAAAGCGCCGGTCTGTGCCGTGGAAATTCTCCAGAGCCGCCAGAGTATCTTCTCGGTCAATGTCCAGCAGATCGGCAGTGGCGATGGCTGCCATGGCGTTGCAGACATTGTGGTCTCCGGGCACTGCCAGGGTGAACCGCTGAGAGGAGCCGTCGGGAGCATGCAGCACAAAAGAGGCGTTACCCATGGAATCGTGGGTGACAGCGTCGGTATAATAGTCGCATTCCTCATTGCGGCCGAAGGTGACTACCCGGCAGGAGAGGCCCTGAGTAAGCTCCTGATACCGATCGATATCGCCGTTTATGACCAGAGTGCCATCTGCGGGCAGCAGCTGCGCAAACTGTCGGAAAGAATGGCGGATATCCGCCAGATCCTTGAAAAAGTCCAGATGATCCTCCTCCACGTTCAGGATCAGGCCGATCTTAGGGAAAAAGCTTAAGAAACTGTTGGTATACTCGCACGCCTCGGTCAGGAAATAGCCGCTCTTTCCCACGCGGATATTGCCGCCGACGGATTTTAAGATACCGCCGATGGACAGGGTGGGGTCAGTGTCTGCCCTCAGCAGGATATCCGAGAGCATGGAGGTGGTGGTAGTCTTGCCATGAGTGCCGCTGACGGCGATGGGCAGCTCATAGTTTTTCATGATCTGTCCCAGCAGCTGGGCTCTGGACAAGTAGGGTATCCCCCGCTGGCGGATAGCGATAAATTCCAGATTGTCCTCATGGACGGCGCTGGTCAGAACCGCACAGTCAATATCCTCTGGAACATGGGCGGCGTCCTCGCCGTAGGAGACCCGGATGCCTTTTTTCTCCAGATTCAGGGTGATGGGACTGGATTTCCAGTCAGAGCCGGATACAGTAAAGCCCGCCTGGTGCAGGATCTCCGCCAGGCCGCTCATGCTGATACCGCCGATGCCAACAAAATAAACAGAAACGGGGTGTTTGAAATCTATCTGATACATAACAGCGCATAGCTCCTTTTTCAAAGTATTCTAAGAATATTATATTCCTTATTATATACTTTGTGGGTACAAAAAACAAACGCATTTTTATGAAGTTAGATTTCTGTTAAAAATGAATAAAAAAATGCCAAAAAATAACTTTTTTCTGTAAAAAATATTCACAATTCTATTTGGGTATGCTATAATATGTACAAGACAAAGTGCAATATGGCTTTGTATATTATGCTAGATTGAGGTGATGACATGATTAAGAAAGAGATGATAGCCATGTTATTGGCAGGAGGGCAGGGAAGCCGCTTGGGCGTATTGACCTCCAAGGTAGCCAAGCCTGCTGTTGCCTTTGGTGGGAAATACCGTATTATCGATTTTCCTCTGAGCAACTGTATCAATTCAGGCGTGGATACCGTGGGTGTGTTGACCCAGTATCAGCCTCTGCGGCTGAACACCCACATCGGAATTGGTATTCCCTGGGATCTGGACCGTAACATCGGCGGTGTGACCGTGTTGCCGCCCTATGAGAAGAGTGCCAACAGCGAGTGGTATACGGGGACGGCCAATGCGATTTTCCAGAATCTGGATTATATGGAGAGCTTTAATCCGGAGTATGTTCTGATCCTGTCAGGCGACCATATCTATAAGATGGACTATGAGGCCATGTTGGACTTCCACAGGGCCAACAATGCGGAAGTGACTATCGCGGTTATGCCCGTGCCCATAGAGGAAGCCAGCCGTTTCGGCATCATGATTACCGATGAAGACCGGCGGATCACAGATTTTGAGGAAAAGCCCGAGCATCCCAGAAGTAATCTGGCGAGCATGGGTATCTATATTTTCAGCTGGAAGACGCTGAAGGAGGCATTGCTGACCATGGCGGAGCAGCCCGCTCTGGATTTTGGCAAGCATGTGATTCCCTACTGCCGGGACAAGGGGGCGCCGCTGTACGCCTATGAATTCAACGGCTACTGGAAGGATGTGGGCACTCTGTATTCCTACTGGGAAGCCAATATGGAGCTGATTGATATTGTGCCGGAATTCAATCTTTATGAGGAGTATTGGAAGATCTACACCAAGAGCGAAATTCTGCCGCCCCAGTATATGTCCAATGACAGTGTGGTGGAGCGCTGTATCATCGGCGAGGGCACAGACGTCTATGGAAAGGTGTACAATTCCGTGATCGGCTGCGGTGTGACCATCGGAGAGGGCGCAGTGATCAGGGATTCCATCATTATGAACAATACCACCATCGGCCCGGGCTGCGAGATCTATAAGGCGATTATTGCGGAGAATGCACAGATCGGCAGATGGGTGAAGTTAGGTGTGGGCGAGGAGGCGGAGAACGATACTGCGCCCCATATTTACAATCACGGGCTGGTGACTGTGGGTGAGAAGAGTGTGATTCCGGATGGTGTCAGTGTGGGCAAAAATACAGTGATCGCCGGGACAACGGTTCCGGAGGATTATACAGACGCTTATCTGGCAAGCGGAAAGACATTAATTAAGGCAGAGGAGAGATAACAGTGAGAGCTATAGGAATCATTTTGGCAGGTGGCAATAACCACCGAATGAAAGAGTTGTCACAGAAACGCGCCATCTGTGCCATGCCGATAGCCGGCAGCTATCGGAGCATTGATTTTACACTCAGCAATATGTCCAATTCCCATATTCAGAGGGTTGCGGTATTTACCCAGTACAATTCCAGAAGCCTGAATGAGCATCTAAGCTCCTCCAAATGGTGGGATTTTGGACGTAAGCAGGGCGGCTTATATGTCTTTACGCCGGCGGTGACGGTGAACAACAGCAATTGGTACAGAGGAACGGCGGACGCCATCGCCCAGAACCTGTCCTGGCTGAAAGACAGCCATGAGCCCTATGTGGTGATCGCTTCCGGCGACTGTGTGTACAAGATGGATTTCAACAAGCTGTTGGAATACCATATCCAGAAAAAGGCAGATATCACCGTGGTATGCCGAGATATGGAGCCCGGCACGGAGATCGAGCGCTTTGGCACGATAAAGATGAACGAGGATTACCGCATCACGGAGTTTGAGGAGAAGCCCCTGCAGGCCAAGAGCAACACGATCTCCTGCGGCATCTATGTGATTCGCCGCCGCAGCCTGATTGAGATGATCGAGAAATGCGTGGAGGAGGAGCGGTACGATTTCGTGAGGGATATCCTGATCCGTTACAAGGATATAAAGCGGATTTATGGCTATAAGACGAAAGACTATTGGCGCAACATTGCATCGGTGGAGGATTATTACGGAACCAATATGGATTTCCTGAGACCGGAGATACGCAATTATTTCTTCAAGCAGTATCCGGACATTTACTCCAAAGTGGACGACCTGCCGCCCGCAAAATATAATCCGGGCGCACAGATCCATAACAGCCTGGCCTCCAGCGGCTGTATCGTCAACGGCGTTGTGGAGAATTCCGTGCTTTTCAAAAAGAGTTATATAGGTAACAACTGTGTGATTAAGAATTCCATCATTTTAAATGATGTGTATATTGGCGACAACAGTTATATTGAGAATTGCATTGTGGAGAGCCGTGATACGATTCGGAAGGGATCGCGTTTCGTAGGTGAGAATGGTATACGGATCGTTGTGGAGAAAAACGAGAGATACACTATGTAAAGCACACGGAACCGGGATACAATGAGTAAACGTTCCGCATTTAACTAAGGGGGTTGGTTTTATGCAGATTACAGATGTACGGGTTCGCAAGATTACCAAGGAAGGGAAGATGAAGGCGGTCGTGTCGATCACTCTGGACGATGAGTTCGTGGTACACGATATCAAGGTGATTGAAGGGGAAAAGGGTATGTTTATCGCCATGCCCAGCAAGAAGGCGGCCGATGGAGAGCATCGCGACATTGCACATCCGATTAATTCGGCCACCAGGGAACATATCCAGAGTGTGATTTTGGACAGTTATGAGAAGGCGCTGGCTGAGCCGGATGGTGAGGAAGAATAATTTATATGAAAATGAATCACACTCAAAAAGCTGCTGCAGAGATGTGGCAGCTTTTTGAGTGCAATTTCGGTGGGAATCACGGTACATATCATCATGATAATTTGTATTGCACAGACTACTCCGCCGATTATACTTACAATGATAATATTTTTTCCAAATGCAGCATTGATTTCTTTCGGGGCATTTTCTCAAATACCTCCCCAAGATTGTCTTGTATTTTATCAGTGTACATTATTTTTATGCTAAAAGAGGGGACGAAACACGACAAACGCATGAATGGCTAATCAACCTGCCGGAGTTTCCATTCCCATATTCACTACAGCACAAACATGAGAAACAGAACAACATAGGCCTTCTTCAAGTCTCGGTTAACCAGCAGATAGACGCTTCCCATTGCAAATCCCAAAACTATCCCTAATAATCCTGTCAACAGATTCTTGGTAAAAATATGTGCTAGTCCCCAAGTCAGACCACAAATAATCCCGCCATAGGGAAATTTTTCTTTGTGGAACCATACTTCACAGGCTTTCTGCCCGAATACAATGATCAGCAGAAAAAGTATCGTTTCGAAAGCATAATATAAGTATTGGAAGGCAAAAAGAAGAAATCCCTTATTCACATACTCCAAATGCACTTTGAACCCGCCCCATTCTATATAATCAACAATAAAAGCAAGCAGGATGAACAAAGCGCATAAACCCAGCTGCCATAACCCGATTGGCTTTCTTTTCTCCAGCAAAGAAAAACCATATTTTTTGCCGGATTTCTGAATCAAAATAAAAGCAAATATTCCCCATGTAATACAAGTCAGAATCCAATGTACAATAATCTGTATATTTGACCAGTCCTGCATAGGCGCGCCATATAATACAGGCTCCAGCAAATAAGCATAAAGCACTTCCATGCCAAGTCCCGCAAAAGCATATAATCCCAGTGACAGGTAATCTCCGCCTGTTACTTTTTCTTTCCTGTTCTCTTTCTTTTCCGTCATGTTTTCCGTTTCCTTTCCACTCTATTTTAAGGTTTTTTGATCTCTTTCAGTGTGCGATTGGCAGATTTAATCTCATGAAAAACCGCCACATAATAGATGATGACTCCTATGACATACGGAACTGTAAAGGACAAAAACATGTCCCGATAAGCATTTTCGGAAAGCTCATTGAACCATCCGCCTATCCATGTTATCAGCATAACAATGCCAATCAGCAATATATACTGTCCTAGGATGACGACTAACAGTGGGTATTTCTGAAAACGATAATACTGCGATAATACATATGTTGCCACAAGGGAAAGCCCAAACATAAGCAGTATGTTTACCTGGTAGTTGCCGAAAACTTCTTGTACGACCAGTTCCAATAGGATTTTACCAAGCAGCAGTAGTGTAAAGACGATACATACAACACTCCAAAAATTATGTCTGTCAATGATTTTCATAGCACACCTCCCGAATATGATGTAAAGCATCCAAAAAAGTTTTTTTATATGTTCTGTTTAAAATCAAAATCTCGCCGTTATCCATCAACAGTCTCAGCCTCATGTTCAAATCCGCTTTGACCTGATTCACTTTATAGAGATTGACGGCAGTTGATTTCCCGATTCGTACAAAGCCGCAGCTTTCAAAGCATTCCAGAAAGTGCTGAAGACTGTATTCCAACTGGTAAACTTCTTTTTCCTGGTATGCAAAAAGTTTTCTGTCTACCACCTCCAGATAGTAAATGCTCTCTGGATGAAGCTTATGAATGTCATTTTCCTTCTTACCGGTAATGCTTTGAAATGCAGTAAAAAAATCATGTATTGTTTTTATCCCTTCGGATTCTTCCCGAAAATGCACTTCTACATAATCTTCTTTTAGGAAGGGTTCCTTTTTAAACTGTACTTTCATATAAATTCCTAATCCCTTATTTTTTATAATATTTTCTTACACTATATTTGCTTTCGCTGCAAGATGTCAATGCATAAGTTGCAAATGGCAGAGGGCAAGCTGCATAGATTAACAGGTGCGCGACAAACACATGAGTAAATAAATTGAGATGGATTAGTCATTCATGCGCTTGTCGTGGGGACAAAGGTGTTTCCGGCATATTTCAAAAGGAACTATAGAAACTTCTGCTTGAACTTATGGTATGTTATGGAGTATCATTAAAATGTTTGGGGCATTATGAACAGGAGCGATCTGCCGGGAGAGATGTGGGAGGGGCAGATGCGGTGTAGGAGGAGTACTATGTTTGTCATTGCGGGCCTGGGCAATCCGGGCAGAGAATATGAAAATACCAGACATAATATCGGTTTCAGGGTCATAGATGATATTGCAAAGAAATATCAGATTGCCATGCTGGAGAGAAAGCACAAGGCCATTATCGGCAAGGGTTATATCGACGGACAGAAGGTGATTCTGGTAAAGCCTCTGACCTATATGAATCTGAGCGGCGAGAGCATCCGGGAGGTGACGGATTACTACAAGGTGGATGTGACGACACAGCTGGTAGTGGTGTCGGATGATATCAGCCTGGACGTGGGGCAGCTGAGGATTCGCAAAAAGGGCAGCGCGGGAGGACACAACGGACTGAAGAACATTATTCTACATCTGGGATGCGAGAATTTCATGCGAATCAGAATGGGTGTGAGCGATAAGCCTCAGGGCTACGACCTGAAGGACTATGTGCTGGGGCATTTTACGGACGGGGAGATAAAGGTGCTAAGCGAGACATCCGAAAAAGCGGAGCAGGCTATTCGCATGATTATGCAGGGTGACGTGGACGGCGCCATGAACCGGTATAACACGAAGAAAGGGAAAGGCCCCGGTCATGAGACGCCGGAATCCTAAACAGCGGCGGAACTTTTTTATAGACAATTGAGAAACTCCTTTCCAAGACACAGGGAGTGGGCAATATAGACAAAATAAGGGCGACTTGCCACCGCTGAAGTTAATTTGTGAAACA